>NZ_JBFTHJ010000002.1:0-595729 GCF_056394175.1 Pseudarthrobacter sp. 10T415 | reverse complement strand
ATCCGGGGAATCACCGCCAACACCGAACACCTGCGGCTCACGGTGGAGCAATCCATCGGCCTGGTCACCGCCCTGAACCCCCACCTGGGCTACGCCACCGCCACCGCCATCGCGCAGGAAGCCCTCGCCACCGGCAAGGGCGTGGCCGAGCTGGTCCTGGAACACGGACTCCTCACCGCCACCCAACTCCAGGAACTCCTGAGCCCCGAACGGCTCGCCAACCTCAGCAAATAGTCCCCACCCGCCCCCTAGCCTCGCAAGCTCGGCCAGGGAACCCTGCGGGCGTGGGCCCACCACCCGCCCGAATCGTCCCCTGGGCTTCTGTATCAGGGGGCAAATGAACGTGCCTGCATTTTCCAGAGCCGATGACACAGAAGCGGACCTCAGCGACGAGGACCGTTCCGGCCCCGGGACCGACTTCCCGGCATTTACCCAAGGATGGATATGAAAAATAAATCAACCATGTGGATCCTCGCCGCACTGATTTTCGGAATAGTCGGCGGTCTGCTGTTCCACTGGCTGCTCCCCGCGGACGCCCGCGGATCGGTCGTGACGGTTCTGGACACCGTTACACACATGTTCCTGAACCTGATCAAGATGATCATCGCTCCGCTGATCTTCGCCACCCTTGTCTCGGGCATCGCAGGTGCCGCCAAATCAGCCGGCGTGGGCAAACTCTTCGGCCGTTCCATGATCTGGTTCCTGTCCGCCTCCGTCCTGGTGGGTGCCTTCGGCTTCATCAGCGCGCATCTGCTCAATGTGGGCGCGGGCCTGCATCTGCTGCCAGGTGGAGATGCAGGGATTGAGTCGAAGCCCCTTGATTACGCGGAGTTCATTACCCACATCATCCCCACCAGCGTTTTCGCTGCCCTGACTGCCAATAACCCCCTTCAGATCCTCGTTTTCGGGGCGCTCTTCGGCATAGCCTTGCTGAACCTTCGCAAGAAGGGCCGTTCCTCCATCGCTGACGCTGTCGATGAACTCATGGGCGTCATGCTCAAGGTCACCGGATATGTGATGCTTGCGGCTCCGGTGGGTGTATTTGCCGGCATCGCGTCCGCCTTCACGGCCAAAGGGCTCGATGCCTTTGCCACCTATGCCTCGTTCATCGGCGGATTCTATGCTTCCCTCTCGGTTCTGTGGGTCCTCATGATCGCCGTCGCCGTTGCCTGCCTCGGACGGGCAGCGTTCCGCCTGGTCCGGATCGTGCGTGAGCCCATGCTCATAGCCTTCGCCACCTCCAGCAGCGAAGCGGCGCTGCCGAAGCTCATCGAGGGTTTGACCAAGTTCGGCATCGAAAAACGAACCACCGGTTTCGTCCTTCCCCTGGGCTACTCCTTCAATGTCGACGGCTCCATGATGTACATGACGTTCGCCTCCGTGTTCCTCATCAACGCCTACGGCATCGACATGGACCTCGGCCAGCAGATCGCCATGACCGGGATGCTGCTGCTCAGCAGCAAAGGCATGGCCGGCGTCCCGCGCGGTTCGCTCGTGGTCGTGGCCGCCGTCGTCCCCGCCTTCGGCATCCCCGCGGCCGGCATAGGCGTCCTGCTGGTGATCGACCAAATCCTGGACATGGGACGAACCGCCACCAACATCCTGGGAAATGCCATTGCCACCGCTGTCATCGGACGGAGCCACGACAAGGCGTCCAGCCTGTCGCCGTCCGTCGCCGGGGACACGCAGGCCCCAGCGGAAACGGACGACGAATTGGACACTCACGGCAGGCAGCGCGAGACCCTCTCGATGCACTGAGGCAGTTCTGGTTGGACGGTCATGACCCGTCCGGTTTGGCCCGGTTCCCTCCCTGGCATCCAAACCGGGCGCGGCTGATCTCCAACGGGTGCCTTCGTCGTGGTGGTGGCCGGCGGGCCGCGGGTTGGCGAGTTCCTGGCTGGCGGCGCCACTAAGATCCTCAATGAGGGCTGGGTGCTGCTTTTCGGCGGCCTGCCCTGCATCGTGGGGGCCTGGACCGCGGCGAAGCTGCAGCCGGGGTTCCGCCGCTACGACGCGCGGAACCCGGCTCCCTGGCGGTCCGTTCCCTTAGTAAGGAGGAATCGTGCACAAACATCACAACGGGCTCAAGACCGCGGCGCTGTTCGGCGTGCTCTGGGCGGTCCTGCTTGCCCTGGGCGCACTGATCGGGGCGGGGACGCGCAGCTCGGCGCCCATCTGGATCATGGCACTCGTGGGCGTCGGCACCACGTTCTACGGCTACTGGAACAGCGACAAGATCGCCATCCGTTCCATGCAGGCCTTCGAAGTCTCCGAAGCCCAGGCGCCGCAGCTGTACCAGATAGTGCGGGAACTGTCCGCCCGGGCGAACCAGCCCATGCCGCGGATCTACGTCTCGCCCACCATGAACCCCAACGCCTTCGCCACCGGCCGCAATCCGCAGAACGCCGCCGTCTGCTGCACCGAAGGCATCCTGCAGCTCCTGGACGCCCGCGAACTCCGCGGCGTCCTGGGCCACGAACTCATGCACGTCTACAACCGCGACATCCTCACCTCATCGGTAGCGGCCGCCGTCGCGGGCGTCATCACGTCGGTGGGGCAGATGCTGCTCTTCTTCGGCGGCGGCGACCGGCGCAACACCAACCCGTTGGCCATGATCGCCATGGCCCTGCTGGCGCCCTTTGCGGCGTCGCTGATCCAGATGGCCATCTCCCGTACCAGGGAGTACGACGCCGACGAGGACGGTTCGCAGCTCACTGGAGATCCGCTGGCGCTCGCCTCAGCCCTGGCCAAGATCGAGCGCGGCGTCACCATGGTTCCGCTGCCGCCGGACCAGCGGCTGGTCAACGCCTCACACCTGATGATCGCCAACCCGTTCCGCGGCGGTGCCATGAACAAGCTCTTCGCCACCCACCCGCCCATGCGGGACCGGATCGCGCGGCTGGAACGCATGGCGGGCCGGCCGCTGCAGTAGCGGGCATCCCGCCGTTGGACGCCTGTCTCCTGCAGTTGACTGGTCGGCAGGCAGGCAGGCAGGCAGGCGACGCGCGAATCCGTCCATGACGCGCAAAAAGGCCGGCGCCCCCGGAAAACGGGGTGCGCCGGCCTTTTTGCGCAGCGGCAGAACATCTGCGCGTCGATAACGGTGGCGGCCAGATGGCCGCAGGACGGTCAGCTGCGGAAGTTCACGAACTGCAGGTCGGCCTCATCGAAGTCCTTCAGCAGCGCCATGGTGGCCTGAAGGTCGTCGCGCGACTTGGACGTCACGCGCAGCTCGTCGCCCTGGATCTGGGACTTGACGGACTTAGGCGCTTCGTCGCGGATGATCTTATTGATCTTCTTGGCCAGGTCCTGGGCGATGCCCTCCTTGATGGTGGACTCCAGGCGGAACTCCTTGCCCGAGGGGTAGGGCTCACCGGTGTCCAGGGACTTCAGCGAAATGCCGCGGCGGATCAGCTTGGACTGGAGGACATCCAGCACGGCAAGGACGCGCTCTTCCGAGTTGGCCTTCATGAGGATCTTTTCGCCGCTGAAGTCCACCTCGGCCCCCACACCCTTGAAGTCGTATCGCTGGGCCAGTTCCTTCTGGGCCTGGTTCAGGGCGTTGGCCACTTCCTGCTTGTCCACTTTGCTTACGACGTCGAACGTTGACTCGCCTGCCATGACTCTCCTTATTCCGGCTGGAGCCCCGTCCGCGGACAGGGCACTATTCACTGCATTCCAGACTAGTACGGTTGCTTCTTACCGGGGGTCCGAAGATTCACAGTTCCCTCTCAGCGGACACCCGGAGGGAACGAAGGCGGGGTGGGAACAGTTGTACGTGTTGGAAAGTCGCGAAGGGAACAACCATGCACCGTAAGGCCGTCAGTTACGTCACCCGGACCACTTCGGCGGCTGCAGGAGCAGTGGCAACCGCAGCAACGTCCGTAGCGGCGGCAGCTGTAGCGGCGTCCATCGTCTTCAGTCCGGTGGCTGATGCATCCTCCCGCATGGCAGGAGTCAGCGAGGACCTGTTGCGGGCCGTGCAGCTGAACCAGATCACCGAGGAGCAGGCCATCAAGTTTGAGGCCAGGGTGGCCGGAAGGATTGCTGGCGAGGCCTGAAGCGACCCCCTTTCCCCCGCCGTTCCGGGCTTTTCAGGGCATCGGGCCACCCGATTCGATTCTTGGGCGGAAGTTCTGTAAAGTTGTCTTGCCCGCGGTTACTGGAAGCGGAACGGACCGGACTGGAAACAGAAAAGGTGTGTTTCACAGACTGTAGCCAGGGTCTTCTTATGAAGTTCGGCAGATTACCCGAGCGGCCAAAGGGGGCTGACTGTAAATCAGCTGGCAACGCCTACGGGGGTTCGAATCCCTCATCTGCCACCCAAGGGGAAACCTCCGGAACCAACAGGTTCCGGAGGTTTTTTCGTTCCCCGGGGCACCTTCCCCCGCTTCAGCTCCCGCCTGATCCGCCGCGGCAGCCCGCCGTCGACATCCGTGTTGGACCGGGCGTAATCTGGCACCATCGGCGCACGTGCCCCGATGCCCTGCGTCGATATTCCATCGATGAAGGAGGATTCAATGAGTGCTGTACGCGAATTCATGACCACTGATGCGCGATGTATCAAGGAAAATGAGTCCCTCGTGGAAGCTGCCCGGACAATGCGGGACATGGACTGCGGTTCGCTGCCCATCTGTGGAGACGACGGCAAGCTGAAAGGCATGATCACCGACCGCGATATCGTGCTCAAGTGCGTTGCCGCTGGCCGCGACCCGGGGCGGGTGATGGCCCGCGAGCTCGCCTCCGGCACGCCGCACTGGATCGACGCCGACGCCAACGTGGATGCCGCCATCGACATGATGGAAAAGCACCAGATCCGCAGGCTTCCCGTGATTGCCKACCATAAACTCGTCGGCATCATCAGCCAGGGCGACATTGCCCGCAACTACTCCGAACACCGCGTAGGCGAACTGGTGGAACACATTTCGGAGCGCCACGGGGTGTAGCCGGCGCCCCAGGTCATGGCCTTGTCCGCGGATCCTTACTCTCAAGGTTTGGACCCGCGGACAAGCTTCTGAGAAACCAGGTTCGGTGGGCTGACGGACCGTCAGTTCAGCGCGATCACCAACATCTGGGTGGTCCCCGGAATGCAGGTCTGCAGGATGGCCCGGGGGAAGCCGCCGAATACGGCGATGACGTCATTGGTTGTGCCGGGGTTGGGGACCTGGCCCCGGCCGGTCACCTTGTACGTCCCGTAGCCCGGGATGCTCACGGTCTCGCCGACGCCGATGCCGGAGAACCGGGCCCAGCCGCCGCAGAAGTCGTGCTCGGTGATGAAGAGCGAGTAGCCATCGTTCGGGGTGTAGTGGATGGGGCCGATGCAGGCATCCACCATCGACTGCCCGCCGGCACCCGCAACATAGATGGTGCGTACGGCAGGGGCAGCCGGCGCAACGGGTGCGGCCACGGGTGCTGGCGCCGGTGCGGCGGCGACGGGTGCCGGGGCTGCTGCAGGGATGGCCGCGGGAGCAGCCGCGGGCACGTTTACCGCAGGACCGGTCAACACGAGGACCTGCCCGGGAACGATGATGCTGTAGGCACCCAGCCCGTTGGCGGCCAGCATGGCGTTCATGTCGACGCCGTATCTGCCGGCAATGGCGCCGACGGTATCGCCCGCCACCACCGTGTACCGGTTGGAATCGGCCACAGGTGCCGGTGCTGGTGCCACTGCCGGTGCAGGTGCGGGCTGAGGAGCCGGCGCGGGGGCCGGATCGGGTGCGGTGGCCGGTGCCGCGGCAGCCTCGGCCGGGGGTGCCGGCGCCGGAGCCGCGGAAACCTGCCCCGCAGAAGCGGCTGAGGCGGGCGGGGCGTCCCCGGCAGCGGCGGGTTGCGCTGCAGGTGCGGCATTGGCAACCTGGCCTGCCGTCGTCGTGCCCTGGTTTGGCGAACTTGCGATCGGGGTGGACGGGCCTGCTAAGGCTCCTACCCCCACGGCCGCCACCACTGCCGCAGTTGCCATCCCAGCCCAGAGCCTGTTGCTGACAGCCGGGCGGCCGGGCGTGATGGTGTCGCGGGGTTCGTCGGTGGCGAAGCTTCTGCTGCTGGGATCGGTGGTGACGTATGGCTGGTTCATGGTGGCCCATCCGGGTGCGCTCCCGCCGCCCGGGCACAAAAAGCCGGCTTCGGCAGGAAGAATTAAGATCTGACGCGGCGTGGCCGCCCATAGCGGGGGCCGCGCGGTGCGTGCGATGAGGCCGGCCGCATACCCAGAAAATGCGGGGGGCTCCTTATGGCGGCGGAGGGCCCGGGGAGCAAACCCGGGGAACTGCCGGTGCGTGGTGCTGTCCTTGGAATCCCGAGTCTAGGAAGCCGGGGAACAGCCCGGCATCAGTAGGAATTACCCGACTTTTCCAGCCCGCTACTTGGACGCCGCCGGCCCGCGTACTCAGGAACCGGCTGCCGCATACCTGCGGGCACCGTTCAGAGGGTCCGGTTTTCCTTCAGTTCAGCGATCTCGCGGCGGAGTGCGGAGATCTCGGCCACCAGCTCCGCAACCTCGGCGCGGACGGGTTCTTCGACGGCCTCGGCCACTGACTCCGCCGTGTCCTCCACCCGCTGCACCAGCCACGAAGCAATCGATGCGGTGACCACGCCGAGCACTGCAATCCCACTCATCATCAGTGCTGCCGCCACCATCCGGCCGATCGGTGTCACCGGGTAGAGGTCGCCGTAGCCCACGGTGGTGATGGTGGTGATGGCCCACCAGAGGGCGTCTCCGAAGGTGACAATCTTGGCGTCCGGTGCGGACTGCTCCACATCCAGGACGGCGAGCGCACCCACGAAGATGAGCATTCCCGCGGAACCGGCCACGTAAGTAACTACGCGTCCTCGCAGGGTCTCGCCCACGGTCCGGTGGAGCACGGACAGCAGCGTAACCAGCCGGAGCAGGCGCAGGGGGCGGAAGAACGGAAGGGCCACGATGAGCAGTTCGTGGAGGTTGCGGACGAACCAGTCCCACCGGCGGGGTGCCAGCCACAGGTTGGCCGCATAGTCGACGGCAAACACTATCCAGGTGGCCCACATGACAGCTTCCAGCCAGCTCGCGCCGCTGTCTTCAAGGCGTCCGATCACCTGCCACGCGTAGGCTGCCAGGAAGATGAGCGCCGTGCCCATCAGCGGCCATTCGGCCAGGTCCCGGTAGCGTTGGTGCGTCATGCTGGAAATCCTACGTGGACAGCCGGCGTCAGGGACCTCCACACTGGCCCGCCACCGCAAAGTTACCAGCGGGTAACATCGAGTCATGCACCTTCTCCTGAGGACCCTGCTCCTGCTGTTCCGTTCAGCCCGCCGCCGTCCGCTCACCGTATGGGACAGTGCTTCCCTGCCGCTGCGGGTCCTGCCCACGGACATCGATATCGCCATGCACGTCAACAACGGCATGTACCTGTCCCTAATGGACCTGGGCCGGTTCGACCTGATGGTGCGGAGCGGCGTGTGGACGCGGATGCGGCGGCGTGGCTGGAGCCCTGTGGTGGCGGCCGAGACCATCGCCTTCCGCAAGTCCCTGCAGCTCTGGCAGCAGTACACCATCGAGACCCGGATTATCGGGCTGGACACCAAGGCCATCTTCTTCGAACAGCGGATGGTGGCCGACGGCGAAATCTACGCGCGTGCCTACATCGCCACCCGCCTGGTCAGCAGGTCCGGTCCGGTCAGCCAGGAGGAGATTCTCCGCGAGTTCGGCCAGCCGCCCGCGGACCTGGTTCTGCCCGAGTGGATTCATGAATGGCGTGAATCCAGCCAGTTGCCCGGAAGCCGCACGCCGGCTCCGCACACCTGGCCGTAACGGTAGCCCCAAACGCCGGGTTCCAAATGCCTGCCCTGAGCGCTACCCGTGACGGCTTCTGAACCAGCGGTGCCGGCTACGCGCCGACGTCGCGTTGTTCAAGCGCGACGGCGGCCAGCACCACCAGTGCCGCGGAGATGCCCCAGAGCCATCCGGCAGCAGCCCAGTCGGCCCCGTTGACCATGGGGGAGTTGCCGTAGGCCCAGTGGTAGGGGCTGACCTTGAGCAGCCACTCCACGTCCGGGCTTTGCCGGCCGACGGCGTTGAAGACGTAGCCGAGCACCGCCACCGCCGCTCCTGCCGCGAGCCCGTACGTGCGGCGTCCGGTCGCTGCGCCCACGAACAGCGCCGAGGTCCCCGTGAGCAGGCCAAGCCCGGCGAACAGCACCACGGCGCCGAATAGGTTGGCGGGGTCGATATCCAGTTGCGATGGGCCGTTCAGCAGGGTGACGATGACGAAAGCCAGGCCGGCCAGCACCAGCACCCGCAACAGCAGCGCCAGTGCGCGTTCCAGGACTACCTGCACCCGCCGCACGCCATGGGCCAGCGTCAGTTCAAGCTGTCCTGACTCCTCATCGCCGCCCACGGCAGCAGCGCCCCAGGCCACGGTGGCGATGCTCATGAGGAGGAAACCGATCAGCCCGAACAAAGTGGCCTGCGTGTAGCCGGGTCCGGAGGCGATCTGGTCGTAGTTCAGGGCGCGGGTCATCTCCGCCGGCAGGGCGTTGATCATTTCCTGCATCTGGTCGCTGCCGCCGATGGAGGGGTACAGCGGGAGGTACAGGAACGCCGCCGCAGCGAGTCCGGCCGCCCAGGCAAGCGTGGAGCGCCACGAGTCGAAGAAGGCCCGCCGGAACAGCGGAAGCCTGGTACCCGCGGGATGCATCACCGGACTTCCTTCCGTGGCATGGCGTACATCTTCAGCACGGACTCCTCAAGGTCTGGCTCCTCCAGCACAAGGTCGGTCAGTTCAAGCCGTCCCAACGCATGGAGCAGTGGCTGGATGGCGCCCTCGAGGACCGCGGACAGGGTGACCCCGCCGTTGGACTCCAGCACCTCGATGTTTCCGATGCCTGGTACCGCTGTGAGCAGCGCAACGGCGTCGGACGCCGCCGCGTGGGAGGCCGTGAAGCGGAGGTGCCGCACCGCGCTCTCCCGCAGCCCCGTCACGGATTCGACGGCGATGATGCGGCCGTCGCGGAGGATGGCCACCGTGTCAGCGGTCTGCTGGATCTCGCTGAGGACGTGGGAGCTGAGGAAAATGGTCTGGCCGTTGTGGCGGGCCTCGCGCAGCATGGCGTGGAACTCCTGCTGGATCAGGGGGTCCAGCCCGCTGGTGGGTTCGTCCAGCACCAGCAGTTCGGGCTGGTGCATGAAGGCCTGCACCAGGCCCAGTTTTTGCTTGTTGCCCTTGGACAGCTTGCGGGTGTGCCGGTCCAGGTCGAGGTCCAGCCGCTCCGCGAGTTCATCAATCCTGCCGGGCGGCACCGGTCCGCTGACCGCCTCGTAGTGGGACAGCAGCTTCCGCCCCGTCACCCTGCCTTCGAGGAAGAGCTCGCCCGGGAGGTAGCCGATGCGGCGGCGCAGGTCCGGCCCGCCCGCCCGGGGGTCCTGGCCCAGGACCCGCACCTCACCGCCGTTGGGCCGGATGATGTCCAGGAGGCAACGCATGGTGGTGGTCTTGCCTGCGCCGTTGGGGCCGATCACACCGAAAACACTGCCCGCCTGCACCTCAAAGTCGACGCCGTGCAGGACTTCGCGGCGGCCAAAGCTCTTGGTCAGGGAACGCGCGGAAACCGCGATGTCCATGGTGCCCTCCCGGGTGCCGCTGCGGGGCTGATGACCACAGGCTAAGCCCACGGAGCGTCCGTGTACATGTGCAGTGCCGGGTTATTCCCGATGACGCGTGCAGCGAACAGCCACGCACCGTGGCGGCATCACGCGTACCGTTGTTCCATGGCTACCCTTGACATCACAGGTGAACAGTTCGCATCGACGATCGAAGGCAACGACATTGTCCTGGTCGACTTCTGGGCAGAATGGTGCGGCCCCTGCAAGCAGTTCGGGCCCACGTACTCGGCTGTTTCCGAGAAGCACCCGGACGTCCTCTTCACCAAGGTGGACACCGAAGCCGAGCAGCAGCTCGCCGCGGAGGCAGGCATTTCCTCCATCCCCACCCTGATGGCCTTCCGCGAAAAGGTGCTGGTGTTCTCCCAGCCCGGCGCGCTGAACGCCCAGCAGCTGGAGCAGGTAGTGGACGCCGTGAAGGCCCTGGACATGGAGGAAGTCCACGCCCACGTGGCCAAGCAGCGTGAAGAGGCAACAGCTGCGGCCAAGCCCTCAGGTCCCCAAGACGGCTCGCAGATCCCGGACCTGTAAAGAATCCTTAAAGCAAAGAGCGGGACCTCCCACAGGGAGGTCCCGCTCTTTTTGCTTTGAAGGCTAGTTAGACGCGTTCCACCTTGACGGGCTCAGCCAGCAGCGCGCTCAGCGATTCGTTGAGGTCCTGCACCGCGGTGCCCTTCGAATGCTTGGCCAGGTCCTCCTCGGAGGCCCACTGTTCGGTCAGCACCAGCTTTTCCTCGGTGGCTTCCGTCAGCTCGTAGCGGATGCAGCCCGGCTCGTTCACCACCTCGTCGATGGCTATTTCCAGGGCCAGCTTCACGCGGAAGAACTCGCCCTCGTTGGGGATGAACGTTGCCTGCAGGTCGATCGGTGCACTCATGGATTTCACAATACCGGGCGACGGCGCCGCTTCCGGCCGTGTTGCGGCGGACATGCGATCCGGATGCTGTCATTGGCGCCTCCCTGTTGGTAGCGTGCCTGCATGCGTGCTTACACAGCCGGGGACACTGACGTTCCGCTGCTCGAGGAGACCATTGGTGCGAACTTCGAGCGGGTGGCCGCCAGGTTCCCGTACCACGACGCCCTGATCGAGGCGGCGCCGGTGCCGGGCGCCGACGCGCGCCGCTGGAGCTACAGCAAGATGAACGACGACGTCGACCGGCTGGCCCGCGCGCTCCTCGCCCTGGGCGTGGCCAAGGGGGAGCGGGTGGGCATCTGGAGCCCCAACTGCGCCGAATGGACGCTGCTGCAGTACGCCACCGCGAAGGTGGGAGCCGTCCTGGTCAACGTGAACCCGGCGTACCGCAGCCACGAGCTTGAATTCGTGGTGAAGCAGAACGGGATGCGCACCCTCGTGACCGCGCCCTCGGACACCAACAGCGATTATGTGGGCATGGCCCGGCAGGCGCTCGCCGGCTGTCCGGAGCTGCGGGAACTGGTGTTCCTGCCGGTCCCGGGAGGGGACGTGGACGACGCCGTGTCCCCGCTCAGCGACGCGGAGCAGACGTACGCCGAGCTGCTCAAGCGGGCTGACGCCGTCGGGCACTCCGCCTTGAAGGCGCGGATGGCTGAACTGGATCCTCACGATCCCATCAACCTGCAGTACACCTCCGGCACCACGGGTTTCCCCAAGGGCGCCACCCTCACGCACCACAACATCCTGAACAACGGCTTCGCCATCGGGGAACTGCTGGGCTACACCGAGCACGACCGTGTGGTGATCCCGGTGCCGTTCTATCACTGCTTCGGGATGGTGATCGGCAACCTCAACGCCCTGAGCCACGGTGCCGCCACCATCATCGCCGGCCGCGGGTTCTCGCCGGCGGCGGCGCTGGAGGCGGTTCAGGATTTCGGCGGGACCTCCCTTTACGGGGTGCCCACCATGTTCATCGCCGAGCTCGCCCTGCCCGACTTCGCCTCGTACGACCTCTCCACGCTGCGCACCGGGGTGATGGCGGGTTCGCTGTGCCCCATCGAGGTGATGAACCACGTCATCGCGGACATGAACATGACGGACGTGGCCATTTGCTACGGCATGACCGAGACGTCGCCGGTGTCCACCATGACGCGCAAGGGCGACACCCTGCAGCACCGCACCGAAACGGTGGGCCGGACCATGCCGCACCTGGAGAGCAAGATCGTGGACCCCGCGTCCGGCGTCGTGGTGGAGCACGGGGAGATCGGCGAACTCTGCACGCGCGGCTACGCGGTGATGGACGGATACTGGAACCAGCCGGACAAGACCGCGGAGGCCATCGATGCCGAGGGCTGGATGCACACCGGGGACCTCGCCCGGATGGACGCCGACGGCTACGTGCTGGTGGAGGGCCGGATCAAGGACATGGTGATCCGCGGCGGCGAGAACATCTACCCCCGTGAAATCGAGGAGTTCCTCTACACCCACCCGGCGGTCCAGGACGTCCAGGTGATCGGGGTGCCGGACGAAAAGTACGGTGAGGAACTGATGGCCTGCATCATCCTCAAGCCTGGCGCCGAACCGCTGGACGCTGCGGCTGTGGCCGACTTCTGCCGCGGGCAGCTGGCCCACTACAAGGTGCCCCGCTACGTCGAGATCCGCAGCAGCTTTCCCATGACGGTCTCGGGGAAGATCCGCAAGGTGGAGATGCGGCAGGAAGCGGTGGCCCGGCTGGGCCTGTAACCCTTCCTTCGTTCCTGCGGCGCAGCCCTACCTTTGGCAGAGGCGGCCTATTTTGTCCGGCGGGCGCCTCGGCGGGTTGACCGCGCGGCGGCAAACGCCAGGACGACGGCGGCGGCGAGCGCGGCTGCCACGAGCAGCGGGCGGAAGCCGGCGGCACTCCCTTCCGCGCTGTGGGCGGGACGCCCGCCCGGCGATGGGGCGGGTCCGGCCGTGGTCACCTCGTCCCGCGACAGCTTCCATTCGGACGCGGCGGGGAGGATGCCCGCGGGCAGCTTTTCGTTCCGGAGCTCCCGCCGCAGTTCGAGCTGTTCCCGCACCTCCTCGGTGGGCGCGGGCACTGCATCATCAGCGGCCAGCGCGGAGGGGAGGTCCACGAGATACGGCTTCCCGTAGAACGCGGCGGACGCCACCGAGTCCAGCCAGGTGGCCGGCGGCGACTGGACGCCGCGGCGGGCGAATTCCGCCCGGAGCCTCGCCTTGATCTCCTCCAGGTCGTTGCCCTCCGCCTCGCGGGTGACGTTGAAGATGGCCAGTTGAAGCTGGACATGGCTGTCCTCTTCGGGCTCGTTGGTACCGGGGGTCGCATTCGTTGCCGCATCCATCCGGAAACCTTACCCACTTGCGTGCCGCCTTACGCGTTCAGTCCGGTGGCTAGTGCCTGCGGTGGTCCTGGATGGTCATCCGGGGGCCAAAAGTCGGCTTGCGGAAGCCGGTGCTCTGGATCATCCGTACTACCCGTTGCCGCTGCCCGTTCCAGGGCTCGAGGAGGCGGAGCATCCCGGCGTCATCGGTCCGGCGGCCGGTCAGGGCCGCCCCCACATACGCAGCGAGGTGGTAGTCACCCACGGCGATGGAATCCGGGCAGCCGTGGGTCCGCTGCACCACTTCAGCCGCCGTCCAGATCCCGATGCCCGGGATGGTCTGCATCTTCAGCCCAGCCTCGGCCGCCGGCAGCCCGGCCAGCCGTTCAAGCGCGGCGGCGGAGCGCAGCGCCCGCATGACCGTGGCCGAACGCTGGGGTCCCACACCGGCCTTGTGCCACTCCCAACTGGGAACCTGCAGCCATTGCGTGGCCGTGGGCGGCACCAGCAGGCCCTTGGGTGTTGACGTGCCGGCCGGCGGGGCAGGGGTTCCGTACCGCTGCACCAGGTACCGGTACCCCCGCCGGGCCTCGATGACCGTGACCTTCTGCTCCAGGATGATGGGCACCAGCTGGTCGACCATCCGGCCGCTGGCGGGGAGCCGGAGCGCCTGGCTCCGCCGCCGGGCTTCGCGGACCATCCGGGGCAGCGTGGCATGGAATTCCGGCTCGTCGAAGCCGGACCAGTCGTCATCTGCGCCCATCAGCCGGGGAGCTGCCCGTGCCGCCAGTTCGGCGCCCGGTCCCCACGCCTGGACGTCCACCCGGGCAGGGACCCCGGGGCCGTCGTCGTGCGCTCCGGCAGCAGTACCCCCCACCGGGCTGAGCCGCAGCGTGGCCGGACCGTCTGCCGTGGTGAACGCGTTCCAGATGACGTCTCCCTGGACACTGAAGGAGGGGTCACTGTGGCCCCGCAGCAGCGGGCCAAGGGTGCGGGCCAGGCTGTAGGAGCCCTCCGGGTACCAGCACAGGGACACGTCCGCGCCGGCGGCAAGCCGGGGAGGTGCTGCTGCGATGGTCATGCCTTAATCGTCCCACGGCCCTGCGACATGGCGGGCCCTTATCAGCGGAGACGGGCCGGACTAGAATCCAGCGTGAGGCGCGGAGCCGCCGCGCCCGGCCGGGAAGGGCAGGAAGACGCCATGGGCGGAGTAGTGCATTTCGAAATCCCCGCGGACGACCGCGGACGGGCAGCAGAGTTCTACCGGCAGGCCCTGGGCTGGACACTGGAACCGGTGCCGGGAATGGATTACTACACCAACGTCACCACCACGCCGATGGACTCCTCGGGCAGGCCCACGGAACCGGGCGCGATCAACGGGGGCATGATGGACCGGGAGGCGGACCTGGCCTCACCCGTCATCACCGTGGACGTACCGGACATCGATGCCACCCTCAAGGCAGTTGAATCGCTGGGTGGAGCGGTGGTGCGGGCCAAGGAAACCATCCCTGGCATGGGCCACTTCGCATATTTCAAGGACACCGAAGGCAACGTGCTGGGGTTGTGGGAGAACCTTCCCGCCAGCGAGGCCGGCGAAACCGGCGGGGCCAACCAACCGGCAGGCGCCTGAGCCTCAGTGCATCCCTGACACTGACCACAGGGCCAGGACGGCCAGGGGGAGCGTCAGCAACACCGCTACGATCCCGGCCAGCGCGAAGCCGCCCCACCTGACGGGGACGTTCAGAACGCGGAGCCGCTCGTGCCACAGCAGCGTGGCCAGGGATGCCCACGGGCTCACCAGCGGCCCAAGGTTGACCCCGATCAGGAGCGCGGCAAGCCGGGCGGGCGAGTCCGCTACGGGTTCCAAGGCGAGGTAGGCCGGCAGGTTGTTGGCCACGTTCGCAGCGCCCGCCCCCACCCCGGCCAGCTGAAGGAGTGCGGGAAGGTCCTCGCCGGAACCTGCCACGCCATCAAGCAGGGCGGTGAGGCCGTTGGCATGCAGGGCTTCCATCAGCATGAACAGCCCGGCGGTCAGCATCAGGGGCCGCCGCGGCACCATGGACCACTTCAGTGCCGCCGGCCGGCGCCAGGCGAACACAGCCATGAGGAAAGCGGCCGCGGCAAGTGCCGGGTACTGGACCGGCAGGCCGGACACCAGCGCCGGCAGCAGGACCAGCAGCGTGGCCGCGGCTATCGCCAGAAGGGTCCGGTCCCGGGCCGGGCGGACGGGCCGTGGCCGGTACTGCCCCCGGAGGTCGCGCCGGAACGCCAGCCACAGCAGGACAAGGGGGACCAGCAAGCCCACCACTGCAGGCGCCCACACCAGCCCGGCGAACTGCACCGGGCTCAGCCCCAGCCGCTCCTGGGCCAGCAGGTTGGTCAGGTTGGAGACGGGCAGCAGCAGCGAGGCCGTGTTGGCCAGCCAGATGCTGGTCAGGGCGAACGGCAGCGGCGGAATTCCGGCATGCATGGCCAGGAGGACCACCACCGGCGTCACCAGTACAGCGGTGGTGTCCAGGGACAGGAAGACCGTGGACACGGTGGCCAGTGAGATCACCAGCAGCCACAGCGTGAACACCCTGCCCCGGCCCAGCGCTGCGAGCCTTCCCGTCACCGCCCGGAAGAGCCCGGCCTCGTCCACCAATTCGGTGACCAGGGACATGGCCAGGACAAAGCCCAGGATGGGCACCGTCCGTCCGGCCAGCTCACTGAACGCCGGCAGGGGGAGTATGCCTGTGGCCAGTGCTGCCAGGCCTGCCGCCAGCGCGGCACCGGGCAGCAGGTAACTGCGGGCAGCCTTGGCCCATGCGAACTGCTTCACCGCCTTATCGTCGCACCCCGGGCCGGGTGGCGCGTGCAGGAAGCGGTAGCTTTATACCTATGAAGTACGCCCAGTCCATCCTGGACCTCATCGGCAACACCCCGCTCATCAAACTCAACCACGTGACCGAGGGCATCAGGGCCACCGTTCTTGTGAAAGTTGAGTACCTGAACCCTGGCGGGTCCATCAAAGACCGCATCGCGGCGCAGATGGTTGAGGACGCCGAACGGGAAGGCAAACTGCAGCCCGGCGGCACCATCATCGAACCCACCTCCGGCAACACCGGAGTGGGCCTGGCACTCGTGGCACAGCAAAAGGGCTACAAGTGCATCTTCGTCGTCCCGGACAAGGTGGGCGAGGACAAACGGGCGGTCCTGCAGGCGTACGGCGCCGAGGTTGTGGTCACACCCACCGCCGTGCCGCCGGACAGCCCGCAGAGCTACTACGGCGTCTCGGACCGGCTGGTCCGCGAAACGCCGGGCGCCTACAAGCCGGACCAGTTCTCCAACCCGGCAGCGCCGGGCAGCCACTACAAAACCACCGGTCCGGAGATCTGGCAGGACACCGACGGCAAGGTCACCCATGTGGTCATCGGGGCAGGCACCGGGGGCACCATCACCGGCACCGGCCGCTACCTCAAGGAGGTTTCGGCGGACCGTCCCGAGTCCGACGGCGGCGTGGTCCGGATCATCGGAGCGGATCCGTCGGGTTCGGTCTACTCGGGCGGTACCGGCCGGCCGTACTTCGTCGAGGGCGTGGGCGAGGACATGTGGCCGGCGAACTACGACAAGTCCGTCCCGGACCAGGTCATCGCCGTCACCGACGCAGACTCCTTCGCCATGACCCGCCGGCTGGCCCGCGAAGAAGGGCTCCTGGTGGGCGGCTCGTCGGGAATGGCCGTGGTGGCGGCACTGCAGGCGGCGAAGGACCTCCCCGAATCAGCCGTCGTCGTCGTGATCCTGCCCGACTCCGGGCGCGGTTACCTCGCCAAGATCTTCAACGACCAGTGGATGCGCTCGTACGGCTTCCTGGCCGGCGGCGAGGAAACGTCCGTGGGCGAGGTCATTAAGTCCAAGAACGGTGAACTGCCGGACCTGGTGCACATCCACCCCAACGAGTCCGTCCGCGACGTCATCAACATCATGAACGAGTTCGGCGTCAGCCACATCCCGGTGCTCTCGCAGGAACCCCCGGTGGTGATGGGCGAGGTCCTCGGCGCCGTGGACGAACGCACCCTGACGGCCAAGCTCTTCCGCGGCGAAGCCAAGCTGACGGACAAGATCGCCGAACACATGGGCCCCAAGCTGCCCGTCATCGGATCGCTGGAAAGCATCTCGGCGGCACGCGAGCTGCTCTCCGACGTGGACACCGTGATGGTCACGTTCGTGGGCGCCCCCATCGGCATCCTCACCAGGCACGACCTTCTGGCGTACCTCAGCAACTAATCCCGGCAGTTGGCCCGGCCGCCGGCGGTGGCTGGGCCCGTCGAAACCAGACACACGAAGGAGCACCATGTCCCTGCAGGAAAACCAAGGTTTCAACACCCGAGCCGTCCACGCCGGCCAGGCCTTCGAGCCCCGCACGGGCGCCGTGGTGCCGCCGCTGCACTTCAGCTCGACGTACGCGCAGGACGGCATCGGCAACCTCCGTGGCGGCTACGAGTACGGGCGCGGCGGCAATCCCACCCGGGACGCCCTGCAGGAACAGCTGGCGGCGCTGGAACTGGGAACCCACGCCTACAGCTTCAGCTCGGGCCTGGCGGCCGAGGATGCCCTGATCCGGGCCCTCACCCGGCCCGGTGACCACATCGTGCTCGGCAACGATGCCTATGGCGGGACGTACCGGCTGATCAGCCGCGTGCTGGGCGACTGGGGCATCGGCAACACCCCGGTGGACATGGCCAACCTGGACACCGTCCGCAGCGCCGTCGCCGCCAACAAGACCCGCTTCGTGTGGGTGGAGACCCCGTCCAACCCCTTGATGAAGATCACGGACATCGCCGCGCTCGCGGACATAGCGCACGACGCCGGCGCACTCCTGGTGGTCGACAACACCTTCGCGTCTCCCTACCTGCAGAACCCGCTCGCCCTGGGCGCGGACGTCGTGGTCCACTCCACCACGAAGTACATCGGCGGACACTCCGACGTGGTGGGCGGCGCCGTCGTGGTCAAGGATGCTGAGCTGGCGGAAAAGATCGGCTTCGTGCAGTTCGCCGTGGGTGCGGTGTCCGGGCCGATGGACGCTTTCCTCACCACCCGCGGCCTGAAGACCCTGGGCGTGCGGATGGACCGGCACAGCGAGAACGGCCAGGCCGTTGCCGAATGGCTGCTGGAACGCCCCGAGGTGGAAGCCGTCCTGTACCCGGGCCTGCCGTCCCACCCCGGGCACGAACTGGCCAGCAAGCAGATGCGGAGCTTCGGCGGCATGGTGTCCGTGCAGTTCAAGGGCGGCGAGGCGGCTGCCCGGAAGGTGGCCGAATCCACCTCGGTGTTCACGCTGGCCGAGTCCCTGGGCGGCATCGAATCGCTCATGAACTATCCGTCCGAAATGACCCACGCTTCGGTCAAGGGCACCGAGCTTGCCGTGCCGGTGAACCTGCTGCGACTTTCCTGCGGCATCGAGGACAAAGAGGACCTGGTGGCCGACCTGGAACAGGCGTTCTCCGCGATCCCCTGAATCACGCACACAGGGTCTAGCTTTCTTGAAGAAAGTCAGCTAGCGTTTCCGGCATGCCACTTCGATCCGACTGGTCCCGCCGAAACTGCAGCATGGCCCGCGGCCTGGACATCCTGGGTGACCCCTGGACCATCCTGGTCCTCCGCGAGGTCTTCTTCGGCAACGGCCGCTTCGACGCCATGAAGGCCCGCCTCGAGGCGGCTGACTCGGTGCTCACCAAGCGCCTTGCAGGCCTGGTCGACGCCGGGCTGCTGGCGAAGCAGGGTTACGACGACGGCGGCCGCACCCGCCAGGAGTACGTCCTCACCGTCAAAGGCGAGGACGTGCTCCCGGTCCTGAACGCTGTGACGATCTGGTCGGAGAAGCACCTGCCGGCACCCTCGGAGAAGGCCCACATGTTCGTGATCCATTCGGACTGCGGGCAGCGCACCACGTCCGCCGATACCTGCACGTCCTGCGGACAGCAGCTCACCGCCGCCAACACCAGCTGGCACAGCCAGACGCGGTCCGAAACGCCCGTGGCCCTTGCCACCGCCACCCACAACGGAACCGCTGCATGAGCACCCTGCCCGACGAAACGGCCGTCCCCGACGAGCAGGCGGCCGATGCCCCGGAACGCCCCAACGGCGCGGAGCAGGCACGTCCTCCCCGCCGGCTGCACCCCGCCTGGATCGTGGCGGCAGTGGCCTTCCTCGCCCTGGTGGGCGCAGCCGGTTTCCGGGCAGCGCCGGGAGTGCTCATGGTCCCGCTGCAGCAGGAATTCGGCTGGAGTACCACCGTCCTGTCCGCGGCGGTCAGCATCAACCTGGTCCTGTTCGGCCTGACGGCACCGTTCGCCGCGGCCCTGATGGAACGCTTCGGCGTCAGGGCCGTGACGGCCACGGCGCTAGTGCTGATCGGCATGGGAAGCGCCCTCACCGTCCTGGTGAACCAGTCCTGGCAGATCCTGCTGACCTGGGGCCTGCTGATCGGCCTGGGCACCGGCTCCATGGCCCTGGTCTTCGCCGCCACCATCGCCAACACCTGGTTCACCAGGAGCCGCGGACTGGTGATCGGCATCCTGACGGCCGGCAGCGCCGCGGGCCAGCTGGTCTTCCTGCCCCTCATCGCCATGCTCGCGCAGGACCCGGGCTGGCGGCAAGCTTCGTTGCTGATTGCTGCCGGTGCCCTGGCCGTGGTCCCGCTGGTGCTGAAGTTCCTCAAGAACTCGCCTGCTGAAGCCGGCGTCCTGCCCTACGGCGCTGAACCGGAAGAAACGCGGTCAGTGGCTGCAATTCAGTCACGGGGAGCGGCACCGGCGCAGCCTGGCGACGACGCCGGTCCGCGCGCCAACGCTGCCGTCCGCGCCCTGCAGGTGCTCCGCCGGGCCAGCAAGGTGCGTACGTTCTGGGCACTGGCCGCCGGCTTCGCGATCTGCGGTGCCACCACCAATGGCCTGATCGGCACCCACTTCATCCCCTCTGCGCACGACCACGGCATGCCGGAAACCACCGCCGCGGGGCTGCTGGCCGTCGTCGGGATCTTCGACATCCTCGGAACCATCGCCTCCGGGTGGCTCACGGACAGGTTCAACCCGCGCGTCCTGCTGGCCGTCTACTACCAGTTCCGCGGCATCGGCCTGCTGGTGCTCCCGCTGCTGCTCAGCGCCGAGGTCCAGCCCAGCATGATCGTGTTCGTGGTGATCTATGGCCTGGACTGGGTGGCCACCGTGCCCCCAACGGCCGCCATCTGCCGCGAAACCTTCGGTGCGGACGGCAGCGTGGTGTTCGGCTGGGTGTTCGCGGCGCACCAGCTGGGGGCCGCCGCCGCAGCGCTGGCCGCAGGTGCGCTCCGGGACGCCACGGGGCACTACACCTACGCGTGGCTGGGTGCGGCCGCCATGTGCACCATCGCCGCCGTCATCAGCGCCACCATCCGGAAGTACCGCGGCGCCGGGGAAGCTCAGGCCGGGGCGGAGCACGCAGCGGCGTGAACGGGGTCCCTGCCCGGCGCGGCTAGGCTGGGACGCATGGAATCCACGGCTCCGGTCCCTGCCCGCAACGTCGCCCTGGTTACGGGTGCCGGCCGGCTGGCCGGAATCGGGGCCGGGATCGCGCGCCAGCTCGCGGCCGACGGCTGGGACCTGGTGCTGGCAGGCTGGGAGGACTACGACGGCCGGATGCCGTGGGGGAGCGATCCCGAGGACGAAGTCCGGCTGACCGCCGAGCTCGAAGCCATTGGCGCCCAGATCCACGTCCTGTCGGCGGACCTGCAGGATCCAGCGGTACCGGAGCGCCTGGTCGCGGAGGCCGTGGAGCTCGCCGGGCCCCTGCAGGGCCTCGTGCTCAGCCACGCAGAGTCCGTGGACTCCGGCATCCTCGATACCAGCCTCGAAGCCTTTGAACGGCACTTCGCCGTCAACACGCGGGCCAGCTGGCAGCTGATCGCCGCGTTCGCACGGCAGGCAACGGACGGCGGCGGCGCGATCGTTGCGCTGACCAGCGACCACACAGCCTTCAACGTTCCCTACGGTGCGTCCAAGGGGGCGCTGGACCGGATCGTGATCGCCGCTGCACGCGAGCTGGGACCCCGGGGCATTTCCGCTAACGTCCTCAATCCCGGCCCGGTGGACACCGGCTGGATGTCCGACGAGGTGCGGGAATCAGTGGTTGCCCGCCAGCCCACCGGACGGTTGGGAACCCCCGCCGATGTCGCCGGGACGGTGGCGTTCCTGTTGTCGCCGGCGGGCCGCTGGGTGTCGGGGCAGCTGATCAAGGCCGACGGCGGCTTCTCGGCGTAGGTTCCCGGGGGTGTCCCCTTTTGCCCGCCCCTTCCCAACTAACTGGCAGTTGTTGTCGTTCTGAGCCGCGAAAACGACAACAACTGCGGGTCAGTTGGGGGAGGGGTTAGCGGAAGGCGGGCAGGCCCGTGATGTGCTGGCCCAGGATCAGGGTGTGGACCTCGTCGGTGCCCTCATAGGTGCGCACCGACTCGAGATTGGCGGCGTGCCGCAGCGGCGGGTAGTCCAGGGTGATGCCGTTGCCGCCCAGAATGGTGCGGGCTTCGCGGGCGATTTTGATGGCCTCGCGGACGTTGTTCAGCTTACCGAGTGAGATCTGCTCGGGCCGGATGGTACCGGCGTCCTTGAGCCGGCCCAGGTGCAGCGCCAGCATGGTTCCCTTCTGGATTTCCACCAGCATGTTCACCAGCTTCTCCTGGGTGAGCTGGTACCCGGCCAGCGGCTTGCCGAACTGGAGGCGGTCCTGCGAGTAGGCCAAGGCGGCTTCGTAGGAGTCACGGGCTGCACCCATGGCGCCCCAGGCGATGCCGTACCGGGCCTCGTTCAGGCAGGTGAACGGTCCGCGCAGGCCGAACGCTCCGGGGAGCAGGGCCTCGGGACCCAGTCGGACGCCGTCGAACGTTATGTCGCACTGGATCGATGCGCGCATGGACAGCTTCTGCCCGATGGGCGTGGCGGTGACGCCGGGGGTGCCTGCGGGGACCACGAACCCGCGGACACCGTCCACTGTCATGGCCCACACCACCATCACGCCGGCCACGGACGCGAGCCCGATCCAGCGTTTGGCGCCGCTAAGTATCCACCCGGCGTTGTCCCCGCTGCCGTCACGCGTTGCCGTGGTGGCCATCGAGGACGGATCGGAACCGGCACTGGGTTCGGTCAATGCAAAGCAGCCGATTACCTCGCCGGCGGCCATCCGCGGCAACCATTCCTGCTTCTGCTCCTCGGAGCCCCACGTGTGGATGGCGGTCATAGCGAGCGAGCCCTGCACCGACACGAACGTGCGGATCCCGGAATCGCCGGCCTCCAGTTCCATCGCCGCCAGCCCGTAGTCGACGGCGGTCCGGCCCGGGCAGCCATAACCCTCCAGGTGCATGCCCAGTACGCCGAGCTCACCGAGTTCCGGCGCCAGTTCCACGGGGAAGACGCCGTCCTCGTACCAGCGGGCGATGTCCGGCCTGATCCGCTGGGCGGTGAAGTCGCGTACCTTCTGCCGCAGGGACAGCTCTTCGCCGCTAAGCAGGGCGTCGAGGTCCAGGACGTCTGAGGGGCCGGCAGCCATGGCGTCACCGGTCATTTCTTGGCCAGGAAGTAGCCGCGGGTGGAGGGCAGGAACCGGCAGACGGCGGCGAGCACCACGCCCAGGGCCAGCAGCACCACGCCGCTGACGAACGCGCCGCCGACGCCGAAGATCTGCGTATCGCCGTAGGCCGGATCCCACATCTGCACGGCAGAGATGAAGAACGCCGCGGTGAGGAGCAGCGCGCCCAGCAGCGGCAGGACGCCGCGGAACCACAGGTTGCGCGCCGATTCGCGGAGCGTCCCGCGGAAGTACCAGAAGCAGGCGAACCCGGTCAACGCGTAGTAGAAGGCGATGAACAGGCTGATGGCGCTGATGGAATCGGCCAGCAGGTTCTCGCTGAGGAAACTCATCACCACGTAGTAGGCCCCGGCCGCAATGCCCATCACCTTGGTGGAGAAGCCGGGCGTCTGGTTGCGGGGGTGCACCTCGCCGAACTTGGGCGGCAGGGCCCCGTGCGTCCCCATCGAGAGGGTGCCGCGGGCCGTGGGCAGGATGGTGGTCTGCGTGGAGGATAGCACCGAGGCAAGGACCGCGACGACGATCAGCCAGCCCCACGGGCCCAGCACCACGTCCTTCATGGCCAGGAAGACATCGGCCTGGTTGGCCTCGTTGCCCAGGCCAATGCCGTCGCTGCCAACGGTGGCGTACATCATCACCAGCAGCGCCACGGAGACGTAGATGGCCACCAGCACGAACGCCGAGATGACGGCGCCGCGGCCGGGGGTCTTGGACGGGTTTTCGGTTTCCTCGTTCAGGGCCAGGCAGGTGTCCCAGCCCCAGTAGATGAACAGGGCCAGCAGGGCACCATGCACCACGGCGCCGGGGTCGGCGAACGCGCCCACCGGGTTGAACCACTCGAAGTCGAACGCCTGCCCCTCTGGCGGGCCGCCCACAATCCTGATCACAATCGCCAAAGCAAAAATGCCCAGGGCGATGTACTGCACGTAGGTCAGCACCCGCTGGACGTGCTCGCCCAGCCGGATGCCCCGGTAGTTCACGAGCGTCATCAGCACAATGAAGAGCACACCCGTGCCGGTGACCACCAGCTTGTTCTGGGCCAGGGATCCGTCACCGATGAGCAGCCAGAGGTACTGCCCCGCCACCTGGGCCAGGTTCGCCAGCACCACGATGCCGGCGAGCGCCACACCCCAGCCACCCATCCAGCCCGCCCAGGGGCCGAAGGCCCGCCGCGACCAGGTGAACGTGGTGCCGCAGTCCGGCATGGCACTGTTCAGTTCCCGGAAGGCGTAGGCGATGAACAGGACCGGGATGAACCCGAGCAGCAGCACGAACGGCGTGTAGTTGCCGTTGACCGCCACGATCAGGCCCAGCGTCGCGGCGAGGGAGTACACCGGTGCCGTGGAGGCGAGGCCGAGCATGACGGAGTCGCCGAGGTCCAGGATGCCGGCGCGCAGGCCCTTGGCCTGGACGGTGGTGCCGGACGGGCCGCCCTGGCCTCCCGCCGTCGTCATGTCTGTGCTCATAGGGTGATACCTGCCTTGCTGGAGGAAGTTCCGGCGCCCAGCGGTGCGGGCGCGTCGATGGTGTTCGGTACGAAGCGGCAGAAGTAGTCCGTGATGGGCCCGTCCGATTCCCTGATGCCGCAGCCCACGGATTCGCCGTCCACCACCCACAGGCCCAGCACCGGATGGTTGCCGTCAAAGTCGGGCAGCTGCTGGTACTGCTGGTAGCACCAGCCTTCCCGGCCGTACCCGCCGGGCTGTTCCAGGCTGATTCCCGGTGCATGGATCTTGATGTTGTCGCCCTCGCGGCCGTGCAGCGGCTTGGCCACCCATTCCTTCAGCGGACCGGGATTGTCCAGGTAGGCCGGCAGCAGGTTGGGGTGGTTGGGGTAGAGGTGCCAGAGCGCGGCAAGGAGCGCCTTGTTGGAGAGCAGCATTTTCCACGCCGGTTCCACCCAGCGCGGGTTATGGGCACGCTCCAGCAGACGGGGTCCGAATGGTTCCTTCATCATCAGCTCCCACGGGTAGAGCTTGAAGATGGTGCTGATCATGAAGTTGTCCATGTCCACGAACCTGTTCAGGTTGGGGTCCCAGCCGATGTCGGACATGTTGATGCCGATGGTGGTCCAGCCGGCCTGGCTGGCGGCGTCCCGCATGTAGGCGGCGGTCATCCAGTCCTCGCCGGATTCCTCCACCTCGGAGTGGGCCACATGCAGGGTGGACATGCCGGTACGGTACTGGAACTTCTTCCACTGCCGGATCAGCGCTTCATGGATGCCGTTCCACTGGTCCTTTTCCGGGAACACGTCCTGGAGCCAGAACCACTGGGCCACCGCAGCCTCGATCAGGCCGGTGGGGGTGTCCGCGTTGTATTCGAGCATCTTGGCCGGGCCGCCCTGCCCGTCGTAGATGAAGTCGAACCGGCCGTAGACATCAACGTCGCCGGCCTGGAGCGACTCGGCGGCAAGCTCCAGGGCCTGCGGGCCAATACCGATAGGGCCCATGGCGCCGGTGGCCAGGAACTTGGCGGCCTCGAGGCACATGCGGTGCATTTCCTCGGCCGTTTCCTCGAGCCGTTCCACCTCATCTTCGGTGAACTCGTAGTAGGCGGACTCGTTCCAGTATTCGATCTTCCGGCCGTCATCCATGGTGGTGGTGGAGAAGACCAGGCCCTGTTCTTCAATTTTCTGTTTCCAGCCCGGGCGTGGGTTTGACAGCAACCGCTTCACGCTCAGCCCCCCGAACTCTTGCCGCCGCTGGTGCCGCTCTTGGCGCTGGTGCCGAATCCGCCGCGGCTGACGGTGCCGCCCTTGCTGCTGTAGCCGGTGGAGGCCTTCGCGCCGCTGGGCATGGTCCGGGTGTAGTTCGGTGCGGTGGACCGGTTCTGCCCCACGGCAGGCACTGAGGCGCCACGGGAGTAGAAGTACCACGCGTAGATGCCGCCGCTGCGCCCCGCCGAGCTGTTGCAGCTGGCGTCCTCTACGCGTTCGCCGGTTTCGTCGTTGAAGCACACCTGGGCGTATTCGGGATCGTCCTGGTTGCTGGCCACGACGGCGGTGATGGTGCCGGCGAGCAGGGCGGTCACGCCCAGGCCGACGACGACGGTGCGCCGCTGGGAGCGCTTCTTGCGGGCCACTGCCTCGTTCTGCTGCTTCTCCCGGTCACGGGCGAACGGGTCCACCGGGGTGACGGGTTCGTTGAGGAGCTCGGGGCGGAGCTCCGGCTTGGGCACCTGCCACGGGGGAGGTTTGGGGGTATTGCCCCCATCTGGGGACTCGGCATCGCCGCCCGGCTGGCCGTTGCCGGCGTTGCTGCCCGGTTGGTTGTCCGGCTCGTTCTTTGGACCTTTATCGTCTGGATCCACGGCGTCCCCCTCAGTCATCCACGTGAATTGGGCACAGCGCTGCACCCCAAGTTGTGATCTGCACATCAGCGTAGCCCCTGCCCGTGCCCGCTGCGAGCCTGAAACAGGGGAGAACTGCCCACAATATGAGCCCAAGGGCCGGACCCTAGACTGGAGCCATGGAAACCGCTTCACTGCTTGCCGTCTGTCGCGTCCACCAGCTCCTGCCGGATGCCTCAAACGTGGGCGTGACCGCCATCGACAAGCGCCCGGCGGAGGGTCCGGTCAAGGTGCACCGGCTGGGACTGACGGGGGACATCCAGGCCAACCGGGTCCACCACGGCGGCCCGGACCAGGCTATCTACGCGTACTCCCAGGCCGACGCCGACTATTGGGGCGACATGCTGCAGCGGGAAGTCCCGCCGGGGGAGTTTGGCGAGAACCTCCGCGTGGCCGGCCTCGATGCCACCTCCGCGGTGATTGGTGAGCGGTGGAGGATCGGGCTGGACGTGGAGCTGGAAGTCACCTCGCCCCGGACGCCGTGCGCCACGTTCCAGCGGCGGCTGGGGGAGCACCAGTGGGTCAAGCGCTTCACCGACGAAGGGCGGGTGGGAGCCTACCTGCGGGTCATCAGGACCGGCAGTATCCAGGCGGGGGACCACATCCACCGCACGTACGTTCCGCAGCACGGTGTCACCGTGGGCAAATGGTTCAGCGATCCTGACCTGGAGTCCATGGAAGCGCTCCGGGATGCCGAGGCCGACGGCGAGATCAGGCTCCAGCAGCCCGAGTTCGGTAAGAAGTTCGAGGCTTTGCTGCGCAGGCTTGGGCAGTAACGCCGGGCTGCAGTACCGTGGCACGGCGTCCATGTGCGCAACCTCACCGCCGTCGCCGCCGGTTCAATTACCAACGCGGGGCGCGCATACCTTACACTTGAAACATCCCCCACTCCGGAAATCCCTTTTTCCTGCCCAATTGTTGAGGCAGGACTGGCAAGTGTTGGGGCCCGCATCTGACGGGCATTTTCATAGGGAGAGCCGGCTGAAGTAAACGCTGTACAGACTGCTGGGATAGCAGCCAAGAGATGCAGCGCGAAGTCCTGCCACGGGATTGCGAAAGCGCCGGACTTCTGTGACCGGCCGGTCAGCGTTTGCCCGGCACCCACGGCACGCGTACTGCGGCTCCGCTCACCCCCGGGTAGTGCCGCCTGGCCCCCTATGGATGAGGAATATTTCCCTATGCCCGAAAACCAGAACGAAACCACCGAAGCCATCGACGAGGCAGCAACCCCCGCGATTGAGGAAGCAGCCCCGGCTGCCGCCCCCGCAGCTGATGCCGAGACGAACGGCGACGCTAAGGTTGAAAACGACGCCAAGGCTGACGCCGACGAGGACGACACCGTGAAGTTCGCCGATCTCGGCATCGACGGCCGCGTCCTCGCCGCCCTGCAGGATGTTGGATACGAGAAGCCCTCGCCCATCCAGGCCGCCACCATCCCGCTGCTGCTCGAAGGCCGCGACGTTGTTGGCCTGGCGCAGACCGGTACCGGCAAGACTGCAGCATTCGCAGTGCCGGCACTGTCCCGCCTGGCTGAACTCCACGACCTCAACGGCCCGTCCCGCAAGACCCAGGCCCTCGTCCTCGCCCCCACCCGTGAGCTGGCACTCCAGGTTGCCGAGGCCTTCACCTCCTACGCCAAGCACATCGACGACTTCACCGTCCTGCCCGTGTACGGCGGCTCCGCGTACGGCCCCCAGCTGGCCGGCCTGCGCCGCGGCGCCCAGGTTGTTGTGGGTACCCCCGGCCGCGTGATCGACCACATCTCCAAGGGTTCCCTTGACCTGTCCGAGCTGCAGTACCTGGTGCTGGACGAGGCCGACGAAATGCTCCGCATGGGCTTCGCCGAAGACGTGGAGCAGATCTTCCAGCAGACCCCCTCGGACCGCCAGGTGGCCCTGTTCTCGGCCACCATGCCGGGCCAGATCCGCCGGATGTCCAAGCAGTACCTGAACGACCCCGCCGAGGTCCAGGTCAAGTCCAAGACCACCACCGGTGCCAACACCCGCCAGCGCTACCTGCAGATCATGGGCCCGCAGAAGCTGGACGCCATGACCCGCATCCTCGAGGTTGAAGAGTTCGACGGCGTCATCGCCTTCGTGCGCACCAAGATGGCCACCGAGGACCTGGCTGACAAGCTGCGCGCCCGCGGCTTCCAGGCTGCCGCCATCAACGGCGACATCCCGCAGCAGCAGCGCGAGCGCACCGTGGACGCGCTGAAGGAAGGCCGGATCGACATCCTCGTGGCCACCGACGTCGCGGCCCGTGGCCTTGACGTGGAGCGCATCAGCCACGTGGTCAACTACGACATCCCGCACGACACCGAGTCCTACGTGCACCGGATCGGCCGCACCGGCCGCGCAGGCCGTTCAGGCGAAGCCATCCTCTTCATGACGCCCCGCGAAAAGTACCTGCTGCGTTCCATCGAAAAGGCCACCCGCCAGCCCGTGGAACAGATGCACCTGCCGACTGCCGAGACGGTCAACACGTTGCGCCTGGGCAAGTTTGCCGAGAAGATCACCGAGACCCTTGCCTCGGAAGACGTCTCCGCGTTCCGCGACCTCATCGCGTCCTACGAAGAGGAGCACAACGTTCCCGCTGCGGAGATTGCTGCTGCACTGGCCGTCATGGCCCAGGGCGGACAGCCGCTGCTGGTCAAGGAACTGGCTGCAGCTCCGGACTTCCAGAAGCGCGAGCGCTCCAAGGACGGCTTCGGCTCCCGTGGCCCCACCCGCCAGCTGACCGAAGGCAACGCCACGTACCGCATTGCGGTGGGCCGCCGCCAGCGTGTCATGCCCGGTTCGATCGTGGGCGCCATCGCCAACGAGGGTGGCATCTCCTCCGCACAGATCGGCGGCATCGACATCCGCTCGGACCACTCCCTGGTGGAGCTGCCCGCGGACCTGAGCCCCGAGCAGCTGCGTGCACTGTCCCGCACCCGGATCGGCGGCGAGCTGATCCACCTCGAACTGGACAACGGCCGCAAGCCTTCCGGTGACCGTGGCGCCTACCAGGGCAACCGTGGCGGCGACCGCGGCGGTTACTCCGGCGGCTCCGGCGGCGGCAACTTCAAGGGCAACGGCGGCTTCAAAAAGGATTTCCGCAAGAACGACGGCGAGCGTTCCTCCGCTGACCGTGGCGGACGCTCCTACAGCGAGCGCTCTGAGCGCTCCTTTGGCGCCGACTCCGGCGCCAGCCGCGGCCAGGCCAGCGACTCGCGCTTCGGCGGCCACGGCGACGGTTCCCGCAAGCCGCGCGGCGAGGGTGGCCAGCGCGACTTCAACCGCAAGGGCAAGTGGTAAACGCCAGCCAGTCTGACGTTTAAAAGGATGGGCCGGCTTTCGAGCCGGCCCATCCTTTTGCGTTAACAACATACGGCCGGCGGCCGACGGCGGCGCTGCTGCGGATGCGCCCGCCGCCGCTGCGGCATGTTGTGTGTGTGACTCGCCACACCCCGTGGCGGGATTGCCGCCGTCGGACGCCTTTTTCGAGGTCCCGCACCCCGGTGCAGGGCGCCCGGCCGTACCCCGGATCCCTGCTGTGGCGCGGAAAACAGACCCGCCGAGAGGCCTTCACGCGGCCGGCTGGCCGCCCTTGGAAGCTGTCCGAGCGCCGATTTGTTGGGAGCTAAATCTTCCGGTAGAGTATTTCTTCGTTGCCCCCCTAGCTCAGTGGTAGAGCGCGTTCTTGGTAAGAACGAGGTCACCGGATCGATTCCGGTGGGGGGCTCTGAATGAGGGCCTGCGTCAAGGCGGTTTTGACCGGCTTGACGCAGGTTTTTCTCATTCGTGGCGGTGTAGCTCAGTTGGTTAGAGCGCACGACTCATAATCGTGAGGTCGGGAGATCGAGCCTCCCCACCGCTACAGGCTAAGCCCCCGGAATCCCCCGAGATTCCGGGGGCTTTCCTGTTTCTCCGAAGGGCAGTAGTTTTGCAGCAACTGTCGAACGGGGGAATCGGTGGATGTTCTTGCACAGGTCATGGAGCCATTCAGGTGGCTGATGTCCGCAGTCCTGGTGGCCTTCCACGACGGATTGACCGCCCTGGGCCTCCCCGCGGACGGCGGAGGGACCTGGACGCTGGCCATCATCGGATTGGTGCTGGTGGTCCGCGCCGCGCTGATCCCCGTGTTCCTGGCGCAGGTGCGGGCCCAGCGGCGCATGCGCCAACTGCAGCCGGACCTGATGGCCCTCCAGGAAAAGTACAAGGGCCGAACGGACCAGCAATCGCGGCAGGCCATGGCCCAGGAACAGATGGCCCTGTATAAAAAGCACGGCACCAACCCCTTCTCCGCATGCCTGCCGCTGCTGATCCAGGCGCCGTTCTTCCTGGGCCTCTTCCAGGTGCTCGCCGGCATCCCCGACGCAGTGGGGCGGGGGACAGGCATTGGCGCCATGGAGGCCGCCCAGGCGGAGCAATTCAACGTGTCCACCATTTTCGGTGCGCCGCTGTCGGCCTCCCTCCTCCATGGCGGCGGTGACGCGGCGGCAGTCGCCGTGCTCGCCGTCGCCATGATCCTGGTGATGACCGCATGCCAGTTCCTGACCCAGAAACTCGTGTCCGCCCGCACCATGACCACGGGGGACGCCGACAACCCGCTGGTCCGCCAGCAGCGGATCCTCCTCTACGCCCTGCCCATCGTTTTCGCCCTCGGCGGGGCGTTCTTCCCCATCGGGGTCCTGGTCTACTGGACGGTGTCGAACCTCTGGACGCTCGGCCAGCAGTACTTAGTGAACCGCAAGGCCTGACGGACTGTTTACAAAAACCCGCACCCGGACAACAATGGGCGCGTCAGCCATCGCCCTGCCCCCGAGGACCAGCCATGACCATCCTCCGCATGATCCCCGAAGCCGAAGCGGACGGTCTGCAGGCAGGGATTTACAGCGACGACATCCGCACGCTGGGGCACGTCCCCAGCCACACGAAGGCCATGAGCCTGAACCCTGAGGCTTACCTGGCCTGGGAGGCGCTCACACGGGCCATCAGCTCGTCCCTGGGGCTGCGCCGCTACGAACTGGTCACGCTCGCCGCAGCCCAGGCCCTGGGGTCCTCCCACTGCCGTCTGGCGCACGGCAAGAAGACCCTCACCATCATGGGGGAGGAGGAGCTCGCGGCGATCGCCCGGGACTTCCATCAGGCCGGGCTGCCGGCCAGTGAGGTGGCCATGATGGATTACGCCGTGAAGCTGAGCACCGACGCTGCAGGCATGGCGGATCCAGATGCGCAGCGGCTTCGTGACCTTGGCTTCAGCGACCGAGAAATCGCCGACATCACACTGGCTGCGGCCGCCCGGAACTTCTTCAGCCGTGCCCTGCTGGCCCTGAACGTGGACCTGGACGTGCCGGAGGGGCTCAGCCCCGGGCTGCAGGCCGCCCTCCTCTCGCCGCTTCCGTCCTCCGGTACAAGAAAGGCATAGGGCATGGCGCAGCTCATCTACTCGGGCCTCATTTCGCTGGACGGCTACCTCGCGGACCGGAACGGCAACTTCGACTGGAGCGCCCCGGACGAGGAAGTCCACGCGTTCGTCAACGACCTCGAACGGGACGCCGGCACCTACCTGTACGGGCGGCGGATGTACGAGGTGATGTCTGCCTGGGAAACCTTTGGCGCTCCGCCTTCGGATGAGCCGCCGGTGATCCAGGACTACTCCCGGATCTGGCGCGCTGCAGACAAGATCGTCTACTCCACCACGCTGGAACGCCCTGCCACCCCGCGGACCAGGATCGAACGCCGGTTCGATCCTGACGCCGTGCAGAAGCTCAAGGACGGCGCGGATGGGACCATCGGCATCGGCGGTGCCACCATCGCGGTGGCGGCACTCTCCGCAGGGCTGGTGGACGAGTGCCAGGTGTTCGTCAGCCCGGTGGTGGTGGGCGGCGGGCTGCGCTTCTTCCCGGAAGGCCTGGAGCTCAACCTCGAACTCCTCGAGGAGCGCCGGTTCGGAAACGGTGTGATGTACCTCCGCTACCGCAGCCTCAGTGGGAACTGCAGCTAGGGGGCAGAATGGGTCCATGACCCGAATCGCAATCATTGGCGGCCACGGCAAAGTGGCCCTGCACTTGTCCACCCTCCTCACCGGGGAAGGCCACAGCGTCACCTCGTTCATCCGCAACCCGGACCACGCCGCCGACGTCACGGCAACCGGTGCCACGCCGTCGGTCCTGGACATTGAAAACGCCCCGACGCCGGCCATCGCCGAAGCGCTGCAGGGCCACGACGCCGTGGTGTGGTCGGCCGGAGCCGGCGGCGGCAACCCGGACCGCACCTACGCCGTGGACCGGGACGCGGCCATCCGCTCCATGGATGCCGCAGCGCAGGCAGGCGTCAACCGGTACGTGATGGTGTCCTACCTGGGCGCCGGCAAGGACCACGGGGTGCCTGAGGCCAACAGCTTCTACGCCTACGCCGAAGCCAAGGCGGACGCGGACGAGTACCTGCGCGGCACGGACCTGGCGTGGACCATCCTTGGCCCGGGTTCCCTGACGGAGAAGCCGGGCTCAGGGCGCATCGACGTCAACCCGCCCAAGGAAGGCGGCGGAGAAACGTCCCGTGCCAATACCGCTATTGTTGCCGCAGCGGTGCTGGACCTGCCCGAAACCGCGGGCCGGACCATCGAATTCCGTGACGGGTCGCTTCCGGTGGCGGCAGCGCTGGAGCCGCAGGCCTAAGCGGAACCGCAGCAGATGGACCAGCTGGCACTGATTATTGGGCTCCTCCTGGCCACCGTTGTAGCTGTGGGGCTGGGGGACAGGCTGCGCCTGCCGTATCCGGTCCTGATGCTGCTCCTGGCGGTGGCGCTGACCTTCATTCCGGGATTCCCGGACCTCGAAATAGAGCCGGAACTGATCCTGCCGATCTTCCTGCCGCCGTTGCTCTTCGCCACGGCCCAGCGGAGCTCCTGGGCCGTGTTCCGGGTCCGGTGGCGGACGCTGATCATGCTGGCCGTGGCGCTGGTGGTCATCACCACGGCAACGGTGGCAGGCGCCGCGTGGCTCATGATCCCCGGGATCGGCATCCCCGCCGCCATCGCACTGGGCGCCATGGTGGCACCGCCGGACCCGGTGGCCGTCGAATCCGTGGCGAGCCGCGTGCACATGCCGCGCAGGCTCACTACCGTCCTGCAAAGCGAGGGGCTGTTCAACGACGCCGCGGCCATCGTCATCTTCCAGGCGGCCGTCGCGGCGGCCGTGGGCGGCACCAAAGTGGAGGCCGACGTCGTCCTGAAGTTCGTGGTGGGCGCGGCACTTGCCGTGGTGGTCGGCGTCGCCATGGGCTGGGTCATTGCCCTCGCGTACCGGTTGGTGAACTCGATGGTGGCACGCAGTGCCATCACGCTGGTGGTGCCTTTCGCGGCATACATCCTGGCCGAGGAGGTGCATGCTTCGGGCGTGATCGCCGTGGTGGTCACCGCCCTGGAGATGCAGAGGCACTCCCGGCCGCAGGACGCCGCCGAGAGGGTTACCCGCAACGCCTTCTGGGACGTGGTGGAGCTCCTGGTCACCGGGCTGGCCTTCGGGCTGGTGGGCCTGGAAATCCGGCACGTGATCAGGGACGAGGGAACGGCAATCTTCGGCATGATCGGCGTGGCCCTGGTGGTCTGCGTGCTGGTGTTCGGCGTGCGGTTCCTGTGGCTGGCCGTGCTGGCCCTCGGAGCCCGGAAACGGCGGAACCTGCTGCAGCCCACGTCCCTGAAGGAAGTGGTCATCCTGACGTGGTGCGGCATGCGCGGCCTGGCAACGCTGGCCCTCGCCCTGGCTTTGCCGGTGACCCTGGCGGACGGGAGCCCGTTCCCGGGACGGGACTATCTGCTGGTCATCGCCTGCGCCGTCCTGCTCGCCACCCTGGTCCTGCCCGGGCTGACCCTGCCGTGGCTGATGCGGGTCCTGAAGGCCACCGGCGACGGGTCGGAGGAACGCGATGCCGCACGGCTGCTGGCCAAGCGCGCCCAAGGTGCCGCCGTTGCAGCACTCAAGGGCCACGACCTCATGAAGGACCTCCCGCCCGAAAAAGTGGAACTGGTCAAGGAGAGGATGAAGCGGCTGCAGGCCGAACTCCTGGACGGCAGCCTCCGGAACGAGTCCCTGCCGGAGAAACGCCAACGTGGCCGGGAACTGGCCATCGCGGTCCAGACCATCGCGCTGGACGCCGCCCGGCAGGAAGTGGTGGCCGCGCGGAGCGAACCTGACATGGACCCCGAAGTGGCGGACCGGGTGCTCCGCCAGCTGGACCTGCGGACCATGATCATGCCCGAGTGACCCGGACGGCAGCGCCGGAACCACCAACGGTCCCCGGCCAGCACTGTTGACCTCCCGGTGCAAAGCACCAGATAATACTTAGGCAAGTAAATTTAGATCCAATATAAAAACGCCGCGACCAGCAGAAAAGGATCCCTCCTTGTCCACCACCGCCACCCTGGCAACCCTGTCCGACTCCGATCGCCTGTCCGATCCGAACTGGTGGCGACAGGCCTCCGTCTACCAGATCTACCCCCGCAGCTTTGCCGATTCGAACGGCGACGGCATCGGCGACCTGAAGGGCATCACGGCCAAGGTCCCGTACCTGAAGACGCTGGGCATCGACGCCGTCTGGCTGAGCCCCTTCTACCCGTCGGCACTCGCGGATGGTGGCTACGACGTGGACGACTACCGCGACGTGGACCCCAAGCTGGGCACGCTCGAGGACTTCGACGCCATGGCCATGGCCCTGCACGAGGCCGGGATCAAGCTGATTGCCGACATCGTCCCCAACCACTCGTCCAACCGGCATGAGTGGTTCCGGGAGGCGCTCGCCGCGCCCAAGGGATCCCCGGCCCGCGACAGGTACATCTTCCGCGACGGCAAGGGCCCCAACGGCGAGTTCCCGCCGTCGGACTGGGACTCGGTCTTCGGCGGCCCTGCGTGGGAACGGATCACCGAACCGGACGGTACGCCGGGGCAGTGGTACATGCACATCTTTGCCAAGGAACAGCCGGACCTGAACTGGGCCAACCGCGAAATCCGTGACGACTTCCTGAAGACCCTCCGTTTCTGGTCCGACCGCGGCGTGGACGGCTTCCGGGTCGACGTGGCGCATGCGCTCACCAAGGACCTCACCGAGCCGCTGCTGTCCAAGCTGGAGCTCAGTGCCGCGAACACCGGCGTGGACGGATTCGACGACGGCACGCACCCGTTCTGGGACCGCGACGAAGTCCACGAGGTCTACGCGGAATGGCGCGAGGTATTCAACGAGTACAACCCGCCGCGCACGGCTGTCGCCGAAGCCTGGGTGCACGCCAGCCGCCGGGCCCGCTACGCCAGCCCGCAGGGGTTGGGCCAGGCCTTCAACTTCGATCTGCTGCAGTCCGACTTCGACGCCGCCGAGTACCGGGAAATCATCACCCGCAACCTCGCCGAAGCCACCGCCACCGGGGCCTCCTCCACGTGGGTCTTCTCCAACCACGACGTGGTCCGGCATGCCACCCGCTACGCGCTGCCGCAGATCGCGAAGACCAAGGCCGGCGCGAAGGGCCAGGACGGCAAGGACTGGCTGCTGGCCGGCGCCCCCGCCGATCAGCTGGACGTTGAACTGGGCGAACGCCGTGCCCGGGCGGCAACGCTGCTGATGCTCGCCGTCCCCGGTTCCGCATACCTTTACCAGGGTGAGGAACTCGGCCTGCAGGAAGTGGCTGACATCCCCGAGTCGGAGCGCCAGGACCCGTCCTTCTTCCGCAACAAGGGCGTGGAAATCGGCCGTGACGGCTGCCGGGTGCCGCTGCCATGGAAAGTTGAGGGTACGTCGTTCGGGTTTGGTGAGGGCGGCTCCCACCTGCCCCAGCCTGGCTGGTTCAGCAAGTACGCCGTGGAAGCGCAGGACGGTACGGACGGCTCCACCCTGGAGCTCTACCGCAAGGCCCTGAAGCTACGCAGGGAACTGCAGACCGGCGAGGAACTCGAATGGGTGGACAGCGGCACCCCGGACATCCTGCACTTCAAGCGCCCCAACGGCTGGCAGTCCGTGACCAACTTCGGGAACACGGCCGTGGCGCTTCCTGCCGGTGACGTCCTGGTCAGCAGCGCGCCGCTGGAAGACGGAAAGCTGCCGGCCAACACCACCGCATGGCTGCGCTGACGATGGTTGCCGGCCGGCCGGACGCGAATTCCTGATGCAGGAACTCATTTACGGGTGCATGGGCCTGGGCGGCAGCTGGACCGACGAACCACACGGCCCCGGCCATGTGGACGAGGCCGCAGCTGCCGTCCAGGCGGCCCTGGACGCGGGCATCACCCTGTTCGACCATGCCGACATTTACCGCAGCGGCAAGTCCGAGGCCGTCTTTGGTGAGGTGCTCGCCTCCACTCCGGGCCTGCGCGGGCGGATCCGCCTCCAGACCAAGTGCGGCATCAGGCTGAACGAACGCGGCCTGCAGACGCACTATGACCTCAGCCGGGACGCCATCCTGGAGCGCGTGAACGGCAGCCTGGAACGGCTCCGGACGGACTACGTGGACATCCTCCTGCTGCACCGGCCGGATCCGTTGGCGGACCCCGCCGAGGTGGCATCCGCCGTCGGGCAGCTCATGGCCGAAGGAAAGGTGCGGCAGCTGGGTGTTTCGAACATGTCTGCGGCGCAGATTGAGGTGCTGCAGGACCGGTTGGAAACACCTGTTGTTGCCAACCAGTTGGAGATGAGCCTGCTCAAGCGGGCCTGGCTTGAAAGCCAGGTGCTGGTCAACCACCCCGAACACCTGGACTACAGCTTCCCGCACGGCACGCTGGAGTACTGCACGCGCAACAACATCACGCTCCAGGCTTACGGGTCGCTGGCGCGGGGTCTCTACACGGGAGCTGATCCCGACAGTCCAACATCGTCCGAAGCCGCCACCGCGGAACTCGTGGCGGAGTTGGCAGCCGAACACGGCACGTCCGGCGAGTCGGTCCTTTTGGGGTGGCTGATGAAGCACCCTGCGGGCATCGCGCCGGTGATTGGCACCGCCAATCCCGGCCGCATCAGGGCGTGCGGGGACGCGGCCCGCGTTTCCAAGGCCCTGACCCGCGCCGACTGGTACCGGCTGTGGGTGACGGCGCGGGGGAGCAATATCCCCTGAGCTGCCTGGGCGAAGGGTGCCCGGGGATGGTTTGCCAGGCTAGGCGGCCAGGTGGAAGGTGCTGGCGAAGCGCTCCAGGAGGTCGCCGCGGCCGGCCAGCACCTTGACCGCGCCGGTGGTGATGGCGCGGCCCGGCGTCAGCTCGCCGGAAATGAGCCGGCGGACATCGGGACCGGCGGAGAAAGCGAGGTCGGCAGGGCCGTCCCCGCGTTCCACTCCAAGGGTGCGGCCGTCCACCCGGATCAGCAGGGCAGCAGGGCCGAAATCGGCGGCGTAGGAGGTGGGGGGCAGGTGGGCCGCCACCTCCGGACGGAAGGCCGTGCGCAGCGCCATGGTCATTGAATCGGGGGTGATGACCTGGTCAGCCCTGGGCTCGCCCATCGCCTTGAACCCCCAGGCGCCGAGGGCCAGCACCAGCGGCTCAAGTTCACTGCCGTACGGCGTCAGTTCGTAAACGATGACGCGCGAGTGCGGTACGCGGCGGATGATCCCGGCCGCCTGCAGTTCCTTGAGCCGCGCCGCCAGGATATTGCTCGGTATCCGCGGAAGGCCCGCGGCGAGTTCACCGTAGCGGCGCGGCCCCACCAGGAGGTCGCGCACGATGAGCAGGGCCCAGCGTTCGCCCACGAGCTCAAGGGCCCGTGTGACGCCGCAGTACTGGCCGTAGTCCCGTGCCGCCATCGGCCCTAGGACTGCTGGTTTACGAAAGCCTGGGGGCCCTGTTCGGCCGCAGCGGGGTGCATGTAGCCGAATTCCAGGACGTTGCCGTCAGGGTCCGTGAGCTGGCGCTGGTACATGAAGCCGAGGTCCGTGGCCGGGTGGTCCTCGGAGCCGCCCGCGGCCAGGCCTGCGGCGACCGCCGTGTCCACGGCTTCCCTGTCGTCCAGGAAAATTGCCGTTGAGACGGACACTGCGGCGGCCGGGTCTCCGATGGGCCGGTCGGTGAAGGTCTGGAAGAAGTCGCGCACAAGGATCATGAAGTAGCTGTGGTCCTCTTCAACAACCACGCAGGCAGCATTGTGGTCCGTGAAGAGCGGGTTGATGGTGAATCCGATGGCCGTGTAGAACGCCTTGGCGCGGTCCAGGTCGGTGACCGGCAGGTTGACGAACATGGAAGTCATGATGGTCTTCTTTCGTAGGCACTTGGGTGATGCAAGTAACACTTGCAAAAAACAAGTGACAGGTCAAGGGTCTTTGGCGGGGCATTCCTTTTGGCGGACATTTCTTCTACAACTGGAAGGAGAAAGGACATGCCGTGACCGTCGCCATCATCCTGACGTCAGCGCTGCTGGCCATGGTGACCGTCCTCGCCCTCGCCCTGCCGGCCATCAACAGTGCCACGGTGCCGTTCGGGGTCCGGGTGCCGTCCCGCTACGCCGCTGATCCAGTGATCGTGGGGCAGATCCGCACCTACCGCAAGCGGGTGCTGGCCAGCGCGGTGGTTGTGGCTGCGGCAACGGCTGCCGTCTCTGCCGCCAGCGGAGAGGCGCTGCTGCTGCCGTTGTCCGTGCTGGTCCTCGTCGGGACGTGGTACGCCTGCTTTGTCCTGGCCAACCACGCAATCCGCGCCGCCAAGGCCGCCGGGGGCTGGTTCGAGGGCGTCCGGCAAGCGGCAGCAGCGGATGCCGGCCCGGGGGCAGGGGCGCCGTCTGAAGACGGGCTGGAAGCGCAGCCGGCGCGGGTGCCCTTCCCTTGGCTCTGGCTGGTCCCGGCGCTCGCCATCACGGCCGCCACGCTGGTCATCGGCGCTCTACGCTATCCATCGATGCCGGCGCTGCTCGCCGTGCACTATGGCGCGGACGGCGTGCCCGACCGGCTCGCCGCCAAGTCGATCGGCAGCGCTTTCTCGCTGGTCTTCGTGCAGTGCGGCCTGACGGCGCTGCTGGCAGCAGTGGCCGTTGCAGTGCACCGGAGCCGCCCGGACATCGACCCTGCGTACCCCGTCTCCTCTGCCCGCTGGCACCGCCGGTACACGGCGCAGAGCGTCAAAGCCCTGCTGGGCCTGGTGGCCATGATCGACCTCGGAATGCTCCTCTCATCGCTGCTGATGTGGACGGGCACCGTCAGCACCTGGGCGCCGCTCGCCGTCGTACTTCCTGTCCTGGCCGGAGTCACTGTTGCTGCCATTGTGCTGGCGCGGAACAACCGCGTGCCGGATGAGGGGGAACCGGATACAGGCCTGACGCACGTGGATGACGACAGGTTCTGGCGCGGCGGCTTGGTTTACGTCAACCGTGACGACCCCGCACTCATGGTGCCGCGCCGGTTCGGCCTCGGCTGGACCCTGAACTTCGGCAATCCCGGGGCTGCGATGTTCCTGGTGGGCGTGCTCGCGTTCGTTGGCCTCGTTATCAGCATCGTGGCAGCCCTGCGCCTGGGCGGCTGACCCGGCTGACCAGGCTGACGCCGCCCGGCTGACCCGGCTCGTCCGGATCACCCGGGAGGCTCAGGCGGCGGGCGGACGCTGCCGGGACGGGCAACCGGAACGCAGTCACAACCCGTTTAGTTCGTATTGATCCTCACACCGGAGCCCATTTCTTCCGCGTGCCGGTGGCGGGGCAGATACTGTAGAAGCCATGACGTCTACCACCGCCGCAGAGACCGTACGGCCTGAACGCAACATCCCCGCAGAGATCGCCCGCTCCTGGCTCCTCGTGAACGCCATGAAGACCGAGCTCTTCGACCAGTCCGCCGTCTCACGCGCAGATTCGATCATCCTTGACATCGAAGACGCCGTGGACCCGTCCCAGAAGGACACGGCGCGGGGCAACGTGGTGGACTGGCTGACCCGTGGCGGCCAGGCCTGGGTCCGCATCAATGACGCCACCAGCCCGTTCTGGGCAGATGACCTTGCCGGCCTCCGCGGCACCCCCGGCCTGCTGGGCGTCATGCTCGCCAAGACCGAATCCGCGGACCAGGTCACCGAAAGCTTCCACCGCATGGACGGCAAGACCCCGGTTATTCCCCTGGTGGAGTCCGCCGTCGGCATCGAAGAAGCCAACAACATCGCCAAGGCCCAGGGCGCCTTCCGCCTGGCCTTCGGTTCCGGTGACTTCCGCCGCGACACCGGCATGGCTGCCACCCCCGAAGCCATGGCCTACCCGCGCGCCAAGCTCGTCGTCGCCAGCCGCGTCGGCAACCTGCCGGGCCCCATCGACGGCCCCACCGTGGGCACCAACCACCCCATCCTGCGAGAGCAGACCGGCATAACCGTGATGATGGGCATGACCGGCAAGCTGTGCCTGGCCATCGACCAGACCCCCGTGATCAACGAGGTCATCAGCCCCACGCCGTCGGACGTCGCTTGGGCCACCGACTTCATGGCCGACTTCGAAGCCAACGGCCGCGTCATCCGCGACGGCTCGGACCTGCCCCGCCTGGGCCGCGCCGAAAAGATCATGAAGCTGGCTGTAGCCTTTGGGGTGCAGCCCGCGCTGTAGCGCCCGCCCCCAGCCTTTCAGGAGACCCCGTGACCGATACCCGTTATCTGGTCCACGGGGTCTTTTGGGATGGTCCGCCGGCCGCTACGGCAGCGGACGACGGCGGTGCCCCGGTCCTGCGCCTCCAGTCACCGTCCGGGGATTTCCGGGAGCTGAGCCTCCGTCCCGGCGCACGGCTCGGTTTTCGGGTGGCAGGGCCGGCCAAGTCCTGCCTGGGGCACCTGGTGGTCCACTCGTCCACCCGACGCGACCACATCCTCTGCAAGGCAGCGGCCCCGGCCGCCAGGGGACGGCAATGCGACCGCTGCTTCGTCCTGGACGAATCTCGACTGATCCACGACTTCCACCGCGGCGGCCGCGTGACTCCCGGACTCCGCGACTACCTGATGCAGGAGCACTGGCTCTACGTGGCCACCTTCGCCGGAGGCGCCACCAAGGTGGGTACTGCCTCCGGCCCCCGCAAGTGGAACAGGCTGGCCGAGCAGGGCGCCACAGTGGCCCGCTACGTGGCACGGGCGGACGACGGCCGGGTGGTCCGGGTCCTGGAGGACCTGGTCACGGCCGAGCTGGAGCTGACCCAGCTGGTGCGCTCCAGTGCTAAAACCGAAGCGCTCCTGCAGCCACTGGCCGCAGGAGACCTGGACGCCATCAGCAGCCGCCATGCAGGCGACGTGCGGCACCTGCTGGCCCGCACCGCCGTCGGCGGCTTCACCGTGGTTGACGAAACGTGGGTGCGTCCCGGCCAGGCGGACGCCGCCTACGGCCCGGCGGCCCGCCACGCCTATCCCCATCCACTGGACGGCGGGGAGCACGGCTTTACTGTCGCAGCCATCAGCGGGGCAAACGTCCTGGCCCGGCTGGACGGCACCGAGTCGCTGTTCGTGGTGAACCTCTCGCACCTGACGGCCCGGACCATCGAACCGGGAGACTTCGCCTCGGCAGTGCCGGCCGTGCAGGAGGCGCTGTTCTAGGACCTGCGCGAGAGTAGGCCCTGGCAGTCCGGGCAAGGCAACCCCGGTAGACTTGGACGGTGCTGAACGAATTCTGGGCCACCGCGCCAACCTCCTACAAAGTCATGGTCTTCAGCGCCATGGGCCTGATCGCCGTCGGCATCATCCTGAACCTCGTGGGCAACACCAGCGGCAACCAGGGCCTGGCGATGGCATCCCTGCCGCTGATCGGCCTGGGCCTGGTCCTGCACGTGGTGGGCATGGTGGTCCGCGGCCAGTCGATCCGCAAGAACCTCCGCCGCTAGCAGCGCCGCCGGGGACCGCCCCGTTTTCGGCCCGCCATCACGCGGACGATAGGCTTGAGGCCATGACTATCAATCCGGATCTGCAGGGCCGGAGCTACCCTGCCGCAGAGGTGTACGACGTCGGCCGCGAGAAGATCCGCGAGTTCGCCCGGGCGGTCAAGGCCACCCATCCCGCACACTTCGACGTCGACGCCGCCACGGCACTGGGCCACCGCGACCTCGTGGCACCGCCCACCTTCGCCATCATCATCGCCCAGCGCGCCGACGCCCAGCTCATCGAGGATCCGGAAGCGGGCATCGACTTCTCCCGCGTGGTCCACGCAGACCAGCGCTTCATCCACCACCGTCCCATCTTCGCCGGCGACCGGCTCGTGGCCGAACTGCACGTGGACGGCGTCCGCGCCATGGGCGGTGGCGCCATGATCACCACCCGCTCCGAAATCTTCGCCGTCGGCGACGGTGACGCCCGCGAGCAGGTCACCACCACCACGTCATCCATCCTGGTCCGCGGAGAGGGACAGTAACCATGAGCCCCAGCATCACCGACCTGGCTGCCGGCCAGGAGATCGGCAGCCGCACCATCGAGGTCACCCGCACGGACCTGGTCAAGTACGCAGGCGCCTCCGGCGACTTCAACCCCATCCACTGGAACGAGGCCTTCGCCACCGGCGTCGAACTGCCCGGCGTCATCGCCCACGGCATGTTCACCATGGGCTCGGCCGTCCAGCTGGTGACCGACTGGGCAGGCGACCCCGCCGCCGTCGTCGATTTCCAGACCCGCTTCACCAAGCCCGTCCTGGTCACCGACACCACCGGGACCGCCGAGCCCGGCGCCACGATTGAGGTCAGCGGAACCATCGGAAAGCTTGACGCCGAGGCGGGCACCGCCCGCGTGGACCTCACCGTCACCGCGGCCGGGCAAAAGGTCCTGATGAAGGCCCAGGCCGTCGTCAAGCTCTCCTAGCGGAACCTCCTTGACCAAAGCGGCAGAACCCCAAGCCACAGCGGCCAACGTCACCCACTGGCGCAACGCCGTCGTAGTGGCCTACGGCGCCAGCGGGCTGGCCTTCGCGTCCTGGGTGTCCCGGCTCCCGGCGATCCGTGACGCCCTCGACCTGACCCCTGGGAACGTGGGCGTCCTGCTGCTGTGCCTGACCCTGGGCTCGTTTGCTTCTGTGTCTGCCTCGGGGCTGATCGTGCTCCGGCTGGGCTCCAAGCAGACCATCCGGACCGGCAGTATCATGGTGGGCTTCGGCCTGCTGCTCGCCGGCCTGGGCACCTCCGTGTTCGCCAGTCCTGTGGTCACTGCGGCGGGGCTGGCCGTTATAGGGCTGGGTACCGGAAGCTGGAACACCGCCTCGAACGTGGAGGGCGCTGCGGTGGAACGGGCCGTGGGCCGGCACATCATGCCCCGGCTGCACGGTGCTTTCAGCCTGGGGACCGTGGCGGGTGCGGGCCTGGGGGCTGCAGCAGCCGCAGTGTCCCTGCCTGTGGCCTGGCACCTCGGAGCGGCAGGCCTGGTGGTCGCCATATCGGTGGCGACGGCGGCTTCCTGGTTCCGGGCGGACATCACCCCGGTCGCGGGGGAGCGGACCTACACCCCTGACCACTTCGAGGACCCCACTACCGGGCCCATTCCCCTCATCACCGCCGGTGAAGGGGAGGCCCCACTCGACAACAAACGCAAGATCGCCCAGGCCTGGCGCGATCGAAGGACGCTCCTCCTGGGTGTCCTGGTGCTGGGCCTGGCCCTGGCCGAAGGTGCGGCGGGCGACTGGGTGGCCCTCGCATTGGCGGACGGACACGGGCAAAGCGACGCCGCCGGCGCGGCCGGGTACGGGCTGTTCGTCACGTTCATGACCATCGGCCGGTTCGCCGGAACCCTTGTCCTGGACCGCTACGGCAGGGTTCCGGTGATGCGCTGGTGCGCTGCGCTGGCGGTCCTGGGACTGGGCCTGTTCGTCTTCGCGCCGGTGCCGTGGCTCGCCTTCATTGGCCTCGCCATCTGGGGACTCGGTGCTTCGCTGGGGTTCCCCGTGGGCATGTCCGCCGCGGCCGACGACCCCGCCAAAGCCGCCGCCAGGGTCTCCGTGGTCTCCACCATCGGCTACGGCGCGTTCCTGTGCGGTCCGCCGCTGCTGGGCCTGCTTGCCGAGCATGTGGGCATCCTGCATTCGCTGCTGGCCGTCATGGTGATGCTGGCCGTCAGCTTCTTCCTTTCGCCGGTGGCCCGGAAGCCCGCAGGGATTGCCTAGTAAGGTGTTCTGGTGACTTCCACCCTGCTTTCTTCCCTGACCACCTCCGCCGTTGGTGGCCCCGCCGGCAAGTACATCGAGGCGCGGACCGAGGCTGAGATCATCGATGCCGTCCGCACCGCGGATGCGGCCGGGGAACAGGTGTTGATCATCGCGGGCGGCTCCAACCTCCTGATTTCGGACGACGGGTACCCCGGAACGGTGGTGAAGATCGCCTCTGAGGGCTTCACGGTCAACGCGGAAGACTCCTGCGGCGGCGTGGCCGTGGTGGTCCAGGCCGGGCACAACTGGGACCAGCTGGTGGATTACGCTGTCCGCCACGCGTGGTCGGGGATTGAGGCGCTGTCCGGAATCCCGGGGTCAACGGGCGCGACGCCGGTCCAGAACGTGGGTGCCTATGGCGCCGACGTCTCGCAGACCATCGCCGCGGTCCGGACCTGGGACCGCGAGCGGAACGCCGTGCAGACCTTCACCAACTCCGAGCTGAAGTTCGGCTACCGGGACTCCATCCTGAAGCAGACCACGGTGAACGGGTCGCCCCGGTACGTGGTGCTGACGGTCGAATTCCAGCTCCCGCTGGGCCGGATGAGCGCCCCCATCCGGTACGCAGAGCTGGCGCGGTCCCTCGGCGTTGAGGCGGGCAAGCGGGCCTACTCGAACGATGTGCGCCGGGAAGTGCTGCGGCTGCGGGCCTCCAAGGGCATGGTCCTCGATCCTGCGGACCGGGACACCTATTCGACGGGGTCGTTCTTCACCAACCCGATCGTTCCTGAGTCCGAAGCTGCCTCGCTGCCGGAGAACGCGCCGCGGTACCCTGCCGGACAGGACGGAATGGTGAAGCTGTCCGCTGCGTGGCTGATTGACCAGGCAGGCTTCGGCAAGGGCTTCGGGCTCGAACCGGACAGCGTGTCCGGGGGACGGGCTTCGCTGTCCACCAAGCACACGCTGGCCATCACCAACCGCGGCGGCGCAGGCGCCTCCGATGTGGTGGCCGTGGCACGCGAGGTGCGTGCTGGCGTCGAACGCCGCTTTGGCGTCCGGCTGCACCCCGAGCCGCTGCTTATCGGCCTGGAACTGTAGCTTCTTCTTCGGCGGACGCTGGGGTGCCTGCCGGGTCCTGCCGCAGGGATGCCGCCGCACCCATGATGGCTGAGGCCCACCCGGCCAGGGTCAGGTAGATTCCCATGAAGATCCATACCAGCTGCCCTGGGGCCAGCGGGCTCACCATCCCGGCCAGGATGCACGTGGCCAGGCCGGCGGCGGCGACCGCCAGGGACAGGACCCAAAGCACCCGTCCGGTCATCGGGTGGCGGCTCCAGTCCCTGCGGATCCGCACGCCCTGGCAGCCCGTGCTGAGGCCGGGAAAGAGGACCGCGTAACCTCCGCCCAGGCTCAGGGCCAGTGAGGGAAGAAGGATCCGGGGTTCAGACTGACCGCTGCCCAGGAACCTGGTGAGGGAAAGGCCTCCCAGCGCCGTTCCGGCCAGGACGCTGAGCGTCCCGCCGATCATCCACATCCTGGTTTTACGCGCAAGCAACAGCCACAAACTCCCCAAAGTCATGGTTCCACCCTAACCGGCGTAGGCGCCAAGGGGTGCGGCACCTAGGATGAAGCAATGTCACCAACCGCCGTGCGGCTGAGCCGCAACGTCATGGGCCGGCTCCGGCTGGCGTCCCAGGGGCTCACAGCTGCCGGGCCTGCACCAGTGGCCGGGCCTGCCTCGGCGGCGGACGTGGTGCGGTGGATGACGGCGATGCAGGCGCAGGACCTGCAGGCGTCGCTGTGGGCCGTAGGCGTGCGGCACCCGGGCTTGGGCCTTGGTGATGTCCGTGCCGCTCTTGATGCCGGCTCGATCGTCCGCTCCTGGCCCATGCGCGGAACGCTGCACCTGGTGGCGCCCGAGGACCTCGGCTGGATGTTGGACCTCACTGCCGAACGCCTCACCAGGAGCATCGCCGCCAGGCACCGGGAACTGGCCATCAGCTGGGCCGATATCGAGGCGAGCCGGGACGTGGCTCTGGCCCGGATCGCTGCCGGCGGTCCTGTCAGCCGTACCGACCTGTTCAAGGAGTTCGACGCCGCCGGCCAGCCGACAACGGGCCAGCGGGGCATCCACATCCTGGGCACGCTGTGCCGGCACGGCTGGCTGGTACAGGGGCCGCTGGCGGGAAACCAACAGCTGCTGGTCGCCTTCGACGAATGGATTCCCGTGTCACGGCGACTGGATCGGGCGGAAGCGGTGGCGGAGTTCCTGCTGCGCTACATCCGAAGCCACGGGCCCGCAACGGTGCGGGACTTCGCCTGGTGGACGCAGATCCCGCTGACCGAGGCCAGGGCCGCGCTCGAATCCATCCGTAGCCAAATCGTGGAGGTTGAGTTCGGCGGTGTGGGCTATTGGATGTCGCCGGAGACGGCTTCACTGCTGGACAGCGGGGTCCCGGGAGCCAGGTCGGTCCTGCTGCTGCCAGGCTTCGACGAGTTCGTGCTCGGCTACCAGGACCGCAGCCTTGTGCTGGCACCGGAGCACTTCAACAGCATCGTTCCCGGCGGCAACGGGGTCTTCAAGAAGACAGTGGTGGCGGCAGGGGAGGTGGTGGGCACCTGGGCGCGGGAAGGCACCGGCCGTGCTGCCGCCGTCGTACCCGAATTCTTCGACGGGATCCGGCCGCCGGGTCCGGCAGCGCAGGCAGCCCTGGCTAAGGCCGCCCGCCGGTACGAGGCCTTCCTGGCCGGCTGACGCCACCGGAACGCAGAAGCGGCCCCCCCGCATAACCGGCCCCCACCTGCATAACCGGCCCTCACCCGCATGACCGGTGCCAGGCAGCAACGGTCATGCGGGTCATGGCCGCTCGTGGTGATGACTGTCCACATAGGCGGGCTGCCGGCTGCCATCTGGAGTGCTGGTTGCCCATGCTGGCAGCATGCATCCCGATAAAATCGCTGCCTTGGTGGAAGGACGGTGGCCAGGAGGACCGGTGGTTTCCACCGGGCAACTGGCGGAGGCCGGATTGGAAAGCCGGATGGTGGCGGAGGCGGTGAAGGCTGGCGTGATCCTCCGGCTGCGGCGGGGTGCCTATGTCCGGCGCTCTTACTGGAACACGCTCAAACCCTGGAACCAGGACCGGCTGATGATTATGGCGCACTATGAATCCACGGGAGGTGTGGCCCGCTACACACATGTCAGCGCCGCCTTGCTGCACGGCTGCGATGTGTGGAACACCGGGTCCACGGTTCACGTGACAACGCAGTACTCCAATTCGCGGACCAGCGCGGGCGTGGATGTCCGGACCCACCGGCTCCCGCTCGCAGCAGGCGATCTGGCTACCCTCTGGAGGCCAGATGGCCGCGGCATCCTGACCACCGGCCTCGAACGGACGGTCCTGGATTGCGCGCGGATCCTTCCCCGCGCCAAGGCTGCCGTCATCGGTGACCACGCCCTGCGCAAGGGTGCGTCGTTGGAGGGCATGCGGCGTTTGCTGGACGACGGCACCGTGAAGCGTGGGAGCCGCAGGGCCGCCGAGCTGCTGGACGTTTTGGATGCCCGTTCTGAATCGGCGGGGGAGACGCGGACCAGGTTGCTCCTGTACTCATTCGGGCTGGACAGGTTCACGCCGCAGGTTGAAATACCCACCCCCGAAGGTTTCTTTCGAGCGGACTTCGCAGATGCTGAGGCAAAGGTTGTCATCGAGTTCGACGGCGCCGCCAAGTACTTCGACTACAAACCCACCGACGATGTGCTGGTGGCGGAGAGATTGCGGGAAACTGCACTGACTGAGGCCGGATGGCGGGTCTTCAGGCTGCGATGGAAGCACTTGGACCGCCCCGAGGAGCTTCGGAGGCGGCTTCTGGAATTCCTGGGACAGCACCCCGGAACGCAGAAGCGGCCCCGCCCCGCATGACCGGTGCCGGGCAGCAACGGTCATGCGGGTCAGGGCCGCTCGTGAAGCAGCTGGGACACTTAGAGGTTGCCGGTGGCGATCTTCAGCATGCGGCGCAGCGGCTCGGCGGCGCCCCAGAGGAGCTGGTCGCCCACTGTGAAGGCGCTGATGTAGTTGGGGCCCATTTCCATCTTGCGGATGCGTCCCACCGGGATGTCCAGGGTTCCGGAAGCGGCTACGGGCGTGAGGTCGGCCATGGAGGCTTCCTTGGTGTTGGGAACCACCTTGGCCCACTCGTTGTCCTCGGCCAGCAGCTTTTCAATCTCGGCCACCGAGAGATCTTCGCGGAGCTTCAGCGTCAGTGCCTGCGAGTGGGAGCGCATGGCACCGATCCGGACGCAGAGGCCGTCCATGATCACGTGGTTGTCCTCGGCGGTGCCCAGGATCTTGTTGGTCTCAACCCCGGCCTTCCACTCTTCCTTGGACTGCCCGTTGCCCAGGTCCGCATCGATCCAGGGGATCAAGGAGCCGGCCAGCGGGACGCCGAACTGGGTGGCGTCGATGTCACTGCGCTGGTGGGCCAGCACCTTGCGGTCGATCTCGAGGATGGCGGACGCGGGGTCGTCCAGTTCGGTGCTGACCTCGGCGTTCAGCGTGCCGAACTGGCTGAGGAGCTCGCGCATGTGCCGGGCGCCGCCGCCGGAGGCAGCCTGGTAGGTCATGGACGTGCCCCATTCGACGAGGCCGTTCTTGAAGAGTCCGCCGAGGCCCATGAGCATGCAGGAGACCGTGCAGTTGCCGCCAATGAAGTCCTTGGTGCCGTTAACCAGGCCCTTGTCGATCACATCGCGGTTGATGGGGTCCAGCACGATGATCGAATCATCATTCATGCGCAGCGTGGAGGCGGCGTCGATCCAGAGGCCGTCCCAGCCGCGGCCGCGCAGTTCGCCGTGGACCTGCTTGGTGTAGTCCCCGCCCTGGGCGGTGACAATAATGGGCAGCTTCGCCAGGGTGTCGAGATCAAACGCGTTCTCGAGCTTGCCGGCGCTCCCTCCTGCTGAACCAGCAAGGGTGGGGGCGGCACCGCCCGCGTTGGACGTGGAGAAAAACACCGGGTTGATGTTGGCGAAGTCGCCCTCGTCCTGCATGCGCTGCATGAGGACGGAGCCCACCATGCCGCGCCATCCGACCAGGCCGACGGAAGGGGTAGCTGCTGTAGTCATTCGTACAGTTTAGACTTCGCAACCGGAAGGGCGCAGTCGGTTACGTCACTGCCGCCAGGCTGCAGCGGAGTACGACGGCGGCCCGGACCTGAAGCGGTTTTCCGCGGCCGGCAGCCGCAACAGGTCAGCCCCGGTCGGACTCTTCCAGCATGGCGGTTTTACGGGCGCGCAGGGCGAAGAATGCGCCAAAGGCGAAGGCCTGCGTCACCACTACCAGCACGATGGCGCCGGCGATCTTGTTGCCGCCCAGGATCATGGTGAGCCCAACAATCGCGGACAGCAGCGCCAGGAGCGGGAGGAGCATGTACCCCAGGACGAACAGGGTTTCGGGTTTCTTCAGCATCGTCCTAGCTTTCGGTCCGTGACCATTTGGTGAATCGGTAGCGCGTGCCGTTGGCGCCGGTCAGCCATCCGTCCGGCGGGAGGGAGGAGCTGGCCTCCCAACTGGTGCCGAGCTCCGGAGCGTACGTATCGCCGTCGGCCTCCACGTCGATGGTGGTGACCACCGCAACGTTGGCGAGCTCCGTCGACTGGCGGAAAATCTCGCCGCCGCCGAGGATCCAGACGGTGTCGCCGCCGTCGACGAACTGGGACTCCAGCAGCGCGTCATCCAGCGAGGGGACCACGACGGCGCCCTCCGCCTCGGGCGTATCGGCCCAGCTTTTCTGCCGGGTGATGACGATGTTGGTCCGCCCGGGCAGCGGGCGGTACTTCTCCGGGAAGGACAGCCAGGTCTTGCGGCCCATGATGACCGGGTGCCCGGTGGTCAGCCTGGTGAAGTGCCTGAGGTCCTCCGGCAGGTGCCAGGGCATGTCCCCGTCCTTGCCGATGACGCCGTCCGGTGTCTGGGCCCAGACCAGGCCAACGCCCGTGATGGAGGCGGCAAGTTCCTCGGTGAAGGACTGGGGATCGGTGGAATTCTCGGTGCTCATACGGCAATCGGCGCCTTAATGGTGGGGTGGTGCTTGTAACCGACCACCTCGAAGTCTTCCAGCGTGTAATCGAAGATCGAGGCGGGCTTCCTGTTGATCTTCAACTGCGGGTACTCGTACGGCTCCCGTTCGAGCTGCTTGAGGACCTGGTCCATGTGGTTCTCGTAAATGTGGACGTCGCCACCGGTCCACACGAATTCGCCGGGCTCCAGGCCCACCTGCTGTGCCAGCATGTACGTGAGCAGGGCATAGGAGGCGATGTTGAACGGGACGCCCAGGAACATGTCCGCCGAGCGCTGGTATAGCTGGCAGGAGAGCTTGCCGTCGGCAACATAGAACTGGAAGAACGCGTGGCACGGCGGCAGCGCCATGTCGTTGAGCTCGGAGACGTTCCAGGCCGAGACGATGTGGCGGCGGGAGTCCGGATTGGCCTTGAGGTTCTCCACGAGCTCGGCGATCTGGTCGATGTGGCCGCCGTCCGGGGTGGGCCAGCTGCGCCACTGCACGCCGTACACCGGGCCAAGGTCGCCGTCCTCGTCAGCCCATTCGTTCCAGATGGTGACGCCCTGGTCCTGCATCCACTTCACGTTGGTTTCGCCGCGCAGGAACCACAACAGCTCCACTGCCACGGACTTGAAGTGGACCCGCTTGGTGGTGATGAGCGGGAAACCTTCGGCCAGGTCGAAGCGGATCTGGCGGCCGAAAACGCTGGTGGTTCCGGTGCCCGTACGGTCGGATTTGTGCGTGCCCTGGGCCAGGACGTCGCGCAGAAGGTCTTCATAAGGCGTGGGGATGCTCACCGTCCCAGTCTACCGGGGCGGAGCCGGCGGAACGGAGACCGCGCGGATGGCGCGGACCACCAGCCACAGGGTGAAGCCCATCAGGACGAGCATCGGCGGCCAGATGGTCCAGGGGCTTGCCAGTCCGAGCCAGCCCGTGGTGCACAGCCAGCAGAAGAGGATGGCCAATGCCGGCGCCAGCTTGGCCAGGACGTCCTTGCCCGCGCGGACCTCGAGAGCGGCCCGGGCCGGATCCTGCGCGCCTTTGGTGGCCATGGCGGGAAGGAACCGGTACAGCAGCCACAGGAACGCCACCACGCCGGTACCGATCAGCAGCGGCGAAAAGACGGCAAGAACTGACTTTCCGGCGAACCTGTCCGGGATACCCGCCCCGTTCCAATGCACGGGGACGGGATCCGGCATTTCCGGGTACAGGTAAGCCCCCAGGACCGCAGTGGCCGCCAGGAGCAGCAGTGACGGCACAAACCAGATCCGCCGGGACGGCGGGCGCGGATCAGCGTCCATCGGTCCGCTCCCTTCCGAGCCTTCCGCGGACCAGGTCCAGCAGCAGCCCGTCGCTGAGTCCCGCCTTCCGGCCAGCCTCCACATAGCGTTCGACGGCGGCGGTCACCTCCGGCGGCACTGTACCCGGGCGGCCGTACCCGGCACCGTCCGGAACGGAGGCGATGAAGGTGCCGCCCCGGCGTCGTGATTCAACAACCCCGGCCGCCTCCAACTCCTTGTACGCCCTGGCCACTGTGCCGGCAGCGATGCCCAAATCCGCGGCCAGGCTCCGGACGGTGGGCAGCCTGCTTCCAGCCGGCAATGCGCCGACGGCAACCAGGGAGCTGATCTGTGACCGGATCTGCTCATAGGGCGGGGTGGCGGACCGCAGGTCCACGGTGATTCCGGCGCTCACGGCACCGTTTCGGGTGCGGGTGCTGCCTTGGCGGCAGGCTTGGCGGTGATTCCGCGGACCGGGATCACCGCAATGACCACGCCGGCAGCGGCCAGGATCACTCCGGCTCCCGGTGCTATCTGCCACAGGACGGAAGTGGCGTCGGCGCCCGGCGGTGAAAAGCGCTGGAGAGCTGGTGCTGCGCTCATGAGCAGCGCTCCGGCCTGGGCGGCGAAGAGGGCAGCCAAGGTGCGGGCCACCCTGTGCAGCGTGATGGCACGAAGGGCGGCATCCAGTCCGGGAACCGCCCCGGGGATACTGCGGCGGCGCCGTGCCACGGCAACGGGCACGGCGGCGGTTCCGATGGCAGCAGCGGTGGTCCACGCCGTTGCCGGCCACGCCGACGGTACGCCCGTGGCCGCCTGCCGGATCGCAATGAAGACCAGGACGCCGAGCAGGACGGCCATGGCAGCAACTACCGTGGTGATAAGTGCGGGGGAGACCATCTGGCGGGGCCAGTGCCGGGGCTCGCCGTCCGTGCCGTAGTTGCGGTGCAGGAGGACCTCGCCGCCGGCCACTACACCCAGGACGGCGATGGCCGCGAGTGCCACGAAGAGGGCCGGATGGCCGGTGAGGACGCCCGGCATCACAGCCGCTGCCACCAGCGGAAGCAGCGCGGCCAAGCCCATGGCCGGCCCGATCGAGACCACCAGTTTCGTAGCCGGTTGCGGGTCAGGGATCCGTCGGGCCCGGCGTTCCGTCAGTCCGTGGGACAGCTTGGGCGGCGCCCACCACCACATGGCCAGCAGGACCACGAGGTTCAGGGCTGCGGCCGGGCTTGCCCACGTGCCGGTGCTTTCGGCGGGGTCCGGCAGGGCAGTATGGTTGCCGGCGATTGCGGCCAGGCCGGAGGCCACCGTGGCCACGGTACGGAGGAGCCGGTTCATCGCGATGGTCCGCAGCAGGCCGTTGTCCTCGGACGTGAGCGATTCCAGCCGCCGCCGGCGGGCGATCAGTGCCAGGACGGCGAAGGTTCCGGCTGCCAGGACTGCCAGCGCGGCACCCAGAGGGGCGGCAAGGTCGATGCCGGGAACCCGGCCGTCGCCGCCGTAATACGTGCTGCCGCCGGACGGCTCGGGCCGCGGGACATAGGGAACGGGATCAAAGCCCGGCAGGCTCGCCGTCCACGCGATCTGCCCGGCTGCCGTGATGAAGATGGCCAGCACGGTCCAGGCAAGTTTCCGCGGAAGGAAATCGCGGATCCGCCGGACGTCGAGGCTCGCCCGCCGGCGGGGAAGCCGTGGGCCGGGGTAGCTGAGCTGGCCGATGGCGTGCACCGCAAGGCAGCCCAGGACGGGCCACGCCAGGACAGGGAGGAGTTCGACGGTGGACGGCGCCTGGTACAGGCCGGAAACAGGGATCAGGCCCGCCTTCGCCGCCGGCTGGAGCGAACTCACTAGCCACCCGATCACACCGATCCATAGTGCGTGTTTGGCCGCCGTGTCCGCTGACCCGGGATTCCCCGGTTGCCAGATGACCCACCGGAGCAGCAGGTAGACACCTGCGGCCAGCAGGAACGGAAACAGGATCACCGTCGGCTGCATTGTATTGAACGCTAAGGCGTCGAGGCCTGGCACATCTTCCCCCAAATTCGTGCGGCTTTGTATCAAGTATTTGATACAAAGTGGCGCGAGGTCAACCGGGTGGGCCAGCCAGTACCGTCAGTCGTCGAAGGGTTTGAACCGCTCCACCGCTACAACGTTGTTCCCCTTGGCGTAGGCCACGTGGCATACCACCAGCTCTCCGGGAGACAGAAACGGGTCCACGGAAGGGAGCAGGCTGCCCAGCCGCGCCGGCATGTGCTTGGCCAGTTGGGCGAGGACGGTGGGCAGGGCCGGGCGGTGCGTACAGACAGCCACGGGCCGCTGCTTGTCGAAAAGCGATTCGATGATGCCGGCCGTCTTCTTGGGGCTGCGCTCGTGCCGGTGTTCCGTCAGGGCCTCCGCCATCTTGACCTTCGCACCGCTGGCCTTCGCGTAGGGAGCCACAGTGGCGACGCAGCGCAGCCACGGGCTGGTGACTATCCGCGGCGGCTTCCAGGCCTGCAGCAACCTGCCGACGGCCTGCGCCTGCCGGATACCCGTGGCAGCCAGCGGCCGTTCACCTTCGGCCTTGGTCCAGGACGAACGCGGCTTTGCCTTGGCATGGCGGACAACCAACAGCGGCCAGGTGTCCAGCGCGCCGCGGGCATGCGCCTCGCGAAGGTGCTGCAGCGGCGCCGTATCCGAAGGGTTGGAGAGCAGCGCAGCCGCCTTGTCCGGGCTGCACCACATGACGGAGTCCACTTCCTTGCCATCCGGTACGAGGCGTGCGCCATTGACCTTCACGGCCCAGTAATAGACCACCTTCAGCCCCGAGGACACGTGGTAGTGGATGGGCGGCAAGGGAATGCCCAGAGAGGCATCAAGCCCAATTTCCTCCCGCACTTCCCGGACCGCGCACTCCGGTACCGTCTCGCCGTCATCGATCTTGCCTTTTGGCCAGGACCAGTCGTCATAGCGGGGGCGGTGGATCAGGAGGACTTCAAGGCCTTCCCGGGTGGCCCGCCAGGGGATCGCTCCGGCAGCGGTGACCGCTACTGGTTCCCCCGGATGGTCTGTCTGGTCTTCTACGAGTGCATCGCTCGACAACGCCGGAGCCCTAACGCCGGCTCAGGCTGCGCTGCCGGGGGCGCGAGGCGAGCAGCCAGGACTGGACGTCCTCCAGCGGCTTGCCGTCCTCCCCGAGGTGGTGGCGGATCCAGTGGCCGTCATTGTCCAGGTGCCAGCTGGAGGTTTCCGGTGCCATGTAGCGCTGCAGCAGGTCGAGGACGTAGGTGACGTCATCGGGGCTGGCAAGCTGCACCAGGGCCTCAACCCTGCGGTCGAGGTTGCGGTGCATCATGTCGGCCGAGCCGATATACACCACGGGTTCCCCGCCGTTGGCGAAGGCAAACACGCGGGAGTGCTCCAGGAACCGGCCCAGGATGGACCGGACCGTGATGTTCTCGCTCAGGCCCGGAACGCCGGGGCGCAGCGAGCAGATTCCGCGAACCACCACGTCCACCTTCACGCCGGCCTGTGACGCGCGGTAGAGGGAGTCGATGATGGCTTCGTCAACCATGGAGTTGACCTTGATCTGCACGCGGCCCGGCTTGCCGGCCCGGGCGTTGCGGATCTCGGTTTCAATCCTGTCGATCAGCCCGGAGCGCACGGAACGGGGAGCCACCAGCAGCCGCTTGAACGTGGACTTGGGAGCATACCCGGACAGCTGGTTGAACAGCTTGGACAGGTCCTGGCCCACCTGCTCGTTGGACGTCAGGAGGCCGAGGTCCTCGTAGTACCGCGCAGTGCGGGGGTGGTAGTTGCCGGTGCCGATGTGGCAGTAGCGGCGGAGGCCATCCACTTCCTGGCGGACCACCAGGGACAGCTTGCAGTGCGTTTTCAGGCCCACGATGCCGTACACCACGTGCACGCCGGCCTGTTCCAGCTTGCGGGCCCAGGAGATGTTGGCCTGTTCATCGAACCGGGCCTTGATTTCCACCAGGGCGAGGACCTGCTTGCCGGCCTCCGCGGCGTCGATGAGCGCATCGACGATGGGGGAGTCGCCGGACGTGCGGTACAGCGTCTGCTTGATGGCCTGCACCTTGGGATCCGCCGCGGCCTGCTCCAGGAAAGCCTGAACGGACGTGGAGAACGAATCGTACGGGTGGTGGAGCAGGATGTCGCGGCGGCGCATGGCGGCAAAGACGTTGGCGGCCTTGGACGTCTCGGACTCGTTCAGGTACCGGGAGGTGTGCGGAACGTGCTTGGGGTAGTGCAGATCGGCGCGGTCGATGCCGCCAATGACGGCAAGGCCGCGGAGGTCCAGCGGGGCGGGTACCGAGTAGACCTCGGATTCCTCCACGCCGAGTTCGCGGATCAGCAGCGCCCGGATGTTGGGGTTGATGTCGTTGGTGAGTTCCAGCCGGACCGGTGGGCCGAACCGGCGGCGCAGCAGTTCCTTCTCCAGGGCCTGGAGGAGGTTCTCGGCGTCGTCCTCCTCAACCTCCACGTCCTCGTTGCGGGTGACGCGGAAGGTGTGGTGCTCCAGGACTTCCATGCCGGGGAAGAGCTTGTCCAAATGGACGGCGATGACGTCTTCGAGGGCGATGAAACGTGCCACGCGTCCGGCCACGGCGCCTGCACGCGGGCCGTCGATGGAGATCAGGCGCGGGAGCTGGTCCGGCACCTTGACGCGGGCGAACAGTTCCTTGTCGCTGACCGGGTTCCGGACCACCACGGCCAGGTTGAGGGACAGCCCGGAGATATAAGGGAACGGGTGCGCCGGGTCCACCGCGAGGGGCGTGAGGATGGGGAACACCTTTTCGGCGAACATGACGCTCAGCTGCTGCTGGGCGGCGTCGTCGAGTTCGTCCCAGTGCATGAGGTGGATGTGCTCATATGCCAGGGCCGGCCGGATCTGTTCGGCGTATACCTGGGCGTGCCGCTGCTGGAGCCGGTGGGCTTCGGCGCTGATCTGTTCCAGCACTTCCACCGGGCTCAAGCCGGCCGGGGAAGGGACAGCCAGGCCGGTGGCGATACGGCGCTTCAGGCCTGCCACCCGGACCATGAAGAATTCATCGAGGTTCGAGGCGAAGATGGAAAGGAAATTGACCCGTTCCAGCAGGTGCAGGGTGGGGTCCTCAGCCAGTTCCAGCACCCGGGAGTTGAAGCTGAGCCAGCTCAGCTCGCGGTCCAGGAAACGGTCCGGGCTGATGTCCCCCTCGGGCTCGAGGTTCGGAGCAAACTCCGGGATGTCGATGCGGTCCTGCGTGGCCCGGGAGGCCGGAACCTCGGAGGAGCCGAAGCGGGCACGGACCGGGGGTGCAGCATCCTGGGACGTGGCTGTTCCGGACGGTTCCGGGTTCATGGGATCTCCTTTTACCTGGCGCTTGATGCTGGCGCTTCCGGCCTGCGCGGTTCTGTTTCAACCTTACAAGCATTCACCGCGGCGGAGCCCCTGATTTCCGCGCCCCGCCCGGTGGATCAGCCGATTGGACTAACCTTCCTTGACCGGCCCGTACATGACGTCCATGTCCCAGCGGGTGAACCCCAGCCTGCGGTACAGCGAGACGGCGGGAGTGTTGTCCGCGTCCGTGTACAGCATGACTGCGTGCAGGCCGAGGTCCTGCAGGTACTTGATGCCCGCAAGGGTCAGGGCCTTCCCCAGGCCGGAGCCCTGCGCTTGAGGCGCCACGCCCACTACATAGACTTCGCCGATGGCTGGGTGCGAGCCGTGGCGGGGATGGACCTTCGTCCAGTGGAAGCCCACAACGCGGCCGGCGGTGTCCACCGCGAGGAGGAACCCGGCGGGGTCGAACCAGTCTTCCTCCATGCGTGCCGCCAGGTCCGCCCGGGTGAGGCTGCCCTGTTCCGGGTGGTGCGAGAAGGCCGCACGGTTGACGGCCAGCCACGCGTCCTCGTCCTGGCCCGGGACGAACGGACGCAGCGACACGCCCTCCGGAAGCACTGCCTCGGGAAGGTCCGCCTCCGCCGTCGTCATCCGCATCTTCCACAGTTCCCGCACCGGCGCGTAGCCGTACCGTGCGGCGAGGTCTGCGGCGGCCTCGTGGTTGCCGTGGGACCAGGCCTTCAGCCCGTCAAACCCCCGGCGGTCCTGCAGCGCCCGCACCAGGCGGTCGGCCACGCCCTGGTTCCGGTAGGAAGGGTGCACCGCAATTTCCAGCACGCCGCTGTGGTCCGGTTCTTCCACCACGACGGCGAATCCCGCCAGGTCCTGGCCCGTGGCAGGATCCGAGTCCTCGTCCGGGGCATACAGCGCCAGGGTCAGCAGCGAATGGTCTGCAGAATCGCCGGCGCGCATGGTCACCAGTGTCTGCTCGGAGATCGAGGGGTTGCCGTCGGACTCTTCGGCCGCAACCAGGAGGTCGCGGCAGTCCTTCAGGAGTTGCCGGTCAACCCCGCCTTGGACAACATGGACGGGCCATTTCTCGGGGTGCGCTGGAGTCATGAAGCTAGGCTACGGGATCAGGGACCGGTGGCTCAGGCTTCGGTCAGTTCGTCTTCCTGCTGCCGCACCAGGGTCAGCCGGTAGCCGACGTTCCGCACGGTGCTGATGAGGTTCTCGTGGTCGGCGCCCAGCTTGGCGCGCAGGCGCCGGACGTGGACGTCAACGGTGCGGGTGCCGCCGTAGTAGTCGTAGCCCCACACCTCGGTCAGCAGCTGCTGCCGGGTGAAGACGCGCCCTGGGTGCTGGGCCAGGTATTTGAGGAGCTCGAATTCCTTGAACGTCAGGTTCAGGGGTGCGCCGTTAACCCTGGCGGTGTAGCTGGCTTCGTCGATGACGACGCCGGCGGCACGAATTTCGCTGGGGGCATCGTCCTGGTCCGGGACGGCGCGGGCCACCGAGAGCCTGATACGCGCTTCAACCTCAGCGGGGCCGGCGGAATCCAGGACGATGTCGTCCACTGCCCAGGCCGACGAAACAGCGGCCATGCCGCCTTCAGTCAGGATCAGGACCAGCGGTGCGCTGAGGCCGGTGGCCTTCAAAAGCTGGGTGAGGGAACGGGCGCCCACAAGGTCTTTGCGCGCATCCAGCAGGACGATGTCGCAAGGGTCCGTTTCGAGGAGGGCGGTGGGCTCCGCAGGGAGGATGTGCACGCGGTGGTTCAGCAGTTCCAGGGCAGGCAGGATGTCTACCGACGAGCCGGTGCTGTTCGTCAAGAGCAGGATGTGCGACATTGTTCCTCCATGGGCTGTCCGCGCATCATCGGGCGACTGAGCTGATGCTTGAGTATACCCGGCAGGTCCTCCCGAACCAGAGATTCCTGCCCCCCAACAGTACGTTTTGCGACATATGCCGTTCATATAGGGCAGGATTGGGCGGGGGCGGACGTGCCCTTCGAAGGGGCGGTTCCACGCCTAGTGCCAATGCCAGGACGGGATGACAGCGCAGTGAGTGCAGTAACGATTCACAGGCCGGTTTCCATATGACGGCGGACCTGCAGGCGCCTGCGCGCTCTCTCGGTTCGTGGGCCATCGGTGTAGTCGGCATCGCCGGCCTGGTTGCCATCATCGCCGGCGTTTATATCTCCCGTGAAGCCCTGGCGGCAGTGGCCGTACTGATTGCCTTCGCGGTGGGGATCGGCTGGCCGCATTTCCTCCGGATTCCGGCCAAGAAGACCCTCGCGGCCGTCATCGCCCTGCCCGGTGCGGGGTCCGCCCTGGCCGCCTTGTGGGCGCCTGCTCCGGGCTACCTGGACTGGACCCCCGGTTTCGTGGCGGTGGGCATGATGGCCGTCTTCGTAGTGCAGCTCATCCGCGGTACGGGCCAGGCGCAGCGGCTGGAGTCCACTCTGGGCTGCTGCGTGGGCGTGCTGCTGTCCTGCCTGGGTGCGGGGTGGGTTGCCGGCGCCCGGTTCAACGGCGTCCGCGAGATGCTGCTGGTGGCCGCGATCAGCGCAGCAGTGGCCCTGCTTGCCGGGCTGATCCGCTGGCCTGATAACGTCATCGCCCCGCTGTGCATCGTCCTTGCCGGGCTGGCAGGCCCGCTTGCCGGGCTGGTCCTCTCAGACATCGCCGTCCTGCCGGCTGCCATTTTCGGCGTGGTGGTGGGGGCGGTCCTCGCCAGCTTCCGGCGACTGGTTACGCTGCGGGGTGCGCCACTGAACTTTGCAGCGGCCCTTGGCATGGGCCTGGCGCCTGTCTCGGCCGTCGGCTCGCTCGCCTACTTCATAGACAAACTACTCATCTTCTGACGGGTTAGGATGGCATCATGTCCGTACTTGCATTTGAAATCTTCTTCCTTGTCCTGCTCGGCATCGCGAGCCTGTCCATGGCCTGGTTCGCCGGTTTTGTGGTCTACCGCCTCTTCAAGGGCCAGAAGTAGACCAGCCTTCCGATCCCGCAGTTTCTCGAGGTAAACGCCGTGCCCATTGAGATTCCCACAGATCTGACTCCGGAACTTGTTCCCCTTTCCTGGCTCATTGGTGAGTGGGAAGGCCGTGGCCGCCTGGGCACCGGGGACGAGGATTCCGAGCATTTCCTGCAGCATGTCTCCTTCACCCACAACGGCCTGCCGTATCTGCAGTACCGGGCGGAGAGCTGGCTGACGGACGACGACGGCACGCGCCTGCGGCCCCTCACGGTTGAGACCGGTTTCTGGGCGCTGGAGCGCAAGCAGCTTGATGCCGACGGCGGTCCCGGCCTGGTGCCCGCGGACATCGTTCCTGCGCTCAAGAGCGCCGACGAGGTGGAAGCCCTCCGCAACAGCGAGGGCGGATTCGACATTTCGGTGTCCATCTCCCACCCGGGCGGCATCTCGGAGCTGTACTACGGCCAGATCAAGGGTCCGCAGATCCAGCTCACCACCGACATGGTGATGCGCGGCAGCCACTCGAAGGACTACAGCGCCGCCACCCGGATCTTCGGACTGGTGGACGGCAACCTGTTGTGGCGGTGGGACGTCGCAACGGGAGGGGATGCGGGCAAGGGCCTAGAAGCACACGCCTCGGCGTTCCTGGCACGGGTTCCATAACCAGAAGGATCACCAGCAGGGAGCGGCGCCGTGGCACATGAAGGTACACCCGGAAACTACAGCGATCTCAAGGCTGTCTTCTTCAACGGCACGCTCAAGAGGTCGCCGCAAACCTCCAATACTGACGGCCTGATCAACATCAGCCGGCTGATCATGGAGAAGCAGGGCGTCAGCACCCGGGTAATCCGCACGGTGGACCACGACATCGCCAGCGGGGTCTACCCGGACATGACCCAGTACGGCTGGGCCACCGACGAATGGCCGGAGCTCTACCCCGCCGTCCAGGATGCCGACATTGTGGTGGTGGCCGGCCCCATCTGGCTGGGCGACAACTCATCGCAGACCAAGAAGCTGATTGAACGCCTCTACGCCCACTCCGGTGAGCTCAACAGCAAGGGCCAGTGGGCGTTCTATCCCAAAGTGGGCGGTTGCCTGATCACGGGCAACGAGGACGGCATCAAGCACTGCGCCATGAATGTCCTCTACAGCCTGCAGCACATCGGTTTCAGCATTCCGCCGCAGGCCGACGCCGGGTGGATCGGGCCCGTGGGCCCCGGCCCCAGCTACCTTGACGAGGGCTCAGGCGGACCGGAAAGCGACTTCACCAACCGGAACACCACCTTCATGACGTGGAACCTCCTGCACCTGGCCCGGACCCTCAAGGACGCCGGCGGGTACCCTGCTTACGGCAACCTGCCGAAGGAATGGACCGCCGGGACCCGGTTCGACTTCGAAAACCCCGAGTACCGGTAAACACTTAAACCGCTCCGCAATCCCCGCAGTCCAGGCTACGGATCAGACGCGCCGGGACGGCGTTTCAAATTCCGGCGACAAAGCGGAATACAGACTGACTGAAGGACGTTCTCCCCAATATGACTACTCCCAGCCCCCTTTTGTCGCGCCCCGGAGCTGTCGAGGCCGCCGGTGCGGACGCCGGCGTCGCAGCCCACTACGGTGAGCCCCTCCGGGAGCAGCGTGCCCTCGCGGCCGGAACCGCCGTCGTCGACCTCTCCTCCCGCGGAGTTGTCACCGTCACCGGGCCGGACCGGCTGAGCTGGCTGAACACGCTGTCATCCCAGCAGGTGACGGCCCTCCAGCCGGGGGAGTCGAGCGAACTGCTCCTCCTGAGCGTTCAGGGGCGCATCGAGTTTGACGCGCGCATTGTTGACGACGGCGGCACCGCCTGGCTGATTGTCGAAGGCGCCGAGGCCGGCCCGCTGGCTGAGTACCTCAACAGGATGAAGTTCATGCTCCGGGTGGACATCGCCGACGCCTCGGCCGACTGGGCGGTGGTGGGCAGCACCGCCGCCGTGCCGGAGTGGGCCTCGCTGGTGGCCTGGCAGGACCCGTGGCCGCATGTCTCTGCCGGCGGCTACTCGTACGCCACCGTTGCCGAGGAGAACCATCCCGGGCTGGAACGGCCGTGGTTCGAGTACCTTGTCCCCGCCGCCGAATTGGAACAGATGGTGGCGGACCGGCCGCTGGCCGGAGTCATGTCGTCCGAGGCGCTGCGCATCGCTGCCTGGCGTCCCCGGATCGGTGCCGAAACCGATGACAGGACGATTCCGCATGAACTGGACCTGCTCCGTACCGCAGTCCACCTGGCCAAAGGCTGCTACAAGGGCCAGGAAACCATCGCCCGCGTCCACAACCTGGGGCACCCGCCGCGGCGCCTCGTGTTCCTGCAGCTGGACGGTTCGCAGCACACACTCCCGGCCGCCGGAAGCGTGGTCCTTGCCGGCGACCGCAAAGTGGGGGCCGTCACGTCCGTGGCGCAGCACTACGAAATGGGGCCGGTGGCACTGGCGGTCATAAAGCGGTCCGTAGCGCCGGATGAAATACTGACGGTCCTGGACGGGGACGAGCCGTACACCGCCGGACAGGAACTCATCGTTGCCCCCGACGCCGGCCAGGTGGTGGGGCGCCAGACCGGATTCCTTAGGGGGCCACGCGCATGACAGAACACGGAAACGCCACGCCGGCGCAGCACGCCGCGGCAGGCGAGGCCGGGGAGGCAGGAGCAGGGCAGGACGACGACGCCGTCGCCTTGGCCCACAGCCTCTTCCAGGCAGCCCGGGACGGGAACACCGAGATGCTCCGCGCATACCTCGGCGCCGGCGCTCCCGCCACCCTCACCAATGCCGCCGGAGATTCGCTCCTGATGCTGGCTGCCTACCACGGCCACGCCGACACGGTGCGCCTGGTGCTCGAACACGGAGCCGAGGCAAACACCGCCAATGACCGCGGCCAGACGCCACTGGCCGGTGCGGCGTTCAAGGGGTACACGGACGTAGCCCGGGTCCTGCTGGATGCCGGCGCAGATCCCGACGCCGGAGCGCCATCGGCACGCGCGGCCGCCCAAATGTTTGCCCGCCAGGAGATCCTCGACCTCCTGGGCTGAGCCCCCGGGTCCGCCCGGCAACCACAAAATGACTCTGAAGGATGACCGGATGGAAAACGTAGAAAAGCCCTGGGCGGCGCTGTGGTCGCTGGTGATCGGGTTCTTCATGATCCTGATCGACAGCACCATCGTGTCCGTGGCCAACCCGCGGATCATGGAGGGCCTGGGCGCCGACATCAACTCCGTGATCTGGGTGACCAGCGCCTATCTGCTGGCCTACGCAGTTCCCCTGCTGATCACGGGCAGGCTGGGCGACCGCTTCGGGCCCAAGAAGCTGTACCTGCTTGGCCTGGTGGTCTTTACCCTGGCCTCGCTGTGGTGCGGCCTGGCCCAGGACGTGGAGACCCTCATCGCCGCCCGGGTGCTCCAGGGCCTCGGCGCCGCAGTAATGACGCCGCAGACCATGGCCGTCATCACCCGCATTTTCCCGCCGGACCGCCGGGGTGCCGCCATGGCCATCTGGGGCGCCACCGCCGGCATGGCCACACTGGTGGGCCCGATCCTGGGCGGTGTCCTGGTGGACAGCCTGGGCTGGGAATGGATCTTCTTCATCAACGTTCCCATCGGCGTCGTGGGGTTCATCCTTGCGGTGCGGAACGTACCCGCATTGAGCACCCACCCGCACCGGTTCGACATTCCCGGTGTGCTGCTCAGCGCCATCGGGGTCTTCCTGCTGGTCTTCGGAATCCAGGAAGGCGAGGCGTACAACTGGGGAACCATCGCCGGACCCATCAGCGTCTGGTCGCTGATCATCGCCGGGATCATAGTGCTCGCCGGATTCGTCGCCTGGCAGCGTTTCAACAAGGGCGAGCCGCTGCTGCCGCTGGGACTGTTCCGCGACCGGAACTTTTCGCTGGCCAACCTGGGAATCACCATGGTGGGGTTCACGGTGACGTCCTTCGGGCTGCCGCTGATCTTCTACTACCAGATGGTCCGCGGCCTGACACCCACCCAGTCAGCTCTGCTGATGGTGCCCATGGCGCTGATCTCGGGTGGCATGGCCCCCGTGGTGGGGAAGATCGTGGACCGGGTAAACCCGAAATACCTGGCAACTGCGGGCCTGACACTCATGGCAGTGGCTCTGGTGTGGAACGGATTGCTGATGCAGCCGGACACCCCCATCCTGCTGTTCCTGCTTCCCAGCGCTGTTCTCGGCTTCGCCAACGCCGGCATCTGGGCGCCCCTGAGCACCACGGCCACCAGGAACCTGCCGCCGCGGCAGGCGGGCGCCGGCTCCGGCGTCTACAACACCACCCGCCAGTTCGGCGCGGTCCTTGGCAGCGCTGCCATCGCTGTCCTGATTCAGTCGCGGCTGGCGGCTGAGCTCCCGGCGGGCCCCGGCGGCCAGGCCGGCGGGGCCGGCGAAGGCATGGCCATGGGCGGTTCGCTGCCGGAATTCCTGCACGCAGGATTTTCGACGGCGATGGCGCAGTCCATCCTGCTTCCCGCCGCTGTGGTGCTGGCCGGGGCAGTAGTGGTGCTGTTCTTCGCCAAGCCCAAGCCCATTCAGGGGTGGGGCGCCGCTGAAGGGTCCGCTCCCTCAGCCAAGGTTGACGCTGGTCTGGATTCCGCCGGCTGACAAGCCGAGGCGGCGGGCCAGCGCCAGCGATCCTGTGTTGCTGACGTCCGCCCGCCACTGCAGCGTCAGCCCGGCGGCCAGGGCCTCGTGGGATGCGATGGAAGCGGCCAGCGTTCCCAGCCCGCGGCGCCGCCACTCCGGATCCACCAGGACCCCCAGGTGGGCCAGCAGTCCTTCCCACTCTGTGTAGGCGCCGCAGGCCAGGGGGACCCGCCTGCCGTCGAGCTCGTGGACGATGGTGAAGCGGTTCTCAAGGTCGGAGAGCCCTACCTCGTTGACGTCGTCCGGCGGGCAGCGGCCCTCCAGTTCAATCGCTTCGGCGTTACCGTGTGACACAGTCATCTCTTCGGAGGGCTGCTGCAGCGGCAGGTCGTCGGCGAAGAACAGCGCGGCCGCGCCGAGGCCGTACCCGCCACGGTCCCGGGTCAGCGTCAACAGGGTGACGTGCTGTGCCATTTCCGCATCGGGGATCTCCGCGGCCGCATCGATGACGTCCTGCGGCCCCACCAGCACGGAACTGCCGAAGAGCCTGACGAACTCCACCGTGGCGGCCGAGTCATCGGCCCGGACGATGCGTTCTCCGGAGGCAAGTGCTGAGCCGAAAGCGTCGTCGTCGAGGCCCAGGCGGCGGGCCCAGGCCAGCTGGATGATGGCGGCAGAGCCGGGATCGAGTGTCATGGTCCCAGCCTAGGGCGCCGGCGGCTGTCCCGGCCGGACATCGTGCCCGGCCGGGCATTGCGCTGTGCTTAGCCGAAGAGGACTGCGGCTTCGTCGTACCGGTTCTGCGGCACGGTCTTGAGCTGGCCCAGGGCTTCCTCGAAAGCGACGTGCTGGATGTCGGTGCCCTTGAGCGCCACCATGGTGCCCCAGAAGCCCTCAACCACTGAGTCGATGGCGGCCATGCCCAGGCGCGTGGCGAGGACGCGGTCGAAGGCCGAGGGGACGCCGCCGCGCTGGATGTGGCCCAGGATGGTGGCGCGGGTTTCGATGCCGGTACGGGCTTCCAGTTCGGGCGCGAGCTGGTCGGCGATGCCGCCCAGGCGGGGCCGGCCGAACGTGTCCAGGCCGCGCTCGGAGTGCGGGGATTCCATGTGCTCGGGCACGAACCCTTCGGCCACCACCACCAGCGGCGCGCGGCCGCGGGCGTGGGCTTCGTTTACCCAGTCGGTGATCTGCTCGATGCTGACCTTCTGCTCCGGAATGAGGATGGCGTGGGCGCCGGCCGCCATGCCGGCGTGCAGGGCAATCCAGCCCACGTGCCGGCCCATGACCTCGGCGATCATGCAGCGGTGGTGGGATTCGCCGGTGGTCCGGAGCCGGTCGATGGCCTCGGTGGCGATCTGTACGGCGGTGTCGAAGCCGAAGGTGTAGTCGGTGGCGTCGAGGTCGTTGTCCACGGTCTTGGGGACGCCCACGATCTTCAGTCCGGCGTCGGTCAGGCGCTTGGCCGCGGCGAGGGTTCCCTCACCGCCGATGGCGATGATCGCGTCGATGCCGAGGCGGTCCATGTGGGCTTTGATGACCTCGGGGCCGCCGCCGTTTTCGAACGGGTTGGTGCGGGACGTGCCCAGGATGGTGCCGCCCTGCTTGGCGATGCCGCGCACCATGGTGCGGGGGATGTCGATGATGTCGCCCTCCACCACGCCGCGCCAGCCGTCGAGGAATCCGACGAACTCGTGGCCGTGGATGGCGATACCCTTCAGCACGGCGCCGCGGATGACCGCGTTCAGTCCGGGGCAGTCGCCACCGCTGGTGAGGATTCCAATTTTCATGTTTCGGCTCAAATCCTGGAAGAGGGTCTACTGGCAGAGCGCCACGCTGAGCTCACCTAGAAGTGTAGTGGGAGGTGTGGGGTACGACACAAACCCGTTACACGCGGTACACCGCCTGCATGGGCGCCTGCCGGGCACGGCAAAGGCTCCCGCCGTAGTAAACGGCGGGAGCCTTCGGCTGTCACCAGCGGGTCAGCTGAGGGACCGGCGCTCCAGGAATGCCTGCAGCGGAATCACGTTCCGCTGGTCCGGAAGGATGCCCCACGCCAGGAGGTAGAAAACCACCGCGGGTCCGGGGAGGAGGCAGAACACGAGGAACGCGATGCGGACAAAGGCCACGTCCACGTTCGTTTTAGCGGCGATCCCGCCCAGGACGCCACCCACCCAGCGCTGCGGGCCGCGTTGCAGGCCGAAGCCCCTGACGATGCTGAAAAACTTGTCCATGGTTCAAGACTTCCCTGTTGTCGGTTGGTTGTCACGTTTCCGGGCGGAAAGGAGGCCGCCCATCACCAGTGCGGCGCCGGCTCCGATCATGAGCCCGATCAGGACGTACGTGGCGTTGAGGGTCACGATGCCCAGCTGGGCAACGATGATCAGGGCGGCGAGGGCCAGGACGATCAGGCCCCACACCACCGTCCCCACCCTCGTGGTGGAGGTACCGGCAGGGTCTGAGCCCGCCGTCGTCGTGCTGTCCGGGTAGTAGCCGCTGCGGCCCGTGGGATCCGGTGCCGGGTTACTGGTGCTCATCTCAATTGCCTTCCTGGATGGTGACGTTGCTGAAGGTGCCGTCGATCTGGACCACCAGATGGCTGCCGGGCCGGTCGGAGTTATAGGTGCTTTCCCGGGTGGTGGTTCCGCCGCGCTGGCCCGAGGCCTCGTTGAGGTTGCCCATGGTCATGTCCGCCTTGATGTCCACGGGGACGTCCTCCGGGATCACTACGGTCACGTTGCTCGCGGTGATGTCCAGGGGAATCACGACGTCGGAGCGCAGCGGGGTGCCTCCGGCGAGGTTTGTCAGGTCCACGGTTCCGCGTCCCGCGGTGATGTCGAAGCCGCGCGTGGCTTCCGTGATGCTGGCCGGTGCCCAGTCCACCTGCTGGAAGCGCATCCTGTCGCCGTTGCCCACCACGTTGTACACGCCGCCCGCTATCAGCGCCACCACGGCGAAGAAGCTCAGGATGCCGGCGGTCCTGCCGCGCAGGCCGGCGATGAGGATGCCGAGGCCCAGGACGGCTGCGGCGCTGGCCCAGACGATGGCGTTGGCGGAGTCGCCCAGGTCGATGACGTTGGTGACGTCGAGTGCCTTGAGGCCGCCGCCCACCAGCAGTGCCGATCCGGCGGCGACGGCCACTGCAGGAGCGCCGGGCCCGGCCGGCCGTGGTTTCGGGGTGCGCTGCGGTGCGGGGGCGCCGCCGTAGGGGCCACCGCCCTGGAATCCGCCGCCGGCACCGGAGCCACCGCCGGAATAGCTGCTGCCACCGTAGTCAGGCATGGAGGGCGAAGCCGGGCCTGCTCCATACGAGGTGCCCGTGGAGGAGAACGGCGCGGTCCCCGGATTTCCGGCTGCGTAGGCGGTACCTGAGGCGCCGGCTGCCCCCGGCGTCCCGTAGGCGCCGGGGGTGCCGTAAGCGGCCGCGTGCGGGGAGGCCATCGCGGGCCGGCCCGCCTTGTTGCGCTGCGAGAGGTAGTAGATGAGGTAGATGGCGCCGCCCACCCAGAAGACCGTCCAGAGGAAGCCGCCGAAGCCGTTGTGCGACCAGCCCCAGAAGCCGCCGCCCAATCCGGTCAGGCCCAGGATCGTGGCGATCAGGGACCCTGTCATCCCGGTGGTCCACCGGCCCGCGGCGGCCTCCTGGACGTGGATCCGTCCGTCGGGCTCCGGGAGCAGCGCCCATGCGAGGCCGTACACCAGCACGCCGATGCCGGCGAACAGGGTCAGGACGATGAAGACGCCGCGGATGATCAGCGGGTCTACGCCCAGCTTCTGCGCGATGCCGCTGGAGACGCCGCCGATCCACCGGTCACGGCCACGCTGGATGCCATGGCCGCGGATCCAGGAGAAGAAATCGGCTTCGCCCGGGGCGGCGTGTGCGGTGCCGGGACGCCCTGTGTACGCCTGTCCGGCCCCGGGGAGGTCGGCATCGGGGAGACCAGCGCCGGGGACCTCGGTGCGGGGCAGTTCAGTGCCGGGCTGGCCTGCAGGTGGCTGGCTGGATTCGGAGGCCCGCAGGCCCTCGGACGGGTCCGGCGTGGTCGGCGCGGACGGCAGGGGTTCGGTGGGCCGCGGTGCGCCGGGCAGAGGCTCGGTGGGCTGGCCGTCGTCGGGGAGGGGGGTCTGCGAGTTCATACCTCAATCCTTCCGCCCAGCCCCGTCTGCGCTCTACTGGGGGATACCCTGAGCGGTCCCTGAGTTGCCCCCGGTTCCCGCCGGATCCGGGTCCGGGAAACCCTGATCCATGCTTGGATTGACCCATGACAACCGTCCCCGCCAGGCCCCCTTTGGCCCGCAGCAGCGACCGCGTGATTGCCGGTGTCTGCTCGGGCCTGGCCGTACATCTGGGCTGGCCGGTGAAGAACGTCAGGGTAGGCATGGCGCTGTCAACGCTCGCGGGCGGGGCCGGCCTCGTCTTTTACGCGTGGCTGTGGATCATGGTTCCCACCGCGGATGAGGCCGCCCGGCGCAATGCCCGGCGGCCGGCGTCGCCCATTGCCCCTGCGGTGAGCCAGGCACCGGCGGCCGCCGCGTCCAACACACCTGCGTCGTCGCTTCCTGCTCCACCCGGCCCGGCACCCTTTGGCCAGCCACCGTTTGGCACGGCAGCCTTCAGCCAAGTGCCATTGAGCCCGCCACCCTCGAATCAGAAATCCTGGAGCCAGCCACCGTTGGGCCAGGCGTCCGATGGCGGCGCTCCCCAGGGTGCGGACCGCCCGGGACCGCACCGCGTGCCAAGGCCGGCCGAGGCGCCATGGTTCCGCTGGCAGAGCATGAAGTACGGCAAGGAAATCCTCCTCGGCTGCGGGCTGCTGCTGGTGGCCGGCATCATGATCGCGCAGTTGCTTGGCGTCGATGTGCCGCTGGGAACACTTATCCCTGCCGCCGCCGTCCTGGGCGGCGCGTCCATCGCATGGATGCAGCTGGACGAAACGCGGCGGGCCGGGCTGGTGGACAAGACCAAGGCGGACCAGGCCGGCGGCTGGGCAAGGCTCGCGGCCGGACTGGCGCTGGTGGTTGCCGGCGTGCTGGTGATGGTGTCCGGTTCCGGCTCGTGGGAGCAGACCTGGCTGGCGCTGCTGGCCTCCGTCGCGGTCCTGGGCGGCGTGGTCCTGGTCCTGTTGCCGTGGGCGCTGAAGTTCTGGCGGGATTTGGAGACGGAGCGTGCCGGCAGGATCCGGGAGACCGAACGCGCCGAGATCGCCGCGCACCTGCACGATTCGGTGCTGCAGACGCTCGCGTTGATCCAGCGCCGGGCCGGCAGCGAGCACGACGTCGTCCGGCTGGCCCGGGCGCAGGAACGCGAGCTCCGCGGCTGGCTGTTCCAGGACCCCGGCAGGGAAGCAGGCCAGCTTTCGGACCGGATCAAGGCCGTGGCAGCCGAGGTGGAAGACCTCCTGGGCAATGCCGTGGAGGTGGTCAGCGTCGGCGATGCCGCCATGACCGAAGGGCACGAAGCCATGGTCCAAGCAGGCCGGGAAGCCATGCTGAACGCCTCCCGGCACGGTGGGGGCGCCGTCTCCGTGTACCTCGAAGCATCGGACGGCCAGGCCGAAATTTTCATCAAGGACCGCGGTCCAGGGTTCGAACTGGCCGATGTGCCCGAGGACCGGCTGGGCGTGCGGGAGTCCATCATCGGCAGGATGAAGCGGCACGGCGGATCGGCCGCCATCCTCAGCACCGGGGACGGCACGGAGGTCCGCCTCCGGCTGCCGGCTGCAAGCACGGACAACGTGGAAGGAAAGTCATGAACGTCAACCAGGGGGCAGCCGCGCAGGCCGCCAACTCCGTCCGCGTGGTCATCGTGGACGACCACGCCATCTTCCGTTCCGGGCTCAAAGCCGATCTCGATGCCAGCATCCACGTGGTGGGGGAGGCCGCCACCGTGGAGCAGGCCATTGCCGTCATCGCCGAACAGCGGCCCGACGTCGTGTTGCTGGACGTGCACCTTCCCGGCGGGTTGGGAGGCGGCGGGCGTGAGGTCATCGCAGGGTCGGTTCCGCTGCTGGGCGCCACCCGTTTCCTGGCCCTCAGCGTTTCCGATGCCGCGGAGGATGTCGTGGCAGTGATCCGGGCGGGAGCCAGGGGCTACGTCACCAAGACCATCTCCGGGGCCGAGATCACCGACGCGGTGTTCAGGGTTGCCGGCGGGGACGCCGTCTTCTCACCGCGCCTGGCAGGGTTCGTTCTGGATGCTTTCGGGACCGCTCCGGCGGACATCGCCGACGACGAGCTGGACAAGCTCTCCGCCCGCGAGCTTGAGGTCATGCGCCTGATCGCCCGCGGGTACAGCTACAAGGAGGTGGCCAAGGAGCTCTTCATCAGCATCAAGACGGTGGAAACCCACGTTTCCGCCGTCCTGCGGAAGCTCCAGCTCTCCAGCCGGCACGAACTCACCAAGTGGGCCGCAGAGCGCCGCCTCCTCTAACCCAACGCGCGCTCACATCATGTGGTTATTCCTTCATTGCGCGCTCACTTCCGGCGGGATAAAAGCAAACGCCCGCTCACTCTCTTGAGAAGAGTGAGCGGGCGTTTGGGTTTATGACACCAAAAGTGAGCGGGCGTTTACTGGGCCTTGCCGAGGAAATCCTGCAGGCGCTGCACGCCGGTGGCGAGGTCGTCGTCGCCCAGGGCGTAGGAGAGGCGCAGGAAGCCGGACGGGCCGAACGCCTCGCCCGGAACCACTGCCACTTCCACCTCGTCCAGGATCAGGGACGCCAGCTCAGCCGAGGTCTGCGGCGTGGCGGTGCCGGCGGCCGTGGGGAACTCCTTGCCCAGCAGCCCGCGGACGTCCGCGTATACGTAGAAGGCGCCCTTCGGCGTCGGGCATTCCACGCCTTCAATGGCGTTGAGACCGGCCACGATCGCCTTCCGGCGGCGGTCGAAGGCCACCTTCATCTCATCGACAGCGGTCAGCGGGCCGGAGACGGCGGCGAGGGCGGCGATCTGCGGAATGTTCGACACGTTGGAGGTGGCGTGCGACTGCAGGTTCGTGGCGGCCTTGATAACATCCGCCGGGCCGATCATCCAGCCGACGCGCCATCCGGTCATGGCATAGGTCTTGGCCACACCGTTGAGGATGACCACCTTGTCGCCGAGTTCGGGAACGGCCGTGGCGATGGAGGTGAACGGAACGCCGTCGTAGGTCAGGTGCTCGTAGATCTCGTCGGTCACCACCCAGATGCCCTTCGACGCTGCCCACTTGCCGATCTCGGCCACCTGCTCAGGGGAGTAGACGGCGCCGGTGGGGTTCGACGGCGAGACGAACAGGAGGATTTTGGTCCGGTCCGTCACGGCTGCTTCGAGCTGCTCGACAGTCACCAGGTAGCCCTGCTCCGGCCCCGCAAAAACCTCGACGGGCACGCCGCCGGCCAGCCGGATTGCTTCAGGGTAGGTGGTCCAGAACGGGGCGGGGACAATGACCTCGTCGCCGGGATCCACCAGGGTGGCGAACGTGTTGTAGACGGCCTGCTTGCCGCCGTTGGTCACCAGCACCTGGGAGGGGTCGACGGCGTATCCGGAGTCCCGGAGCGTCTTCTCGGCGATGGCCTTCTTCAGTTCGGGAAGCCCGCCTGCGGGGGAGTAGCGGTGGTACTTCGGCTGCCCCGCGGCCTCAATGGCAGCCTGGACGATGTAGTCCGGGGTGGGGAAATCCGGCTCGCCTGCGCCGAAGCCAATCACCGGACGCCCAGCAGCCTTCAGCGCTTTCGCCTTGGCATCAACGGCCAGGGTGGCGGATTCGGCAATTGCGGATATGCGCTGGGAAACGCGGGCGGCAGACATGGCAGGTCCGTTCTACGCTTGCAGCCGGATGGCTGGAATGTGGGATTCGACGTTTTCTACTCTATGCTGTTCACCGGACCCTCCGGGGTGCCGGATGTGAAATGTGACTGGCCCGCCAGGCACGGACACACCGGCTTGCGGAGGGGCTGGAACGGGTCGGTTTTACGAACGCGAAGATGTTGCCGTAGACTGATTCACCGGTGTTGAAACACAGATGATGGCGTGCGCCCCAGTGAAAGCTGGTGAATCGCCGTTGCTGGTTGGTTTTCACTCCATAGGGTAGTGGCGCAATTGGTAGCGCAGCGGTCTCCAAAACCGCAGGTTGCAGGTTCGAGTCCTGTCTGCCCTGCGCAAGCTGCCCCGGGCAATAAATCCGGGGCAAGCGCAGCAACCATGGTTCTGATCAGGGCCGGGTAATCCACCATTGCAAAGATGAGCGAGGACCAGGTGACCGAAACAGCTGCCAGCAGCTCCAAGGGCCGCCCAGCTAAGAAGGATGCCAAGGCAAACATCTTCGCCCGTATTGCACTTTTCGTCCGCCAGATCATCGGCGAACTGAAGAAGGTCGTTGCCCCCACCCGCAAGGAACTGATCAACTACACGCTCGTGGTGCTGGTGTTCGTGGCCATCATGATGGTCATCGTCAGCCTGCTGGACATCGGTTTTGGAACTGCTGTCGGCTGGCTCTTCGGCGGGACAGGCCCCACGGACAACTAAGGCTGCAGGGTCCGCAGGCTGCGCGCTCCATCCGGGAAACCGGAGGGGAGCGCCGGTGTGCGGAATTGAGCCATTTAAATAGGCATGTTAGGCAATGAGGAAGCAGGAGACCAAGTGTCTGAGCAGGAGCTCGAGGTAACCGGGACTGAGCAGGAAGAGGCCGTGGACATCACCGCAGAAATCGGTGAAGAGTCTGAGGTTGAGTCCTCTGCGCCCGAATCCGATGACGCCGATGCCGACGCGGAGGCTGACAGCGACGCAGAGTCCGGCGATGCCGACGCTGACGCCCTCGCCGCCGCGGCAGCCGCCGCTGCCGTTGACCCGGCAGATGAATTTAAGGCCAAGCTGCGCCGCCAGGAAGGTGACTGGTACGTCATCCACTCCTACGCCGGTTACGAAAACCGCGTGAAGGCCAACCTTGAGACCCGCATCCAGACCCTGGACATGGAAGATTACATCTTCGAGATCCAGGTGCCCATGGAAGAGGTCGTCGAGATCAAGAATGCCCAGCGCAAGGTCATCAACCGCGTTCGCATTCCCGGCTACGTCCTGGTCCGCATGGACCTGACCGACGCCTCCTGGGGCGCCGTCCGCCACACTCCCGGTGTCACCGGCTTCGTGGGCAACGCCCACAACCCCGTGCCGCTGCGCCTCGATGAGGTCTTCTCCATGCTCGCGCCGGTCTTCGAAGAAGAGCAGGCCGAGAAGGGCAAGCCGGTCAACAAGCAGCACCAGGCGCCGGTGGACGTCGACTTCGAGGTCGGCGAGTCCGTCATCGTCAAGGAAGGCCCGTTCGAAACCCTTCCCGCCACGATCTCCGAGATCAAGGTCGAATCCCAGACCCTCGTGGTGCTGGTTTCCATCTTCGAGCGCGAAACGCCGGTCACCCTGGCGTTCAACCAGGTCACCAAGATCTGATTTTCCGAGAATTCGTTCCGGCGCGGCCCGCTTAGCGGCTCCGGAACGGCAGGCCGCCTTGCCATGGCGGCCAAAAACCTGGGCCACGCTCCTGTGCCCCAGGAAGTTATTGAGAGAAGGACCCTACATTGGCTCCCAAGAAGAAGGTCACCGGCCTCATCAAGCTGCAGATCCAGGCAGGTGCCGCTAACCCGGCCCCGCCGATCGGTCCTGCACTTGGTCAGCACGGCGTCAACATCATGGAATTCTGCAAGGCGTACAACGCTGCAACGGAAGCCCAGCGCGGCAACGTCATCCCCGTGGAAATCACCGTCTACGAGGACCGTTCCTTCACGTTCATCACCAAGACCCCGCCGGCTGCAGAGCTCATCAAGAAGGCTGCAGGCGTAGCCAAGGGTTCGGCTACCCCGCACACCGTCAAGGTTGCCAAGCTGACCCAGGCACAGGTCAACGAGATCGCCTCCACCAAGATGGAAGACCTCAACGCCACCAGCCTCGAAGGCGCAGCGAAGATCATCGCCGGCACTGCCCGCTCCATGGGTATCACCGTCGAGGGCTAATACCCCTACCGCCGCCTGACGCCGCGCATCAGCATGGCGCCGAGTGGCACCGCCGGAATTCCGGCACCACCAACAATTGAAATGCCGTTCATCCGGGACGAATAACCGTCCGGATCACCGGCTGTGGCAGGGCCCAGCGCGGTCCGCAGACCACAACTGCACAAGGAGAAAGAGCAGCATGGCAAAGCGCAGCAAAGCATATGAGGCAGCAGCCGCCAAGATCGACGCGGAGAAGTCCTACGCGCCGTTCGAGGCAGTGACCCTCGCCAAGGACACCAACCCGTCCAAGTTCGACGCCACCATCGAGGTTGCTTTCCGCCTCGGCGTGGATCCCCGCAAGGCTGACCAGATGGTCCGCGGTACGGTCAACCTGCCCCACGGCACCGGTAAGACCGCCCGCGTCCTGGTCTTCGCCACGGGCGACAAGGCCGAGGCAGCAATCGCAGCCGGCGCTGACTTCGTTGGCTCCGACGACCTGATCGAAAAGATCGCCGGCGGCTGGACCGACTTCGACGCCGCTGTTGCCACCCCTGACCTCATGGGCAAGGTTGGCCGCCTCGGTAAGGTTCTGGGTCCCCGCAACCTGATGCCGAACCCCAAGACCGGCACCGTGACCCCCGACGTCACCAAGGCTGTCAACGACATCAAGGGCGGCAAGATCGACTTCCGCGTCGACAAGCACTCCAACCTGCACTTCATCATCGGCAAGGTGTCGTTCGACGCCGTCAAGCTCGCTGAGAACTACGCAGCAGCACTGGAAGAGGTGCTTCGCCTGAAGCCTTCCGCTTCGAAGGGCCGCTACATCCAGAAGGCCACCGTTGCCACCACCTTCGGTCCCGGCATCTCCGTGGACCCGAACGTCACCAAGGTGCTCACCGAGGCCTAAGCCTTACAGATCATCTGCCCGGATTAGTCCGGAGCATTGAAAACCGCCCGGCGCGCATGCGCCGGGCGGTTTTTGCTTAACTTGTTCCCGCCTTCTGCCTAAGCTGGGGAAATGCCCGGGACACCGCTTCCCCTCCCGCCGGACGCGGTCGCCGCCGGCATCACCATCAGTCCCGTGGACATCCCCGTGCGGGGGAACCGAACGCAACCGCCGGGCGTCGTACCTTCCGAAGACTTCCGTGCATGCCATGCCCTGCGCGAAACCCACGAACTCTCCCTCTGGGGCAACCTGGACCGGTGCCCCACGCTGGCCGAGTCGCTGGAATTCTGGCGGGGGAACCAGTACGAGGAACGGCACCTGTTTCTGGCCAGCCGCGACGGCAGTCCTGCGGGGCTGTGCTCGGTGACCCTGCCACTGCGGGAGAACACTGATACCGCGGGAATTGATGTGCTGGTCCACCCCGCCCAAAGGCGGCAGGGCGTTGGCCGCACGCTGCTGGAGTTCGCCGAAGCCGTGGCCCGCCGCCAGGGACGCACCTCATTGGACGGCTACCACGAGATCCCGCTGGACCGCGTCGGCCCGGATGCGGCCATGTTGCCTGCGAAGTCCGGTTCAGGTGCGCTGCCCCTCGCCGACCCCGCTACCGCCTTTGCCTCGGCGGCCGGCTACACGCTTGAACAGGTGGAACGGTCCAGCCGGCTGGACCTGCCCGTACCGTCAGGGTTGATGACCCGGCTTGAGGCCGAAGCCGCCGCCCGGGCCTCCGCCTACACAGTGGTTCTCTGGGACGATCAGAGCCCCGACGAATTTGTTGCCGGCTTCGCAGCGCTGAAGGAGACCATGAGCACCGATGTCCCCACTGCAGGCCTGGGCTGGGAACGGGAGGACTGGGATCCGGCCCGGGTTCGTGACGAGGAGGCCACCATGGTCCGCGGCGGTGCGCAGTCCGTGGTGGCAGCGGCCCGGCACCGCGGGACGGGTGAACTGGTTGCCTACACGGTCCTGAACTGGCGTCCGGAAGTACCGGGATCCGCCACCCAGCAGGACACGCTGGTGGCCGGGCCGCACCGCGGACACCGGCTGGGCATGCTGGTCAAAGCCGCAAACCTGGGCCGGGCGCAGGCCAGATGGCCTTCGGTCCGCTCGGTTTTGACGTGGAACGCCAGCGAAAACCAGCATATGCTTTCGATTAATATTGCGCTTGGATTCAGGCCTGCCGGCTATGAAGGGGAGTGGCAGAAACGGCTGGGATGATGCCCCGTATGGCAAAAGACGTGAAGATCGAGCAGCTCTGGATTCCTGACTCCCTTGAGGCGCCGGACGCTGCCGATTTCCTTGCCGCCCTCGAAGTGGGCCGGAAGGTCCGGATGGCCACCTGGGGGAGTGACGACCTTGCCTACGGTCCCCTCGAGAAGCTCCTGGAATTCGAGGATCCGTACGAGCGGCAACTCATCCTCGTTGCCAAAGTGGACGGCGAAATAGTCGGTACCGTGGACATCGCCCTGCCCCTGACCGACCATCTGGACCTCGCGGAATTCACCCTGGACATACTGCCCGAATTCCAGCGGCAGGGCGTGGGGCGGCGGCTCCTGGAGGCCGCCGAGCAGCTGGCCCGCGGCGAGGGCCGCACCATGATCCTGGTGGACACCAACCATCCCGGCGCGTCGCTGGATGAGTTTGAGCAGGCCCTCCTGGTGCCGGGAACCGGGCCGGGTTTCGTCCCGCTGGACAGCCGTGAGGTGGAGTTCGCGCAGAAGACCGGGTACACGCTCCAACACATCGAACAGTTCAGCGCCTGCATCCTGCCACTGGATTCGAAGCTTGTGGCGGACCTGCAGGCAGAGGCTGATGACGCCAACAACGGCCGCTACCGCCTGCACCACTGGACCGACCGCTGCCCGGACCGTTGGCTTGAGGCCGTCGCGGTGCTCGAGAACCAGGCCGGCGCGGACGTCGACCCCGACCTGGACGTCCCCGTGGAGCAGGACATGGTGTTCGACGGCGGCATCCTGCGCGAGGCCGAGGACGTCGCCATTGCGCAGGGCCGGCGGACGGTGGTCACGGCCGTCGAGCACCTCGCCTCGGGCACGCTGGTGGGACTGACCACCATCACCGTGCTGGCGCACCGGGCCGACGTGGTGTTCCAGGACGACACGCTGGTGCTGCAGGAGCACCGGGGCAACAAGCTGGGCCTGCTGATCAAGGTCTCCAACATGGAGCGGCTCACCGAACAGTTCCCTGACGCGCGCGTCATCTACACCTGGAACGCTCCGGATAACAGGTACCTCCTCACCGTCAACCAGCAGCTCGGCTTCCGTATTGCCGGGGTGACCGGGATCTGGCAGAAAGAGCTGCCGAAGCTCCGTACCAGTACCAGCTGAGGGCCCGATTTGGCGTCCTGCCACGGGCTCCCGTAGACTTGGAGGACCAAAGACCGTCGGTTGTTGGAAATCCACTCTTTCGAGCATTGCTCAACTCTGCAGTTGTGCGCGGGAGATGAAGTGGCTTTCTGGACGAAGGACCCTGACATAGGGCGGCCGGCGCAGGTGAACGAAGCAACGCTCCATGGAAACATGTTGAGCCAAGCCCCGTGCATCTGCGCGGGGCGTTTTTAGTTTTAGCTCACCTGAGCGGGACCCTCGAATACCGGCACTATCCCCGGAAGGAGGGTTATGGCAACGCCTACCAAGGTTTCAGCAGTAGCTGAGATCACTAACGATTTCAAGGAATCGAACGCCGCTGTCCTGACCGAATACCGCGGGCTCACCGTTGCACAGCTCAAGCAGCTGCGTGTTTCTCTCGGCCAGGACACCAAGTTCGCGGTCGTCAAGAACACCCTGACCGCCATTGCAGCCAAGGAAGCCGGCGTCGAAGCATTCGACGGCCAGCTTGCCGGCCCCACTGCAATCGCGTTCATCAAGGGTGACGCAGTTGCCGCTGCCAAGAGCCTGACGGATTTTGCCAAAGCCAACAAGCAGCTGGTCATCAAGACCGGTTACTTCGAAGGCAAGGCACTGGACGCCAGCGAGGTCGCCGCACTGGCTGCCCTCGAGTCCCGTGAGCTGCAGCTCGCCAAGGTTGCAGGCATCCTCAAGGCTCCTGCTGCCGCAGCTGCACGCATCATCGATGCGCTGCGTCTCAAGCTTGAAGAAGAGAACGGTGCACCGGCAGCTGCCGAAGCGCCGGCCGCTGAAGAGTCTGCTGACTCTGCAGCTGAAGCAGCAGCCGAGGCACCCGCCGAGGCTCCCGCTGCAGAAGAGAACTAATTCTCTTCACCCCACCAGACTCCGGTGTCTGTCCGGCTCCGCGCCGTTCGGACACCACAACAGGAAGGACGCCTACCATGGCGAAGCTCAGCAACGAAGAGCTCATTGAAGCTTTCAAGGAACTGACCATCATCGAGCTCTCCGAGTTCGTCAAGCTCTTCGAAGAGACCTTCGAAGTAACCGCTGCTGCTGTAGCCGTTGCCGGCCCCGCCGCCGGTGGCGCTGCTGAAGAGGCTGAAGAGAAGACCGAATTCGACGTCGTTCTCGAGTCCGCTGGCGAAAAGAAGATCGCAGTGATCAAGGAAGTACGTGCCATCACTTCCCTGGGTCTGAAGGAAGCCAAGGACCTGGTTGACAGCGCACCCAAGGCTGTTCTCGAAGGCGCCACCAAAGAAGCTGCCGAGAAGGCCAAGGAGCAGCTCGAGGCTGCAGGCGCCAGCGTTACCGTCAAGTAACAACGGTTTCTCCACGAAAAACCCCGTCCCACTGCCTGGCAGTGGGGCGGGGTTTTTCTGTGTCCGGATCCCAACTGAGTAGCAGCAGGTGTCGTTATGACCCCTCGTAACGACACCTGCTGCTACCTACATCGGGTCCGAGATGTCAGCGACGACGGCGCCGAGGGCGGACGTGAGTGCGTCGGCGTCGACGAATGCGCTGTAGCCGTGGGCGCCGGCACCCATCGATATCCGCCGCCCCGTGATGGTGGCGTCGGCGTACACAGGCCACGGGCTGGTGCTCCCCAGCGGGGTGATGGTTCCGCGTTCGTAACCCGTTGCCTCGAGGGCGATGTCCGCCGGCGGCAGGGACAGCTTGTTGACGCCCACCAGCTGCCGCAGCTTGGGCCAGGAGATCTGCCGGTCACCGGGTACCAGGGCGAACAGGAACGTCCCGTCCTTGTGCTTCACCACCAGGGATTTGACGATGTCGGCCGGCATGATGCCAAGGACTACCGCCGCCTCTTCGAGGCTCCTCGCCGCTGGCCGTTCCACCACCTCCACGTGCAGGCCCCGGGCCGCGGCGTCGGCCAGGAACCGTTCGCGTCCGACGCCGTCCGTTCCGTTTGCCGCATGGGCCGCCATCAGTCGCGGTAGAGCAGGAGCGCTTCGCCCTGCCCTCCTCCGCCGCACAGGGACACCGCCGCCTTGCCGGATCCGCGCCGCTTGAGCTCGTGCGCGGCGTGCGCCGCGAGGCGTGCTCCGGACGCCCCGATGGGGTGGCCCAGGGCGATGGCGCCGCCGTGGATGTTGCACTTCTCCAGCGGATAGTCGAGGTCCTTCAACGACTGCACTGCCACCGACCCGAAGGCTTCGTTGATCTCGATGAAGTCGAGGTCAGCTGTGCTCCAGCCGGCCTTGCCCAAGGCATTCATGATGGCGTTCGAGGGCTGGGAGTGCAGCGAGTTGTCAGGCCCGGCCACCTGGCCCGGCTTGCCCACCACCGCGAGGTATTCCAGCCCGTGCTCTTCGGCATAAGCCCGCGATGACAGCACCAGGGCCGCGGCGCCATCGGAAAGTGGGGAAGAGTTGCCCGCCGTGATGGTGCCGTCGGTGACGAAGGCGGCGCGAAGCCCGCCGAGGGACTCCACGGACGAATTGGGCCGGACGCCCTCGTCCGTGCCCACCACCAGGGGGTCACCCTTCCGCTGCTTGACGCTGATGGCGACGATCTCGTCGTCGAACGTTCCGTTCTTGGCGGCCAGCGCTGCACGCTGGTGGGACTGGGCCGCAACGTTGTCCTGTGAAGGCCTGTCGATGCCGAGGGCGAGGTTGCCTGTCTCCGTGGACAGGCCCATCGACTGGCCGTCGAAGGCATCGGTGAGCCCGTCATGGGCGGCCACGTCGAGGGCCTGGATGGAACCGTAGGTCCAGCCCTGCCGCGACCCCGGCAGGATGTGGGGAGCCCGGGTCATCGACTCCTGGCCGCCGGCCACCACCACTGCGGCTTCGCCGGCGCGGATCATCCGGGCCGCGTCGATGACGGCGGTGAGCCCCGACAGGCATACCTTGTTGATCGTCACCGCGGGGACGTTCCAGCCGATCCCGGCGGCAATGGCGCTCTGGCGGGCCGGGTTCTGGCCCGCCCCCGCCTGCAGGACCTGGCCCATGATGACCGCTTCCACGTCACCCACCGCAGCGCCGCTGGCGTCCAGGGCAGCGCGGATGGCGTGCGCGCCAAGGTCTACGGCCGTGAAGCTGGCCAGTTGCCCGTTGATCCGCCCCTGCGGGGTGCGGACTGCTGCAAGGATGACAACGTCACTGTTGCCGGGGGAGTTGCCCATGGTTATCTCTTCCGATCTCATCCGGTGTAAGCCACCAAGGTTATCGTGACCCTGATCACCCATCTATTCAAACGCGGCGGCACGCATGTGCATTCCGGGCCTGCGCCGCCTGGAGCCGCGTTAGCTGGAAGACAGCAGGGGAGAGGTCCCCATGGCCGGAATGTGCACGACGGCGGCAGCTTGCGTAGGGTGGACGGCGGAAACTCATGCAGGGGGCAGCCATGCCGCACCCGGGACGGATGGAGCAATGACAGTGAAGAAGATCCTCGCCCTGGCAGCAGTTGTTGGCGTAGCCGGGCTGACTGCCTGCTCGGTGTCGGCGCCCGCTCCGGCCGAAACCGCTGACGCGGGCCAGACCTCCAGCTCGGCTGCCAGCAGCAGCGCCTCCGCCAGTGACGGCCCGTCGGCGTCCTCCGCCACGTCCGGCGGCGCCAAGGAAGCCTGCGAACGCTTCAACTCGCTCTTTGCCGACTACGCCGCTGTGCCCTCCGGCGACGCCAGCGGCTACGAGGACATCTACCTGCAGGCAGAAGACGCCAAGGACACCGTCACCGGCGACCTTCAGGGCCTCTTCGCCTCGCTCAGCCTCCTGGCCATCGACCACTCCAGCGCAGCCGAAAGCGGCGGGGAGCCCGCCCAGACTTCCAAGGACGCCGTGCGCGACGCGGTGTTTGCCAACTCGGGGACGTGCTCTGCCGAAGGCGTGACGCTAAAGCTCTAACCGGCCGCCGCGAACCGGAAAGCGGACGGAAAAGGGTGCTTGCAATCCTGCGCGAAGTGGGGTAGACACATAGGCTGTTTTGCCGTATCGTAGATATTTGCGTCTTCCCTGTTTACCTTCAGCCTTCATATAGCGGTGGGCTTTGCCTGGCAGCTGGCAATCAACGTGCCGTCGATACGTCACAACACAGCCAGCCGGGCCCCGGGTCATATAGCGGAACCGGATGGTAGCGCTGCGGAGTAACTTCTGCAGGGTGCACAGCGGGGGAGATCTGAAAACGCCTGAAGGTCTGTGGAAGGATCCCTCTTGGTCGCCTCGAGCACCTCTAATAACGAAACCGCTAACACCGCCGACAGCACTGATGGTGCCACTCGCCGGCTCTCATTCGCAAAGATTCACGAACCCCTTGATGTTCCGAATCTGCTTGCCCTGCAGACGGACAGCTTTGACTGGCTCGTCGGCAACGAACGCTGGCAGGCACGCGTAGCGAAGGCCGTCGAAGAAAACGATCTCAGCGTCGCTACGACGTCCGGCCTGTCGGACATCTTCGAAGAGATCTCCCCGATCGAGGATTTCCAGGGCACCATGTCCCTGAGCTTCTCCGATCCGGAGTTCGCTGACCCCAAGTACACCATGGCCGAGTGCAAGGACCGGGACGCTACCTACTCGGCTCCGCTGTACGTCAAGGCCGAGTTCATGAACAACAACACGGGCGAAATCAAGCAGCAGACCGTGTTCATGGGCGACTTCCCGCTGATGACCGAGAAGGGTACCTTCGTGGTCAACGGCACCGAGCGTGTCGTCGTCTCCCAGCTGGTCCGTTCGCCGGGCGCCTACTTTGAGCGTGCCGCTGACAAGACCAGCGACAAGGACATCTTCACCGCCAAGATCATCCCGTCCCGCGGTGCATGGTTTGAGCTCGAGATCGACAAGCGCGACCAGGTCGGCGTCCGCCTCGACCGCAAGCGCAAGCAGTCCGTCACGGTCCTGCTGAAGGCCCTGGGCTGGACCGAAGGCCAGATCCTCGAAGAATTCGGCCAGTACGACTCCATGCGCGCAACGCTGGAGAAGGACGCCACCGAAACCCGCGAAGACGCCCTGCTGGACATCTACCGCAAGCTGCGTCCGGGCGAGCCGCCCACAGTCGAGGCTGCCCAGTCCCTGCTGGACAACCTGTACTTCAACTCCAAGCGCTACGATCTGGCCAAGGTTGGCCGCTACAAGATCAACCGCAAGCTGGGCATCGACCGCTCCCTTGGCGACAAGGAAGCCTCGGTCCTGCACGTTGAAGACATCGTTGCCATGATCAAGTTCCTCGTCGCGCTGCACGCCGGCGAGAAGACCATCAAGGGCACCCGTGACGGCCAGGAAGTGGACCTGCGCGTCGAAATCGACGACATCGACCACTTCGGCAACCGCCGTATCCGCGCCGTGGGCGAGCTCATCGAGAACCAGGTCCGCACCGGCCTGTCCCGCATGGAGCGCGTTGTCCGCGAGCGTATGACCACCCAGGACGTCGAGGCCATCACGCCGCAGACCCTGATCAACATCCGCCCCGTCGTGGCAGCCATCAAGGAGTTCTTCGGAACTTCGCAGCTGTCGCAGTTCATGGACCAGAACAACCCGCTTTCGGGCCTGACCCACAAGCGCCGCCTGTCGGCCCTTGGCCCCGGTGGTCTGTCCCGTGACCGCGCCGGCATGGAAGTCCGTGACGTGCACCCGTCCCACTACGGACGTATGTGCCCCATCGAAACTCCTGAAGGCCCGAACATTGGCCTGATCGGTTCGCTGGCATCCTACGGACGCATCAACCCGTTCGGTTTCATCGAGACGCCGTACCGCCTGGTCAAGGACGGAGTCGTTTCCGACGACGTCCAGTACCTGACGGCTGACGACGAGGCCGAGGTCCTGATCGCCCAGGCCAACGCACCGCTGGATGCTGACAAGAAGTTCTCGGAGGAGACCGTTCTTGTCCGTGCCCGTGGTGGTGGAGGCGAGCCTGTTCTGGTTCCCGCCGCAGACGTCGAGTTCATGGACGTTTCCCCGCGCCAGATGGTGTCCGTGGCCACGGCCCTGATCCCGTTCCTCGAGCATGACGATGCCAACCGTGCACTCATGGGTGCCAACATGCAGCGCCAGGCCGTGCCGCTGGTCCGTTCCGAGGCCCCGTTCGTGGGTACCGGCATGGAGCGCGCCGCAGCCGTCGACGCCGGCGACGTCACCATCGCCAAGAAGGCAGGTGTGGTTACCGAGGTCTCCGCTGAGCTGGTCATCATGCTCAACGACGACGGTACGGAAACCAACTACCGCATCAACAAGTTCGCGCGCTCCAACCAGGGCAACTGCTACAACAACCGCGTCCTGGTAAACGAAGGCCAGCGCCTTGAGGTCGGCGGCATCATTGCTGACGGCCCGGCGACGGACCAGGGCGAGCTCGCCCTTGGTAAGAACCTGCTCGTGGCATTCATGTCATGGGAAGGCCACAACTTCGAGGACGCCATTATCCTCTCGCAGCGCATTGTTGCCGAGGACGTTCTTTCCTCCATCCACATCGAGGAGCACGAGATCGATGCCCGCGACACCAAGCTTGGTGCCGAGGAAATCACCCGTGACATCCCCAACGTGTCCGAGGAAGTCCTGGCAGGCCTGGACGAGCGCGGCATCATCCACATCGGTGCCGAGGTTGAAGCCGGCGACATCCTGGTCGGAAAGGTCACCCCGAAGGGTGAAACCGAACTGACCCCGGAAGAGCGCCTGCTGCGCGCCATCTTCGGTGAGAAGTCCCGCGAAGTCCGCGATACTTCCCTGAAGGTGCCGCACGGCGAGTCCGGCACCGTCATCGGTGTCCGCGTCTTCGACCGCGACAACGACGACGAGCTGCCCCCGGGCGTGAACCAGCTGGTCCGCGTCTACGTGGCCGCCAAGCGCAAGATCACCGACGGCGACAAGCTCGCCGGCCGCCACGGCAACAAGGGTGTTATCTCCAAGATCCTCCCGATCGAGGACATGCCCTTCCTTGCCGACGGCACCCCCGTTGACATCGTCCTGAACCCGCTGGGTGTTCCGGGCCGTATGAACGTGGGCCAGGTGCTCGAAACGCACCTCGGCTGGGTTGCCAAGACCGGCTGGAAGATCGAAGGCGAGCCCGAGTGGGTCAAGCAGCTGCCGAACCTGCCGCGCGAGAGTGGTCCCACCACTGTTGCAACGCCGGTCTTCGACGGTGCCCGTGAAGAAGAAATCACGGGCCTGCTCGACTCCACCAACGTGACCCGTGACGGTGACCGCCTGATCAACTCCTCCGGCAAGACCCGCCTGTTTGACGGCCGCTCGGGCGAGCCGTTCCCGGATCCGATCTCGGTCGGCTACATGTACATCCTGAAGCTCCACCACCTGGTGGACGACAAGATCCACGCCCGCTCCACCGGCCCGTACTCCATGATCACGCAGCAGCCGCTGGGTGGTAAGGCACAGTTCGGTGGCCAGCGCTTCGGTGAAATGGAAGTGTGGGCCCTCGAAGCCTATGGCGCCGCCTACACGCTCCAGGAACTCCTCACCATCAAGTCCGATGACATCCACGGCCGCGTCAAGGTCTACGAAGCCATCGTCAAGGGCGAGAACATCCCGGAGCCGGGCGTTCCCGAATCCTTCAAGGTCTTGATCAAGGAAATGCAGTCGCTGTGCCTGAACGTGGAAGTGCTTTCCACGGACGGAACCACAATTGAAATGCGTGACTCTGATGACGCAGTCTTCACGGCTGCGGAAGAACTGGGCATCGATCTGTCTCGTGCAGAGCCCAGCTCCGTAGAAGAGGTCTAGCAGGTCCGGTCCGACGGCGGGTGCCCACCCGCCGTCGGGCCTGACCTCCCTCATTCGTCAAGACTTCAGAATTTAGAGAACAAGAGAGAACAGGGACCATATGTCCAGCGAATCCTCCTTCGGCCTCATGCAGATCGGCCTCGCCACCGCGGAAGACATCCGCGGCTGGTCTTACGGCGAGGTTAAGAAGCCGGAAACCATCAACTACCGCACGCTCAAGCCCGAGAAGGACGGCCTCTTCTGCGAGAAGATCTTCGGCCCGTCCCGTGACTGGGAATGCTACTGCGGCAAGTACAAGCGCGTGCGCTTCAAGGGCATCATCTGTGAGCGCTGTGGCGTTGAGGTCACCCGCGCCAAGGTACGCCGTGAGCGCATGGGCCACATCGAGCTCGCCGCTCCCGTCACCCACATCTGGTACTTCAAGGGTGTTCCGTCCCGCCTGGGCTACCTCCTTGACCTGGCACCGAAGGACCTCGAAAAGGTCATCTACTTCGCTGCCTACATGATCACCAGCGTCGACGAGGCTGCCCGCCACGAGGAACTGCCCAACCTGCAGGTTGAGCACGACATCGAGAAGAAGCAGCTCATCGACAACCGCGACTCCGACATCGCGGCGATCGCCCGCGACCTCGAAGGCGAAATCGCCCGCCTTGAGGGCGAAGGCGCCAAGGCTGCCGACAAGAAGAAGGCCCGCGACTCCGCCGACCGCCAGATGGCCAACGTGCGCAAGCGCGCCGACGCCGACATCGAGCGCCTCGAGCAGGTCTGGGACCGCTTCAAGAACCTCAAGGTTGCCGACCTCGAAGGCGACGAGGGCCTGTACCGCGAACTGCGTGACCGCTACGGCATGTACTTCGAAGGCTCCATGGGTGCCGAGGCCATCAAGAAGCGCCTCGAGGGCTTCGACATGCAGGCCGAATCCGACCTGCTGCGCGACATCATTGCCAACGGCAAGGGCCAGCGCAAGACCCGTGCCCTCAAGCGCCTGAAGGTGGTCAACGCGTTCCTGACCACCAACAACAGCCCGCTCGGCATGGTCCTCGACGCCGTCCCGGTGATCCCGCCGGAACTGCGCCCGATGGTCCAGCTGGACGGTGGCCGCTTCGCGACCTCCGACCTCAACGACCTCTACCGTCGTGTGATCAACCGCAACAACCGACTCAAGCGCCTGCTTGACCTCGGCGCCCCGGAGATCATTGTCAACAACGAGAAGCGCATGCTTCAGGAAGCTGTTGACAGCCTCTTCGACAACGGCCGTCGTGGCCGTCCGGTTACGGGTCCGGGCAACCGCCCGCTGAAGTCCCTGAGCGACATGCTTAAGGGCAAGCAGGGCCGCTTCCGCCAGAACCTCCTCGGCAAGCGTGTTGACTACTCCGGCCGTTCGGTCATCGTCGTCGGCCCGCAGCTGAAGCTGCACCAGTGCGGCCTGCCCAAGCAGATGGCCCTGGAGCTCTTCAAGCCGTTCGTGATGAAGCGCCTGGTTGACCTCAACCACGCCCAGAACATCAAGTCGGCAAAGCGCATGGTCGAGCGTTACCGTCCGCAGGTTTGGGACGTGCTCGAAGAGATCATCACCGAGCACCCGGTGCTGCTCAACCGTGCACCTACCCTGCACCGCCTGGGTATCCAGGCGTTCGAGCCGCAGCTTGTTGAAGGCAAGGCCATCCAGCTTCACCCGCTGGTTTGTGGTGCCTTCAACGCTGACTTCGACGGTGACCAGATGGCAGTGCACCTGCCGCTGAGCCCCGAGGCGCAGGCTGAGGCGCGCATCCTGATGCTGTCCTCGAACAACATCCTGAAGCCGTCCGATGGACGCCCGGTCACCCTGCCTTCGCAGGATATGATCATCGGCCTCTACCACCTGACCACCAAGCGGAAGGGTTCGGCCGGCGAAGGCCGCATCTTCGGTTCGGTATCCGAGGCCATCATGGCGTTCGATGCCCGCGACCTTCACCTGAACTCCCAGGTCAAGATCCGCCTCGAAGGCTTCGTGCCCTACGCCGGTTGGGAAGCCCCCGAAGGTTGGGAGCAGGGCCAGCCCGCAATCGTGGAAACCTCCCTGGGCCAGGTCCTCTTCAATGAGACCCTGCCCGAGGACTACCCCTGGGTTGAGGCTGTAGCGGACAAGGGCGAACTGTCCAGGATCGTCAACGACCTCGCTGAGCGCTACCCGAAGGTTGTTACCGCGGCAACGCTGGACAACCTGAAGGATGCCGGTTTCTACTGGGCCACCCGTTCGGGCGTCACGGTTGCCATCTCCGACATCGAGGTTCCGGCTGCCAAGCCGCAGATCCTTGCCGGGTATGAGGAACGCGCCGCCAAGATCCAGGGCCAGTACGACAAGGGCCTGATCGACGACGACGAGCGTCGCCAGGAACTCATCGAGATCTGGAACAAGGCAACCAACGACATCGCTGCGGTGATGCGTGAGAGCCTGTCTCCGATGAACACCATCAACCGCATGGTGTCCTCCGGTGCCCGTGGTAACTGGATGCAGGTCCGTCAGATCGCGGGTATCCGTGGCCTGGTGGCCAACCCTAAGGGTGAGATCATCCCGCGCCCCATCAAGTCCTCGTACCGTGAGGGCCTGTCGGTGCTGGAATACTTCATCGCCACGCACGGTGCCCGTAAGGGCCTCGCCGATACCGCTCTGCGTACCGCCAACTCGGGTTACCTGACCCGACGCCTGGTGGACGTCTCGCAGGATGTCATCGTCCGTGAAGAGGACTGCGGCACCGAGCGTGGCCTGGTCACGCCGATCGCCGTCGCCGACTCCAACGGTGAGCTGGTCCTGGACGAGAACGTCGAGAACAGCGCCTACGCACGTACGCTGGCTGTCGACGTCGTGGACTCCGAGGGCAACGTCCTCGCAGCCGCCGGCACCGACTGCGGCGACGTCGTCATCGACGAGCTCTTCAAGGCCGGCATCACCGAGGTCAAGGTCCGCTCGGTCCTGACCTGTGAGTCCAGCGTTGGTACCTGCGCCCTGTGCTACGGCCGTTCGCTGGCCACCGGCAAGACCGTGGACATCGGCGAGGCTGTCGGCATCATCGCAGCCCAGTCCATCGGTGAGCCCGGTACCCAGCTGACCATGCGTACGTTCCACACCGGTGGTGCAGTGTCCGCCGGCGGTGGCGACGACATCACCCAGGGTCTGCCCCGTATCCAGGAGCTCTTCGAAGCCCGTACTCCGAAGGGTGTTGCGCCGATTGCCGAGGCAGCCGGCCGCATCGCCATCGAAGAGTCCGAGCGCCAGATGCGCCTGGTCATCACCCCGGATGACGGAACGGAAGAGATCGCTTACCCGGTCCTGCGCCGTTCACGCCTGCTGATCGAAGACGGCGACCACGTCACCGTTGGCCAGAAGCTGATCAACGGTCCGGTGGACCCCAAGCAGGTCCTGCGCATCATGGGTCCGCGTGCGGCACAGAAGTTCCTTGTGGACGAAGTGCAGGGCGTGTACCGCAGCCAGGGCATCGGTATCCACGACAAGCACGTCGAGGTTATCGTCCGCCAGATGCTGCGCCGCGTCACGGTCATCGAGTCCGGCGAATCGGACCTGCTGCCCGGCGAGCTCGCCGAGCGCAGCCGTTTCGAAGACGCCAACCGCCGCGTTGTGTCCGAGGGCAAGACGCCGGCATCCGGCCGTCCGGAGCTCATGGGCATCACCAAGGCGTCGCTGGCCACCGAGTCCTGGCTGTCCGCAGCTTCCTTCCAGGAGACCACCCGCGTCCTGACGCAGGCGGCCATGGAAGGCAAGAGCGATCCGCTGCTGGGCCTCAAGGAGAACGTCATCATCGGTAAGCTGATCCCGGCCGGCACGGGCCTCCCGCGCTACACCGAGGTCACCGTGGAGCCCACCGAAGAAGCGAAGGCCAACCTGTTCACCGGCCCCAGCGCATTCAGTGACTTCTCGTACGACACCCTGGGCGGTGACGGAGCCCCCGAGTTCCACGCCATCCCGCTGGATGACTACGATCTCGGCAACGACTTCCGCTAAAAACGGCTGTCAGTCCCAAGCTGGATAATGAGGCCAGGCCCCGCACTTTCGAGTGCGGGGCCTGGCCCGTTAACCGGGTTTTGCGCCCGGTCGCCAGGGCATTGGAGGACGACGGCGGCGGGCGGCTGCCGCCGTCGTCCGCCTTACACCTGATTAAGGCTCAGGATCAAGCCGTGCTAGACTTTTCTGTAATTGTTCTGTGTGGCAGTGGATGAAGGCCGCCGCAGCGTCATTTTGGTTTTGTTCTCATGATGCTGGGTGTGAGCTTGTTTCCGGGTTGCGGGTAAGGTGCGCAACGAATGCCACCATTTTGCACGCCTAGGCAAGATTTGAGCCACCAGGCCTGCAGGGACAACGCCAAAACCGGAGCAGAGACGGCTGACGCCTGAATGTGCCGGTAGAGATCAAACCAACGGAGAACACGAGAGTGCCTACGATTAACCAGCTGGTCCGCAAGGGCCGCACGCCTAAGGTCAAAAAGACCAAGGCTCCTGCCCTGAACGGCAGCCCGATGCGCCGCGGTGTTTGCACCCGCGTTTACACCACCACCCCCAAGAAGCCGAACTCGGCTCTGCGTAAGGTTGCACGTGTGCGCCTCAACGGTGGCGTTGAAGTTACCGCTTACATCCCCGGTGTTGGCCACAACCTGCAGGAGCACTCCATTGTGCTCGTTCGCGGTGGTCGTGTGAAGGACCTTCCGGGTGTCCGCTACAAGATCGTCCGTGGCGCCCTCGATACCCAGGGTGTGAAGAACCGTAAGCAGGCCCGCAGCCGCTACGGCGCAAAGATGGAGAAGAAGTAATATGCCTCGCAAGGGTCCGGCCCCCAAGCGGCCGCTCGTACAGGATCCCGTTTACGGCTCCCCGCTGGTAACCCAGCTCATCAACAAGGTGCTCGTTGACGGCAAGAAGTCCACGGCAGAGCGCATTGTCTACGGTGCCCTCGAAGGCGCACGCGCCAAGTCCGGCGGCGACCCCGTGGCTGCACTGAAGAAGGCCATGGACAACGTCAAGCCTTCGCTTGAGGTCCGCTCACGCCGCGTCGGCGGCGCCACCTACCAGGTTCCGGTTGAGGTCAAGCCGGGCCGCTCCACCGCACTTGCCCTGCGGTGGCTGGTTGGCTACTCCAAGGCCCGCCGCGAAAAGACGATGACCGAGCGTCTCCAGAACGAAATCCTGGATGCGTCCAACGGTCTCGGTGCCGCTGTGAAGCGTCGCGAAGACACCCACAAGATGGCCGAGTCCAACAAGGCCTTCGCACACTACCGCTGGTAATACTCCCCGGACGCCGCCGGCTCAACCGAGCCGGCGGCGAACGTGTAGTCCATCCCAAAAGGAGACCCCGTGGCACAGGACGTGCTTACCGACCTTAGTAAGGTCCGCAACATCGGCATCATGGCCCATATTGATGCCGGCAAGACCACCACCACCGAGCGCATCCTGTTCTACACGGGTGTGAACCACAAGATCGGCGAAACGCACGACGGCGCTTCGACCACTGACTGGATGGAACAGGAAAAGGAACGCGGCATCACCATCACGTCTGCCGCCGTGACCTGCTTCTGGGAAAACAACCAGATCAACATCATCGACACTCCCGGCCACGTGGACTTCACTGTTGAGGTTGAGCGCTCCCTGCGCGTCCTCGACGGTGCCGTTGCTGTCTTCGATGGCAAGGAAGGCGTTGAGCCCCAGTCCGAGACCGTGTGGCGCCAGGCTGACAAGTACAACGTCCCGCGTATCTGCTTCGTCAACAAGATGGACAAGCTCGGCGCTGATTTCTACTTCACCGTAGACACCATCGTCAGCCGCCTCGGCGCCAAGCCGCTGGTCATGCAGCTGCCCATCGGTGCTGAGAACGACTTCATCGGCGTCGTGGACCTGCTCTACATGCGCTCCCTGGTCTGGCCCGGCGATGCCAAGGGTGACGTCACCATGGGTGCGAAGTACGAGATCCGCGAGATCCCGGCTGACCTCCAGGAAAAGGCCGAAGAGTACCGCGCAGCGCTCGTTGAGACCGTTGCAGAGTCCTCCGAGGAACTCATGGAGAAGTACCTTGAAGGCGAAGAACTCACCGTAGACGAGCTCAAGGCCGGCATCCGCAAGATGACGATCAACTCCGAGCTCTACCCGATCTTCTGTGGCTCCGCGTTCAAGAACCGTGGCGTTCAGCCGATGCTCGATGCAGTTGTCGACTACCTGCCGAACCCGCTCGACGTCCCGCCGATGGTCGGTCACGACCCCCGCGACGAAGAGAAGGAACTGACCCGCGCACCTTCCGCTGACGAGCCTTTCTCCGCACTGGCCTTCAAGATTGCAGCGCACCCGTTCTTCGGCCAGCTCACCTTCATCCGCGTGTACTCCGGTCACGTGGAAGCAGGCGCCCAGGTGGTCAACTCCACCAAGGGTAAGAAAGAGCGCATCGGCAAGCTGTTCCAGATGCACGCCAACAAGGAGATGCCCGTTGAGGGCGCCACCGCCGGCCACATCTACGCTGCCATCGGTCTCAAGGACACCACCACGGGCGACACCCTGTGCGACTCTGCAAACCAGATCGTGCTTGAGTCCATGAGCTTCCCGGAGCCCGTGATCTCGGTTGCCATCGAGCCGAACACCAAGGGTGACCAGGAGAAGCTCTCCACGGCCATCCAGAAGCTCTCCGCTGAGGACCCCACCTTCCAGGTGTCCCTCAACGAAGACACCGGCCAGACCATCATCGCCGGCATGGGCGAGCTCCACCTGGACATCCTGGTGGACCGTATGCGCCGCGAGTTCAAGGTCGAGGCAAACGTGGGCAAGCCCCAGGTTGCCTACCGCGAAACCATCAAGCGCGCCGTCGAACGCCACGACTACACGCACAAGAAGCAGACCGGTGGTTCGGGCCAGTTCGCAAAGATCCAGATTGCGATCGAACCGCTGGACACTGCCGAGGGCGAGCTGTACGAGTTCGAGAACAAGGTCACCGGTGGCCGCGTTCCGCGCGAATACATCCCGTCTGTCGACGCTGGTATCCAGGATGCACTGAACGACGGCGTCCTGGCCGGTTACCCGGTTGTGGGCATCAAGGCCACGCTGATTGACGGCGCGTACCACGATGTTGACTCCTCGGAAATGGCGTTCAAGATCGCCGGCCGTATGGCTTTCAAGGAAGCCGCACGCAAGGCGAACCCTGTCCTGCTCGAACCGCTGATGGATGTCGAAGTCCGCACCCCTGAGGAATACATGGGTGAAGTTATCGGTGACATCAACTCCCGCCGTGGCCAGATGCAGTCCATGGAAGATGCACAGGGCGTCAAGGTTATCCGCGCGCACGTTCCGCTGTCCGGCATGTTCGGCTACATCGGTGACCTGCGTTCGAAGACCCAGGGCCGCGCTGTGTACTCCATGACGTTCAACAGCTACGCGGAGGTCCCGAAGGCTGTCGCCGACGAGATCATCCAGAAGAGCCGCGGCGAGTAGTCCGTACAGGGCACTTAAAGCGAATACCTCGGGTGCGCAGCCGGAAACGGACAGCGCAGCCGGTGCAGGTGGCCGGGGCCGGCGGGACCCATCCCGGTCAAGCCGGCTCCAGGCCATCTGCACGAACAGGCTCAGGGGATTAGTATTAGTTCCTGAATCTGCAATTTCACCAATCCAAAGCCCCCAAGTAGACTTGCCTGAGTTTCTGCCGCGAAAAGCGCGGTTGAAGGGCAAGTCATTTGAAATCGTTCTAGGAGGAACCTGTGGCAAAGGCAAAGTTCGAGCGGACTAAGCCGCACGTCAACATCGGCACCATCGGTCACGTTGACCACGGTAAGACGACGCTGACGGCCGCCATTTCCAAGGTGCTGTACGACAAGTACCCGGATCTCAACGAGAAGCGCGACTTCGCGTCTATCGACTCTGCTCCCGAAGAGCGTCAGCGCGGTATTACCATCAACATCTCCCACGTGGAGTACCAGACCGAGAAGCGCCACTACGCACACGTAGACGCCCCCGGTCACGCTGACTACATCAAGAACATGATCACCGGTGCTGCCCAGATGGACGGCGCAATCCTCGTGGTTGCTGCTACCGATGGCCCCATGGCTCAGACCCGCGAGCACGTTCTGCTCGCCCGCCAGGTTGGTGTTCCCTACCTGCTGGTCGCGCTGAACAAGTCCGACATGGTTGATGACGAAGAGCTCCTCGACCTCGTCGAAATGGAAGTTCGTGAGCTGCTCAGCTCGCAGGGCTTCGATGGCGATGAGGCTCCGGTTGTTCGCGTTTCCGGCCTGAAGGCTCTGGAAGGCGACCCGGTTTGGGTCAAGTCCGTTGAGGACCTGATGGCAGCTGTCGACGAGTCCGTTCCGGACCCCGTACGTGACCGCGACAAGCCGTTCCTGATGCCGATTGAAGACGTCTTCACCATCACCGGCCGTGGCACCGTTGTTACGGGCCGCGCCGAGCGTGGCACCCTCGCCATCAACTCCGAGGTCGAGATCGTTGGCATCCGCCCGGTCCAGAAGACCACGGTTACCGGTATCGAGATGTTCCACAAGCAGCTCGACGAAGCATGGGCCGGCGAGAACTGTGGCCTGCTGCTCCGTGGCCTGAAGCGCGACGATGTCGAGCGTGGCCAGGTTGTCGTCAAGCCGGGTTCCATCACCCCGCACACCGACTTCGAGGCCAACGTCTACATCCTGTCCAAGGACGAAGGCGGACGCCACAACCCGTTCTACTCGAACTACCGCCCGCAGTTCTACTTCCGTACGACGGACGTTACCGGCGTTATCACCCTGCCTGAGGGCACGGAAATGGTTATGCCCGGCGACAACACTGAGATGACCGTTGCGCTCATCCAGCCGATCGCTATGGAAGACGGCCTCGGCTTCGCTATCCGCGAAGGCGGCCGCACCGTTGGTTCGGGACGCGTCACCAAGATCATCAAGTAACTCTTGCTGATCATCGGATAGCCGGGATTATGTCCCGGTAATCCACAGAAGGCCCCGCTGCAGTGTGCAGCGGGGCCTTCTTTTGCTACCGTTAATCCAGTCAATGGATAAACCGCGGGACTTCTGCCACACTCTCCCTGAAAGGCCATCTCATGCCGGACGATTCGTACGAGGCAGGCTACCGGGCCGGTCACTTGCAGGGTTGGCTGGATGCCATGGCCAAAGTGGCTGAGCGCCAGGCGACAGATTCCACAACCGCGCCGCCCGATCGGGTGCAGGCCCCCGCCCCGGCCCAGGCTCCGGCGGCGCGGCCTGTGTTCGCCCCGCCGACGGTCACGGCTCCTGCACCCCAATCGGCTCCTGCACCTCAGCCGGCTTCCGTGATGCCAAGCCGTCCTGCAGCACCTCCGCAGCCAGTGCCCGTGGGGGCCGCTATGACACCACGGCCAAAGCCCACCACCCAGCCTGTCCCATACCGCGGATACGCCGATGGCCCGTCGCGGCCGGCAGAATCAGCCGAAGAGGCGGCAGCGCGCCGGGAACGGCGTGACCGCCAGAACATCAACGTCACGCTGTATGTGGCGAGCCTCCTTCTCGTTGCCGCAGCGGCCCTGTTTGTGGGAACGGCGCTGCCGCCCATGATGAGGTTCGCAGGTGTCTGCTCCGTGGCTGCCCTGTTCTACGGCTCCGGATTCATCCTGCACCACCGCGTCCCGCGCCTGAAGCCTGCCGCGGTGGCCTTTACTGGCACCGGGCTGGCGCTCGTCCCTGTCATCGGCTTGGCCCTTTACAGTTTTGTCTGGCAAAACGGGCCCGCGGCGTGGCTCGCCACGTCGCTCGTTGGAACCCTTGCCTACATTGCGGCCGCCCTCCGGCTCGAAAGCCGCGTGCTGGCGTATCTGTCGCTGACTTTCCTTGTCTCCACCGCGTGGTCGGGTATGGCAGTCCTCGGTGCCGCCCTTGTTTGGTACTTCGTGATGCTCATCGCCGTGGCAGTCCTGTTCACCCTGCTGAGCCTGGTCAGGCCGGGCTGGCTTCCCCCGCTTTTCCTGCGGCCCCTGATAACTGTCCACCCCGTCGTCGTACCTGCTGTTGCCCTGGCTGCAACTTTCCTCCTGCGCACCAGCCTGGCCGAGTACGCACTGATCCTCGGGCTCAGCGGTGCATACTTCGCCACCATGGCCGCAGTACCGGGAGCAAGCTTCAGGCTCCGCAATTTCTATGCATCCCGCGCCGCACTGACGGTTGCGGGGGCGGTGGCTGTCCTGGAGCTCACCGATACCGTGAGAGGCGCACTGCTGGCCGCCTGCGCACTGCTTGCGGTGCAGGCCATCGGCGTTGCCGTGGGTGGCGGCCGTCTGGAGGCCTGGTTCCCTCCCCGCCGGCCTGACGGGGAAAAGGAACCGTTGGCTGCCACCGTGCCCACTCCTTCCCTGAGCGAAGCATTGGCGCCACGTTGGCGTGCCGACGTCATGGTGACCCACGTGGTGCACTGGGCGTTGACGGCAGCGTTTGCGGGCAGCACTGTGCTGCGCAGCATTGCCGGCGCGTGGGTGCCTGATGCAGGAGCAATTCCACTGTGGGTGCCGGTATTGCTGCTGCTCCTGACGAGCTTTGCCCTGGCTGTCAGGCTGCGCCGGGCGGCGGAGTTCCTTCCGTTTGCGGGCATTGCCCTGGCCGGAGTCGTCAGCAGGGTGATGGGGGAGTGGGAGTTCGCCCTCATGGTGCTCCTCACCGGATTCTTCTGGCTGGTCCGTGGGTTCCGTGAAAGCGGCACGCAACGTCAGATCCTCCTCTTCAACACCAGGATCGCAGGCACGGTTGCCGTTCCCGCCGTGACGGCCGCCTTGACGGAGGGCCGCACGCAGGGGCAGGCAGTGTGGTTCAGTGTTGTGGCAGCGGCCGTGGCACAGCAGTTGCTGTCTGCCTGGCTGCAGCGGGGGAGTCGTAGCGAATTTGCGCCACAAGCGACCCTGGTTGGCTTCTCTGTTCTTGGGACGGTGGGAGTCGCTGTTCTCGCCGCCGTGGACTCTTCGCCTGGACAGTCGCTGACGTGGGTCGGGATTCTGCTGCAGCTCGCTGCAGCGGTTGTCATGGGTCTGCTCCTGGTACCGCAGCCGGGCGGGGAGCGCGCCTGGAGTCCACGAGCAGGCGAAGTGGTGCCGCTGGTGCTGGCAAGCGTGATGCTGGAGTTCGCTTTCAGGTGGATTACACCGGATGCAGGGAACATCGCGCTGGCTGTAGTGGTGGCCTACCTCGCCGTCACAGGGGTTCGGCTGCGGTCCCGGCTGCACCGTTGGGGATATTGGTGGCTTAGCCGCATCGCCGCCACATTGTTGGCGCTGACGCTGTTCGACAGGCTGGTGGTCTCCGCGGGCGCGCCATTAGTAGGCGGGGAAGCTGTTGACCCCGCCACGGTGCTGGTTGCCGTGTTGGCCGTCCAGATGGCCGTGGTGCTGGTGTCTTTCCGGCTTGGGCGTTCTCCGCGTGGCGCGGCCGTGGATGCGGGTGTGGTTCTGGCGGTGCAGCTCATCGGGTGCGCCATGCTGTGGCCGCTGTCGGCGGGAAGCTGGCAGCATCTGGTCCTCCCGGGGGTCACTGCGCTGTCCTCGGCTGCTGCCGGGCTGTTGCTGCGCGGCCAACGGGGCTCCGGGTGGTTCGCGCCGGCATCCTTCCTCGTCCTGGTGGGACTGTCCACCGGCAACCTCACCCTGGTCGAGGTGCTGCTGGGCATCTTTGCTGCCTTCGCCGCGGTGATGGTGGCAGCAGCTGGCCGGGCTGTGGAGAAGGGCGGGTACTTTGTTGCCGCGAGGGTACTGACGGCGGCCCTGGCCGTGATCCTCAGTTACGACGTCTCCGCCTCCCCGGACGTTGTGTCGCTGACCTTTGCCGGCGTTCTTGCCGCGCAGCACGCCGTACGGTGGGTGATGCGCTTCCGCCTTCAAGAGGTTCCCTTCCAGCAGGCGGCGGTGTGGATCACCCTCGCGGGCCAAGCCATCCTTCCACTGGCCTACTTCAGCCGTTACGGAGCAGCCGGCAGCGGTGGCGAACGCTGGATCATCCTGGTGGAGTTCGGGCTGGTTCTTGTTTCGGCCGTCGTTGCCAGGACCCTGTTCGCGGCGCGCGGTGCACTCTACTTCGCAGCCTTTGCCGTGCTGGGCGGGGTGCTGGCGCTGAGCCCGCTGGTGACGCCTGCAGTGTCCCCGGTGCTGGGCTACACCGGGGTGGCGCTTCTTCTGCTGGCGCTGGCGCTTGCGGCGGCCGTGGCCGGAGTGTTGTGGTCCCGGCGGATGCCGATCCCCTCCGGAACTGAGCATTGGCTGTGGCTGGCAGCCGCACTGGGATACAGCCTCAGTGCGTTGGTCCTCGCTCCGCAGGCCGATGAGTGGATCGCCGGGTTTGCGGTCCTGGTGCTCGCCGCTGTCCTCTTCTGCGCCTCCCACGTTGAGCGGGCCGGGGTGCTGTACGCGCCGGCGTCGGCGGCTATCCTGGCCGGTACCTTCATGGTGGTCCGGGAGGTGGCAGGGGGAAACCCGGACGCCTGGGCGGCCTATGCGCCGTGGCTCGGTGCCGGCGCAGCGGGAGCCGCCCTCTACGGTGTGCGGGTGGCAAGGTCCGCCGGGCTAGCGGCTGACCCCTTGCGCCGCTGGTCCCTGGCCGGCGCCGCCTTGGCCGGGTTCGCCCTGGCCACATTTGCTGGGATCGCGGCAGACACCACGGCCTGGGTTGCCGCCTCAGCGCTGGCGGGCGCGGCGGGCATCTGCATCGCGGAAGCCCCGGCAGAACTTCGCCGGGTGGTCTCCGAGGCGGGTGCTGTGGTGGTGATAGCCGGAGTTCAACGCGCGGCGATCTTCGAACTGGACGGCCGCCGGAGTTTCGGGGCCGGCTTGCCGGATCCCTTCTGGGCGGCGCAGTGGTACGTGGTGCTTGGGGCCGCCCTGGCGTTCCTTCGCTACCGCTCCGGACAGCCCAAGGCGGGGCGCGGTATCGCTGTGGCGGCGGCCGTCCTGCTTACGCTGACCGGGGCAGGAACCGTGTTTGGCGGCACTGCAGGGCAGCAGCTGTGGCTTTTGGTGCTGCTCGCTGTGCTGCTCGTCGGCGGGCTCCTGGCCGGCGAGAAGATCTTCGTCAGGTGGGGCGCCGCCGGTGTTGCCGCCTGCATTCTTTGGGCGATGCGCGGGTACACGTTCGTACTCCTGGCGCTTATCGCCGTCGGTCTGATTGCTTTTGCCGTCTGGCGGCTGAACCGGAGTGCCGGGCCAGAGGCCGCGAAGGCTGCTCGGCCAGCGCCGCCAGCGCCTCCAGCACCTTCAGATGCGGGGAGGGACGCCGGCAGCGACGCTCCGGCCAGGAAAGTGCCCTGATACTGTTGCAGCATTGAGAGGAGCTCATCATGGGATGGCTTATTTTCCTGATCGTCGCGGCTGCCGTGGTGGCCGGAGTCTTCTGGGCGAAGAAACACTTCCGCCACGAGATCGACCGGGCAAAGCGGATCAACAGGGCCAACAAGAACCAGTAACCGGCCATTGCAGGTGCCCCGCACCGCGGCGTGACTCTGCCAACGCCGCGGCTGCCTACCCTGCGGACTGGACCCTGCGGGCCCGGGAGAGGGCCTGATACCAGTAGAACGACTGCTTGGGCGTACGCTCCTGGTTGCTGAAGTCGACGTGGACCAGGCCGAACCGCTGTGAGTACCCGGCGGCCCACTCGAAATTGTCCATGAGTGTCCAGACGAAGTATCCCCGCAGGTCCACTCCCGAGGCGATTCCGCCGGGGGCCGTCGCTTCCAGCGCGGCTGCCAGGTGCGAGGCCAGGTAGCTGAGGCGCTCACCATCCTGCAGGGTTCCGGATACTGTATCCGGTTCGGGAAAGCTGGCACCGCCTTCCGTGATGTAGACCGGCGGGAGGGCAGCACCGTACCGGTCCCTCATTTCCTGCAGCAGGACACCCAGGTGCCCGGGGGCCACAGGCCAGCCGAAGCCCGTGTTGCTGAACTCCGGGTAACCCACCTCGTGGAAGGGCAGCCGTGCCACGGCCTTGTGCATGTCAGCGGGAATGGCGGTGACGCCCCGCCCCAAGGCCACCTTGACCGGGAAGTAGTAGTTCAGTCCGTAGAAGTCGAGTGGCTGGTGGATGGTCCGCAGGTCGGAATCGGAGATGCGCCCGATCGAACGCAGCCACGGCCGGGCGTACACCGGAAGGTTGGGATAGCGGCCCAGCAGCACCGGGTCTGCATAGATCCTGTTCATCAACAGGTCGTACAGATGCGCCACCACCCGGTCCCCGATCTTGCGGGATGCCGGCCGGATGGGGGCGTGCAGGTTCGTGACGCCGATTCCGCCCCGGACGCCTGCCGCGCGGAGGGCCTGGGTGCCCAGGCCGTGGGCCAGGAGCTGGTGATGAATGGAGGGGAGCGCATCGAACATCAGCGCCCGGCCGGGGGCATGGACGCCCAGGGCGTAGCCGTTGAGCGTCACGGAGACCGGCTCGTTGAGCGTGACCCACTGTGAGACGCGGTCGCCGTACCGTTGTCCGGCAGCAGCGGCGTACTCGCCGAAGCGTTCCGCGGTTTCCCTGTTGAGCCAGCCGCCGCGGTGTTCCAGCGGCAGCGGGGTGTCCCAGTGGTACAGGGTGGCCATGGGGGCGATGCCGGCTTCCAGCAGCTGGTCGATCAGCCGGTCGTAGAAGTCGAGCCCCTCCGGGTTGAGCCTGCCGCGGCCATCGGGTTGGATGCGGGGCCAGGCGAGGGAGAACCGGTAGGAGTCGACGCCGAGCTCCTTGAGGAGCGCGACGTCCTCGGGCAGCCGGTTGTAGTGGTCGCACGCGATGGCGGGGGAGTGGCCGTCAACGATGGCTCCGGGCTTTTGGGCAAAGGCGTCCCACCCTGAGGGGCCGCGGCCGCCGTCGGCCAGTGCGCCCTCGATCTGGAAGGCCGCCGCTGCCACGCCAAGAGTGAACGACGGCGGCATGCGGCTGGCCAGTTCAGTGACGGATTCGGTGCTCTCCAGCGTCATGTCCCCATCATCCATTCGCCGGGCAGCCGGGGCAATGGGTGGGCCTGCAACAGTACGGAAGAGTGGCCGCCAGGCGCTGCGCCCGGGCTAGCGAGGGCGATTGGCTTATGCCGGAGATATCCGGCATACTAGATGAGTTGTTCAAGCGCTTCTTCGTGTCCCGATCCGGATAATGCCGGGTGTCAGGGTCCAAGTGGAAGCCCAAACATAACCCACCCCAATGGAAAATGCGGATTTGTTTGCGTGTAGAGCGCGACACGCCCGACCGCGGGGGTCGGTTGCGCCGGCAAGGTGAGGAACCCGGATTCATCCGGATTCAGTTTGTGCGGCGGATGGTGGTTACGACCTCAATTGCTTCGGCAGCCATACAACAGGTAAGTGAACAGGGCAGCCCTAACCCGGGGAAGCACAGACTGAAAGAGAGTCAGGCGACATGGCGGGACAAAAAATCCGCATCCGGCTGAAGTCATACGACCACGAGGTCATTGACGTTTCAGCACGGAAGATCGTTGAGACGGTCACGCGCGCAGGCGCAACGGTAGTTGGCCCCGTGCCGCTGCCCACGGAGAAGAACGTTTACTGCGTTATCCGCTCTCCGCACAAGTACAAAGACAGCCGCGAGCACTTTGAAATGCGCACGCACAAGCGTCTTATCGACATCATCGATCCCACGCCCAAGGCTGTCGACTCGCTCATGCGCCTCGACCTGCCGGCCGACGTGAACATCGAAATCAAGCTGTAGGGAGGTGCTGAGAAACTATGACCGCAACCCGTAACGTAAAGGGCCTGCTGGGCACGAAGCTCGGCATGACCCAGGTCTGGGACGAGAACAACAAGCTCATCCCCGTCACTGTGGTCCAGGCAGACTCGAACGTCATCACCCAGCTGCGCAACGCAGAGGTAGATGGCTACGTCGCCGTTCAGATCGGCTACGGCCAGATCGATCCCCGCAAGGTCACCAAGCCGCTGGCTGGTCACTTTGAAAAGGCAGGCGTCACGCCTCGCCGCCACGTCGTCGAACTCCGTACCGCAGATGCTGCCGAGTACGAGCTGGGCCAGGAGCTGTCCGTTGAGCTCTTCGCTGCCGGCCAGAAGATCGACGTCATCGGCACCACCAAGGGTAAGGGCTTCGCCGGTGTTATGAAGCGTCACGGCTTCCACGGCGTTGGAGCTTCCCACGGTGCCCACAAGAACCACCGTAAGCCCGGTTCAATCGGTGGCGCATCCACCCCGAGCCGCGTCTTCAAGGGCATGAAAATGGCCGGCCGCATGGGCGCCGTGCGTCACACCACGCTGAACCTCACGGTCCACGCGGTTGACGCCGAGAAGTCGCTGCTCCTGATCAAGGGTGCCGTCCCCGGCGCCCGCGGCCAGGTCGTCTTCGTACGTACCGCCGTGAAGGGAGCCTAGTTCAATGGCTAACACTGTCCAGGTTGACCTGCCTGCCGAGATCTTCGACGTACAGACCAACGTGCCGCTGCTGCACCAGGTTGTCGTTGCCCAGCTCGCTGCTGCTCGCCAGGGTACCCACAAGACCAAGACCCGCGCTGAAGTTTCCGGTGCAGGACGCAAGCCGTTCAAGCAGAAGGGCACCGGCCGCGCCCGTCAGGGTTCAATCCGTGCTCCGCACATGACCGGCGGTGGCGTTGTCCACGGTCCCACCCCGCGTGACTACAGCCAGCGGACCCCCAAGAAGATGATTGCTGCTGCACTGCGCGGCGCACTGTCTGACCGGGCCCGCAACGGTCGCATCCACGTTGTCGCTGACCTGGTTGAAGGCACCAAGCCCTCCGCCAAGACCGCACTGGCAACGCTGCGCGGCGTTTCCGACCGCAAGAACCTGCTGGTCGTCATCGAGCGCGCCAACGATGTTGCTGCACTGTCCGTGCGCAACCTCACCGGTGTCCACGTTCTGTACGCAGACCAGCTGAACACCTACGACGTTCTCGTCTCTGATGACGTTGTCTTCACCAAGGCTGCTTACGAAGCATTCGTTGCCGCTAAGGCAGCTAAGAACGAGGAGGATGCCAAGTGAGTGCAGCCACCATCAAGGATCCCCGCGACGTCGTGCTTGCACCCGTCGTGTCGGAAAAGAGCTATGGCCTGATCGACGAGGGCAAGTACACCTTCCTGGTGGACCCCCGCTCGAACAAGGCTGAGATCAAGCTGGCCGTGGAGAAGATTTTCTCCGTCAAGGTCGAATCGATCAACACCATCAACCGTGCCGGTAAGCGCAAGCGCACCAAATTCGGATGGGGTACCCGCAAGAGCACCAAGCGTGCAATTGTGAGCCTCAAAGAAGGCACCATCGACATCTTCGGCGGTCCGCTCGCGTAGCGGAGACCACTTTAACGAGGAAATAAATTATGGGAATCCGTAAATACAAGCCGACTACCCCGGGCCGTCGTGGCTCGAGCGTAGCGGACTTCACCGAAATCACGCGGTCGACGCCGGAAAAGTCGTTGGTACGTCCGCTGCCCAAAAAGGGCGGCCGTAACAACACCGGTAAGATCACCACCCGTCACAAGGGTGGCGGACACAAGCGCCAGTACCGTCTGATCGACTTCCGTCGCCACGACAAGGACGGCGTTGACGCCCGCGTTGCTGAAATTGAGTACGATCCGAACCGTACGGCTCGCATCGCCCTCCTGCACTACGTTGATGGCACCAAGCGTTACATCATCGCCCCGAACAAGCTGTCCCAGGGCGACTTCGTAGAGGCCGGCCCCAACGCTGACATCAAGCCGGGCAACAACCTGCCCCTGCGCAACATCCCCGTGGGTACCGTTGTGCACGCAGTGGAGCTGCGTCCGGGCGGCGGTGCCAAGATGGGCCGCTCCGCCGGTGCATCCATCCAGCTCGTTGCCAGGGAAGGCCGTTTCGCCCAGCTGCGACTGCCCTCCGGCGAAATCCGCAACGTTGACGTGCGCTGCCGCGCAACCGTCGGCGAGGTCGGCAACGCCGAGCAGTCGAACATCAACTGGGGCAAGGCCGGCCGCATGCGCTGGAAGGGCGTCCGCCCGACCGTCCGTGGTGTAGCCATGAACCCGGTTGACCACCCGCACGGTGGTGGCGAGGGTAAGACGTCCGGTGGACGTAACCCCGTCAACCCGAACGGTCAGCGTGAAGGCCGCACGCGCCGCCCCAACAAAGAGAGCGACAAGCTTATTGTTCGTCGCCGTCGTACTGGCAAGAACAAGCGATAGGAGCCTGGACACATGCCACGCAGCCTGAAAAAAGGTCCTTTCGTTGACCAGCACCTCTTTGTGAAGGTAGCCAGGGAAAACGAAAAGGGCACCAAGAACGTCATCAAGACCTGGTCCCGCCGTTCGATGATCGTCCCCGACATGCTCGGACACACGATCGCCGTACACGACGGACGCAAGCACATTCCGGTGTTTGTCACCGAGTCGATGGTCGGGCACAAGCTCGGCGAATTCGCTCCCACGCGGACATTCCGCGGCCATGTCAAGGACGACCGTAAGGGCAAGCGCCGCTAGGCGCCTGCACTTACGTCAAAGACGAGAGAAGGAAAGCAATGGAAGCCAAGGCAATTGCGCGCCACATCCGCGTAACGCCTATGAAGGCCCGGCGCGTCGTCAACCTTGTTCGTGGTTTGCAAGCGAATGAGGCTCTGGCAATTCTGAAGTTTGCCCCCCAGGCAGCTTCGGAGCCGGTATTCAAGGTAGTTCAGTCGGCAATCTCCAACGCCCGGGTCCTCGCAGACCGCGACGGCGTTGCGTTTGACGAAGGCGACCTCATCATCAGCGAAGCGTTTGTTGATGAAGGCCCGACCATGAAGCGGTTCCAGCCGCGTGCCCAGGGTCGTGCATTTCAGATCAAGAAGCGCACCAGCCACATCACCGTGGTAGTCGCTACCCCGGAGAAAGAGGAGGCTCGCTAAGTGGGACAGAAAGTAAACCCGCACGGGTTCCGACTCGGCATCACCACCGATCACGTATCGCACTGGTTCGCTGACAGCACCAAGGCCGGACAGCGGTACAAGGACTTCGTTCGCGAAGACATCCGCATCCGCCAGCTCATGTCCACGGGCATGGAGCGCGCCGGCATCGCCAAGGTCGAAATCGAGCGCACCCGTGACCGTGTCCGCGTGGACATCCACACGGCCCGCCCGGGTATCGTCATCGGCCGCCGTGGAGCAGAAGCAGACCGCATCCGCGGCGAGCTCGAAAAGCTCACCGGCAAGCAGGTCCAGCTGAACATCCTCGAGGTCAAGAACCCCGAGATGGAAGCACAGCTGGTTGCCCAGGGTGTTGCAGAGCAGCTGACCTCACGTGTGGCTTTCCGCCGCGCGATGAAGAAGGCCATGCAGTCCGCACAGCGTGCCGGTGCCAAGGGTATCCGTATCGCTTGCTCGGGCCGCCTGGGTGGCGCTGAAATGTCCCGCTCGGAGTTCTACCGCGAAGGCCGTGTGCCCCTGCACACCCTCCGCGCGAACATCGACTACGGCTTCTACGAAGCCAAGACCACCTTCGGCCGCATCGGCGTGAAGGTCTGGATCTACAAGGGCGACGTCACCGCCAAGGAACTGGCCGCACAGGCTGCTTCGGCACCGTCCCGCGGACCCCGCTCCGACCGTGGCGGACGTCCGGGTGGCGCTGACCGTGGTGACCGCCGTCGTCGCAACGACCGCCCGGCCGCTGACGCAGCTCCTGCTGCAGAGGCTCCGGCAGTTGAGGCTGCACCTGCAGCAGCAGAAGGAGGACAGGCTTAAATGCTTATCCCACGTCGAGTCAAGCACCGTAAGCAGCACCACCCGGGTCGTTCCGGCGCTGCTACGGGCGGCACCGAGGTCTCGTTCGGCGAGTGGGGTATCCAGGCTCTGAGCCCGGCATACGTCACCAACCGTCAGATCGAATCTGCCCGTATTGCGATGACCCGCCACATCAAGCGTGGCGGTAAGGTCTGGATCAACATTTACCCGGACCGTCCCCTGACCAAGAAGCCTGCCGAAACCCGCATGGGTTCCGGTAAGGGTTCACCGGAATGGTGGGTCGCCAACGTCAAGCCGGGACGGGTTCTTTTCGAACTCTCCGGTGTCAATGAAGAGGTAGCTCGCGAGGCCCTGCGCCTGGCAATCCACAAGCTGCCGTTGAAGGCACGCATTGTGCGTCGCGAAGGTGGTGAGTAGAAATGGCAGTAGGATCCAAGGATCTGGCTCCCGCGCAGCTGGACGGTTTCGACAACGAGCGTCTCGTTGAAGAACTCCGTAAGGCTAAGGAAGAGCTGTTCAACCTGCGTTTCCAGTCCGCCACCGGTCAGCTGGAGAACCACGGTCGCCTGCGTGCAGTAAAGAAGGACATTGCACGCATCTACACCGTTCTCCGCGAACGCGAGCTGGGCATTCGTGCCGAGGTTGCCGCACCGGTTGTGGAAGCCAAGGAAGAAAAGAAGTCCAAGAAGGCTGCAACCAAGAAGGCCGAGAAGGCTGAAACGGCTGAGTCCGAGGAGGACGCCAAGTGAGTGAAAAGGACCAGAACGTGACCGAATCTGCTACTGCAGCCACGGCTGAGCAGCGCGGTTACCGCAAGACCCGTCGCGGCTACGTGGTCTCCGACAAGATGGAAAAGACCATCGTCGTCGAGGTTGAAGACCGCGTGAAGCACGCACTGTACGGCAAGGTCATCCGCCGCACCTCCAAGGTCAAGGCACACGACGAAGAGAACACCGCCGGCATCGGCGACCTCGTAGTCATCGCCGAGACCCGTCCGCTGTCCGCCACCAAGAACTGGCGGCTCGTGGAAATCCTCGAAAAGGCCAAGTAGCACCTGCTGCTGGCTGGAAGCCCCTGCTCCCTTTCCGGGAGTGGGGGCTTCCTCGTTTAACCCTCGCGCCCCACGCCCGCTCACATTTGGTGGCTTCCCATGAGACGCCCGCTCACTCGCTTCAGGGGAGTGAGCGCGCGTTGGTCCCATAGCCGCCACGAGTGAGCGCGCGTTGAGGTGGGGGATCACGACGGCGGTGGGCCGGCCGCGCGGGGGAGCGGCACCCTGGGTGGGGCGAACGGCTGCCCTGCGCGACGTCGTCGTACGTCCTGCCCTGCTTGCGGGGCGGTGCACCCTGGTGATATGGGAACTGGCGAAAAGCATGCTAGGATATTGAGTTTGTATGGCGCCTTCTGCGCGCCGTCATCAACCTCGTAAACAAGCGTGCCACAGCACAGTGCCCCTGTGCGCCCGGGATCTGTCCCGGACCGGATGGGAGCAACTGCTTCTGGCACAGGCGTTTAGGCCTGGTCTGGCAAAATCCAGGCGGGTCAAGAGACACCCCGATCAACCGTTCCGCAAGGCTCATTCCGTAGCAAGACCACGGCCTGAGAACCGGCGCGACGCAAGGAGTAAATAGTGATTCAGCAGGAGTCGCGACTCAAGGTCGCCGACAACACGGGTGCTAAGGAAATCCTTACCATTCGCGTTCTCGGTGGATCTGGCCGTCGCTACGCAGGCATCGGTGACGTCATCGTCGCCACCGTCAAGGATGCAATCCCGGGCGGCAACGTAAAGAAGGGCGATGTTGTCAAGGCAGTCATCGTCCGTACCAAGAAGGAACGCCGCCGTGCGGATGGTTCCTACATCAAGTTTGACGAGAACGCAGCTGTGATCCTGAAGAACGACGGTGACCCCCGCGGTACCCGTATCTTCGGACCGGTTGGTCGTGAACTCCGTGACAAGAAGTTCATGAAGATCGTTTCTCTGGCTCCGGAGGTGCTCTAGTCCATGGCTGCAAAGATCAAGAAGGGTGACCTGGTTCAGGTCATCACTGGCGCCAAGGCTGAGCGCGGCGGCGACCGCGGCAAGCAGGGCAAGGTTCTGCGCGTCTTCACCGACACCAACCGCGTGCTGGTTGAGGGTATCAACCGCGTCACCAAGCACACCCGTGTTGGACAGTCGCAGCGCGGCACCAAGACCGGCGGCATCGAGGTTGTAGAGGCCCCGATCCACATTTCCAACGTGGCCCTGGTTGACCCGTCGACCAAGAAGCCGACCCGTGTGGGCTTCCGCCTCGACACTGTGGAGAAGAACGGTGTCAAGAAGACCGTCCGTATCCGCGTGTCCAAGAGCTCCGGGAAGGACATCTAATGACTGAGACTCTCGAGACTCCGGCAACGAAGATCGTTCCTCGTCTGAAGACCAAGTACGCCGAATCCATCAAGGCAACGCTCCAGGATGAATTCAAGTACGAGAACGTGAACCAGGTACCCCGCCTGGTGAAGGTTGTTGTGAACATGGGTGTTGGAGATGCCGCCAAGGACTCCAAGCTGATCGACGGCGCTGTCCGCGACCTCACCCAGATCACCGGCCAGAAGCCGCAGGTTACCAAGGCCCGCAAGTCGATCGCCCAGTTCAAGCTGCGCGAAGGCATGCCCATCGGTGCACACGTAACCCTGCGTGGCGACCGTATGTGGGAATTCGTGGACCGCCTCGTTTCGCTGGCTCTGCCCCGTATCCGCGACTTCCGCGGCCTCAGTGGCAAGCAGTTCGACGGCAACGGCAACTACACCTTCGGTCTGACCGAGCAGGTTATGTTCCACGAAATCGACCAGGACAAGATCGACCGCGTTCGCGGTATGGATATCACGGTCGTTACCACCGCCAAGACCGATGACGAAGGCCGCGCGCTGCTCAAGGCGCTTGGTTTCCCGTTCAAAACCGAAGCTTAATTATCTACGTAAAAGGTCCGGCCGCACAGCTTCCTGAAGCTTGCGGCGGAAACCGTTACGAGGAAGGGCAAGAGCCCAAATGACAATGACAGATCCTGTCGCAGACATGCTTACGCGCCTGCGTAACGCAAACTCGGCATACCACGACTCCGTGTCTATGCCTTACAGCAAGCTGAAGGCACGCGTTGCTGACATCCTCAAGGCCGAAGGTTTCATCGCCGGCTGGAAGGAAGAAGACGCAGAGGTTGGCAAGAAGCTGACTCTCGACCTGAAGTTCGGTCCGAACCGCGAGCGTTCCATCGCTGGCGTCCGTCGTATCTCCAAGCCGGGTCTCCGCGTTTACGCGAAGTCCACCAACCTGCCGCACGTGCTGGGTGGCCTGGGTATCGCAATCCTGTCCACCTCTTCCGGGCTCCTGACTGATAAGCAGGCCGGCAAGAAGGGCGTGGGCGGCGAAGTCCTCGCCTACGTCTGGTAACGGGAAAGGAAGAGAATAATGTCACGTATTGGACGTCTCCCCATCACCGTTCCTGCCGGCGTTGAGGTCAAGGTTGACGGCTCTGTCGTCAGCGTTAAGGGTTCCAAGGGCGAGCTGAGCCACACTGTGGCCAGCCCGATCGAGGTTGCACTTGACGACACCACCCTGACCGTCAGCCGCCCGAACGACGAGCGCGCCTCCCGTTCACTCCACGGCCTGACCCGCACCCTGATCGCCAACATGATCCAGGGTGTCACCGCAGGCTACGAGAAGAAGCTCGAAATCGTTGGCACCGGTTACCGCGTGCAGGCCAAGGGCTCTGACCTTGAGTTTGCCCTCGGCTACAGCCACCCGGTCAACGTTTCGGCTCCGGATGGCATCACCTTTGCAGTAGAGGGTCCGACCAAGCTCTCTGTCTCAGGCATCAATAAGCAGCAGGTCGGCGAGGTTGCTGCCAACATTCGCAAGCTGCGGAAGCCTGACCCGTACAAGGGCAAGGGCATCCGTTACGCCGGCGAAGTCATCCGCCGCAAGGTCGGAAAGGCTGGTAAGTAACCATGGCCATCGCCATTAACAAGAAGCGTACGAACAAGAGCAAGGCTGCTGGTCGCAGCCGCCGCCAGCTTCGTATCCGCAAGCGCATTTCCGGTACGGCTGTCCGCCCCCGCTTGGTGGTCAACCGCTCCGCACGCCACGTATTTGTCCAGGTTGTCGATGACACCATTGGCCGGACCTTAGCAAGCGCGTCCACCCTGGAAGCCGACCTCCGTGCATTCGACGGTGACAAGACTGCCAAGGCCAAGCGCGTCGGCGAGCTCGTTGCCGAACGTGCCAAGGCTGCCGGCGTCGAGGCTGTTGTGTTCGACCGTGGTGGTAACAAGTACCACGGCCGCATTGCAGCCGTCGCTGACGGTGCCCGCGAAGGTGGGCTGTCACTGTGACCGAAGCAAACAACGAAAAGGACACTGTGTCTGCAGATCAGAAGGCACCCGAGGCCGCAGCTGCTGAGACCACTGCCCCCGCCACCGACGATCGCCGTGGTGGCGCCCGTCGCGGTGAGCGTGGCGACCGTGGCCAGGGCCGTGGCGACCGCGGTGGCCGTGGCGGCCGCGATGGCGGCCGTGACGCCGAAAAGAACCAGTTCGTAGAGCGCGTTGTCACCATCAACCGCGTTTCCAAGGTCGTCAAGGGTGGTCGTCGCTTCAGCTTCACCGCACTCGTCGTCGTTGGTGACGGTAACGGCATGGTTGGCGTCGGCTACGGCAAGGCCAAGGAAGTTCCCGCAGCTATCGCCAAGGGCGTTGAAGAAGCCAAGAAGTCCTTCTTCCGCGTTCCGCGCGTTGGCAACACCATCCCGCACCGCGTGCAGGGTGAAGCTGCTGCGGGCGTCGTTATGCTGCGTCCGGCTTCCGCCGGTACCGGTGTTATCGCCGGTGGCCCGGTCCGTGCAGTACTGGAGTGCGTGGGCATCCACGACATCCTCTCCAAGTCGCTCGGTTCCTCCAACGCCATCAACATCGTTCACGCGACCGTTGATGCCCTGAAGCGCCTCGAGGAGCCGGCAGCTGTGGCAGCACGCCGCGGCCTGCCGCTGGACGAAGTTGCTCCTGCGGCACTGGTGAAGGCTCTCCTGGCTCCGAAGGCAGGTGTGTAGTCATGGCTAAGAACCTGGTTCCCTCCGACGCAAAGTTGGAAATTACCCAGATCAAGGGCGTCATTGGCGTCAAGCAGAACCAGCGCGAGACCCTGCGGTCCCTCGGCCTGAAGCGCATCGGACACAGCGTTGTCCGTACCGCCGACGCCGTGACCGTGGGCATGCTCAACACGGTTCCGCACCTCGTGAACGTTGAGGAGGCGAAGTAAATGGCAGAGAAGACTGCTGAACAGGGTCAGGCTGCTGAAAAGCAGAACGCCCTGAAGGTTCACCACCTGCGTCCCGCCCAGGGTGCCAAGACCGCCAAGACCCGTGTGGGTCGTGGCGAGGCATCCAAGGGTAAGACCGCCGGTCGCGGTACCAAGGGTACGAAGGCCCGCTACCAGGTAAAGGCTGGCTTTGCCGGCGGCCAGCTGCCGCTGCACATGCGCCTGCCCAAGCTGCGCGGCTTCAAGAACCCGTTCCGCGTTGAGTTCCAGGTTGTAAACCTGGACAAGCTCAACGAGCTGTTCCCCGAAGGTGGCGCAGTCACGGTGGAGAACCTGGTCGAAAAGGGCGCCGTTCGCAAGAACCAGCCCGTCAAGGTGCTGGGCACCGGCGACATCACCGTCAAGGTTGACGTCACCGTCCACGCATTCTCGGCCAGCGCCGCGGAAAAGATTGCTGCTGCAGGCGGAAGCACCACCGCCCTCTAGGGACGGTGGGGCGCGAGCCCGTAGTTGAACTCCCGGTGACCGGGGCCCCAGGCCCTGGTCGCCGGGAGTTTTTTCATCGGCAGAATCGTTCCATTAGGCGCATTTGCGGTGCCATCCGGCGCAGTTGCGCTGCCCCGGATTGTTCGCATGGCGCATACAACCGTTAGACTCGGTTGTTGGGATTCATAGATCCCCATCACACCACTCTTCTTCACACCACAGGAGGACGCTTGCTTAGCGCATTTGGCCGGGCCTTTCGCACGCCTGATCTGCGACGCAAGTTGTTGTTCACGCTGGGAATCATCACCATCTTCCGCTTGGGTGCCTTCATTCCCTCGCCTGGTGTGAACTACCAGAATGTCCAGCAATGCTTGCAGAACGGACAGACAGCAGGCGGGCTGTACCAGCTCGTGAACCTGTTCAGCGGCGGTGCTCTGCTGCAGGTGTCCATCTTCGCCCTCGGCATCATGCCGTACATTACGGCCAGCATTATCGTGCAGCTGCTCCGGGTGGTCATTCCCCGGTTCCAGGAGCTGTACGAAGAGGGCGCGTCGGGCCAGTCCAAGCTGACCCAGTACACCCGCTACCTCACCATCGCCCTGGGCCTGCTCAACGCCACCACCCTGGTGTCCCTGGCCCGTTCCGGCCAGCTCCTGCCCGGGTGTGCCCTGCCGATCATCCCGGATGAAAGCATCATCACCACCATCCTGATCATCATCACGCTCACGGCCGGCACCGGCCTGATCATGTGGATGGGCGAGCTCGTCACGGAGAAGGGCGTCGGCAACGGCATGTCCCTGCTGATCTTCACGTCGATCGCTGCACAGTTCCCCACCTCCCTGGGCGCCATCTGGACCTCACAGGGCCCCGGAACGTTCTTCATCGTGCTGCTGATCGGACTGCTGACCGTGGCCCTGGTGGTCTTCGTTGAACAGTCCCAGCGCCGTATCCCCGTGCAGTACGCCAAGCGGATGATCGGACGCCGGACCGTTGGCGGAACCAGCACCTACATCCCCATCAAGGTGAACATGGCCGGCGTTATCCCGGTGATCTTCGCTTCCTCCATGCTTTACCTGCCCGGCCTGATCTCTCAGTTCAACCAGCCGAAGCAGGGCGAGCAGCTCCAGCCATGGGTTGAATGGATCAACAACAACCTGACCCGCGGCGACCACCCGATCTACATGGCGCTCTACTTCGCCTTGATCGTGTTCTTTACCTACTTCTACGTAGCCATCACCTTCAACCCTGAAGAAGTGTCGGACAACATGAAGAAGTACGGCGGCTTCATTCCCGGTATCCGCGCCGGTAAACCGACCGCGGACTACCTGCAGTACGTGCTCTCACGGATCACGCTGCCCGGTGCCCTCTACCTGGGCTTCGTGGCACTGATCCCGCTGGTGGCACTGGTACTGATCAACGCGAACCAGAACTTCCCGTTCGGTGGCACCTCGATCCTGATCATGGTGGGCGTTGGGTTGGAGACCGTTAAGCAGATTGATGCGCAGCTACAACAACGTCACTACGAAGGGCTTTTGCGATGACGAGAATGCTGATTATTGGACCTCCCGGTTCCGGAAAAGGAACGCAGGCTGAGCGGATTTCGGAGCGCCTCGGCGTTGTGGCAATCTCCACCGGCGATATCTTCCGTGCCAATGTAAAAGGCGAAACGCCGCTTGGCATCGAGGCCAAGAAGTACATGGACAACGGGGACTTCGTTCCGGACAGCGTGACCAACAAGATGGTCCGCGACCGCCTCAGTGAGTCGGACGTAGAATCCGGCTTCCTGCTGGATGGCTACCCCCGCACCACCGCCCAGGTGGACTACCTTGACGAGATCCTCGCCAAGAACGAGGAGAAGCTCGACGTCGTCCTGCAGCTCACCGCGGACGATGAGGAACTGGTGCACCGCCTCCTGGGCCGGGCCAAGGAAACGGGCCGGAGCGACGACAACGAAGCCGTCATCCGCCACCGCCTTGACCTCTACCACGAGCAGACCGAAGCCGTGGTGGCGAAGTACGCCGAGCGCGGCATCCTCACCCAGGTGGACGGCATCGGCCCCATCGACGAAGTGACCGACCGCGTCATGCAGGCCATCAAGGCCGCACAGGCGGCCTGATTCCAGGCCACTGGTTATTTGAGGCTCCTCCCGGCACCCCGGGAGGGGCCTCAGCCATTTGAAAGGACACACCATGGCCTTCGGCCAGCCCCGCATCGAATTCAAGAACAACGCCCAGATGCGCACCATGCACGAGGCAGGCCTCGTCCTGAGCCGGGCCCTGGACGCCGCCGTGGCCGCGGCCGCCCCCGGCGTGACCACCAAGCACCTGGATGACGTCTTCGCCGCGGTCCTCAGCGACGCGGGCGCGAAGTCCAACTTCCTCGGCTACCACGGCTTTCCGGCCACCATCTGCACGTCCGTGAACGACGAAGTGGTGCACGGCATCCCCGGCGGCAGGGTCCTGCAGGACGGCGACATCATCTCCATCGACGGCGGCGCAATCGTTAACGGGTGGCACTCGGATTCGGCGCGGACCGTTATCGTTGGCACCGCAGACCCGGAGGACCAACGGCTCTCCGACGTCACGCAGGCAGCGATGTGGCGCGGGATCGCAGCGCTGGCCACCGGCACCCACGTGGGGGACATCGGCGCCGCCATCGACGACTACGTTTCGTCCGTGCCCGGGAAGCCGCTGGGCATCCTTGAGGACTACGTGGGGCACGGCATCGGCTCCGAGATGCACATGGCGCCTGACGTGCTGAACTATCGCACCAACCATCGCGGGCCCAAGATCAAGCCGGGCCTGTGCCTTGCCATCGAGCCCATGCTGGTCCGCGGCGGCATCGAGACCGCCGTGCTCGAGGATGACTGGACCGTGGTGACCACGGACGGCAAGCGCTCCTGCCAGTGGGAGCACTCGGTGGCCGTCCACGAGAAGGGCATTTGGGTACTTTCAGCGCCCGACGGCGGTGCGGAGCACCTCGTGCCGCTCGGCGTCACCCCGGTGCCGATTCCATAGCTGTATGTGAGTAGCAGCAGATGTCGTTTTGGAAGCTCAGAACGACATCTGCTGCTACTCAGTTGGGGGAGTGGGGTACCGCCGCATGTGCCCCGGCGGTGCCATCGTTGGCGTCAACGCCGGCGGGTTCATCCCCGGGCACCCAGCGCAGCAGGTCGCCCGGCTGGCAGTCCAGGACCTCGCAGAGCGCTTCCAGGGTGGTGAACCGGACTGCCTTTGCCCGGCCGTTCTTGAGCACGGCCAGATTTGCTGGCGTGATGCCCACACGTTCGGCCAGGGCCCCTACTGACATCTTCCGTTTGGCCAGGACAACGTCGATGTCCACGATGATGGGCATCAAATGACCTCGTCGAGCTCGGTGCGCAGGTACGTGGCCTCGGCGTCCCGTGCCACTGCCTGGGCCAGCAGCTTCCGCAGCACCAGCACGATGAGTGCCACGCCGGCCACCATCAGGGCCGCACCGCAGACCAGAAGGACGACGCCGGGCGCAACGTCCCCGGGTGCCAGCAGGACTGCCAGCCCGAACACCAGTGCGGAGGCGGCGGAGATGGCACCGAAGATCACGTCGACGTAGCGGAACGCCCCCTGCGAAAAAACCGTCCCGCGGCGCACCATGGTCAGCAGCCGCCAGACACACACCGCGGTGACCTGCACGCAGGCAATGCCCAGCACAACAATCACCAGGAAGGCCACCCGCGCGGCGTCAGGGGCTCCGGCCTCCTGCAGATCGGTGGACAACAGCGGGACCATCCGCATCTGAACGAATAGTGAACCTGCCAGGACCATCGCGATGACCACGCGCAGGGCAAGGACCGTCATTTTTCCCATTACCACTCCCATATCGAATAACAATGGAAGCCTATCGATAGTCGATAGGTTAAGCCATGGCCCCTGCCCTGCGCCCGCAAAGGTTGTGCGCTAGGACTTCAGCTTCGGCTTCACGTCCTTGTCGTAGATGCCCTGCAGCGTGGTCTTCAGGTCCGCCATGGTGGACTTGACGTCGCCCTGCTGGGTGAGGATCTTCGCCGCGGACTTCGCCATTTCCTGGTCGGCGCCCGGGAGGAACACCCGGGCGTTGTCCTGGACCTTGGTCGCCGCGAGCTGGTCCATGGCGGTCTTGATCTGCGGAGTCTTGGCCAGCACTGCTGCCATGTCAGCCGACTTGCGGGTGGGCATGTAGCCGGTGGCGGCGGAGAACTCCGCAGTGCTCTCCGGCTGGGTGACGAAGTCCAGGAACATGCCCGCAGCGAGTTGTTCCTCCTTGGTGATGCCGCTGGGAATGCCCAGGCCGGCGCCGCCCGTGGGGCAAACGTTGGTTTCTGCCTTTGGGCCGCCGGGCAGGAAGCCGACGCCCACATTGAACTTTGCCGACTTTAGGATTCCCAGCAGCGAGCCGGTGGAGGAAATGGTGGTCGAGGTCAGTCCAGCAGAGAAGTCGTCAGCTGCTTCCTTGGAGGAGACGCCTGCCCACTTGTCCTTGTAGATCGAGTCCTGGGCCCACTGCAGTGCGGCCACGGAATCGCTGGAGTCGCAGGTGATGTCCCAGTCCTTGGACCAGCCACCGCCCCAGCCCCAGAGCATGTTCTGCAGCGTCCAACCCGCATACCCGGCCAGCGCAGGGTAGATGTAGGCGTACTGGGCGCCGGAGCTTGCCTTCAGCTTGGGGGCCCACTCAGCGAATTCCTGCCACGTCTTGGGCGCCCGGTCCGGCAGCCCGGCCGCGGCGAAATGGTCCTTGTTGTAGTAGAATAGCGGGGTGGAACGGCCGTAGGGGAGGGCCCACTGCTTGCCGTCGTACTTGTAGTCGTTGACCAGCGACTGCTGGAAGTCGTCCATCTTCATGTCCAGCTGCTTGGTGAGGCTGTCCACTGGAATGATGCTGCCGTTGGTGTAGTACCGGAACCACCACACGTCGGAAAGGACCACAACGCCGGGGAGGCCGGACTTGGCGGCCTGCGCGGTCTGGAACTTCTGCGCGATTTCCTCGTAGTTGGCCCCGGCAGTGACCAGGTTGACGGTGATGCCTGGGTTCTTGGCCTGGAACTTCTGGATCAGGCTCTTCTCAACCTCCTGTGACTGGCCTGGGTGGCTGGACCAGAAGTCAATCTTGGCCGCCGGCTTCACGCCGCTGAAGTCGATGTCGGCTGCCTGGGATGTGGATTGGCCACCGCCTGTTGTCGAGGGTCCGCCGCATGCGGCCAAAGCAGCGGCAGAGGCGGTGACCCCTGCCAGGCCCAGGAAGTGCCTCCGGTCCAGATGAAGTGTCATAACGGTTCCTTTCGGTTGTTGCCTGCGGAAGGGTTGGAGTACTCAAGGTTGGGAAGTACGACGGCGGCCGGCGGCTTAGCCGGTCACGCTGCCCTGGGTGAGGCCCGCCACGATGTAGCGCTGCAGCGCAGCGAAGACGATCAGGATGGGGACAATGACGAGGACCGCGCCGGCCATCAGGACGCCCCACCCGGCGGCGTTGCTTTCGTTGTTCTGCAGCAAGGTCAGGCCCACCGGCAGGGTCATGGTTTCCGGCCGGTCCGTGATGATGAGTGGCCAGATGTAGTCGTTCCATTCGGTCACGATGGTCACCAGGGCTACCGTGGCGATTGAGGGAACTGACACAGGGACCACGATCTGCCAGAGCCGGCGCCAGTGCCCGGCACCGTCCATCTCGGCCGATTCCAGGATTGAGGCCGGCAGGGTCCGGAAGTGCTGGCGCAGCAGGAAGGTCCCGAACGCGGTGCCCAGGCCGGGGAGGATGATCCCCCACAGCGTGTTCTTGCCGCCGATCCCTGCAATGAGGATGAAGTTGGGCAGGATGGAAACCTGCGGCGGCACCATGAGGGCCACCAGGATCAGCAGGAAGATGAAGTTCCGGAACGGGAAGCGGACAAAGACCAGGGCGTATGCCGTCAGGATGGCCAGCAGCACCTTGATGGTGGCCCCGGCCAGGGTGACGATGGTGCTGTTCAGGAAGAACTGCCCGAACGGGACCGTGGTCATGGCGGTCCGGTAGTTCTCGAGGTTCAGGCTCTCCGGGAGGATCTTCAGGTCGGTGGTGACAATCTCGCCAGACTGTTTGAAGGAGCTGAGCACCATCCACAGCAGGGGGAGGAACACCACCAAGGTGGCGATGATCAGTGGCAGGTAGCCGCCCACTATTGTCTGGATCAGGTTGCGGCGGGAAAGCGGCCGGTCGCGGCGAAGGCCCGGGTCCGGCGCGGTGACGGCAGGGGCGGTGGGGTCCGGGCTCACCGGCGATAAGGACGTCATGAGTAGTGAACCTTTCGTTCCACGAACCGCAGCTGGAGCACCGTGATCACCAGGAGGATGGCAAACAGGACTACCGAGATGGCTGCCGAATAGCCGGCCCTGTTGTAGGCGCCGAAGGCCTGGAGGTATGCCTCGTAGATCAAAGTGCTGGTGCCGGCGCCCAGCGGCGTCATGATCCTGATCAGGTCGAAGGCCTGCAACGAGCTGAGCAACGTGGTGATGAGGAGGAAGAACGTGGTGGGCGAGAGCAGCGGCAGCGAGATGCTGACGAAGCGGCGGAAACCGTTGGCGCCATCGAGGGATGCCGCCTCCATAACTTCCGTTGGCAGGGACTGCAGCCCGGCGAGGTACACCACCGCGCAGTACCCCAGGTTCTTCCAGACGTACACGAGGATCACCATGACCAGCGACAGCTGGGGATCGTTGATCCACTGCGGGCTCTGCTGCCCGATGCCCCGGAGCAGCCAGGCCAGGACGCCGTAGCCGGGATCGAAGATGAACAGCCACACCAGGCCCACGCCAACGCCGGATAGGACGTAGGGGGCAAAGACTGCGGACCGGGCGAACGTGGTGCCCCGGATCCTGGCGTTCAAAGCCAGCGCCACCAGCAGTCCCAGGATCATGGAGCCGCCCACCGTGACCAAGGTGAACACGGCCGTGGTGCCCAGGACCTTCGGCGCATCATTGCTGGTGAAGAACGTGACGTAGTTGCCGAGCCCCACAACGGTGGCGGAGGGAGAGCCCAACGTCCAGTCCAGGGTGGAGTAGTAGATATTGCTGAACAGCGGCCGGTACGTGAACACGGCGATCAGCACCAAGTTGGGCAACGCCATGGCGAGGAAGACAAAGAAGTCGCGGCGGCTCCGGGCGGTCCACCGCCGCCGTGGGACTTTTGCTGGGCCTGGTTGCCTGCCGGGTCTGGCGGAGGGGTGCGGGGCGAGTTGACGGGTCATGCGTGTCTCTCCCGGGTTGGGAGCCTGCTTGTGGCGGGCCCTGGCTGGATCTAGGGACTACTACACCAGACCGTCAGGGCGCTGAAACCCGCCTTTGCCCTTGTGAAAGGACTGTTATCCAAGGCTTCCTCGCCCGTTAACGCTGTGTTGATTGCAGTCTCGCATAAAGTTTGCCGATGCGTCAGGGGCGCGCGACCTGAGGGGAGAATAGGGGCATGGGAGCACTTACCGATGTGCCCGGTATCCGGGTAGGCCATGTCCAGAAGACCGGCGACGGGTGGCTGACGGGAGTGACGGTGGTCCTGCCGCCCCGCGGGACCGTGGGGTCGGTGGACGTCCAGGGTGGCGGCCCGGCAACCCACGAGACAGATGCGCTGGACCCCACCACCCTGGTCCGGCAGGTGGATGCGGTGGTGTTGACCGGAGGCAGTGCCTACGGCCTGGCTTCCGCTGCAGGAGCGCAGCGCTGGTGCGAGGAGGATGGCCGCGGCTTCGCCGTTCCCGGGGGAGTGGTGCCCATCGTCCCGGCCGCCGCGATCTTCGACCTGGGCAGGGGAGGCGACTTTTCGGCGCGTCCGACGCCGGACCTGGGCTACGCGGCGGCGGCGGCTGCTGCGGGACAACCGGAAGGGCACGGCGTCGAACGCGGCAACGTGGGGGCCGGCACCGGGGCGCTCATCGGCAGGGGACAGTTCAAGGGCGGAGTCGGCACGGCTTCGGTCACTCTGGAGAACGGCGTGGTGGTCGGCGCGCTGGCTATAGTCAACGCCCTCGGGCTCCCGTTTGGCACGACGAGCACGCCGAGGGCTTCGGATGGGGGGTCGGAATCCAGCCACGGCGCCCCGCTCAACACCACCCTCATCGTGGTCGCCACCAATGCCCTGCTCGATGTGGCGGAGTGCAAACGGACTGCTGCCGCGTCCCATGCCGGGATCGCGCGGGCCCTCAATCCTTCGCACACCCTGGCTGACGGGGACACAGTATTTTGCCTCGCAACCGGAGCCGCGGCCCTGGACCGCTCGGACGAAGCCGCCCGCCAACTGAGCCTTATCACCCTGCAAGCTGCGGCAGCCGACGTCGTACGCCTGGCCATCCTGGACGGTGTGGCAAGCGCGGAACCGGTCAGCACCCCGGCGGGCGATTATGGTGCGTATGGCGGGCAGATGCGCTAGCATGGCTGGATTTAACTTTCGCTGCCAAATGGCGTAGTGTTGCTTGTTGGTTGTCTGGACTGCCACGCCCTTTTGGGCCCGCTGATGACAATCGATCCAACAAAAACGTTCGTGGCCATGCCCGGTGCAATCCGGCAGGGCTGCGGCAACAACAGTTAGCGGAGGGTATGGCCAAGAAGGACGGGGTCATTGAGATCGAAGGCGTTGTGACCGAGGCGCTGCCTAACGCGATGTTTCGCGTTGAGCTCACCAACAAGCACATCGTTCTGGCACACATCTCTGGAAAGATGCGTCAGCACTACATCAGGATCCTCCCGGAGGACCGCGTAGTGGTGGAGCTGAGCCCGTACGACCTCACCCGTGGTCGTATCGTCTACCGCTACAAGTAAATTGCTGGGCGGCTTCAGTGCGAACTGAATGCTGCTCCAGTTGACCACTGCCACACGCAAAGGAATGCCATGAAGGTCAAGCCGAGCGTCAAGCAGATCTGCGAAAAGTGCAAAGTGATCCGCCGTAACGGCCGGGTCATGGTGATCTGCGAGAACCCGCGCCACAAGCAGCGCCAGGGCTAATTTCCTTCCCTGAAGGAAACCCTGGGTTGCTTACCCACGCAAGTAAATAAAGGCAGCACAAGCTGAATTGGGACGCATGAGCCCGGACAGCTAACCCCCGGTCGGAGGCTGGGGCCGCACGGAACGTGCGGGTGTACTGCCTACGACCTCCGGTTTATTCAAGGAGCACTGCCACTATGGCTCGTCTCGCTGGCGTAGACATTCCCCGCGAAAAGCGGTTGGAAATTGCGCTTACTTACATCTACGGCGTGGGCAAGACCCGTGCACACGAAACCCTGGCTGCCACTGGCATCAGCGCTGACGTCCGCGTTAAGGACCTCACCGACGCCCAGCTGGTTGAACTGCGTGATTACATCGAGGGCAACTACAAGGTTGAGGGTGACCTTCGCCGCGAAGTAGCAGCTGATATCCGCCGCAAGGTTGAAATCGGCAGCTACGAAGGTATTCGCCACCGTAAGGGCCTGCCCGTACGCGGTCAGCGTACGAAGACCAACGCCCGTACCCGCAAGGGCCCGAAGCGCACCGTCGCAGGCAAGAAGAAGGCCCGTTAAAATCCCCGCCGGGACTAACGGACTTTCCCCCGATAACTTTCTGTAGGAGAAAAAAATGCCCCCAAAGACTCGTGGCGCGGTTCGCAAGCCGCGTAAGAAGGACAAAAAGAATATCGCGCTGGGCCAGGCGCACATCAAGAGCACGTTCAACAACACCATCGTTTCCATCACGGATCCGAACGGTGCTGTTATTTCTTGGGCTTCCTCAGGTGAGGTTGGCTTCAAGGGCTCGCGTAAGTCCACCCCGTTCGCTGCCCAGATGGCTGCCGAAGCCGCTGCTAAGCGTGCGCAGGAGCACGGCATGCGCAAGGTTGACGTTTTCGTGAAGGGTCCGGGTTCCGGACGCGAAACCGCCATCCGTTCGCTGCAGGCCGCTGGCCTCGAGGTTGGCTCCATCCAGGACGTCACCCCCGCAGCCCACAACGGCTGCCGCCCGCCGAAGCGCCGCCGCGTCTAAGTCTTCCTGCCGCAGAGCTTGCCCGGACCAGCAATGGGCCGGGCAAGCCCAGCGCGTTAAGTCTCAGACCGAATTTCCACCACCTGTGTTGCGTCATATAGCGGATGCTCGCCGAAAGGAAACCTAAGTGCTCATTGCACAGCGCCCCACCCTCTCCGAAGAGGTAGTCTCCGAAAACCGCTCGCGGTTCATCATCGAACCGCTGGAACCGGGCTTCGGCTACACCCTCGGTAACTCCCTCCGCCGTACCCTGCTTTCTTCCATCCCCGGTGCCGCTGTAACCAGCATCCGGATTGATGGCGTGCTGCACGAGTTCACCACGGTTCCCGGTGTCAAGGAGGATGTCACTGAGATCATCCTGAACATCAAGAGCCTGTCGGTTTCCTCCGAGCACGACGAGCCTGTTGTGGCTTACCTGCGCAAGCAGGGCCCCGGAGTCGTCACCGCCGCGGACATCGCTCCGCCGGCCGGCGTCGAATTCCACAACCCGGATCTGCACATTGCCACGCTGAACTCGAAGGGCAAGTTCGAACTCGAACTGACCATCGAGCGCGGCCGCGGCTACGTTTCGGCAGCTCAGAACAAGTCCGGCGACGCAGAAATCGGCCGTATCCCGGTCGACTCCATCTACTCGCCGGTTCTGAAGGTTACTTTCCGCGTGGAAGCAACCCGTGTTGAGCAGCGCACCGACTTCGACAAGCTGATTGTCGACGTCGAGACCAAGCAGGCCATCGCCCCGCGCGATGCTGTTGCTTCCGCAGGTACCACCCTGGTGGAACTGTTCGGTCTGGCCCGTGAGCTGAACACCGCAGCTGAAGGTATCGAGATCGGCCCGTCGCCCACCGACGCTGCCCTGGCAGCCGACATGGCACTGCCGATCGAGGATCTGGACCTCACGGTCCGTTCCTACAACTGCCTCAAGCGTGAGGGCATCCACACCGTGGGTGAACTCGTTGCCCGCTCCGAGGCTGACCTGATGGACATCCGTAACTTCGGTGCGAAGTCCATTGACGAGGTCAAGGCAAAGCTGGTTGAACTGGGCCTGTCCCTCAAGGACTCGCCTCCCGGTTTTGACCTCGCAGCACGCGCCGCAGCAATCGAAGAGGACGACGCCGCCTTCGGCGACGACGAACTCTAAACCAGACCTTGGCCGGCGGGCAGCACCACGGTGTGCCGCCCAACGGCTTCCACATGAGGAGAAACAATTATGCCTACCCCCACTAAGGGTCCGCGCCTCGGCGGCGGCCCGGCTCACGAGCGCCTCATGCTCGCGAACCTGGCAGCAGCACTGTTCGAGCACAAGCGGATCACCACCACGGTAACCAAGGCCAAGCGCCTGAAGCCGTACGCAGAGCGCCTGGTCACCTTCGCCAAGCGCGGCGACCTCGCTTCCCGCCGCCGGGTTCTCGGCCTGATCAGCAACAAGGGCATTGTCCACGAGCTGTTCACCGACATCGCCCAGGCAGTGGAGAACCGCGACGGCGGCTACACCCGCATCACCAAGATCGGCAACCGCAAGGGCGACAACGCTCCCATGGCTGTCATCGAACTGGTTCTCGAGCCGGTTTCCGCCAAGCAGGCCGTAGTAGCCGAGGCTACCCAGGCTGCTGCCAAGGCTGCTCCGGCCGCCGAGGAAGCTCCCGCTGAAGAGGCTCCGGCCGCTGAGGAAGCTGCTGCAACCGAAGAAGCTGCTGCTCCTTCTGCTGAAGCCGACGAAGCTGCAGCCGAAGAGGCTCCGGCCGCTGAGGAAGCTGCCGAGGCTCCTGCAGCCGAGGAGAAGGACGCGAAGTAATTCGCTGATTCTCTTCGCATAGACTTAGGTCTGTGAACCACCAAAAACCCGCGGCCCCCGTTTCAGGGGGCGGCGGGTTTTTGCGTATCCGGGTAGACCTGTCGTACGACGGCGGCCCCTTCAGCGGGTGGGCCCTCCAGCCGGGACGCCGCACGGTCCAGGGCGCGCTCGAAGAGGCCCTTGAACTGCTGGTCCGGCGTCCCATTCGGGTGACCGTCGCCGGCCGGACCGATGCCGGTGTTCACGCCCGTGGCCAGGTGGTGCACCTGGACCTCGCGGACAGCGAGTGGCACGGGATGGCCCGCGGGCAGGAACTCGATCCCGCGGTTGCGATGACCCGCAGGCTTCGCGGAGCACTGAACCGCGTGCTGGGAGACCTGACCGGCGCCGTGCAGGTCCGCGGCATCACACCCGCACTGCCGGGTTTCGATGCGCGCTTCTCCGCTCTTTGGCGCCGCTACAGCTACCGGATCGCTGATGGCCCGGCGCTGTGGGATCCGCTGGAGCGCGCCTTCACGCTGTGGCACAAGAGTCCGCTGGACGTGGAGTTGCTGAACCAGGGGGCCTCGCGGCTGCTGGGACTGCAGAACTTCCTGTCCTTCTGCAAGCCCCGTGAGGGTGCCACCACCATCAGGGAACTGCAGCGTTTCGAATTTGCCCGCGCTGAAGACGGTGCCATCGTGGCCACAGTGCAGGCGGACGCCTTCTGCCACAACATGGTCCGGGCCCTGATCGGCTCGGCCCTGTACGTGGGGGAGGGCGCCGTGGAACCCGGGTGGCTGTACGAGCGCCTGCTGGCACAGAAGCGCGACGCCAAGTCCGTCCTGGCCGCCCCGCACCCGCTGGTGTTCGAGGAAGTGGCCTACCCGTCAGCCAGTGAACTGCTGGCCCGTGCCGAACTCACCCGGGCACGGCGGGAACACTAAACCGCCGGTTCCTGGAACGCTGCCGCTGGTCCATCCGCCGGCAGGGTGAGCGTGAACGTACTTCCCTCGCCCTTGGCGCTCTCGCAGGAGATGGTTCCGCCGTGCCCTTCGACGATCATCTTCGTGATGGACAATCCCAGCCCGGCGCCCGCGATGGATGCGCTGCGCGCGGCTTCGGTGCGGAAGAAGCGCTGGAAGACCCGCGCCGAGTCCACTGCGCCAAGGCCCATCCCGGTGTCGCTGACGCTGAGCTGCACCCAGCGGCTGCCGGCCTGTGCGCGGATACTGATCCTGCCGCCGTCGGGCGAGTATTTGATGGCGTTGGACACGAGGTTGTCCAGCGCCTGGCCGATGCGCAGGGGGTCGGCGTAGGCCCACAGCGGTGCCGGTACGTCAGCAGCGAGTTCGATGCCGGACTGATCCGCCAGGGCCTGGGCGGAGCCGATGCTGGTTTCCACCACGCTGGCCAGGTCCGTCCGTTTCGGGTGGACGTTCAGTGCGGTGGACGCCGTGGCGGAAAGGTCCGACACGAGGGCGAGCAGCCGCTCGGAGTTCCGTTGCACCACTTCCAGCCGACGGATCAGGTGGGGCGGAAGGGCAGCGACCTCGTCCAGGACCAGGTCGACGTTGCCGATGATGGAGTTCAGCGGTGACTTGAACTCGTGCGACACGTTGGAAACCAGCTCCTGGTTCGCGGCCAGGGCCTCCACCCAGCCCGTCACGTCGTTGTACACCACCACGGCACCGGTGAGCCGGCCGTCCTCGGCCACCAGCGGCCGGGCAGCGGTGGACACCGCCCGCTGCTCTTGGCCCTCCCCGGCCCACACGAGGTAGTCGGAAAAGGATTCGCCGGCGATGGCCCTGCTGATGGGGCGCCTGTCTGCCGGCAGCAGCGTGGTCTTGTCCTGGCCAAAGACCAGCTGTTTGCCCTGCCCGGCAACGGCGTCGTCCGCGCCCGTTACCCGGCGGAAGGTCCGCTGCCGGTTGTTGGAGACCAGGAACTTCCCTGAACGGTCGACGGCGGCGATCCCCACGTCCGTAGCGTCCAGTACCGTCTGGAGCAGCTCCTCCCGTTCCCGGCTCTGGCGCAGCAGCGACCGCAGCTCAGCGTCCTTCCTGGCCAGCTCGCGTTGCTGGACCCGCAGCCCGGAACTGGCGAACCGGATGGCCAGGGACACGGCCAGCATCATCAGGGGGAACAGGATTACCGTGGGGATGTCCGCCGCCGTCCAGTGCGGCAGCCTTTCCAAAGCAGAGGGAAGCATGATGAACAGCGGTCCGGCAAAGCTGAGTATCAGCCCGCTGCGGGCCAGCATGCCGGAGGCGGAGAGCCAGATCACCGGGAACACCACCAGGACCGCCAGGCCTGGCAGCAGGGGTGCGGCACCGTTGCGCAGCAAACCGACGGCGGCAAAGTCCAGGACAGGGATCAGCAGGTACGGCCGATGCTCGAGGCGTTCCCAGGGAACCAGGAAGCAGGCAAGGAAAAGAAGCGCGTGCAGGGCAATGCCTGCCATGAAGAGCGTGCTGTGCAGCAGCACCGGCCAGGCGAACGGTGTGGCAACTGCGAGTGCGGCCACCAACAGCGTCAGCGGCAACTGGCACAACACCACCTGTGAACGGGTCCCCAATCCCCGGAAGAAGCGCGCAGGTCCTCGCTGGAAAAGGGAATCAGCCATAAAGGGTGTTCAGGCTCCCCTCGATTACCGTCCCGGCACGGGCACGATGCGCCGTCGAATTCCGTCCGCCCACTCTTACTCACGCCCTTTCAAACCGGTAATGCACACGTCCTGTCATAATAATTGACTTTGGAATACCAGTATTGAAGGGGATGTCATCAGCCGGACTTACTAGTAGCGTATAAATGGTTGGAGCGGGTGTGGCATTGGCGCTGGGCCGATGAGGGGGGCCATCTCCGCCTGGCTCAGGGACAGTAATGGACGACGAACTAGGTGTGGCTGTAGTAATCGAAGATGATGCGGATGTGCGGAACCTCCTGGAGGGGGTTCTTAGCCAGGCCGGCTTCGAGGTGCATACGGCAAATGACGGGCGTGCCGGGGTTGAAGTGGTCCGCAGCAAGCAGGCCAGCGTGGTCACGCTGGACATCGGCTTGCCGGATATCGACGGATTTGAAGTCCTCCGCCGCATCCGGCATTTCAGTAACGCATACGTGGTCATGCTGACCGGCAGGACTGAGGAACCGGACCTGCTCTCCGCACTGAATGCCGGGGCGGATGACTACATCGCGAAGCCGTTCAGGCCCAGGGAACTGAGGGCCCGGGTGACGGCCATGATGCGCAGGCCGCGGCACGAGATCGGTGTACAAAGATCGGCTCCGACCGTGTGGGCACCCCCTGCCGTTGCCCCAGTGACGCATCAGCAGAACTCCGCGGCCTTCCAGCACAACGGGCTGGTCTTGAACACCCGCACCCGCACCGTGGAGGTTGACGGTGGACAACTGGCCCTCACCCGCAGTGAATTCGACCTGCTGCATGTGCTGCTGAAGGGCGGCGGCGCCGTATGCACGCGGCCGGACCTGGTCCGGGCGGTACGCGGGGAGTACTACGACGAGGACGCCTACATCAGCGAATCGGACGAACGCGCCGTCGAGGTCCACATCGGAAACCTGCGCCGGAAGCTGAAGGAGGACCAGGTGGCACCCCGGTGGCTGCAGACAGTCCGCGGGGTTGGCTACCGGCTGGCGCCCGCCAGGCAGCCCGGGCAGTCCTAGCCGGTCTCCAGGATGTAGGTGCTGCGGAGTTCCGTGACGGTCAGGCTGCCGTCCTGGGCAACCCGTTCCATCAGCACCTTGCCCTGGCCGAAGTCGCCGCTGCGGATCATCGTCTCCAGCAGCTCAGCCAACTTGGCAAGGCGCAGCCCGCCCACCATGGCCGAGCTGATCTTCAAGCTGATGGCGGCGTCCAGTGCTGAGTCGCCGTCGTGCCGGTGGACTGCGGCTGCAAGGCGGGTATAGCGCTCGTCCCACATGGCGGCGTAATCCCTGGCGAAGCGCTGGGCCATGCCCGTACCCGCGAGTTCATCCTCGAGTTCCTCCAGTACGGCGGCGTCAACGAGAGGCAAGAGCCCCAACGCTTCCTGGGCAGGCGCCGGCTGTCTTGGCGGGCTCATATCCGGGGAAGTGCGCCCGCCGTCGGTGACCCGGTCCGCGGGGATCCCGGCGGGCAGCGGACCCGTAGCGGGGCCTCCTGCGCTGGAGCCGGAATCGTGACTGTGCATTGTTCAAGGCTACTTCCTGGAATTCTTGCGGTGTTCTATTTCAGCTGATCCTGTGTAAACCTTGCGTGATCCTTCAGCAGATCCCAAGGCAGCTATTGCCCGGTAAAGGTGACCACCGTGTTAATGACGGCAGGCCCCAGGATGGCGATGAAAAGGACCGGGAAAATGAAGAAGAGCAGCGGGAACAGGATCATCACGGGCAGTTTCATGGCCTTTTCCTCGGCACGCTGGCGCCTTTTGACCCGCATGACCTTGGCCTGCACACGCAGTACCCTGCTGATGGCAATGCCGTAGGTGTCCGCCTGCACCACCGCCTGCACGAAACTGCGAAGCTCGGGAATGTTGGTCCGCGCCGCCAGCGCCGTGTAGGACTCGCGGCGGCTGCGTCCCACCTGCATGTCCTGCAGGGTGCGGACCAGTTCCTCGGCCAACGGGCCCTTGCCGTTATCGCCGGCCCTTGCCATAGCCCCCTCAAAACCGAGGCCCGCTTCCACCGAGATGAGCATCTGGTCCAGCGTGTTGGCCAGTTCCAGCTGCATGGTCTTCTGGCGCTCCTGGCCCTTGCTGTACAGGAGGAGGTCCGGGATGAAGTAACCCAGGAACAGGACAAAGAGACCGGCCAGCTTCATCAGGGGAGTGCTGCCAATGGCCGTCAGGTAGAGGCCGAGACCCAATGCGGCCAGTCCCAGTGCGAGCTTGGAACCAAGGACCTTGCCCAGCGGCATGGATGCCGGGCGGCCGGCCAGTGCGAGCAGCCGGTCGAGGAAGGCCACATACGTGGGGGGAGTCAGGCGCCTGCCGATCGCTTCCAAGAGGGCGGGTTTGTAATCCGCGGCCGTTGCGGTGGGTGCCGCGCCGCGGGACAGCAGGTTGGTGACGGCAGCACGGCCCTGCCGGTCGGCCGTGAGGAGGGACCAGGCGACGGCGCCGAGAGGGACGCAGACTAGAAATAGGGAGAGAAGGACTGTCAGATTCATGGCTTCCTCAGAACTTCAGGTCGATGATCTTGCGCATCCACAGTGCGCCGATGGTCATCAGGACAAAGGAGGCGACGATCATGGCCCACCCGAGCGGGTGCGTGAACATGGAGTTCATGTAGGTGGGGCTGACGGCGAGCAGCATGGCCACGATCCCGAACGGCATGGCGATCAGGATGTACGCGGAGAACTTGCCTTCGGCGGCCAGCGCCTTGATGTGGCCCTTGATCTCGGCGCGCTCGCGGATGGTTTCGTTGACCTGGTCCAGGACGTCCGCCAGGTTGCCTCCTACCTCCCGGTTGATCTGGATGGCCTGCGAGATCCAGACGAAGTCCTCGTTCTTCATCCGGTCTGCGGTGTCGTTGAGTGCTGCCAGCAGGTCCCGGCCCAGGCTGGTTTCGGTGATGACCCGCCGCATCTCCTCCGACGTGGGTTTCTGCGATTCCGCGGCAGCGGCGTCGATGGCGCGCAGGATGCTGTGCCCGGCCCGCAGGCCGCCTGAAAGGAGTTGGAGGGTGTCGCCCAGCTGCCCGTCGAAGGCCGCACGGCGCTTGCCGGCGAGGAAACCAAGCACCAGCTTGCCCACAAACGGGGCGAGGAGAGCCAGAAGGAGTCCCACCAGGGGGTTGAGGGTCACCGTCCCCACCAGCATGCCGACGCCGGCGCCGATACCCACCAGTAGGAAGAACTCGGCCTGGCTCAGGCGAAGGCCCGCGTTCTCGAGCTGGGGGCGGGAGAACAAGGTGATGTTCCGTCCGGCAAGGAGGCGTTCAAAGGAACGGACGGCGGAAAGTGCGAACCTGGTCAGGGAGGACGGCGGCTCGGGTTCGAACGGACGACGGCGGTCCAGCGGCACGGTGGGGGCGCTCGGCAGGAGCACGGCGACACCGAGCAGGCAGATGGCTGCCAGCAGGATGACGGCGCCAATGGCGAGAATCATCAGTGCCCCCCTGGCTTCTCGGTACCAGTGAGCGGCCCGGCGAAAACCGCGGGGGATACGTGGATGCCGAGGTCCTCGAACCGGTCAATGAAACGTGGCCGGATTCCGGTGGCGACAGGCTTACCCAGGAAGCGGCCCTGCGCGTCGACGCCGGCGGAGTAGTCGAAGACGAAGGCGTCCTGGAGGGTGACGATGTCGCCTTCCATGCCCTGCACCTCCGTGACATGGGTGATGCGGCGGGACCCGTCACGCATGCGGGAGATCTGGACGATCAGGTTCACGGCGGAGGCAATCTGTTCCCGGATGGCGCGCAGCGGCAGGTCCATGCCGGCCATCAGCACCAGGGTTTCCAGGCGGGCCACGGCGTCGCGGGGGGAGTTGGAGTGCACGGTGGAGAGGGACCCGTCGTGGCCGGTGTTCATGGCCTGGAGCATGTCCAGCGATTCGCCGCCGCGGACCTCGCCCACCACAATCCGGTCCGGGCGCATGCGCAGTGAGTTCCGGAGCAGTTCGCGGATGGTGACTTCGCCCTTGCCCTCGGTATTCGGCGGCCGGCTTTCGAGGCGGACCACGTGCTGCTGCTGGATCTGCAGTTCCACCGCGTCCTCGATGGTGACAATGCGCTCATCGGCAGGCAGGAAGGAGGACAGGACGTTCAGGAGGGTGGTCTTGCCGGTGCCGGTGCCGCCGGAGACGATGATGTTCAGCTTCGCCTTCACGCAGGCGTTGAGCAGTTCGGCCATTTCCGGGGTGAGGGTGCCGAAGTCGATGAGGTTGCGGACCGTCAGCGGAACCTTGCTGAACTTTCGGATGGTCAGCGATGAGCCGCCAACTGCGAGCGGAGGGATGACGGCGTTCACGCGGGAGCCGTCCTCCAGGCGGGCGTCCACCAGCGGGGACGACTCGTCGATGCGGCGGCCCACTCTGGACACGATCCGTTCGATGACTTTGCGCAGGTGGTCTTCCGAGCTGAACCGGTAGTCCGTGAGGGTCAGCCGGCCGCCGCGTTCCACGTAGATCTGGTCCATGCGGTTGACCATGATCTCGGTGACGGCGGGATCGTCGAGGAGGCGCTGGAGGGGGCCGTAGCCGAGGACGTCGTCGGCAACGTCGCGGACCAGTCGCGTGCGTTCCTCAGGGGTCAGCGGCACCTGTTCGGCGTCGACGATGCGGGTCAGCTCTTCCTTGGCGGTGCTGCGGAGCTCCTGTTCCGTGACGGCGGCGTCGTTGAACCGTGTGCCCATCCGTTCGAAAAGGGCGGTGGCCGCCCGGAGCTTCATGGCTGCGAAGACGTCCACGCCAGGTGCCTTGGGCCCCTGCTGTGCTTCGGCGTCGTGCGTTGAAGGCACGACGGCGGCTGGTTGGGGAAGGTGTGCATGCGCCGTCGGGACCGCTGGACGAATGGGCTCGACGACGGCGGCGGGCCGGTCGAGCACGGCCGTGCCCGCACTCGGAGACTCACTGCGGTTCTGGACCGCGCTGATGCGTTCGGAGAGTTTCATCAGATGACCACCCTTCGGTGAAGCTTGCGCTGGGTCTGCGTGCGCCAGGCCGGGTTGAACCGCTCCACCAGCTGGCGGAGGCTCTTCACGGCCGGGTCTTTCCTGGATTCCTGCAGGACTGGGATGCCGCGGTTGGTGGACAGGGCGATGGCGCGGGAGCGGGGGACGCTGACATCCACGGGCGCGCCAATGGTGGATTCCACGTCCTGGACGTTGAGGCCGGCCTTGGCGTCGGCCATGTTCAGCACGACGTGGCGGGATTCAGGCATGATCTCGAGCTGGCGGAGGACTTCCAGGCCGGAGCGGAGGCCGCGGAGGCTGGGGATGTCCATGGCGCTGACCCACACCACATCGGTGCACTGTTCCATGGCGGCGAGGCCGATCTCGGGCAGGCCGGGGGCGGTGTCCAGGATGACGTACTGGAACTCCTGGGCCAGCTGTTCGAGCAGGCGGCTGATGTGGTCCGGCGTGATGTGGTCCGCGTCCACGGGATTCGGCGGAGCGCACAGGGCGTAAATGTCGGCGGGGTGCACGGTGAGGAAAGCTTTCAGGACCAGGGAGTCCTGGGCAGCGGCCGGGGTGACGGCATCCGTGACGGTGTGCTCCGGGTTGAGGTAGAGTCCGGAGGCGACGTCGCCGAACTGGAGGTCCAGGTCCACGATCACCACGCGCATGGGCGCGATCTGGCCCAGGCCGATGGCGATGTTGGTGGCCAGGGTGGTTTTGCCCACGCCGCCCTTGGGCGAGAAGACGCCGATGACCAGGCCCTTTCCGTTTTCTTTTTGCGGCGTTTCCGGGCTGCGGTGGCGGGTGGCGAACGACTGGCAGGCGCGCTCCAGCAGGACCCGGATTTCGGCGGGGTCCGCCTGCGGACTGATGATGTCGCGGATGCCGGCCCGCATGGCATGCAGGAGCAGGGCCGGGTCCACGTCGCTGATCAGCACCAGGCTGAGGCCGGGGAGCTGGACATCGAAGACCTTGGCGAACCGGAGTGCTTCTTCGTAGGGGACGTCCGGGCCGATGATGAGTACCTCGGGCTGCTCCTGGTTGAGGAGGGCGAACAGTTCCGCCGGGCCGGCGGGGAGGATGTCGCTGGCGATGGTCTGCACGGTGCCACGGAGGCCGTGCGCGACGGCGGCGCGCAACTTCTGGTCGAAGTCGCCGCTGGGGGAGAGGAGGACGAAGCGGCTCATTTGTAAACCACTTCTTTCCGTTCGGTCCGGGGGCCGCTGTCCTGGGCGTCTATGGGTTCTTTTGTGAGCCAGAGGCTGCCGTTGATGGAGGTGAAGATGATCTTGCTGGCGTCCACGTCATTGACGGCGACGGTGAGCATGAGGGATCCTTCGGGCAGGGTGGTGTCCTGCGGGTTGGTGCCGTCTTCCGTTTTTGCGGCGCTCGCCTGCGGGGCGCGTTGCACGGCGGTGACCAAGACTTTCCGGAGAGTGAGCTGGGTGGTGGCGTCCTCCAGCTTTGCCTTGTAGGCGCCGTTCTCAAAGTTCAGGGCTATGCCAACGTGGTCGCCCACGTTGATCCGGCCGCCGGCCACGCGCTGCGGTTCCAGTTGGAACGAGACCTCCTGCAGGCCGGCGGGGACTTCCACACCACCTTCCTTCTTCACGTCTTCCGGCGCCACGAGGCGTTCGGCGAGCAACTGCTCGCCGGGGACCAGGTCCACAGCGGCGACCGTTCCGCCCTTGCTGTCCAGGGATGTCAGGGCGGTGGAGGCGATTCCGGCGGCGGGAACGTCCTGGATGACGAGTGAGGAGGCCATGTCGTTCACCGGGGTCCCAGCTGGGATGGCCTTTTCGACGACCAGGACCTTTCGTGGATTCGTGGTGGCCATGGCCCGCGCGTCGGCTCCGTTGGCGTAGACGACGATGAGGAGGGCGCCCACGAGCGCCAGGGCAACGGCGGCCGTTCCGGCGAGCAGGCGAGACTTCACAGTGTTTCTCCGTGGTTCTTGGTCAGAGGGTGAGGCGGGCGATGGTGGCGCCGTAGTTGGGCGTGCTGCCGAGTTCAAAGCCTTGGGCCAGGGAGACGAACTTCACGAAGTAGCCCCTGATGGTCTTGTTGGCCACCTTTGATCCCGCTGCCCAGCCGATACTTGGGAATTGGTAGCCGGTCACGTGGAACGCGGCGAAGCCTTTGATGTAGTACTTGCCGCTGGAGCCGGTTCCTGTTGCCAGGTCGTACATCGGCAGTAGGACGGTTTGGTTGTTCATTTGGCTGAAGTCCGCGGCGGTGCAGGTGGAGGGGGCGCTGGCGCCGGTGTCGCTGGCGAACCAGATCCCGGCGTTGTTTGACGCGCCTGCCGTAGCGGTGATGGCGCATTTGGACGAGCCGGTCTGCATCCAGCCGAACCCGCCCGGGATGCCGCCACAGCCATTGACTGACTGTTCCAGCACCTGTTCAGCGCCCTGCGCCCCGCCGGCGGGAATGTTCAACTTGCAGTAGGCAATGGCCAGCGGCAGGATGACGGGTCCTTTGGACGGGGTTCCCCATGTGGCGGAGGCTTTGGCGCCTACCTCCTTGCTGGGAATTCCGATTGCATTGGCAAAGAAGAGGGAGACAGCGTTGTCCGGGCTGCCCGTTTCTTTGGCGCTGGTGGTTACCGATACGGTCCGGGCGGTCTTGTCGAGCTGGATGCTGTAGATATTGCTCATGCCGTCCAAGGCGTTCTGGTTGGCCAGGCTGCCGGCGAGTGTCGCCGTCGTCGAGCATTGAGCGTCCGCAGCGTTCTTGGCGCACTTCTGCGCCACCGCCATGGCGGAGGTGTCCGCCCCGTTCTGCAGCTGCACGCGTTCGGAGTAGATGACCCCCACATCGACGGCGATTGCAACAAAGCCGAGCAACGTCACCAGGAGGATGGCGACGATGACCGAGACGGCGCCTTTTTCGCTGTTGTCTTCGCCTAGCCGCCGCACAGCATGACCCCCTTGCCCGTCATGGGAAAGGGGCCAGCGATGCCGGTGATGGTGGAGAGGTTGTAGCTGATGGTGACGGTCACCTGCTTGTCGGTGCTGCAGGTGGCGGGGCTGATGGTGATGTTCGAATCCGGGATGGTGCTGCTGACGGATGCGGCCGCGCTTCTTGCGGCTGTCCTGGCGCCCGTGGGGTCATTGGCGATCGCCATGACTCGGACACCATCGCGGGCGGCATTTGTGAGAGTGATTTGGGCGTTGTAGGCGCGCCCGAACTCGATGGTTCCCAGCACCAGCATCAGGAGGAGGGGCAACAGGATCGCGAATTCGACGGCGGCTGCACCGCGCTCCGAATCGTTAGTCACCTGCTGCACCTCCTCCTGGTTTGCTTGGTTTGCAACACGTTATGGGTGCGCGGTTCCGATATGGGGTCCGGGACCGGGACTGGCGAAATGCTTAGGCGCCGCCGGCCGGTGCAGCGGGCTTGAGGGTGTTGTTCACGGTGTCAAAGAAGCCGTCCAGAGTGCCACCCAAAGTGCTGACAGCGACAATGATGACAACAGCGATGAGGCCGACCATGATGCCGTACTCGACGGCGGTGGCGCCCTTCTCGTCGCTGCGAAGGCGGATCATGAGGTTGGTGTAGAGAGAAAGCATTTTGTACTCCTGAGCGAGACGGATGGCTGGCCCTTCACCAGCACTGAAACGAAGTTAGCAACGCGAATCAGCGTCTTTACGGGATCTTGCAACATCCTGTGCCAAGCCTCTGAAAGCTGCGCGTTTCCTGTGGTATCACTTGCCCTGTCTTGCGCTTCCGCTGGGATTTGCCATTGCCCGGGCACACAAAAGGACCCCCTCGGTTCTGGGTGCCGAGGGGGTCCGGTCTTTGAGGCGCCGGGGACGCGGTGGTTAGGGAATGCCGAGCGCTGTCCGGAGATCCGATGTCATGTCTTGGTAGTGAAGGTTCAGTGCCTGGCCAAAGGCAGTGATCCCGAGCACCAGGGCGAACGCCAGGAATGCCACCAAGATCCCATACTCAGTTGCGGTAGCCCCTTCTTCACGATGGCTGAAGTTCCGAAAAGCCCGGAGTACGACGCCGATTGTGAAACTACTCTTGCGACTCATTCTGACTCCTATGAGAAGACGGACATGATCTGAAGCACGGCGGGACCAAGGAGCACAATGAACAGCGTCGGGAGAATGAAGAAGATCAGTGGAAAGAGCATCTTCACCGGCATCTTCATGGCGTGTTCCTCAGCGAGTTGTCGGCGTTTGATGCGCATGTCCTTGGCCTGTGTCTTCAGGACATTGGCTATAGCAATTCCATATGCATCCGCTTGGACTACGGACCGCACGAATGTGCGAACGGACGGGACATCCACTCGTTCGGAGAGGGCAAGGTATGCCTCCTTGCGGGATCGGCCCACTTGTATGTCTTGCAGCGTCCTGATCAGTTCTTCAGCCAAGGGTCCGCGCCCATTCTCTCCAGCCCGGCCCATGGCGGTTTCAAAACCGAGGCCCGCCTGAACCGAAATCAGCATCTGGTCCAAGGCATTGGGCAGTTCAAGCCGAATGGCTTCGCGCCTTTTCTGCGCTCGATTCCGCAGCAGAAGGTCGGGAATGAAATATCCCAGGGCCACAATGAGCACGGCCATCACGAATCGTCCTGCCGAGGGGGCACCGAGGAAAAGCATGAAGCCAATGAGGGCGCCTCCGAACGCAAGCATCGGCTTGACCATGAGGATCCGGGCAAGAGGCCACTGCTTGGGGCGGCCGGCCCCGGACAGCTGTTTGTCGAGCCAACCTTCATAGCCCTTGGGCGTGATCCTCTGTGAAAGCTCCGCGAGGTGCTGGCTGACGTTCAGTGACTGGGCCGCTTGGCTGGGACGACCTCCGAGGTTGGCCTTAATTCGGCGCAGCGCGGCCCGGTCGCCGGTGAACGAAAGCCAGACCATCCCCGATACAGGAATGACTATCGCCAGGATTGCGGCTAGTGCGATGGGTTGCATCTTCTTGCCCCTTAGTATTTCGGCTTAATGATGCGGCTGAGCCAAAGGCCACCGACTGCCAGGAGAGCGACGGCAGCGGCCAGCATGGCAAAGCCGATGAAGGTCGTTGTGAATACCCGCGCATATGTCGGGTTGAACGTGACCAACCCGATGAACATCAGTATTGGCAACGCCATGAGCACCATGGCCGAAATGCGGCCCTCTGCGCTGAGTGCCCGCACTTGGCCCTTAACTTGGTTCCGGTCCCGAATGGTTTCGCCGACGTGATCCAGAACCTCCGCCAGGTCGCCACCCACTTCACGGTGTATTTCGATGGCTTGGGAAATCCAGTAGAAATCCTCACTTGCCGTCCTTCGGGAGACGTCGGCCATCGACTCACCCAGGTCCCGGCCAATTCGGGTCTCATTCACGATTCGGCTCAGCTCTTCGGCCATCGGACCCTGGTTCTCCTGGGCTGCGGCATCAATAGCCCTTAGGAGGCTGTGGCCTGCACGCAGGCCTCCCGAGAACATTTGCAGTGTGTCCGGCACTTGTGCGTCAAAGGCCTTCCGGCGTCTGGCAGTCAGCAGATTGAGCCCGAGGTAGAGGAGGACTGGCGTCAGGATGAGCGCCAGGACGCCAATGCCAATGCCACCCACGAAGAAAGCTGTGACAGTAGACACCAACGTTATGGCCCCAGCCATGAGCAGATAGTCGCCAGGTTCCTTGTTGAGTCCGGCCTCTTCCAGCTTTTCCCTGCTGAAGATGCTGGTGGGGCGCTTCTTCAATCCACGGTTGAGGACGCCCACTGTTTGGTTGGTCAGCCGGGTCAGTCCGGATGAGTGCTGGACGCTGTCTGGGCGACGCCTGGACATGGGGACGCCAGACCTGCCCTTCCAAACAAAAGCGAATAGCACAGCAACGGATGCATAGACCAGAATGAGCCCGACGACGAACAGAGCCACCGGAACGTCCGTGCGCATGGCTACCTCCCCCTCACCGGGTCGGCGCCAAAGATATGCGGCGACACATGGATACCCAGATCCGCGAAACGGTCCGTGAATCGCGGACGAACACCCGTAGGAACAGGTTTCCCAAGGAACCGACCGGTGGAGTCAATGCCCGCGGCGTAATCAAAGACGAATGCGTCCTGAAGCGTGACGATGTCACCCTCCATGCCCTGGACCTCGGTTATATGGGTGACGCGCCGGGTGCCATCACGAAGCCTGGAGATATGCACAATGAGGTTTACTGCCGACGCGACCTGCTCCCGGACCGCGCGCAAGGGAAGGTCCATACCAGCCATGAGAACCAATGTTTCCAAGCGGGCTATGGCGTCTCTGGGCGAGTTCGCGTGGACCGTGGACAGGGAGCCGTCGTGGCCGGTGTTCATGGCTTGCAGCATGTCGAGGCACTCACCGCCGCGGACTTCGCCGACGACGATACGGTCGGGACGCATGCGCAGCGAATTCCTTACCAGGTCACGGATGGCGATTTCGCCCTTGCCCTCGATGTTGGCAGGGCGGCTCTCCAGCCTGACCACATGGTCCTGCTGGAGTTGGAGCTCAACCGCGTCCTCAATCGTGACGATGCGATCGGAGGTGGGAATGAACGAAGACAGTGCGTTCAGCAGGGTGGTCTTGCCGGTACCGGTGCCGCCGGAAACAATGATGTTCATCCGGGCTAGAACACAAGCCTGCAGGAGTTCGGCCATCTCCGGGGACAGGCTGCCAAAGGCAATCAACTTGTCGACAGTCAACGCGTCTCCGCCAAACTTTCGGATGGTCAGTGCCGGCCCGTTCACGGCCAAAGGAGGGATGATGGCATTGACTCGCGAACCGTCGGTAAGCCGCGCATCCACGAGTGGCGAGGACTCATCGATCCGTCGGCCCACTTTGGAGACGATGCGCTCAATGACTCGACGTAGGGCCTCGTCCGACGCAAACTTGGTGTCGGTAAGTGTCAGCTTTCCTGCCCGTTCGATGTAGACCTGATCGAACCGGTTCACCATAACTTCGGTGACGGAAGGGTCGTCAAGGAAACGTTGGATGGGCCCATGACCGAGTACGTCATCGATGATTTCCCGGATCAGTCGTTGCCTTTCTGCCGACGTCAATGGCACTTGTTCCTCGTCCACAACGACCTTCAGCTCGTCTTTGACGTACTGATGCAGCTCTGCTTCTTCGAGAGACGAATCTGTGATTCGGGCCCCGAGCCGTTCGTAGAGCGCCTGGCTTGCGCGCTCCTTCAGTGCACTCAGCGCTCCGCTTGCAACAGCCGCCGTCGGCGCGAGCTCCACGACTTCTGCGATCTCGGCGGATTTTGCCTCGTGGATTCTTCCCAGCGTCGCTGGTTCAGCCGGAGCGGGCTGTGGCGCAAAGGGGTTCTTTTGTTCCGGCTCGGCGGCGGGCATGGTTGGCTCTGCGCCGCGCACCTTTTCGAGCCTGCGTGAGAGGTTCACTGGACTACCGCCCTTCGATGCAACTTCTTGTGTGGTCTGGCTTCCCAATTCGGTTTGAAGCGGTCGACGAGTTGACGCAAGCCCTTCGTGGCGGGGTCCCTGCTGTTGTCCTGGAGCAAGGGGACACCCTTGTTCGTCGAAAACGGCAGGTTCCGGGAACGGGGGAGAACGATGTCAACTGGAGCCCCGATCGTTGCCTCAACATCACGAAGGGTTAGGCCACTTCGGCGGTCGGCCATGTTGAGGACGACATGACGCGTCTCGGGAAGCAGGCCAAGCTCTGCGAGAATCTGATTCCCCGTACGAAGGCCTCGAATGCTTGGAACGTCCATCCCACAGATCCACACGGCGTCGGATGCCAGATCCAGAGTCGCCAGGACGTGTTCCCCGAGCCCCGGGGCCGTATCGACAACGACGTACTGGAACTCTTGGCGAAGCTGAGACAGGAGATGGCTAACGTGTTCCCCGCTGATCCGGTCCATCTCGACCGGATTCTTCGGCGCGCATAGGGCGTAAATACCCGCCGGATGCAGCGTGAGGTAGGTCTTGAGAACCATGGAGTCCTGGCTCGCAGCGCCGACTACCGCGTCGGTAATTGTGTGCTCCGGCTCCAGCATCAGGCCGCTCGCAACATCTCCGAACTGCAGATCAAGGTCGACAATCACCACACCCATTGGCGCGGCTTGGCCAAGACCCACGGCAATGTTCGTAGCTACAGTTGTCTTGCCCACACCGCCCTTGGGAGAAATGACGGCGATGATGCGGCCGCCGGCAGCGTGCTCATTATGCTCGGAACTGCTGGGGGCGAGGCCCCTCCTGCGACCTGCTGATGCGAGGCTTGCCCGTTCAACGATGATTCGGATGTGGTCTGCTTCTGCGGAGGGGGCCAGGAGGTCACGGATACCAGCGCGCATCGCCTGGATAGCCAGGTCCGGCGAATCGCCGGCGGCCAGGATCAAGCTGATCTCCGGATACTGGAGGTCCATCACGGAAGCGAACTTGAGTGCGTCCTCCGACGGGAGACCTGGTCCAAGAATGAACACCTCAGGAGGTTCGCCCAGCATTTGCCGAAGGACCTCTTCAGGGCTCTGCGGGAGGTAGTCTGCCTGGAAGAACTGGAGGGAGCCAGTCATTCCCGCAGTTGCCATGCGAACGCGGCGCTCGAACTCCGTGTTAGGGGTGATGAGTACGAAGCGGCTCATCGGAATACCTTCGTCTTGTCCACCACACCGCTGTTTCCTTCGGTGGCGTCCTTCGGTTCCTTGGACAGGTAGACCTTGCCGAATTCTGCCGCGTAGACCATGCGTTCAGCGTCTACCGAATTGCTGGCGACGGTAATGAGGTAATTGCCATCGCTCTGGTTTTCATTCGAGCTAAGGGAGCTTCCGGATGCGCCGGCATCGCCTGAGCTCGCCTGGGACGGGCTGCCGTTGCTGTACTGCGTGGCCGTGACGAGCACCTTGTGGAATGTGAGTTGGGTTCCCGACGACTGGGCAGCGTTGTCTCCGCTTCCTGAAGTTTCTGTCAGCGAGATGAAGACGCCGACAGTGTCACCGGCAGCAATCTTGCCTCCCACAACCCTCTCGATTGGCAGTTTGAGTGAAATCTCCTGCATTCCGCCTGGAACGGCGACCCGGGATGGGCCCATGAAGGATGCAGCTTCGACCAGCCGACTTGCAAGCAGCTGTTCGCCGGGTACGAGGGAGACCGCAGTCACTTTCGTTCCCTCCTCCGCAAGATCGGTGACCGTGTCACCGGTAAGAGCGGACTTGGGCAGTGACTTCTTTGCCACCATGCCGCTGATCTCGCTAGCAGGCGTGCCAGCCGGTATCGGTGCCTGCACTACCAATACCTCGGCAGTTTCAGTACCGGCCATGGCGCGGGCGTCGGCTCCCTGTACGTATGTGATGAGAAGGACGGTGCCGGCTATTGCGATGACCAGCGCGGCGATGCCTCCCAGTAGGCGTGCTTTCACTTTCTTCCCCTTAGATGGTGCGTTATTTGATCAAGCCCAGGACGATGACGTTGCCCGTGGGTGTAGGTGTTCCCCCTGTGAAGAGGTTCGGATCCGCGGAATATCCCATGAACGTTCCGTAGAGCCCTTTCTCACTGGAGCTGAAAACGGAGTCGTTGTACTTGGCCTGACCCGTGAGGTTCCAACCCTGGAGCTTGAATCCGGCCCATTTTTCGATGTAGTACTGCACCGCGCTACCTGTGCAGGAGCCGAACTGCGCTGATGGCATTCCTTTGCAGGTGTATTTGTAGACCGGCAGCGCGACGGTCGAGTTTGGAAGAGAGGGGTTGATCGATGGGTTGAAGAGGTCCGTGCAGCCGTTGGGAACACCCATGCCGGCACTGGTAAGGCTCCATTTGCCGATTTCCGCCGTTACCTTGCAGCCTGCTCCGCCGTCCGGCATCAGCCAGGCGAAGCCGCCCGGAATAATCTGGTTCGATGGATTCACTCCATTGCAGTCCTGGGCTCCGTTGCCGCCGCCCTGTGTCAGGATCTTGTGCGGCAAGCCGTCGTCCTTGAACTCACACGTTGCGAAAGTCAGAGGAAGGACGGTGATCCCTTTGGTGGGGTACATCCATTTCGCTGTGGCTGTAGCGCCAACGGTCGCCGCGGGAGCGTTCAAGGCGCTGGCGAACATTTTGGTCAGAAAACCGGCGTTGGTGATGCCGTCCTTTGTCGAAGTAGTAACCGTTACTTGACCCGGGACTGAGAGATCCACGGACTGGACAGTCGACTTGCTGTCATTCGAGTTGCTGTTCGCGAGTGCGTCCGCCACTGATTTTGCTGCTGCCTGGGTACATCCACCGCTTACGGAACAGAGATCTGCACCCGCCAGAGCGCCGGCGTCAGCGCCATTCTGAAGCTGCGCCCGCTCTGCATAGATTTGTCCGGTATCCACCGCCAACGCGCCGGCGCCGATAAGGACAACCATCATGATGGCCACCAGGACACCTGATGCTCCTCGCTCCGAGTCCCTTAACCGTTGCATCGCATGGCCCCTACTCCGGTGACGGTGACGGTGCTTCCAAAAAGCCCGGTCAGCGTGGACGCCGGATAGGTGATGGTGACCTTTGCCGTGGTATCGGGCGTGCACGCCGCCGGGCTGAAGGTGTAGGCGAATGCCGCGGAATTGATGCCAGGAGCCCCCGCGACGGCGGCGGCCTTGGCGCCGGCCTGATCGTTTTTGACAGCCATGGTCCGCGCGGCTTCACGGGCTGCCTGAGTTACCGAGATTTGGGCGTTGTAGGCGTTGGCAAACTCCACGATGCCGATAACCAGAGTTAGCAGCACGGGAGCAACCAAGGCGAACTCCACGGCCACCGCACCGCGGCTTTTGTGATCCGAGTCTTTCCGTGTCTTCAACTGATCCCCCAGGGATGAGTGGGTTGAAAAGGAGTGCACCGCTTCCTTGGATGCGATGCACCCCCTTCGGGCAGTGCTACCAGCCGCCAACCGTGGTTCCGAGGTTGGTGAACCAGGTGTTCAGGGCCCCGCCGAAAGCGGTGACGCCGACGATAATCAGAAGAGCAATGAAGGCGACCAAAAGTGAATACTCGGTGGCCGTTGCTCCCTTTTCAGATGAGAAGCGATCCTTGACGCCGGCAACGAGGGCGAGCAAGGAGATCATGGAGGTAGACATAAGAAGTTCCTTTAGCTGTCGTAACTATCCGCCGGGTTGCACTGGCCATAAGGGGCAGTTGTTTCAGTTGGTGGCGGGACATAGTGAATCTTGAATGTGGCGCGCCCGAGAGTGTCTCGTGCGCGCCACCGGCAAGAAATGCGGCCTACCAGCCGCCGACGCGAGTGCCAAGGTTGGTGAACCAGGTGTTCAGTGCCCCGCCGAATGCGGTGACGCCGACAATGATCAGCAGAGCAATGAACGCGACCAGGAGTGAGTACTCCGTTGCAGTCGCGCCCTTCTCGGAGGAGAAGCGATCCTTGACGCCGGCGACAAATGCCATCATCGAGACCATGAGAGAAGTCATTGTATTTTCCTTTAATTCGGTGAAATGGAATTTATTTGATTTCAACGAATTTCCAGCTGCCCCCATAATTCCTTAGCGGCTGGACTTCGCTAAGAAGAGATTGTCATTGGGGGATAGCGGCAACAATGCGTAGTGGTACTCGACTTTTTTGGCGGGTCCTGAAAGTACGTACTCAGAATCGGTTGACGGTACTCAGAACCGAAATCGAGTACACCGACGACTACTTGGATTGGCTCGGCGTCAGGATCCGCTGAAGCTGCTAGTCGGGTGCTGGGCCAGCTAGTGAACGAGGAGGCTGATGGCCAGTACCGAGCCAAGCATTGACGGCCCGTGGGCGACTTCCGCGGCGTTTCTGCGGCCTTTTTGAGCGACGACGGCGATGGTGACGACGCCGTTCAGGATGAAGCCAAGGAGGCCTCCGTAGAGGAGATGGGTCCAACCTAGGTACCCGAGGAAGAGGCCGACCGGTGCCGCGAGCTTGACGTCCCCCATTCCGATGGCTCCTGGTGAAATCAGCCCCAGAATTAGATAGCCGGCGAACAAAATGACAATGCCGAGCAGCGCACGAAGCATATTGTCAGCATGCTGATTAAGCGCTGTTGGCGCCAGTAGGAGAACAGTTCCACCGACCAAAAGCATTAATACAAGAGGATTCGGCAGTAGGTGAAGTGAGAAATCAATCCTGGCCAGTTGAACTCCGAGCACGGCGAGGAATAGAAATGCCGGCAGGGTCCAGGAAACTCCGAACCGCACTGCAAAGGCAGCGCATACAACTCCCGTGAGTGCCGCCGTCGTAATCCTTGCCGACGGCGAGGGTGTTCCGCCCAGGCGGGGAAGGAGCCTTGCGATCAGAACCTCCGCGGCCGGGGAGAGTGTGGCCCCTAAGAGTCCTGCGCCCATCTCGAAAGCCCATCCGGCGCCAACGCCAGCACCTTCTGTAAACACCGCGACCCCCTGCGCTTATCCTGCCTGCGGCGCTGTGATGGCCTGCGGCTACCTCATTTTGACCCTGAAGCCCCTGACACGCTAATCTTGTAAGTCGTTGTGCGTGTCCTATTCCGATGGTGCGTGCCCGATTGAGAATCCGGTTGCAGGATAGCTACTCAACGTGCACATTCGGAACCTCAGGATGACTGGTTACATAGAGCCCTCACCTCTGTTCCGGTAGCGCGCAGGAAGTAGGTGCTCACCCCTGAGTGGCGCCTAAACAAAGAACGCCAGAACAAGAACGAGGCAAACACCGTGCGTACGTACACCCCGAAGCCCGGCGATATCAACCGCCAGTGGCACGTCATTGACGCCACCGACGTTGTCCTTGGTCGTCTTGCCAGCCAGACCGCAATCCTGCTGCGCGGCAAGCACAAGGCCACTTTCGCGTCCCACATGGACATGGGCGACTTCGTCATCATCATCAACGCTGAGAAGGTTGCCCTGACCGGCGCCAAGCTGGAGCAGAAGCGCGCATACCGCCACTCCGGCTACCCGGGCGGCCTGACCTCCGTCAACTACGCGGAACTGCTGGAATCCAACCCGGTCCGCGCCGTTGAGAAGGCCATCAAGGGCATGCTCCCCAAGAACTCCCTCGCTGCACAGCAGCTGGGCAAGCTGAAGGTGTACCGCGGTGCTGAGCACCCCCACGCCGCACAGCAGCCCAAGACTTTCGAAATCACCCAGGTCGCCCAGTAGTCCTGGCCACCAAACAACTTACTTAATACAAGGAGAATCGTGGCTCAGAACGAAGAACTGACCACCGAAGCCGTTGAGGCTGAGGAAATCCCCACCAGCTACACCTCTGAGAGCTCGGCTGCCGAAGCCGCTCCCAAGAAGGAGCGCCCGGCACTGACCGTTGCCGGCGCAGCAGTTGGCCGTCGCAAGGAAGCCGTTGCACGCGTTCGCGTTGTTCCGGGCTCCGGCAAGTGGACCATCAACGGCCGCGCGCTGGACAACTACTTCCCGAACAAGCTGCACCAGCAGGACGTCAACGAGCCCTTCAAGATCCTTGATCTCGAAGGTGCCTACGACGTCATCGCCCGCATTCACGGCGGCGGCATCTCCGGCCAGGCCGGTGCCCTGCGCCTCGGCATCGCCCGTTCGCTGAACGAGATCGACGTCGAGAACAACCGCGCCACCCTGAAGAAGGCCGGTTACCTGTCCCGCGACGCTCGTGTCATCGAGCGTAAGAAGGCCGGTCTCAAGAAGGCCCGCAAGGCTCAGCAGTACTCCAAGCGCTAAATCCGCTTGCACAGAAGCCCGTCCCGCCGTCTGGCGGGGCGGGCTTCTGTCTTTTCAAATTCAGGGTTTGACCAACCGGTAGACCGTAGTGTTGCCGACCTTTTCAGGATGATAGTTCTCGGACACCCACTTGGAGATGCCAGTCGATTCGGAGTCGAGCGCTTGTACCTCCAGAAAGGCCTCCTGTTCAACAAACAAGCAGACATCGCCCGATGCAACCATCTTCTTGAACGTGTCGAGAGTAGGGGATGGGTCGCTGCCCGCGAAGCCTCCCAGCGGCATTACGGCTCGACCTGATTCCAGCTGGAGCCGCGCCGCGGTCTGACTCGCGTAGCTCGCGGCCGTCCACTTGCAGCCGGTCGAGTCGCGAAGAGCGTCCACTACTTCAGGGTCCGGCTGCCGACCAAAAGCTATGTCATGCCCCCAAGGCAATTCATTATTCTTTAGAGATTCTAAAAGATGGCTGATGCCAGCGGGGTTTTGGGATAGGACACCCGACAGTGGATTAGATCCGGTGAAGCTCGACGTGACGTTGTGTATCGATGTAACGGCCGGACCTGTCACGAGTGCAATCAGAAGTACGATTGCTGCACCGATTTCGACAATTCTGGTGGGAGGTTTGAGAATAAGGGCGGCGATTGAGGAGACTCCAGCGACGAGGATTGCGGTCGGCAGCCAATCCGGCCATCCCACCGTACCTCTCAAGATGAGCCACGATGTCAGAATTCCAACTAACGCAAGTCCGCCCCACAGGATCCGGGTCCGGGAGAGCCGCCGTCGAGATATAGCACGATCAATCGCAATGCCCAGGATCAGTGCTATCGGGGGTGCCATTACAGCGGTGTAGTAGGTGTGAATCTGGCTGCCCATATAGCTCAATACTATGAAGGCCGTAACAAGCCAGATGCTCGAACAGACTATAAGGGCCCGGTATGCCTTGCACGCTTTTGCCTGCCTCCACGAGCAAGCAATCAAGATGGCGGCTGCCAACGCAACATAGAGGAGCCAAGAAGCTTCTTGATTGTAATTGGCATTCAAAAGCCGAAGTATTCCTGCGTCGCTATCAACAGTACTGAATGCAGCGGGTACCTGCATGGCCTCGGGTATAGCCTCTCCGCCTGAGATTCTGTCGACTCCGTTATAGCCGAGCGTCAGCTCCACTATGCTGTTCGTCCGCGAACCGCCCACGTACGGCCTTTGAGTTGCTGGAGTCAGCTCCACGATGGCCATCCATGCCCCCCCGGTAACAGCCGTGGCCAAGCAAGCAACAGCAGCGGAGCGCAGTCGGGTTAGCCATGGCAACGGGCAAAAGGCGAGGTAGGCAATACCCAGCGCCGGCATGCTGAGAAGGCCCTGCAGCTGTTTGGTCATAAAGGCCAGGCCAAGGAATGCGCCGGCGATTGCGAATAAATGTGCGTTTCCGGATTCGATACTTCGGATTGTGAACCACAATGCTGCCGTCATGAGTAACAGCATCAACGGGTCAGGATTGTTATAGCGGGAAAGAAGCGTAACTATCGGAGTGGTGAAAAATGCGACGGACGCCAAGAGGGCCGCGGCGGCGGAGATGTAACGTCGGAGAATCACGTAGATAAGCAGCGTGGTCCCCACGCCCATGAGAACCTGCGGCATGAGCATTGCCATCGGGTTGAATCCAAACAATCGGACTGAGATGCCCATGATCCAAAGACTTAGAGGTGGTTTGTCGACTGTAATTGAATTCTCTGGATCAGAAGAACCAAAAAAGGCTGCTTTCAGGTCCATGGAACCTGCCTGTACTGCAGCGCTGTAAAAGTAGTTCGCCCATCCGTTAGCGGTCAAGTTCCATGAGTAGAGCGCAAAATTGGCCAGCAGAATAAGGAGTAGCGCTGGTCGCTCCCACCAGGGGTCCCCAACTCTTCCGCGCAGGAATTTACCAGTCGCGGAATAGAATCGGTTTTTGAGCGATATCGCAGGGCTGATATGGCGGATGCCGGGCCTATCAAGGGCACCAGCTAGTTGTTCGACAACACGGACAGGGTTCACAGCGCGCTTCCCTTAGGGGCCAGTGCAGAGGCCACATGCGTGAGTTGCTGGCGCCGCTCACGAACTCCGAACACCCACAGACGCAGGAGAACGAAACGCATCAGGGTGGCCAGAACGTTTGCGGCCGTGAGAATCAACAGTTCCACGTTGGGCGCGGCATCTGGATGCAACGCATGGAGCGTCAGCAGCGATGAAGACGTGATGCTCCAGGCGAGCAGGAACACGATGAGCCCTTGAAGCTGCTGGGTGAAGAGTTTGGCTGGCCCGCTGATACCGAAGGTGAAGCGCCTATTGGCAGCCGTGTTGCCGACGGCGGTCAGCAGCAGCGCAAGGAAGTTCGCTTCCTGTGCACCGAAAGGCCTTTGGAGCACGAGATAGAGGAGCGCGAAGGCCAGGGTCGAAGCAACCCCTACAAGTCCAAAGCGGAGAACTTGGCCGAAAAAGCTTGGCCGGCCCAGAGGGACGATCGGCCGGCGTCCGAGCTCGGCATAGATGGCCTGCACGGGAATCGCACCTTTAACCAGGGACCCGCCCACCCGCACCATGCCACGAAGGTCGTCGAATGCGGTCTGCTTGATATCCACCCGGCTGTCCGGGTCATCAACCCAGTCAACAGGAATCTCGTGGATGCGGAGTCCGGACCGCTCAGCAATGATCAGCAGTTCAGTGTCGAAAAACCAGCCGTTATCCTCCACGTGGGGGAGCAGGCGTTTGGCCACATCAGCCCGAATGGCTTTGAACCCGCACTGCGCGTCAGAAAAACGAACCTGCATCGTTCGCCGCAGCAGGAAGTTGTAGGAACGGGAAATGAATTCGCGCTTTGGGCCACGGCTCACCCTCGAACTCTGGCCCAGTCGCGTACCAATAGAGATGTCGGAGTGCCCGGACAACAGGGGTGCCACCAGAGGTGGAAGCGCGGCCAAGTCGGTTGAGAGGTCCACATCAAGGTATGCGAGCACTTTGGCTTCCGAGGCGCTCCAGGCATCTCTCAGTGCCAGTCCGCGCCCTTTAGCCTCAAGCCGACGGTATCCGACGTTCTCCAAGTGCTCGCTGAGTCGAGCGGCAATCACCGGCGTCCGGTCGGTGCTTGCATTATCGGCGATGGTGATTCTCCACGTCGACGGCATTTCATTCGTCAAGTATTCGGCGAGCCTTGTGATGCTGCTTTCGAGTACCGCTTCTTCGTTGTAGACCGGTACTACAATTTCGAGCGCCAAGCCCCCATAGCTAGGTGTCATGAATGGATCGTAGGGGCCGCCAATTGGGCGTGGCGAGGCTTTTGGCCGAAGACAGGTAGCAGCGAAAAGAACCAAGTAGTCCCAGTAATTGCGCCTACCGGAAGGCAGGTACCCAACAGGTAGAACCAGCTCTTCTTTGGCCGCCTACGCAGGTGCTGCCACCGCCATCCCATACACTTGACCGGTGTCTAGATTATTTGGAACTGATGGTGTCCGGGGGCTGGCCAACGGGCTGCTGACTGCAGAGCTGGCCCTGCAGCTGGCCCAGGCGGCCGCCGTCGTACTTGGCCACGACCGCAACTCCAACGGCTCCCGGCCGCGCGCCGTGGTTGCCCGTGATCCGCGTGCCAGTGGGGAATTCATCGCCGCCGCGGTGGAGGCAGGGCTCTCCAGCTCGGGCATTGACGTCTACGACGCCGGCGTCCTCCCCACCCCGGCCGCCGCGTACCTGGTGGCAGACCTGGAAGCCGATTTCGGCGTCATGATCTCCGCCTCCCACAACCCGGCGCCGGACAACGGAATCAAGTTCTTCGCCCGCGGCGGCCAGAAACTCCCTGATGACGTGGAAGACGCCATCGAGGCTCAGATGCACAACGAGGCCGTCCGTCCCATCGGTCCCGACGTCGGGCGCATCCAGCGCTTCTCCGACGCCGAGGACCGCTACGTCGTCCACCTCCTCAGCACCCTCCCGCACCGCCTTGAGGGCCTCACCGTGGTCCTGGACTGCGCCCACGGCGCCGCCAGCGGCTGCTCACCGCAGGTGTTCAAGGACGCCGGCGCGGACGTCATCGTCATCGGCGCCGACCCGGACGGACTCAACATCAACGACGGCGTGGGCTCCACCCACCTCGGCCCGTTGAAGGAAGCAGTCCTCCAGTACGGCGCGGACCTTGGCATCGCCCACGACGGCGATGCTGACCGCTGCCTGGCCGTGGATCACGAAGGCAACGAAGTGGACGGCGACCAGATCATGGCGATCCTCGCCGTCGCCCTCAAAAAGGCCGGCAAGCTGAACGACGACGTCCTGGTGGCCACCGTCATGAGTAACCTCGGCCTCAAGATCGCCCTCCGCGAAGCCGGCATCAGCATCCGCGAAACAGCCGTGGGGGACCGTTACGTCCTCGAGAACATGCGCGAAGGCGGCTTCAACCTCGGCGGGGAACAGTCCGGCCACGTCATCTTCTCGGACCACGCCACCACCGGCGACGGCCTGCTCACCGGCCTGCAGCTCGCCGCCCAGGTGGCCCTGACCGGGACGTCCCTCAAGGACCTGGCCGCCGTCATGACTAAGCTCCCGCAGGTCCTCATCAACGTAAAGGGCGTGGACCGCACGAAGGTCAACAGTAATGACGTCCTGGCCCAGGCCGTCAAAGCCGCTGAGGCTGCCCTCGGAGAGACCGGCCGTGTCCTCCTCCGCCCCTCGGGCACCGAACCGGTGGTTCGGGTCATGGTGGAGGCCGCCGACGAGGAAACCGCGCAGTCCATTGCCGAACACCTGGCGCAGGTGGTCCGCACGGAACTCGCGCTGGAACTCATCAGCGAATAGCTGCACATACGAATGAGGCCCGCTTCCACAAATGGAAGCGGGCCTCATGTGTATATCGGCTAGGACGAGCGGCTTCGCAACTCGTCGCGGATCTCGGTGAGCAGGGCGATCTGCGGATCCTCGGCAGATTCTTCCTTGACGTCAGGGTTGATGCCGAGACGGCGGTTGCGCCGTTCGATCATGTGGTTCATGGGCAGGACCACAACAAAGTAAATGGCGGCGGCGATCAGCACGAACGAGATGACGGCGGAGATGACGCGGCCGTAGAGGAAGCCCTCCCACTGCATCTCCTCGATTCCCTTCGCCTGGAACAGAAGGCCGATCAGCGGTGTGAGCAGTCCTTCCACGATGGATGTGACGACGGCGCCGAATGCGGCACCCATCACGACAGCGACGGCAAGGTCTACGACGTTGCCCTTCATGATGAAATTCTTGAATCCGGTCAACATGAGTTCCAAGCTAGCCCACGTCTGTTAACCCTGTGTGAACCCCGGCCCCTATTTTGAACCGTGTTGGGAACCTAACGGCCGCGTTGTCCGTTAGGGATACCCCGGTGCCGCCCCTACGCCGAAGTACTCCTCGAGCGTGACAACCCCGCGTGCGGACATGTCCGTGGCCGCCTCCACGCCGATGTACCGCAGGTGCCACGGCTCGTAGTAGTACCCGGTGGTTTCATGGAACATCCACGGATACCGCACCACGAACCCGAACCGGTGGGCGTTGGCTTTCGCCCACACGGCGGCAGGCTGGTCGGCGAAGCACGGCTGGAAGGCGCATGCTCCGCCGCCGTCGGCAATGTCGAAGGACCAGCCCGTCTGATGCTCCGAGTAGCCCGGCCGGGCGCTGGCCGTGTCCGCGTCCGCCTGGCCGCGCGCGGCCACATACCCGTTGTACGTGGACACTTGCGTGGCATAGGAGCGGTACCCGCTGGCCAGGACCATGACCACGCCGTCCCGCGCGGCAGCCGCGAACATCGCCTCGGCCGCTGCCGCCGTCGTACTGTTCAGCAGCGCGGACTCACCCGATGCGGAGATCCCGACGGCGGGACTCACCAGGTCCGCCGGCGCATAGTCAGCGGGGGCCAGCGGCCGGTGCTTGTTGACCACTACCCACGGGCTGGCCGGATCGGTCAGGGAAAACTGGCGGGGGAGCGCCGCTGACGGTGAGGGGGCTGCGGAAGGTTCCGGCGGTGTGCCGGTCGCCGTCGCTGCCTCCGGCGCGGCAACCGGGGTGCCCGCCGCCGTCGGGGACGGAACCGGGGGAGCCGACGGCGGGACAGACGACGGCGGCGCAGCCTCAGGCGCGCCGGGCGTGCAGGCGGTGAGTACCGTCAGCCCGGCCCCCACGGCGAGGAAGCGGGCGAAGCTCCGGCGGCTGGCCGTTACGGCTGAAGCGGCGCAGTTGTGGCACACCTGTGCTAGACCTTCCTCAGGAGCATCCGGCGGATGGTGTGGTCGGAGTCCTTGGTGAGCACCAGCTGGGCCCGGCCCCTGGTGGGTAGGACGTTCTCCTCCAAGTTGGGCTCGTTGATGCGCTTCCAGATGTCCCGGGCGGTGCTCTCCGCCTCGTCATCGGACAGGCTGGCATACCGGTGGAAGTAGGACTCCGGCTGCGCGAACGCCGTGGTCCGCAGCTTCCGGAACCGGTCCACGTACCACTCCTCGATATAGGAGGTCTTGGCATCCACATAGATGGAAAAGTCGAAGAAGTCGCTCAGCGCCAGCCCCTGCCGGCCGTCATGCCTGGGGCGCGCCGGGGCCAGCACGTTCAGGCCTTCCACAATGAGGACATCGGGCCGGCGGACCACCACTTCTTTTTCGGGAACGATGTCGTACGTGACATGCGAGTACCAGGGTGCGTGGACTTCCTCGGCCCCGCCCTTGATTTCGCTCACGAACCGCAGCAGCGCCCGCCGGTCATAGGACTCCGGGAAACCCTTCCGGTCCAGCAGCTGCCGCCGCTTGAGCTCGGCCAGGGGATACAGGAAACCATCCGTCGTGATGAGCTCCACGTTGGGTGTGCCGGGCCAGCGCCGGAGCATCTCCCGCAGCACGCGCGCAATGGTTGACTTGCCCACGGCAACGGATCCGGCAACGCCGATGACGAACGGGGTGCGCTGGGTCTGTTCGCCCAGGAAGGTTGTGGTGGCCGCGTGCAGCTGCCCGGCTGCTTCCACATAGAGGTGCAGGAGGCGGGACAGCGGAAGGTAGACCTCTCGGATTTCCTTCATGTCCAGGGGATCGCCAAGGCCGCGCAGGCGGACAATATCCTCTTCGTTGAGGGGTTGTTCCATCTGGGCTGCCAGCCTGGACCAGGTCTGCCGGTCCAGTTCCACGAACGGGGAAGCACCCTCCCCGTTCGCCTCGTTGCGTTGCAAAGTCACGTTAGAGATTCTGCCCCGCACTCCGCGCATAGCGAAATGGAAGCGGCTCCGGGGCGCGGCGGTCCGGGCAAGAAGTGCTCAAGATCCGGTTCCGGGTTACAAGCAACCAGTTCCCACCCGATACTCTTGAGGCTATGTGTGGAATCGTGGGTTATGTAGGCCGTTCTGTTGACGGCGCTGTTAATGGTCACAGTGCTTTGGACGTTGTCCTTGAGGGGCTTCGCCGGCTGGAGTACCGCGGTTATGACTCGGCGGGCGTTGCTGTGGTCTCGGATGGTGTGATCGAGTCGCGGAAGAAGTCCGGGAAGCTGAGCAACCTGCTGACTGAGCTGGAGGAGCGTCCCCTGCCGGAGACCCTGACCGGCATCGGCCACACGCGGTGGGCCACCCATGGCGGCCCCACGGACCGTAACGCGCACCCGCACCTGGCCGATGGCGGGAAGCTGGCCGTGATCCACAACGGCATCATCGAAAACTTTGCCGAGCTGAAGCTCGAGCTGGTGGAAAAGGGTGTGACCTTCCTGTCCGAGACGGACACCGAGGTTGCTGCCGCGCTGCTGGCGGACATCTTCCGGAACCAGCTGGGCGGGGACGTCTCCAACGGCGGCCTGACCAAGGCCATGGAACTGGCCTGCCAGCGCCTCGAGGGCGCCTTCACGCTGCTGGCTGTCCACGCGGACCAGCCCGACGTCGTGGTTGCTGCCCGCCGTAACTCACCGCTGGTGGTGGGCTTGGGCGAGGGGGAGAACTTCCTGGGCTCCGACGTGTCCGGGTTCATCGATTACACCCGCCGCGCGGTAGAGCTGGGCCAGGACCAGATTGTCACCATCACCGCTGATTCGGTGGAGATCACTGACTTCTTCGGGAACCCGGCGGAGGGCAAGGAATACCACGTTGACTGGGACCCGGCCTCGGCGAAGAAGGGTGGCTTCTCCTCGTTCATGGAGAAGGAAATCCATGACCAGCCCGACGCCGTGGCGCAGACCCTGCTGGGCCGGTCGGACCTGGAGGGCAAGCTGACCCTGAATGAGCTGCGGATCGACCCGGAGCTGCTTAAGCAGGTCAACAAGATTGTGGTGCTGGCCTGTGGCACCGCCGCGTACGCCGGGATGGTGGCCAAGTACGCCATTGAGAACTGGTGCCGGATCCCCACCGAGGTTGAGCTGGCGCACGAGTTCCGGTATCGGGATCCGATCCTGGACGAGAACACCCTGGTGGTGTCCATCTCCCAGTCCGGTGAGACCATGGACACCCTGATGGCTGTCCGGTATGCCCGCGAGCAGGGTGCCAAGACGATCTCGATCTGCAACACCAACGGCTCCACCATCCCGCGTGAGTCCGATGCCGTGCTGTACACGCACGCCGGCCCGGAGATCGCCGTGGCGTCCACGAAGGCGTTCCTGGCCCAGATCACGGCCGCGTACCTGCTGGGACTGTACCTGGCGCAGCTGCGCGGGAACATCTTCTCCGGCCAGATCAAGGACGTCCTCGCGGACCTGGCCAAGATCCCGGACAAGATCCAGACCATCCTGGACAACGCCGGCCCCCTGCGGGAACTGGCCCGGTCCATGGCTGATGAGAAGTCGGTGCTGTTCCTCGGCCGGCACGTGGGCTACCCGGTGGCCCTGGAAGGTGCGCTGAAGCTCAAGGAGATCGCGTACATCCACGCCGAAGGGTTCGCCGCCGGCGAGCTCAAGCACGGCCCGATCGCCCTGATCGACGAGGGCCAGCCGGTGTTCGTGGTGGTCCCGTCTCCGCGCGGCCGCGATTCGCTGCACGCCAAGGTGGTCTCCAACATCCAGGAAATCCGTGCCCGCGGCGCCCGGACCCTGGTGATCGCCGAGGAAGGCGACGAGGCCGTGAAGGCCTACGCCGAGCATGTTTTCTACGTCCCGGAAACCCCCTCGCTGCTGATGCCGCTGCTGACCACCGTCCCGCTGCAGATCTTCGCCGCGGAACTCGCCGCAGCCAAGGGCTACGACGTGGACCAGCCGCGCAACCTCGCCAAGAGCGTCACCGTAGAGTAGTCCCATGATCGTTGGCATTGGGGTAGACGTAGTAGACATCGAGCGGTTCGGCCGCCAGCTGGAACGGACACCGGGCCTTCGGGACCGGCTGTTCGTGCCCGCCGAGCGCGAGCTCAACACCCGGTCCCTGGCTGCCAGGTTCGCCGCCAAGGAAGCCGTGGCCAAGGTCCTTGGCGCGCCTGCCGGCATGAACTGGCAGGACTGCTGGATCGGCCTGGACCACAACGGGCCCACCGTGCAGGTCAAGGGCACGGTGCTGGCAGTCGCGGAGGCTAAGGGCGTCAAACGCTGGCACTTGTCCATCAGCCACGACGGCGGCATCGCCACTGCAACGGTCCTGGCCGAGGGCTGACCCGGCCCCGCCGCCGCAGGGACCCAGACGATGATCAGCGCCTACAGCGGAACGCAGGTCCGAGCCGCCGAAGAGCCGCTCCTCGCCGCCGGCCTCGGTGACGTCCTGATGCAGCGTGCTGCCCATGGCCTCGCCAACGCGGTGATCACCGAACTGCGCTCCCGCGGGCGCCGTATCTACGGGACGCGCCTGGTGGTGCTGGCCGGAAAAGGCAACAACGGCGGCGACGGCCTCTACGCCGCAGCGTTCCTCGCGGCCCGCGGGATGCGGACGACGGCGGTTCTCACCGGCGGTGCTGCCCACCCGGCGGCGCTGGCTGCTTTTACACGCGCCGGCGGCCGTGCGGAGGAACTGACCGATGCGGCACTTGGTGGGCTGGCCGCGGAGACCCTGCGTGCCGACGTCGTCATTGACGCCATCCTGGGCACCGGTGCTAAAGGCGGGCTGCGGGGGAGTGCTGCCACGTTGGTCCAGGCCGTCCTCGAGGCGCGCCACCCTGCCCGCAGCGACGGGTTCGTGGTGGCCTGTGACCTGCCCAGCGGCGTTAACGCGGACACCGGCCAGGCTGCCGGACCGGTGCTGCCCGCCGACCTGACGGTGACGTTCGGCGGAGCCAAGGCGGGCCTGCTGGCTGACCCCGGCGCGGACCATGCAGGCAGGGTGCACGTGGTTCCCATCGGCATCGAAGAACATCTTCCTGCTCCGGTCCTCCGCCGGCTCAGTGAGGCAGAGCTCTCCGGGCTTTTGCCGCACCCCGCCCGCCGGGCGCACAAATACTCGCGCGGCGTCCTGGGCATCGTAGCCGGCTCCGCGCAGTATCCGGGCGCTGCCGTGCTGGCCTGCCGCGGGGCACTTGCTGCCGGCGCAGGCATGGTCCGGTATCTCGGCCCGCCCGAGGTGGCTGACCTGGTGCGCCAGTCCTGCCCGGAAGTGGTGTGCAGCAACGGATCCGTGGCGGACAACCGGGTGCAGGCCTGGCTGGTGGGCTCGGGCATGGGGCCGGAGGACCACGAACAGCTGGCGCGGGCGCGCGATGCCATCGAATCTGGCCTGCCCGTTGTGGCCGACGCCGGCGCGCTGCCGGCGCTGCCCCAAAAACTCGCACCGCACGTGGTGCTGACACCGCACGCCGGCGAGCTCGCCGCGCTGCTGAAGCGCTTGGAGGGCGAAGCCGACGCCCGGTTTGGCGACCGCGGGGCCGTGGAAGCCGCCACCTTCGACGCAGCCCGCAAGGCGGCGGGCCTGACCGGGGCCACCGTGCTGCTCAAAGGTCCCGCCACATTGGTGGCCGCGCCGGGCGGCGGAGCCTTCAGCCAGGCGGACGGCACGCCCTGGCTTGCCACGGCCGGAAGCGGCGACGTGCTGGCCGGCGTCATCGGCGCCCTGCTTGCCCAGGCGGGTCCCGGCGTCGACCGTTTCCGCCCTCTGGGCATCGACGACGACGGCCGCTGGGCTGCGCTGGCCGCGCTGGGAGCTGCGCTTCACGGCCTCGCCGGGAGGGCGGCGTCGGACGCGCGCTCGGGCGGTCCGATCACCGCCGGTGCGGTGGCGAATGCCATACCCGAAATCTGCGGTAAAGTCAGCATGCTTAGTAACTCTGGAGCCTGGAAACGTAATAGTCACAGCCAACCATTACGGTAGGCATTAGTTCGCACCGGCAGTAGGGGCGTTCCGATGCCCTCTGCTGCTGACCAACAAATGAGGAGCACGATGGAAGTCTGGCCTGGAACTGCCTACCCGCTGGGAGCAACCTTTGACGGCACCGGCACCAATTTCGCACTGTTCAGCGAACAGGCCGAACGGGTGGAACTCTGCCTCCTGGCTGATGACCTGACCGAAACGCGGATCGAACTGACCGAAGTGGACGGCTACGTCTGGCACTGCTACCTGCCCCACATCCAGCCCGGCCAGAAGTACGGTTACCGCGTCCACGGACCGTACGAGCCCGCCAACGGCAGCCGTTTCAACCCGAACAAGCTCCTGATGGACCCGTACGCGAAAGCCATCCAGGGCGAGATCGACTGGGACCCGGCCCTCTTCTCCTACGAGTTCGGTGACCCGGATTCCCGCAACGACGCCGACTCCGCCGCCCACACCATGCACGGCGTGGTCATCAACCCGTTCTTCGAATGGGACGGCGACCGGCAGCTCCGTGTCCCGTACCACCAGTCCGTCATCTACGAGGCGCACGTCAAGGGCCTCACCGAGCTGCACCCGGAGATCCCCGAAGAGCAGCGCGGCACCTACGCAGGCGTGGCCCACCCCGCGGTCATCGAGCACCTGAAGAAGCTCGGCGTCACGGCCATCGAGCTCATGCCGGTTCACCAGTTCGTCAACGACGGCACCCTGCAGGAGAAGGGCCTCAACAACTACTGGGGCTACAACACCATCGGCTTCTTCGCGCCGCAGAACACCTACAGCTCCACCGGCGACGTTGGACACCAGGTCCAGGAATTCAAGGCCATGGTCCGCGACCTGCACCGGGCCGGCATCGAAGTCATCCTCGACGTCGTGTACAACCACACCGCCGAAGGCAATCACCTGGGCCCCACCCTGTCCTTCAAGGGCATCGACAACCAGGCCTACTACCGGCTGGTGGACAACGACCTCAAGCACTACATGGACTACACCGGCACGGGCAACTCGCTTAACGTCCGCCACCCGCACTCCCTGCAGCTGTTGATGGACTCCCTGCGCTACTGGGTCACCGAGATGCACGTTGACGGCTTCCGCTTCGATCTCGCGTCCACCCTGGCCCGCGAGTTCTACGACGTGGACAAGCTCTCCACGTTCTTCGAACTCATCCAGCAGGACCCCATCGTTTCCCAGGTCAAGCTGATCGCCGAGCCCTGGGACGTTGGCCCCGGCGGCTACCAGGTGGGCAACTTCCCGCCGCAGTGGACGGAATGGAACGGAAAGTACCGCGACACGGTCCGTGACTTCTGGCGCGGCGAGCCGTCCACGCTGGGGGAATTCGCTTCCCGCCTCACCGGCTCCGCCGACCTCTACGAGAGCTCCGCGCGCCGCCCGGTCGCCTCCATCAACTTCGTCACCGCCCACGACGGCTTCACCATGCGGGACCTCGTGTCCTACAACGAGAAGCACAACGAGGCCAACGGCGAGGGCAACAACGACGGCGAATCGCACAACCGGTCCTGGAACTGCGGCGAGGAGGGTGACACCGACGACGAGAAGGTACTCACCCTGCGCGCCCGCCAGCAGCGGAACTTCATCGCCACCCTGCTGCTCTCCCAGGGCGTGCCGATGGTCCTGCACGGCGACGAACTGGGCCGCACGCAGCAGGGCAACAACAACACCTACTGCCAGGACTCCGAGCTCAGCTGGGTGCACTGGGAAGCCATGGACCAGCCCCTGGTGGAGTTCACGGCGTTCGTCTCCAAGCTCCGGCGCGACCACCCCACGTTCCGCCGCAGCCGCTTCTTCGACGGCCGTCCCGTCCGCCGTGGCGAGGGCGAAAAGCTGCCCGACATCGTCTGGCTGAAGACCGATGGCACCGAAATGCTGCCCGAGGACTGGGGCAGCGGCTTCGGCCGGACCATCGGTGTCTTCTACAACGGTGACGGAATCCAGGAGCAGGACTCCCGGGGCCGGCGCATCACCGACGACAGCTTCCTGATGGCCTTCAACGCCCATGACGACGAGGTGGAGTTCCTCCTGCCCTCCGACGAGTACTCGCAGTACTGGGAGGTCCTGATCGACACCGCGGCCCAGGCCGACGCCTACGAACCCCTCAAGGCCGGTGCAACGCTGACGCTGGACGCCAAGTCCATGGTGGTGCTGCGCGCCTACTCGGGCCCGGAAGCCGAAGTGGATCTGTCTGCGGCAGCCTCCCTGGCCTCCATGGCCGAGCAGGAGGAAGCCCAGGAGGAGATGGTGGAAGCCCAGACCAAGGCTGCTGAAGCGAGCGAGGCAAGGGCAACGGGCGCCGATAAGGAAACGCAGGCATGAGGACGCCAGCCTCCACCTACCGGCTGCAGATCCGCAGCAGCTTCACGCTGTTCGATGCCGCCGAGAAGGTCCCGTACCTGAAGTCGCTCGGCGTGGACTGGGTTTACCTGTCGCCGATCCTCACGGCGGAGCAGGGCTCGGACCACGGCTACGACGTGACTGATCCCTCCGCCGTCGACCCCGAACGCGGCGGCCCGGAAGGGCTGCTGGCCCTTTCCCGCGCCGCCCGCGAGCACGGCATGGGTGTCCTGGTGGACATCGTGCCCAACCACGTGGGCGTCGCCACCCCGGCGCAGAACCCCTGGTGGTGGTCACTCCTGAAGGAGGGCCGCGGGTCACGGTACGCGGAAGCGTTCGACGTCGACTGGGACCTGGGCGGCGGCAAGGTCCGGCTCCCGATGCTGGGCTCCGACGCGGACCTGGACAAGCTGGAGATCAAGGACGGGGAACTCCGGTACTACGACCACCGGTTCCCCCTCGCCGACGGGACGTACTCCGACGGGGACTCCCCGCAGGATGTGCACAGCCGCCAGCACTACCAGCTGATGGACTGGCGCCGCGCCGACGCCGAGCTCAACTACCGCCGCTTCTTCGCGGTGACCACCCTGGCCGGCATCCGGGTGGAAACTCCCGCCGTCTTCGAAGAAGCCCACGCCGAGGTTGGCCGCTGGTTCACCGAAGGCCTGGCGGACGGCCTGCGCGTCGACCACCCGGACGGACTGGCCGACCCCGCAGGCTACCTGCGGTGGCTGAAGGACCTCACCGGCGGCGCCTATGTCCTGGTGGAGAAGATCCTGGAACCCGGCGAAGTGCTGCCGGGGGACTTCGCCTGCGAGGGCACCACCGGGTACGACGCGCTCGCCGACGTGGACCGGGTGTTCGTGGATCCTGCCGGAGAAGAGTCACTGAACGCGCTGGACGCTGAGTTGCGTGGCACTCCCGAGGCCGCCGACTACGCGGAGATGATCCGCGGCACCAAGCGGATGATCGCCGACGGCATCCTCCGCTCCGAGGTGCTGCGCCTGGCCCGGCTGGTCCCGGAATCCCACGGACTGGCACTGGAGGAAGCGGCCGATGCCCTTGCCGAGGTCATCGCCTCCTTCCCGGTCTACCGGAGCTACCTGCCCACCGGGGCCGAGGTTCTCAAGGAAGCCTGCGAGTCTGCCGCCGAACACCGTCCGGACCTCGCGGTTGCAGTCGGGACGCTCCTCCCGCTGCTGCTGGACCCGGCCAACCCCATCGCCGTCCGGTTCCAGCAGACCTCCGGCATGGTGATGGCCAAGGGCGTGGAGGACACTGCGTTCTACCGCTACACACGGCTGGGCACGCTGACCGAGGTGGGCGCAGAACCCACCGAGTTCGCCGTGTCCCCGGAGGAGTTCCATCACCGGATGCGCCGGCGGCAGGATGAGTTGCCGCTGTCCATGACCACCATGTCCACGCACGACACCAAGCGCAGCGAGGACGCCCGGGCACGGATCTCCGTGATCGCCGAGCTGCCGGGGGAGTGGGCCGCAACGCTGGACACCCTCCGGAAGCTGGCTCCCATCCCGGACGGCCCCTACGAGAACCTGCTGTGGCAGGCCATCGTCGGCGCCTGGCCAGCCAGCCGGGAACGCCTGCAGGGCTACGCCGAGAAGGCTGCCCGCGAAGCCGGCAACTCCACGAAGTGGACTGACCCGGACGAGGACTTCGAGTCGCGGGTGAAGGCCGCCGTGGATGCTGTGTTCGACGACGCCGGCGTAGCCAAGGTTGTGGAGGACTTCGTGGCACGCATTGAAGCCTTCGCAGCGTCCAACTCCCTCTCCGCCAAGCTGGTCCAGCTGACCATGCCCGGCGTTCCGGACGTCTACCAGGGCAGCGAATTCTGGGAACGGTCCCTGACCGATCCCGATAACCGCCGGCCGGTGGACTTCGCACTCCGGGAAGCGGAGCTCGCCAAGATCGACGCCGGCATGTTGCCCGAAGCGGGCACGGAAGCCAGCAAGCTCCTGGCCACTGCGCGGGCGCTTCGCCTCAAGCGGGACCGGCCGGAGCTCTTTGAGGGTTACGTCCCAATAACGGCAAGCGGTGCTGCAGCCGGACACCTGCTCGGGTTCTCCCGCGGCACGGCCGACGGCACACCCGGGGCGGTGACCCTGGCAACGCGGCTGCCTGCGGGCCTGGACGCTGAGGGCGGCTGGCGCGATACCGCCGTCGAACTTCCCGCTGCAATGCGTGACGAACTGACGGGCGCCGAATTTGGTGCGGGCACCGTGTTGGTAGCCGACGTGCTGGGTACCTACCCGGTGTCCCTGCTGGTCCCTGTGGATGGAGGAAACGCATGACCCTGGTCAATCAAGGACCCGAACGCTTCGACGTCTGGGCACCCGACGCCTCCTCGGTCACCCTCGTGGCGGGCGGCCGGGAGTACCCCATGGCGAAGAAGGACACCGCGCCCGGCACGGAAGGCTGGTGGACCGCCCCGGACGCGCCGGCCGAGGGCGAAGTGGACTACGGCTACCAGCTCGACGGCGACAGCCACCCGCTGCCCGACCCCCGGTCCCGGCGGGTACCCGCGGGAGTCCACAAGCTGTCCCGGACCTTCGATCCCGCCGCGTACGCGTGGCAGGATTCCGGCTGGAAGGGCAGGGAACTCACCGGCTCGGTGATCTACGAACTCCACGTGGGCACCTTCACCCCGGAGGGAACCCTGGACGCCGCCGCCGGGAAGCTCGGCTACCTCGCGGACCTGGGCGTCGACTTCGTGGAGCTGTTGCCCGTCAACGGGTTCAACGGCACCCACAACTGGGGCTACGACGGCGTGCAGTGGTATGCAGTCCATGAGGGCTACGGCGGGCCCGCCGCATACCAGCGGTTCGTCGATGCCGCGCATGCTGCCGGGCTCGGGGTCATCCAGGACGTGGTGTACAACCACCTCGGCCCCAGCGGCAACTACCTGCCCAAGTTCGGCCCGTACCTGAAACAGGGCGACGCCAACACCTGGGGTGACTCCGTCAACCTCGACGGACCCGGCTCCGACGTGGTCCGGGAGTACATCCTGGACAACCTGGCGCTGTGGCTCCGCGACTACCACGTGGACGGGCTGCGGCTCGACGCCGTGCACGCCCTGCGCGACGAGCGGGCGGTCCACATCCTCGAGGAGTTCGGTGCCCTGGGCGACGCCGTCTCAGCCGAAACCGGGCTGCCCAAGACGCTGATCGCGGAGTCCGACCTGAACAACCCCCGCCTGATCTACCCGCGGGACGCCAACGGGTACGGCCTGGCGGGGCAGTGGAGCGACGACTTCCACCACGCGGTCCATGTGAACGTCAGCGGCGAAACCACCGGGTACTACTCCGACTTTGAGTCCCTGGCGGTGCTGGCCAAGGTCCTCAAGGACGGCTTCCTGCATGACGGCAGCTACTCCAGCTTCCGCGGCCGGCACCACGGCAGGCCGATCAACGCTTCGCTGGTGAACCCGGCGGCGCTGGTGGTCTGCAACCAGAACCACGACCAGATCGGCAACCGGGCCATCGGCGACAGGCTGTCCCAGTCACTGTCCTACGGGCAGCTGGCCGTGGCGGCGGTGCTCACGCTGACCTCGCCGTTCACGCCCATGCTGTTTATGGGGGAGGAATACGGGGCAACCACACCGTGGCAGTTCTTCACCTCCCACCCGGAACCCGAGCTCGGCAAGGCCACCGCGGAAGGGCGCATCAAGGAATTCGAGCGCATGGGGTGGGATCCCGCCGTCGTGCCTGACCCCCAGGATCCGGAAACCTTCCGCCGGTCCAAACTGGACTGGGACGAAGCCGCCACGGGCGACCACGCCCGGCTGCTGGAGCTCTACAGGTCGCTGACGGCGCTGCGGCGCAGTCATCCCGAACTGGCCGGGCTCGGTTTCGGTGAGACCGAGGTGGCGTTCGACGACGACTCCGGCTGGCTGCGGTTCCGCCGCGGCAGCGTTGAGGTGCTGGTGAACTTCGCTGACGCGAAGGTGCGGCTGGACGGCGTCAGCGGATCCCTCCTGCTGTCCACCGACGAGGGGACAAGCCAGGACGGCGACGCCCTCGCTCTGGCTCCATGGAGCGCCGCCATCGTGAAGTCCTGACGATTCCGTTCCTTGCCGCGTGCGCGCGTTGCGCCGCGGGCTGGCATTGTCAGCCCGCGGCGTAACTTTTGCGGTCCTGCCTGTTGCGCCGGTCACAGCTGGCAGGATGGAACCCATGACTTATTCCGCGGCGGAAGACCGCTACGAATCCATGCCCTACCGCCGGGTGGGCCGCAGCGGCCTGAAGCTTCCGGCCATCTCCCTGGGCCTGTGGCACAACTTCGGTGACGACAAGCGCTTTGATGAACAGCGAGCCATCCTGCGCCGTGCCTTCGACCTTGGCGTGAACCACTTCGACCTCGCCAACAACTACGGCCCGCCGGACGGATCCGCCGAGACCAACTTCGGCCGCCACCTCAAGGACGACTTCAAGCCGTACCGCGATGAGCTGGTCATCTCCACGAAGGCCGGCTACTACATGTGGCCCGGCCCCTACGGCGAGTGGGGCTCACGGAAATACCTGCTCTCCAGCCTGGACCAGTCACTGGAGCGCATGGGCCTGGACTACGTAGATATCTTTTACAGCCACCGGCCGGACCCGGAAACGCCGCTGGAAGAAACCATGGGCGCCCTCGACTACGCCGTCCGCTCGGGCAAGGCACTCTACGCGGGCATCTCCTCCTACACCCCGGAACAGACCATCGAAGCTGCCCGCATCCTGAAGGAGCTCGGCACGCCGCTGCTCATCCACCAGCCCAGCTACTCCATGTTCAACCGCTGGACCGAGAACGGCAGCCCCAACCTCTACGAGGCGCTCGACCAGGTGGGGGCGGGGTCCATCGCCTTCTCGCCGCTGGCCCAGGGCATGCTCACCGACCGTTACCTCAACGGCATTCCGGACGATTCCCGCGCAGCCAAGGCCAGGTTCCTGTCCGAGGACGCCATCACGGATGAGAAGCTCGCCCGCATCCGGGGCCTGAAAGCCATTGCCGAAGGCCGTGGCCAGACGCTCGCGCAAATGGCCATCGCCTGGATCCTCCGGGACCAGCCCAAGGGTTCGCCGGTGACCTCGGCACTGGTGGGAGCCTCCAGCGTGCGCCAGCTCGAGGACACGCTCTCCGCCATCAACAACCTCGGATTCAGCGCCGACGAACTGACCGCCATCGATGAGTTCGCGGTGGAATCGGACATCAACCTGTGGAAGCAGACCGTCTGACGAAACCCCTTTCTTACGCAGCGGGACCGGCGGAACAAGGGCCGGTCCCGCTGCGTTGGGTACTATGAGTACGCGCCGCGCGGCGCTGTCCCAGCCGGCCGCCGTCGCAATTTCCCCGACGCATTACCAGGCCGGCTGACGTTTGTCCTAAGGAGTTCCGTGTCTTCACATCCGATCCGTGTCGCAATCGTCGGCGTAGGCAACTGCGCCGCGTCGCTGGTGCAGGGCGTCCAGTACTACCAGGACGCCGACCCCACGGCGACCATCCCCGGCCTCATGCACGTTGAGTTCGGCCAGTACCACGTGGGCGATGTCCAGTTCGTGGCCGCGTTCGACGTCGATGGCAAGAAGGTGGGCAACGACCTCGCCGATGCCATCCTCGCCAGCGAAAACAACACCATCAAGATTGCCGACGTCCCGCCCACCGGCGTAACCGTCCAGCGCGGCCACACCCTGGACGGCCTCGGCAAGTACTACCTCGAGACCATCGAGGAATCCACCGAAGAGCCCGTTGACGTGGTTCAGGCCCTCAAGGACGCCGATGTTGACGTCATGGTCTGCTACCTGCCCGTCGGCTCCCAGGCTGCTGCCGAGTTCTACGCCCAGGCCGCCATTGACGCAGGCGTTGCCTTCGTCAACGCCCTTCCCGTGTTCATCGCCGGCACCAAGGCATGGGCGGACAAGTTCACCGCCGCCGGTGTTCCGATCGTGGGCGACGACATCAAGAGCCAGATCGGTGCCACCATCACGCACCGCGTCATGGCCAAGCTGTTCGAGGACCGCGGCGTCACCCTGGACCGCACGTACCAGCTGAACGTGGGCGGCAACATGGACTTCAAGAACATGTTGGAACGCGATCGCCTCGAGTCCAAGAAGATCTCCAAGACCCAGGCCGTCACTTCCAACGTCGAAGCCGAGCTCGCCGCCAAGGACGTCCACATCGGCCCGTCCGACTACGTACAGTGGCTCGACGACCGCAAGTGGGCCTTCGTCCGACTGGAAGGCCGCAACTTCGGTGACGCCCCCGTGTCGCTCGAGTACAAACTGGAAGTCTGGGATTCACCCAACTCCGCCGGCGTGATCATCGATGCCATCCGCGCCGCCAAGATCGGCCTGGACCGCGGCATCGGCGGTCCGCTGCTTTCCGCCTCCAGCTACTTCATGAAGTCCCCGCCGGAGCAGTTCAACGACGACCTCGCCCGTGAAAAGGTCGAGGCCTTCATCCGCGGCGACCTGGAGCGCTAACCCTTCCGACGCGCGCTCACTTGTGGCGGTTCCTTTGGGGAACGCGCGCTCACTTGTGGCGGTTCTCCAACGAACGCTCCTCCGTTTTTCACGGGGGAGCGTTCGGCGTTAAGGGGCGCCCGTGGTTGTCAGGCGGCGGATGGCATGGCTTGCCTGGGCAAGGGCCAGAAGCTTGAGCATCAGCTGTGAATGCAAATGCATGCCGACGGCAGCGGTCAGGATGACGCTGTCCGTGTCCTGTCCTGCCGTGGTTGCGGCAAGGTCGAGCCCGGCAATCGAGTCAACGGCGCTGCTGTACTGGTCCAGCAGATCCAGCGTTGATCCGATGCCCAGCCCTTCCATCAGGGCTATGTGCCGGTCCAGTGCATCCCGAGCGTCGCTGGGCACATCGGGCCAGTTTCGCATGCGAACGACGGCGTCTGCCGCGGCAGTGCGGACAACCTCACCGCTGTCAGGTCCAAGCTTCAGGACCACGCGCTGCACGTGGGCAAGCAGCGCCAGGTGCGGAACGCCGTCGTCCGCCATTTTCACAATGCTGCGGATCTGTTCGATATTCAGGCCAACGATCTGACGCAGTGAGCGGATTAACTCCAAGCGTTTGACGTGGTCCGCGGTGTAGCTGGCGCGCGTGGCGTGTACTGACTCGCCGGGCGGCAGGAGTCCTTCGCGGAGGTAATACTTGATGCTTGCCGCGGACGTTCCGGTGACTTCGCTAAGCTCCTTCAGTTGCATGGCGCCTCCGTAAGGTAGCGGACAGCCGGTCCACTATCTTGATGTACTTTTACTGGATAGTGCCTCTATCTTAGAGCTATGGAGCACTGGAACGTCTTACTTGTCAGCCACGTTGTTGCGGCACTCTTCGTCCTGGCTCTCGGACCGGTGCAGATCCTACGGCGGCGGCGCGACCGCATTCACCGGACCATGGGTTATTTGTGGGTAGCAGCCATGTACTACGTGTGTTTCAGCAGTTTTGGCATTGTCAGCGATGGCCATTTCAGTTGGCTGCATGGGCTGTCCGCGTTCACCATCATCACCGTCACACTCGGGCTGATCAGCGCAGTGCGGCATAACATCCCGGCCCACCGCGGCAACATGATAGGGAGTTACATCGGAATCGCTGTTGCTTTTGGTTTTGCTGTGGGGGTTCCGGGGCGCAGCATTCCCCGGCTTCTTTTGGCCGATTCTGGCACGGCGTTTTTCGTCGCCGCTCTGGTGCTGGTGTCCGTTGGCGTAGCTTACGCATCCCTGATCAGAGGCGACAGAAAAAGCACTGTTTCCCCGGTCCGGAGGAACGGGGAGTCCCACGGTGACACTAGTGGCGATGCAGTCCTGGCACAGCGGCCCTAGAGAGCACGCGCGAATCCGGCTGAGGCTGCAGGATCCTTTGCGGAAGCTCTTATAGCTCGCTTGATCTGTTTGATTGCGGTAGCGAAGTTGTCCTCATTGTCAGCCTTATCGAACACGAGGACTGTCCAGCCTGCCGCCTCGAAGGCCCTGTTTCTGCGTCGATCGCTGAGGCGCTGCGGCTCTTGAAGGTGATGGCCGCCGTCGTACTGGATCGCGATACGGCACCGACGATACCCCAGGTCCGCGGATGGAGAACGGCTGTCTCCTTGCCGAAGGTTCACCTGCAATTCCGGATCCGGAAGGCCGGCGTCCAGGATGCCAAGGCGGAGAAACGTTTCCGGCGCCGAATCTGATCCGACACGCATCAGATCGAGTGCCTGCCGGGCACGGACGATGCCCTGAAGATTTGAATGCCGGCTGATCAAGGCCTTGAGGTCGGAGACGGAAGTGTAGGCCTCCGCCCTGCCCTCGAAAGCGGGACGAGGCATTCGGATCAGCTCATCTCCCAATGCCACGAGGTCATTGAGCGGCAGAATGCGAGCCATGTCCAGCCACGTCCGGGCACGGGTGCTGAGCCAAATCCCCTCCACTAACTCGACTTCTCCGGGCCCGGAAATGACCCGGTGACCGCAAATGCCCTGCCTCCTAACGCCGGGAAGAGCCTTGGGTTTGCTGAGGTGGAGCTCGTTGGAGTCCGAAAGCCACGGCGGTAAGTACGAATTGCGGAGCCGAGCCGCCGTTACGTGGGATATCCAGGCTCCCGGTGTTGCTTCCGACAGCGCACGCGCCGTATCTTCCAGATCGAAAGACCAGGAAGCCGGGCGGAAGAGGCCGCGGCCGACGTGCTCGACATCGGCACGCCTCAGCCGATCACGCGTCAGCTTGGCGCTCACGGCACTTTCGACCGTTAAGGGCTTGGTTGCCAGAGGGATAGGTAACGGAGTGCTGCTGCGCATACTGCATTCTCACCGAATCATCCGACAAGCATCGGAAGTTATCCACAGGGGTCAGCCCAGTTCGTAGGCCGCTGAATCCGAGCCTGAGCGCGGGTTGGGATCTATGCCGCCACGAGTGAGCGCGGGTTGGGGTTTATGCCGCCACGAGTGAGCGCGCGTTGAGGCTAGGTGAGGCCTACCGGGTTGCCGTCGGGGTCGACGTCCATGCGGAGCGCGGCCGGCACGGCGGGGAGCCCTGGCATGGTCATCACTGCGCCGGTCAGCGCCACGATGAAGCCGGCGCCGGTCTTGGGCAGCAGGTCGCGGACGTGGATGGTGAAGCCCTTGGGGGCGCCGAGCCGGGTGGCGTCGTCGGTGAAGGAGTACTGAGTCTTGGCCATGCACACCGGAAGCCCGGCCCAGCCGTTGCGTTCGATGTCGGCCAGCCGCTTCAGGGCCGGGACGGAGAAGTCCACCCCGTCGGCCCCGTAGATCTCCTGCGCAATGGTGCGGATCTTGTCCTCCACGGAGAGCTCCAGCGCGTACAGGTGACGGAATTTGTTGGGTGCCTCCAGTGCCCGCGCCACCAGCCCGGCGAGCTCATCCCCGCCGTCACCGCCGCCGCCCCGGCCCCACACATCGGCCACGGCAGCCGGAACACCCTCCGCGGCACACCACGCGAGCAGCCAGTCCAGTTCCTCTGCCGTATCCGTGGCAAACCGGTTGATGGCAACCACCGGGGTCACACCGAACTTCTCCACGTTGTGGACGTGCCGGCGCAGGTTTTCGACGCCGGCCTCCAGCGCAGAAACGTCCGGCCGGGTCAGCTGGTCCTTGGCCACGCCGCCCTGCATCTTCAGCGCGCGCACGGTGGCCACCACCACGACGGCGGACGGTGCCAGGCCGCCGATCCGAGCCTTGATGTCCATGAACTTTTCGGCACCCAGGTCTGCGCCAAAACCGGCCTCCGTCACCACGATGTCCGCCAGCCGCCGTGCGGTCTGGGTGGCGATGAGGGAGTTGCAGCCGTGCGCAATGTTGGCGAACGGGCCGCCATGGACCAGCGCCGGGGTGCCCGCGATGGTCTGCACCAGGTTGGGTTTGACTGCTTCCTTGAGCAGCAGGGCCAGCGCCCCCTGCACCCCCAGGTCCGCCACCGTCACCGGAACGCGCTCATAGGTGTAGCCAAACGTGATCCTGCCCAGGCGTTCCCGGAGGTCGGCCAGGTCCGTGGCGAGGCAGAATACGGCCATGATCTCGGAGGCCACGGTGATGTCGAACCCGTCCTGCCGCGGCACGCCCTGGGCCGGCCCGCCGAGGCCGATCACCACTTCCCGCAGGGCCCGGTCGTTCATGTCCAGGACGCGCTTGAACGTCACGCGCCGCGGATCGATGTTCAAGGCGTTGCCCTGGTAGATGTGGTTGTCCACCAGAGCCATCAGGGCGTTGTTGGCGGAGGTGATGGCGTGGAAGTCACCGGTGAAATGCAGGTTGATCTCGTCCATTGGCAGCACCTGCGAGTAGCCTCCTCCGGTGGCGCCGCCCTTCATTCCCAGGACCGGGCCAAGCGAGGGCTCGCGCAACGCGATCATCACGTTGTGGCCGGCCCGCGCCAGGGAGTCCGCCAGCCCCACGGTGGTGGTGGACTTTCCTTCGCCGGCCGGCGTGGGGGACATGGCTGAGACGAGCACCAGCTTGCCGTGCGGCGGCGGTGCGTCCAGCCGGGCGGGATCGATCTTGGCTTTGTAACGCCCGTACTGTTCCAGCGCTGCGGCGTTCACCCCTGCGGCAGCGGCAATGTCTTCGATGGGCCTGATGCGTGCTGCCCGTGCTATCTCGAGGTCGCTGGAAACGCCGGTCATGGCGTCAGGTTACAGGAACGGCCGGCACAAGGTGGCCCACGTGCCGGTCGACGGCGGCGTGGTAGCTTTCGAGCGTGATGGCGGCGGTGCGGGACCAGCCGGAGTTCTGGGCGCGGATGGCGGCGGCCCGGCCCATGTCCACCCGGGTGGCGGGATCGTCGTAGAGCGCCTCAAAGGCGTCCGCCCAATCGGCCGCGTGGTGGCCGTCCACCAGCAACCCGGTCCGGCCGTGGAAGATGGCACGGGACAGCCCGCCCACCCGGGTTGCCACCACCGGGGTGCCGCAGGCCTGGGCTTCCAGGGCCACCAAGCCGAAGGATTCGCTGAAGGAAGGCATCACCACAACGTCGGCCGCGCGGAACCAGGCCGCAAGCTCAGGTGCCGTGACGGGCGGAAGCTGCGTGACGACGTCGTCCATCTCCGCGTCCGCCACGAGCTTGCGGAGGTTGAACTCCTTGTTGCCGCTGAGCTCGCCCAGGATAGTGAGCCGCAGGTCGATGTCCGGCCGCCGCTGCCGCAGCAGGGCCGCCGCTTTGACCAGCACCTGCGGGCCCTTGAGCCGCTGGATGCGGCCGGCGAACAGCAGGTGGAACGCCCCCGGATCCACGCCGTGGTCCTTACGCGCTTTGCTCCGGAAGGCGGGGGTGAACGTGGCCAGGTCCACGCCCGGGGGAGCGATGTCGATCCGGTCGTAGTCGGCGCCGTAGTGCGACACGAGTTCTGCCGCCTCGGAGCTGGTGTTGGCGATGAGGCGCGCTGCGCCGTCCACGATCCGGTGCTCGCCTACCTCACGCCGCCGCGGCTCAGGCTGTTCGCCGGATTCGAGCAGGAGGTTCTTAACCTTGGCCATGGTGTGCATGGTGTGGACAAGCGGCACGCCCCACAGTTCGGACAGTTCCAGCCCGGCGATGCCGGACACCCAGTAGTGGGAGTGGATGACGTCGTAGCGGCCGTGCGGCTGACGGCGGCGGATCTGTTCGATCTCTTCGACCATGCTGTGGAGCAGACCGGGCAGTTCTTCCTTGGGAATCTTCTTCGTCGGTCCGGCCAGGACGTTGTGCACGCAGACTCCGGGATCCGGATGTTCGACGGCGGGCTGGCCGGCCGAGGTGGCGCGCGTGAAGATCTCCACTTCAACGCCGGCTTCGGCCAGGGCCGAGGCCAGTTCACGGATGTAGACGTTCATGCCGCCGGCATCGCCGGAACCTGGCTGTTCCATGGGCGAGGTGTGGAGTGACAGCAAGGCCACCCTGCGGATCAATGCCAAGGGACCTCCTTCCGGCCGCCGGCGCGTATTACGGGCGCACCTGCCCCGGGTACCCGTTCAGTGCGCACTCGGTAAAACATTACTCCTTCAGCCAACCGGGGCCGCAGCCGCCGTCTCACCACGCCACATCGCCCGGAGCTCCGGAAATGCTTCCTCATAACCGGACAGGAGCCGGCCTGCCAGGTCCTCCGAATCCACCAGCGGATGCCGCGCGAAGGCCGCAAGGGCGGCGCCGCGGTCGCCGGTGGTGGCCGCCCGGACGGTGAGCCGTTCCACGTCCTTGACCTGCCGCAGCAACCGGAGCTGCGGCGCGGGTGGAGACTGCTGGGGAAGCGGCAGCGCGCCGTCGGCCGTCACCATGCAGGGAAGTTCGACGACGGCGTCCGCGGGCAGTCCCGGAATGGCGGGTTCCTGGGCGCCCGGGTTCAGTGAGTTGCGGGTATTTAGGATCAGCTGCGTAGCGCCGGCCCCGGAGAGCGCGCGCATGGCGGCGAGCGCCACGCGTTCGTAGCCGCCGCCGGCGAGGTCGTCTTCATCCCGCTGGGTACCTTCCGGGCGCGCCTCGGCCAAATAGCCCTCCTCGCGGGACCGGCGGGCGCCATCCCACAACTGGAAGGCGTCCGTTCCCGCGCCGGCGAGGCGTGGATAGAGGTCCAGTTGCTGGTTGTGGATGCTCTCTCCGCGCGTCTGCCGCATCGCCTGCATGGTACGTCGGGCGGCGTCGCGCCGGTAGTAGTAATACAGGTACTCGTTGGGCAGCATGCCGAGACCGGCCAGGAAGGTCTGGTCAAACAGGCGGCCCTCCTCGAAGGACGCCAGGGCGGCGGGATCGGCCAGCAGCCCCGGCAGCAGGTCGTGGCCGCCGGACTCCAGCCGGTACAGCCAGCCCAGGTGGTTCAGCCCGAAGTAGCCCACGCCGTCGAGCGTTCCCTCCGGCAGGTCCGCTCCCGCAGCGTGGGCAGCGCGCTGCACGAGGGCGCCTGCCGAGTCGCAGATGCCCACCACCCGGTTCCCCAGCACCGGGACGAGGGCCTCGGTGACCATGCCTGCCGGGTTGGTGAAATTGATCAGCCGGGCTTCCGGGCAGTGCCGGACCATCAGGCGGGCCAGGTGCACCATGTGCGGAATGGTCCGCAGCGCATAGGAGATGCCGCCTGCGCCCGTGGTTTCCTGCCCCAGCAGCCCCAGGTCCTGGGCCACCTTCTCGTCCGCGATCCGCCCTGCGGTCCCGCCCGGACGGATGGCGGCGAACACCATGTCCGTCCCGGGCAGGACATGGGCCAAATCGGTGGTGGAACGGACCGGCAGCCGCGGGCCGGGGCCCGCCGGCATGCTGTGCAGCACGGCGGTGACGGCTGCCAGGCGGGCGGGATCGACGTCGTACAGCACCAGCTCGGTGACCAGCCCGGCAAAGCGGCCGGAAACCAGCGCCCGGTAGATGAGCGGCACCCGGAAACCCCCGCCGCCGGCAATCAGAAGGCGCATACCCAGCAGTCTAGGGCGGGCACGGGCGCTCCTCTACCGGATGTCGTTGGCAGGGCGTAGTGTGCCGGACATGGACGCGATCCCGGCACGCCCTTTTGACCCCCTGGCCTCGGTCCGGAAACACTCCGGGCCCGGGTTCGATCTCCTGCTGGCCGGAACCGTCTTCCAGGACATCATTTTCACCGGACTGCCGCACGGCCCTGAACCGGGCACCGAAATCTGGAGCGACGGCATGGGCAGCTGCCCCGGCGGGGTGGCAAACCAGGCCATCGCGGCGGCCCGGCTGGGACTTCGGACAGGCCTGGCCGCAGTCTTCGGAGATGACGGTTATGGCGACTTCAACTGGAAGATCCTCTCCGGCCAGGAGCGGGTGGACCTGAGCCTGTCCCGCCGGGTGGAGGGGTGGCACTCCCCGGTGACGGTGTCGCTGTGTGTTGAGAAGGACCGGTCCATGGTCACCCACGGGCATGCTGCCCCGGTCACGTCCTCCGAGCTCATCGGGGAGCCGCCACCCACCCTCGCCGGCATCGCGGAAGTGGGCCTGGAGGTGGAACCTTGGGCTCGCGCCGCCCACGGGGCAGGCGTCAAGCTCTTCGGGGACGTGGGCTGGGACCCCACCGGGGAATGGGCTCCGGTCCGGCTGGAAAACCTGCAGTACTTCCATGCGTTCTTGCCCAACCAGCGTGAGGCCATGGCGCTGACCGGGAAGGACAACGCCTGGTCCGCCCTGTATGCGCTCGCGGACCGGGTTCCCGTGGCAGTTGTCACCCTCGGCCCGCAGGGGGCGCTCGCCGTCGATTCGGAAACGGGGGAGGAGGAGTGGGTTCCGTCCCTGCCGGTCAAGGCGCTCGACCCCACCGGAGCAGGTGACTGTTTCGACGCCGCATTCATCGTGGGCACGCTGGCCGGCTGGCCGCTGGGCAACAGGCTCCGCTTCGCCAACCTGTGCGCCTCCCTGGCCGTGCAGGAAGTGGGCGGTTCGCTGGCCGCCCCCGGCTGGGGAGACATCGCCGACTGGTGGAAACGCGCCAACGCCCGGCCCGAACGCCAGATGAGCCAGTGGCTGCGCCGCTTCGAATTCCTGGCCGAGATCATCCAGGACGTCCCGCAGGCGGCCCAGCGGAGGGCCGCAGCCACCATCGCCCACCTGTCGGACGCCTGAGCAACCCCGGTACGCCTGAGCCGTGCCGCCTGAACAGTGCCTGCCGCCTGAAGAGTGCCTGCCACGGCGGCGCCGGGTGGGCGATTATTCGGCCGCAGGCACCCCTACTAGAATCACTACCGTGACTTACCCCGCCCCAACCGGTGAAATCAGCGCTGCTTCAGTGCACGATCCCCACTACGAGCGTTCCGCCGTGATTGACCTGGACGCCATCCGGCACAACGTGCGGCGGCTCGCTGCCGCTGCCTCGCCGGCCAAGGTCATGGCCGTGGTCAAGGCCGACGCCTACGGGCATGGTGCAGTGCCCGTTGCCCGGGCCGCACTGGAGGCCGGCGCAGCCTGGCTGGGGGTGGCGCACATCTCCGAGGCGCTCGCCCTGCGCGCTGCCGGCATCGATGCGCCGCTGCTGGCATGGCTGCACACCACGGACAGCAACTTCGGCGCGGCGGTGGCGGCCGGCGTCGACATCGGCTGCTCAGGGTGGGAACTCGAGAGGATTGTTGCCGCGGCCCGCGAGCAGGAGCGCCCGGCCAGGATCCACCTCAAGGTGGACACCGGGCTGGGCCGCAACGGCGCCACCCTGGAGTACTGGGACACGCTGGTGGGCGAAGCGATGGAGTACCAGGACCAGGGCCTGCTCCGGGTGGTGGGCATCTTCTCCCACCTCGCCGTCGCTGATGAACCAGAACGCCCCGAAACCGATCACCAGCTGGCAGCTTTCCGCGAGGCGATTGCGGTGGCCGAGGACGCAGGGGTGGACGCCGAAGTCCGGCACCTGGCCAACACGCCCGCCACCCTGTCCCGGCCGGACACCCACTTTGACCTGGTGCGCGTAGGCCTGGGCATCTACGGACTTTCACCCTTCGACGGCCAGACCTCCGCTGAACTTGGCCTGCGCCCGGCCATGGCGCTCCGGACCAAGGTGTCCCAGTGCAAGGCCGTCCCGGCCGGCCAGGGGGTTTCCTACGGGCTCCATTACAGGACTGCCGGCGCCAGCACGCTGGGCCTGATCCCGCTGGGCTACGCCGATGGCATCCCGCGGGTCGCCACCGGCGGGCCGGTCCGGGTGGCCGGCACCACCTACCTGGTGGTGGGCCGCATCGCCATGGACCAGATGGTCATCGACCTCGGTCCGCGGGTCCAGGGGGCCGCGCTGCTGGGTGCCGAGGCCGAGCTTTTCGGCAGCGGGGCCGACGGCGGTCCCACGGCTGATGACTGGGCGCGCGCCGCCGGGACCATCAACTATGAGATCGTCACGCGGATCAGTCCGCGCGTGCCGCGCCGTTTCATCAACGAACAGGACACGTCCGGCAGCGCGAAAGCTTCTGCCGCCGGCAGGGAAGGGGCCCGGTGAGCGCCGCGAACCACATGCCCGGCCAGGCGGCTGAAGCCAACTGGGAAAAGACCTATTCGGCCACGACGGCGGACCAGACCCATGCCCTTGGCGCGGGGCTGGCCCGGGTTCTGGAAGCAGGGGACCTGGTGGTGCTTTCCGGCGAGCTGGGTGCCGGAAAAACCACCCTGACCCAAGGGCTGGGGGAAGGGCTGGGAGTGCGCTCCGGCATCATCTCACCCACCTTCGTGCTGGTCCGGATCCACCCCAACCTCCCCGATGGGCCCCGCCCCGGCGGACCGGACCTGGTCCACGTGGATGCCTACCGCCTCGGCTCGGCCGCCGAAGTGGACGACATCGACCTCGAGAACACCATGGACACCTCGGTGACGGTGGTGGAGTGGGGCCACGACCGGGTGGAACACCTCAGCGAGAACCGGTTGGAGATCGACCTGCACCGCGCCATCGGGCTCGGCGGCGGCTTCGGCCGTGGGTCCGTGACCACCGGGACCACTGTCGCCGCGAATGCCGGACCAGACGGCGCACGCGAAAGCCTGGACTTCGACACGGACGACACCGACGAGCCGCGCACCATCGTGATGCGCGGGTATGGCCCCCGCTGGGCCGACGCTCCGGAGCTGGGCGCTGCCGGGGGGACGAACTGATGCTGATTCTCGCAATCGACACGTCGGCCGTGGCCAGTGCGGCCCTGGTCTCGGACGATGCCCTGGAAGGCGTGGTGGCCAACTTCTCCACCGAGGACACCCGCAGCCACGCCGAAGTGCTGGCCCCGGGCATCGCGGGAATGCTGGCGGACGCCGGCGTTACGGGGGAGGACATTGATGCGCTGGTGGTGGGTGTGGGGCCCGGCCCGTTTACCGGGCTCCGGTCCGGTATCGCCACGGCACGCACCCTGGCCTTCGTTTGGGGCAAGCCCCTGCACGGCCTGATGAGCCTGGACGCGATCGCCCTGGAGGTGGCCGAGTCGACGGCGGCTGCCCCCGAGTTCCTGGTGGTCACCGACGCGCGCCGCAAGGAGGTCTACTGGGCCCGCTACAGCCTGGCCGAAGGCCAGTTGCCGGTGCTCGAAGACGGGCCGCATGTTGGCTTTGCCACGGACCTGCCGGACCTGCCCGCGTACGGTGCGGGCGCGGGCCTGTACGCGGACGCGCTGCGGGCGGACCCGGACTTTGCCGGTGAGCAGCCGGACGCCCTGTACCTGGGGCAGTTCGCCCTGGCCAGGCTGGCTTCCGGCGGGGGGCTCCTGGACTCCACGCCGCTGTACCTTCGGGAATCCGACGCCCAGGTTCCGGGGCCGCGGAAGAGGGCCCTGTGAGTGCCGCCGGGCCCGACAGGATTCCGGAGCCCCGTTCCGCCTCCCTGGACAATGTCGCCATCCGGGACATGACGGAGGCCGACATCCCGGCGGTCAGCGCCCTCGAGCAGGAGCTGTTTCCGGTGGACGCCTGGCCGGTGCAGATGTTCTTCGACGAACTGGCACAGCCGGAAACCCGCCGCTACCTGGTGGCCGAAGGGCCGGACGGCATCGTGGGCTATGCCGGGCTCATGTGCATTGAACCCATCGCGGATGTCCAGACGATCGCCGTCGTGCCCTACCGTGAGGGCCGTGGCATCGGCAGCACGCTCCTCACCGAACTGATCGACGAGGCCCGCCGGCGGCGCGCCGCGGACGTCCTCCTGGAAGTGCGTGCCGACAACCCGCGTGCCCAGCGGCTGTACCTCCGTTTCGGCTTCCAGCAGATCCATATCCGCCCCCGCTACTACCGTGACGGCGTGGACGCCCTGATCATGCGGCTGGCGCTGGTGCCCGAGACAGAAACAGAATCCCCAAGCAAAGGAATCCGGCCATGAACCGCACGCAGCCGCTGGTGCTGGGCATCGAATCCTCCTGCGACGAAACCGGCGTCGGCGTCGTCCGCGGAACCACGCTCCTGGCCAACACGGTGTCCTCATCGATGGACGAGCATGTCCGGTTTGGCGGCGTCATCCCGGAGATCGCCTCCCGGGCGCACCTTGATGCTTTTGTCCCCACGCTGGAACAAGCCCTCGCGGAGGCAGGGGCCACCCTGGACGACGTCGATGCCATCGCCGTGACCTCGGGCCCGGGCCTGGCCGGCGCGCTGATGGTGGGAGTCTGCGCCGCGAAGGCCCTGGCCGTGGCCACCGGCAAACCGCTGTACGCCATCAACCACCTGGTGGCGCATGTGGGCGTGGGGCTCCTGGATGACCGGGCGACCGGACAGCAGCAGGCCCTGCCCGAAAACCTCGGCGCCCTGCTGGTCTCCGGCGGCCACACCGAAATCCTCCGGATCAACAGCATCACCAGCGACGTGGAACTCCTGGGCTCCACCATCGATGACGCCGCCGGCGAAGCCTACGACAAGGTGGCCCGCATCCTGGGGCTCGCCTATCCGGGCGGTCCTGCCATCGACCGGGTGGCCCGTACCGGCAACCCGAAGGCGATCCGTTTCCCGCGCGGCCTCAGCCAGCCCAAGTACATGGGAACGGCCGAGGAACCGGGCAAGCACCGCTACGACTGGTCCTTCAGCGGACTGAAGACCGCCGTGGCCAGGTGCGTGGAACAGTTCGAAGCCCGCGGGGAAGAAATCCCTGTGGCTGACATCGCCGCCGCCTTCCAGGAAGCCGTGGTGGACGTGATCTCATCAAAGGCCGTACTGGCCTGCAGGGAACACGGAATCAAGGACGTGCTGCTGGGCGGCGGCGTGGCCGCCAACTCAAGGCTGCGGGAGCTGACCGGACAGCGCTGCGCGTCCGCCGGGATCCGGCTTCACGTCCCGCCGCTGGACCTGTGCACGGACAACGGGGCCATGGTGGCCGCACTCGGGGCGCAGCTGGTCATGGCGGGCACCGAACCCAGCGGGATTGGATTCGCACCGGACTCTTCGATGCCCGTCACCTCGGTCTCCCTCCACGCCTGAACCCGGGACTGCCCTGTGTCGGGCAAAACCATGGCGGGGCACTTTGGGGGCGTCGCCGTCGTAAATGTCGACGGCGGCCGGCGTGTCCGTGTCGAAGTGCCCCGTTTCGGGCAAGGCAATCAGGCGGCCGCCGAACTCGGGGGCCGGCTCAGGCGGTGGGGCCGCTGCGCATCTGCTTGACCAGGTCCAGGACCACGGCCTGCAGGTTGCCGCCGTTGTCCTCCGCCACGCGCCGCTGGCGCTGGTACCCGGCACCGCGGCGGATGATCTTTTCGACGTCGGCCAGCTCATCCGTGCAGCCCAGCTTCGCCGCCACGGGCTCCAGCCGGTTCAGCGTTTCCAGCAGGTGGTCCGTCACCAGCTGCTCCTTGCCGGCGGCGTCCAGGATGATGATGGCATCCATGCCGTAGCGGGCGGCACGCCACTTGTTTTCCTGGACATGCCACGGCGGCATGGTGGGGATGGTGCCGCCGTTGTCCAAGGTGGTGGAGAACTCGTCCACCAGGCACTGGGTAAGGGCCGCGATGGCGCCCACTTCCTCCAGTGTGGCCAGGCCGTCGCAGATGCGCATTTCGATGGTTCCCAGGGCGGGCACCGGCCGGATGTCCCAGCGGATCTCGGAGATGGTGTCGATCACCCCGGTGGTGAACATGTCCCGGACGTAGGACTCGTATTCGGACCAGGAGGGGAACTGGAACGGCAGGCCTGCAGTGGGCAGTTGCTGGAACATCAGGGCACGGTGCGAGGCGTAGCCGGTGTCCTCGCCGCCCCAGAACGGGCTGGACGCGGACAAGGCCTGGAAATGCGGGAAGTAGTTGACCAGTCCGTCGAGCACCGGGAGGGCCTTCTCGCGGCGGTCCAGGCCCACGTGGACGTGCACGCCGTAAATGACCATCTGCCGGCCCCACCACTGGGTACGGTCGATGAGCTTGGCGTAGCGGGCCTTGTCCGTCACCGGCTGCAGCTGTGGCGGGCTGAACGGGTGGCTGCCGGCGCAGAAGAGCTCCACGCCCATGGGGTCGGTGATTTCCCGGACGGCGGCCACGGAGCGGCTGAGGTCTTCCTTGGCCTCCGCAGCGGTCTCGCAGATGCCCGTAACCAGTTCCACCGTGTTCAGCAGCAGTTCCTGCTTGATGTGGGGGTGTTCGTCATCCTCGTTCAGCTCGGGATGGCGGGATGCGACACCGCGGAGCACCTCATTGGCGACGGATGCGAGTTCACCGGTGCGGCCGTCCACCAGCGCCAGTTCCCACTCAACACCAAGGGTTGATTGCCTCGATGGTGCGAAGTCGATCTTCACGCATTTCCTCACTGTCCGGGATGCCGCTGGCTGGTGCCGCTTCCGGGACGTGCCGGCAAACGAACGGGTGTTTCAAGTCTATAGCGCAGGGGTAGCATCATACTGATGTCCCCGTTCCAACGCCTGCGTGACAGTACCCACAAAACCCTTCCCCTGATCGCGGCTTTGTCCGTTGCTGCCCTGGCCGCGTGCACGGCAGGGCCGCCCACTCCTGCGCCCTCAACGCCGGCGTCGTCTCCGTCAGCTTCCGCATCGGCGTCGCCCGGCACGTCCCCGGCAGCGCCGCGTACGACGCCGGCCCCCACCACGGCGTCCCCGTCACCTGATCCGGGTTCCCTGCCCCTGGGCTGGGGCCCCCAGCAGCGCGACCAGGACGCGGCAGCAGCCGCCGTGGCGGCCATGGCGCCAGAGCAAAAGGCCGGCCAGGTCCTGCTTCCTTTCTACGGCGGGCAGCAGGTGGAAGCGCAGGCAGCCGCCATCGAACGTTTGCACCTGGCCGGCAGCATCATCATGGGCGACAACGTTCCCCGCGACCCGCAGGGAAAAGTGGACGTCGCCGCCATGACGGCGGCCAACCAGCGGCTCTCCCGGGCGACCACCGCTGACGGTGACCCGTGGCCCGGCATCGTCGGCGTGGACCAGGAAGGCGGTATCGTGGCCAGGCTGGGAGCGCCGCTGACCGAATGGCCAACGCCCATGAGCTACGGTGCCGCTGGAAACGCGGCCCTCACGCGGGACGCCGGGCAGGGTGTGGCAGGTGAGCTGGCACCGCTGGGCTTCAACCTGGACTTCGCGCCGGACGCGGATGTCACCATCGGCCCCAAAGACCCCACCATCGGCGCCCGGTCCATGTCCGGGGACCCGGCAGCTGCGGCGACGCAGAGCGTGTCCTTCGCCCAGGGCATGCTGGCCGCCGGGGTGCTGCCCACCGTCAAGCACTTTCCCGGCCACGGTTCGGTCACCGCCGACTCGCACCTTAGCCTCCCGCTCCAGAACGCCGGCGTGGAGGAGTTGCGCGGCCGGGACTGGAAGCCCTTCCAGTCAGCCGTCGACTCAGGCTTGCCGATAGTGATGACCGGGCACATCGCCGTGCCCGCGCTGGAACCCGGCGTGCCGGCGTCGCTCTCGTCCAGGACCTACGCCGCGCTGCGTGGCCTCGGTTTCAAGGGCGTGGCGGTGACCGATGCCCTGAACATGGGCGCCGTCACCAAGCAGTACCCGGCCGGTTCCGCCGCCGTTTCCGCCCTGGCCGCCGGGGCCGACCTGCTCCTGATGCCGGCCGATGCAGCGCAGGCGCACGCCGCAATAGTCCAGGCTGTGGCCTCCGGTGCCCTGCCGAAGGAACGGCTGGACGAAGCCGCCACCCGGGTGGCCACCATGATGATCTGGCAGGGGCGGAGGGGGTCCGCGCCCGCCCCCGCAGGCAGTGGCGCGGCACTGTCCGCCAAGGTCTCCGGGTCCGCCATCACCATCCTGGCCGGCAACTGCAGCGGACCCCTGGTCCCCGGCGCTGTCCGGGTAACCGGCGGGGGACCGGGCGACAAGGAACGGTTTGAAGCCGCGGCCGCCCGCGCAGGCCTGGCCGTCGGCTCGGGACCACTGGTCAGCCTCATCGGGTACGGCGGCGCGCCCGCCGGCGGCGACATCGCCGTCACTTTGGATGCCCCCTGGCCGCTGCAGGGTTCCCCCGCTCCGGTCAAGATTGCACTGTACGGCCGGACCGACGCCGCCTTCGATGCGCTGGCCGCCGTGCTGGCCGGAAGGGCGGCGGCCCCCGGAAAGCTGCCGGCCGCCGTCGGGCCCTATCCTGCCGGCAGCGGCTGCGCCTAAGCTCCCCGGGCCGCGTTTAATGGACAGGTGCCTATCCTCAATAAAGACATGACCCTCTGCATCTCCCTCTCGGCCCGGCCCAGCAACAACGGGACGCGCTTCCACAACCACCTGTACGGGCAGCTGGACCTGAACTGGATCTACAAGGCCTTTGCGCCCACCAACCTGGAGCAGGCCATTGCCGGCGTCCGGGGCCTCGGTATCCGCGGCTGCGCCGTGTCCATGCCGTACAAGGAGGATGTGATCGCGCTGGTGGACGAGATGGACCCCTCGGCCAAAGCCATCGATTCCGTCAACACCATCGTGAACACAAACGGGCACCTCAAGGCCTACAACACCGACTACACGGCTATAGAGCAGCTGCTGGCCACCAACTCGGTGCCCACCGACTACTCGGTCCTGGTCCAGGGCGCCGGCGGCATGGCGAAAGCAACCGTGGCGGCGCTGCGCGACGCAGGCTTCACGGACGTCACCGTCATCGCCCGGAATGAGGCGGCGGGCCGGGCGCTCGCCGAACAGTACGGCTTTAGTTGGCGTGCAGCGCTCGACGGCGGCATGGCGGACATGATTGTCAACGTGACACCTATCGGTATGGCAGGCGGTGCGGACGCCGATGCGCTGTCCTTCCCGTCAGAAGCCATCGACGCCGCGAAACTCGTCTTCGACGTGGTGGCGCTGCCGGCCGAGACACCGCTGATCCGGGCGGCCCGGGCGGCGGGCAAGCCGGTGATCACCGGTGCTGAGGTGGCCACCATCCAGGCGCTGGAGCAGTTTGTGCTGTACACCGGTGTGCGTCCCACGGCGGACCAGGTACGGGCCGCCGAGGAATTTACCCGCGCGCAGTAACGCCTACGCCGGCTTGACCGGCTCCACCTCGATGGCCACCCGGTCCTCGCCGATGCGGGTGAGGACCAAGGTGGCGGTCCGGCCGCCCTTCCTGTTGCCCGCGCCCTTGCCGCCCAGCAGTTGCTTGCGGAGTTCCTCCGGCGTGACGGCGGTGCCGCGCTTCTTGATGTCCAGCACGGTGATGCCTTCCTGCTTCACCCAGGACTTCAGCGCCTTGACGTTGTACGGCATCACCCGCAGGACCTTATAGGCGCGGGCGAACGGGGTATCTGCGAGGGCGGGCGAGCAGATGTAGGCGATGTGCTCGTCCAGCAGGTGCCCGCGCAGTTCGAGCGCGAGGTCGGCCACGAGGCCTGCCCGGATGACCGCTCCGTCCGGCTCATACAGGTACCCTTCAGCCGGGCCCACCGGAGCCTCGGGGCCCTCCCCGAAATCCTCCCCGCTGGTCAGCTCGGCCGCTCCCTGCGGTCCCAGCAGCAGGGCCGCGCGGCGTATCCCCGGCCGGCTGACCGAGTTGAACCACAGGGCCACTTCGGTGACGTCCCCACCAACGGACACCCACTGCGCTTCGCAGCCCTGCGGAACCGAATCGTGGGGCATGCCCGGGCCCATCTTGACGCCCACGGCCTTCCCGGACGCGGCAAGGGACTCCACGAAGGACAACGGGGGAGAGAACGCCTCGGGGTCCCAGATGCGCCTGGTGCCGGAGGTGGAGGTGACCCTGCGCGCCGGGTCCAGCCAGACGCCGTCCACCCCGTCCAGGGGGACCGAGGTGGCGTCGGCGTGCACAACCGCCGCATTGGGAAAAGGGATGAGGTTCACCGTGGCGCACGCGGCCGTGGTTTCATCGAGCTCCACTGCCGTCACGGCGATGTCCAGGGAGGCGAGGGCCAGCGAATCGGCGCCGAGCCCGCAGCCCAGGTCCGCCACGTGGCTAACGCCGGCGGCGGCGAACCGCTGGGCGTGCCGGGCGGCAACATTCAGGCGGGTGGCTTGTTCCAGCCCCGCCTGGGTGAAGAGCATTTGCCGGGCGAACTCGCCGAACTTCGCTCCGGCCTTCGTGCGGAGCCGGGACTGGGTGAGCACGGCAGACACCAGTTCGGGGCTGTGGCCGGCCTTCCGGAGTTCACCGTTCAGGGCGAAGGACCCGTCCTCGGTGTAGGGGCCCAGCGACGCCAGCAACTCCCATCCTTCGGGGGTCAGCAGTGGTGCAATCTGGTCCTGGGGAGCGTGAGCCATGCGTTCCAGCCTAGTGCCCCGGGCTGCGGCGGGATGCCGATAGTGTTGAACCCATGGTTGACAGCGCAGGTCCCGAACAGTCCGGAGAACAGCCGCCCCCGGTCCAGGGTCCGGCTAGGTACGCGCGGCCCGCGTTGATCGCCGGTGCGGTGCTGGCAGTGGTGTGCCTGGCGCTGCTGGTCATCATCTTCTTCCTGGACACGTTCAACGCCACTGTCTATTCCGTGGGCGGTAACAACATCCAGGACAACACGCAGGAAGCGCAGGACATCCGCGGCCTGTATTCCGGTGCGCGGGCGGGAGGAATCGCCCTCCTGGTGGCGTCGCTACTGGTGGTCCTCGCCTCCTCCGTGGTCCTCTACCGGGCCCGTAACCGGGGCAACGCCTCCGATGGCGGCGAGGACGTCGGCTTCGACGACCTCGGCCGCTGAGGGCGCTGGCCCGCACCCGTCAGCAGGACCCCCGAAATCACCAGGACGCCGCCTGCAATCTGGGCCGCTGTGATGGGCTGGCCCAGCAGTACGGTGATGATCGCCGTGAAGACCGCGATGAGGTTGAGGTAGTTTCCGGCATTTGCCGCGCTGGTGCGCTTCAGCGCCAGGTTCCACAGCAGGTAGGAGCCCAGCGAGGGGAAGATGGCGATGAACGCCAGGGACCAGGCCCCGGACTGGCTGGACGGGAACCCTGCGCCGGTCACGGCGGCCACAGGAGCCAGGACAACGGCCGCTATGGCCGCCTGCAGGGCTGTGGAGGTGACGGCGGGTACGGCTACGCGACGGGCCAGGACCGTGTAGAGGCCCCAGACGGTGATGGCCGCCAGGATCAGCAGTTCGCCGGCGCCCAGCGAGAAGGTCAGGAGCCGCTGCAGCTGCCCGCCGGTGAGGACCAGCAGGACACCCGCCAGGCCAAATGCCAGGCCGATCCAGCCCAAGGGCCGCGGTCTGTCCTTCAGCAGCACCGCGGCAAGCACCATGATCAGGACCGGGTTTGCGGCCGTCACCAGGGATGCGTTCAGTGCTGACGTGTGCTGGAGGGCGCTGTAGAGCAGCAGCGTGTAGGCGGTCATGCCGAGCGCGCTGAGCATGAGCAGCGTGGGCCAGTGGCGGAGGACTGCCCGCCAGTTGGGGCGGTCCACCACGTGCGCCAGGAACAGCAGCGGCAGGGCGGCCAGTGTCCAGCGCCAGAACGTCAACTGCAGCGGGGCCATGGACTGAACGGCGGCCTGGCCCACCACGAAGTTTCCGGCCCAGAAGAGGGTGGCAAGGATCAGGAAGAAGGCGGCTCGCACCGGTTCAATGTACAGCCTAAGTGTTCTCCGATGACGAAATGGCTGGCACTCGCCTTGACCGAGTGCTAACCCCGGCCTAGAGTCTTCATTAGCACTCTCCCTAGGAGGGTGCTAACACATGAAGAGCTGCCAGCCTGGCTGCTGCCGGCACCGCGACGACGGTTGCCAGCCACGGCAAACGGCTTTCAAGTCCACGAATTTGCTGACGAAAAGGAGAGGTCCGAGTGTCGGTCTCTATTAAGCCTCTTGAGGATCGTATTGTTGTCCGCCCGCTCGAAGCCGAGCAGACCACGGCTTCCGGCCTGGTAATCCCGGACTCCGCGCAGGAGAAGCCGCAGGAAGGCGAAGTTGTCGCAGTTGGCCCCGGCCGCTTCGAAGACGGCAACCGCGTCCCGGTCGACGTAGCTGTCGGCGACGTAGTCATCTACTCCAAGTACGGCGGAACCGAAGTCAAGACCGGTGGCACCGAGTACCTCGTGCTGTCCGCCCGCGACGTCCTGGCGATCGTCGTAAAGTAAATCTTCCGGATCCCCGCGCCGCTGGTCATGCCTTGATGCTGGTCAGCTGCGCGGGGTTTCTGTCTTGAAAGGACACAACCATGGCAAAGCAGCTTGCGTTTAACGACGCTGCCCGCCGGTCCCTCGAAGCCGGCATCGACAAGCTCGCCAACACTGTCAAGGTGACGCTCGGCCCCCGCGGCCGCAACGTCGTCCTGGACAAGAAGTGGGGCGCACCCACCATCACGAACGACGGCGTCACCATCGCCCGCGAAGTCGAGCTGGACGACCCCTACGAAAACCTTGGCGCACAGCTCGCCAAGGAAGTTGCCACCAAGACCAACGATGTTGCCGGCGACGGCACCACCACCGCAACGGTCCTGGCCCAGGCACTGGTCAAGGAAGGCCTCCGCAACGTGGCCGCAGGCGCCGCTCCCGGCCAGATCAAGCGGGGCATCGAGGTTTCGGTTGAGGCCGTGGCTGCCCGCCTGCTCGAGAACGCCCGTCCGGTCGAAGGCACCCAGGTTGCCAACGTGGCCTCCATCTCCGCCCAGAGCGACGAGGTGGGCGAACTGCTCGCCGAGGCATTCGGCAAGGTGGGCAAGGATGGTGTGATCACCATCGAGGAATCCTCCACCACGCAGACCGAGCTGGTCCTCACCGAAGGCATGCAGTTCGACAAGGGCTACCTGTCCCCGTACTTCGTCACCGACGCAGAGCGCCAGGAAGCAGTCCTCGAGGACGCCCTCATCCTGATCAACCAGGGCAAGATCTCCGCCGTGCAGGAATTCCTGCCGCTGCTGGAGAAGGCGCTGCAGAGCTCCAAGCCCCTGTTCATCATCGCCGAGGACATCGACGGCGAGGCCCTGTCCACGCTGATCGTCAACCGCATCCGTGGCACCCTCAACGTGGTGGCAGTCAAGGCTCCCGGCTTTGGCGACCGCCGCAAGGCCATGCTGCAGGACATCGCCACCCTCACCGGTGCGCAGGTTGTTTCCCCTGAGCTGGGCCTGAGCCTGGACACCGTTGGCCTCGAGGTGCTCGGTACTGCCCGCCGCATCACCGTCACCAAGGACAACACCACCATCGTTGACGGCGCCGGTTCGGCCGAGGACGTCTCCGCCCGCGTTGCCCAGCTCCGCGCTGAGCTGACCCGCACCGACTCCGATTGGGACAAGGAAAAGCTCCAGGAACGCCTGGCCAAGCTGGCCGGCGGCATCGGCGTGATCAAGGTTGGCGCTGCCACCGAGGTCGAGCTGAAGGAAAAGAAGCACCGCATCGAAGATGCGGTGTCTTCCACCCGCGCCGCCTTGGAAGAAGGCATCGTGGCCGGCGGCGGTTCCGCGCTGATCCACGCCCTGAAGGCACTGGATGAGGACCCGGCCGTCAAGGCGCTCGAAGGCGACGCTGCAGCTGCTGTCGGCATCGTCCGCCGCGCCCTGGTCCAGCCGCTGCGCTGGATCGCCCAGAACGCCGGTTTCGACGGCTACGTCATCACCGCCAAGGTGGCCGAACTCGACACCAACAACGGCTTCAACGCCAAGTCGGGCGAGTACGAGGACCTGATCGCTGCAGGCGTCATCGACCCCGTCAAGGTCACCCGCGCTGCCCTCCGTAACGCTGCCTCCATCGCAGCCCTGGTTCTCACCACCGAGACCCTTGTTGTGGAGAAGCCGGCTGACGAGGACGAGCACGCAGGCCACAGCCACTAAGGCTGTTGTCCCGCGGGTAATGCCGCAAAAACAGAGAACCGGTCCGGCATCCGCCGGGCCGGTTTTTTGTGTGCCGTCAATGGCTGGGCCCATGCCGCCAGGGTTCCCTGGCCGGGCGAAGCGAGGTTAGTGGCGGCCTAAGTGGCATCCATCTCCCGGGTTTCAACGTCGCCGGTGCGCTCATAGACCAGCGACACCGCACCCTTGGGAAAGGAACGGACCGGCTCGGCGAGGCGGAACGTGGAAGGGACGGTCCCGGCGTCGAACAACCGCTTTCCCTGCCCGAGTGCCACCGGGTACAGCCACAGGTGGAGGCGGTCCAGCACGTCGGCGGCCAACAATGACCGGATGAGGTGGCCGCTGCCGAACATCTGCACTTCGCCATGCTGCCCGCGGAGCTGTCCCGCCGCCGCAGCGTCCGGGAGTACAGTGGTGCCCTCCCACCGGGGATCGGTGAGTGACCCGGACACCACGAACTTCGGGACCCGGTTGAGCACGCCGGCGATCTCGTCTGACTGGTGCGGCCAATATGAGGCAAAGATGTCGTAGGTTTTCCGGCCCAGGAGCAGGGCATCCATGCGGTCGATGGCCGCGGCGATGTCCGCCCCTGCTTCATCATCGGAGACCGGCGCCTGCCAGCCGCCGAAGGCGAAGCCGTCCGTGGGGTCCTCCTCCCGGCCACCGGGCGCCTGGTACACGCCGTCAAGGGTGATGAACAGGTTCGCAACGATGATGCCCATCCGTCCATTCTGGAACCGGCCGTCCGTACCTGTCGAGGGTCCGGCGGCGTGGCAGACTGTTGCCATGCTGCTGGACGAGCTTGTGAGGACCACTGACGCCGTCGCGTCCACCCGCTCCAGGCTGGCGAAGGTGGACGCCCTGGCCCAGCTGCTGAAGCGGCTCGACCCCGCGGACATTCCTGCCGCCGTCGGCCTCCTCACCGCCAAACCCCGCCAAGGGCGGGTGGGCGTCGGGTGGCGCGGGATGTCAGCAGCCATGGGGGAACCTGCCGCGGAACCCGGCCTCACCCTCGCCAACCTCGACGCCGCGCTGGACCGGCTCCAGGCCCTCGCCGGGGCGGGCTCGGCAGCCGAACGCGCGGCCACGCTCCGCGAGCTCACCGCAGCGGCAACCGAACGGGAGCAGGCGTTCATCGGCGGCGTGCTCCTGGGCGAACTGCGAACGGGCGCGCTGGAAGGTGTCCTGACCGATGCAGTGGCCCGCGCCGCTGAGCGCCCTGTCGAGTCCGTCCGCAGGGCCGCGATGCTGTCCGGCGACCTCGGCTCGACGGCCCGGCTCGCGCTGACCGGCACAGCGGCGGAGCTGGACGCGGTGGGCCTGAAGGTGGGCCGGCCCGTGCAGCCCATGCTCGCGGGAACCGGCGCAAGCGTCACGGCCGCACTGGACATCACGGGCGAAGCATCCGTGGAATACAAGCTCGACGGCGCCCGCATCCAGGTGCACCGGTCCGGCGAGAAGGTCCGCATTTTCACGCGGACCCTGGCCGAGGTGACACACCGGCTTCCCGAGGTGGTGGAGGTGGTGCGCGGGTTTCCGGTGCACGATGTGATCCTCGACGGCGAGACCCTCGCCCTGGGCGAGGACGGCGCCCCACGGCCGTTCCAGGAGACCATGTCACGGTTCGGCGCCGATGCCGCACGCACCACGGTGCTGCATCCCTGGTTCTTCGACGTGCTGCATATTGATGGCCGGGACCTGCTCGATGAACCCCTGTCCGAGCGGATCAGGGTGCTCGAATCCATTGCCCCGGCCCACCGGATCCCGGGCGAGATCACCGCGGACCCGGAGGTTGCCGGACGGATCTCGCGCGACGCGCTTTCGGCAGGCCACGAGGGTGTCATGCTGAAATCGGTGGGGTCCCTGTACGCCGCCGGCCGGCGCGGCTCCAACTGGATTAAGGTCAAGCCCGTGCTCACCTACGACCTCGTGGTGCTCGCATGCGAGTGGGGCTCGGGCCGGCGCACCGGGATGCTGTCCAACCTGCACCTCGGTGCCCTCGACCCCGACGGCGAGTTCGGCGAACCCGGCGGGTATGTCATGGTGGGCAAGACCTTCAAGGGCCTCACCGACGCCCTGTTGCAATGGCAGACCGAACGGTTCCAGGAGATCGAGGTGCGGCGCACCGCCGGCACCGTCTGGGTGGAGCCGGTCACCGTCGTCGAGATTGCCATCGACGGCGTGCAGAAGTCCCCGCGGTACCCGGGCCGCATCGCCCTTCGCTTCGCACGGGTCAAGGGCTACCGCGAGGACAAGACCGCCGCTGAGGCCGATACCATCCGGACCCTTCGGGCGCTGCTGCGCCCCTGACCCGGCCATGGGCTTACTGCTTGTCTGGCGCGGGTGCCCGGCGTACGGTGACGCTTAGGCACCGTCCGCGGCCAGCGCACGACGGCGGGGGGCCGGCTCGGCGGGTATCCGGAAGGAGGCCAGGTGTCGGCTGAAACAGGACTGGACGGTGGTTTGGACGGCGGCCTGGACCGCGGCCGTGCGGCCTTCCGCGAGCAGCGCTGGACCGATGCCTTCCGGACACTGCGGGAAGCAGACCTATCGGGTGGACTTCCCGCGGCCGACCTGGAACGCCTTGCCACCGCCGAAATCCTGACCGGCAGCGCTGCTGCCGGGTTTGCGTCACTGACCCGGGCCCACGAGGAATACCTGGTGGTGGGGGACCTTGCCGGGGCCGCCCGCTGTGCGGGCTGGATGGCAATCCACCTCATGCACTTTGGCGACGGAGAACGCGCGGGCGGGTGGTTGGCCCGGGGGCAGCGGCTGGTGGCAGAGATCCCGCGGCCCGACGCCGTCGAGGGGTTCCTGCTGATCCCGACGTCCCTGGCACGCCTGCACCAGGGTGACCCCGGTGGAGCGCTTGAGCTGCTCGCCCGGGCCGCCGGCATCGGCCAGGCCTTCCAGGACCGGGACCTCATGGCGCTCGCCCTGCTCGGTACCGGCCAGGCAGCGGTGGGGCAGGGCCGGGTGGAGGAGGGCCTGCAGATCTTCGATGAGGTCATGGTTGCGGTGACCGCGGGTGAAGTTTCGGCCATACCGTCAGGGATTGCCTACTGCGCCGTCATTGCATCCTGCCAGCTGGCTTTCGACCTCGGCCGGGCACTGGAATGGACGGCAGCACTTGACCGCTGGTGTGCCGATCAACCGGACATGGCGGCATTCAGCGGCCAGTGCCAGGCCCACCGGGCAGAACTGTTCCGCTGGCACGGTGCCTGGGAAGAGGCGCTTGCTGCGGCAACCACGGCGGATGCGCGCGCTGCGGACAACGATCCCGAGGTGCTGTTCGGAGCCCACTACCAGCGGGGCGAGGTGCAACGGCTTCGCGGCCAGCTGGAAGCCGCCGGCCTCTCCTTCAGGACGGCTGCCAACAGCGGGTACGAGCCGCAACCCGGCCTGGCCCTTCTGCTGCTTCAGCGCGGAGACCTTCAGCAGGCACAGTCGATGATCCGCAGGGCTGCCGGAACCGCGGATGCCGTCATCCGACGGCACCTGTTGCCGGCGCTGGTGGAGATTGAACTGGCGGTTCCGGATGTGGCGGCGGCACGGCAGGGAGCCGATGAACTGGGCCGCTTCGCCGCAGGCTCCGCCACGCCCATGGTGCGCGCCGTTGCGGCACAGGCCGACGGCGCCGTCCTGCTGGCAGAGGGGGACCCCCTGGGGGCCTGCACGGCCCTGCGGCGGGCATGGAGGCTCTGGTTCGACCTCGGCGTGCCCTACGAGGCCGCCCGGTGCAGGGTGCTCATCGGGCAGGCCTGCCTTGGGATGGGCGACGAAACGTCGGCTGACATGGAGCTGACCGCCGCCCACGAGGCCCTGACCGGGCTCGGTGCAGCGCCTGCCGCTGCGTGGGCGGCCTCGCTGATGCCGCGTGGCCGAGGCAAAGGTGCCGGCCCGCTCACCCCGCGCGAGGAACAGGTCCTGCGGCTGGTGGCGTCCGGACAGGGAAACCGTGCCATCGCCGTCGGGCTCTTCCTCAGTGAAAAGACTGTGGCACGCCATGTCAGCAACATCTTCCTCAAGCTGGGCCTCACGTCGCGGGCAGCAGCCACGCGTTATGCCTTCGAGCACGGGCTGGCCGGCTGATGGCCCTGGGTAGAAATACCCACGGAGTGCCTCTGGGAGTTGCACATTTTCGCCGACGCATGCCGGGCGGGCCCGGGCATAGCCTCAGAGCATGAACGAGAACACCACCGGTACTGCAGGTACCAACAGCGCTCCGGAAGTGCTGGACACCCTGGTGATCGGCGGCGGGCAGGCAGGGCTGGCGATCGGCCACCATCTGTCCCGCCAAGGCCGGCGATTCCTGATTCTCGATGCCAACCCGAGAATCGGTGACAGCTGGAGGTTGCGCTGGGACTCCCTGCGCCTCTTCACCCCGGCAAAATACAACGGCCTTCCCGGAGTTCCCTTCCCGGCGGATCCGCTGTCCTTTCCCGGCAAGGACACCATGGCCGACTACCTGGAACGCTACGCCGACGGCCTGAAGCTTCCCGTGCTGACGGGAGTCAGGGTGGAGCGCCTCTGGCGTGAAGGCGGCCGCTATGTGGCCGCCGCCAAAGGAGAGCGTTGGGAGGCCCGCAACGTGGTCCTGGCCACGGGCGCGGAACGGACTCCCAAGGTTCCGCCGTTTGCCGCGGAACTGAAGGACTCAATCGTGCAGCTCCACTCCAGCGCCTACAAGAACCCCGCGCAGCTCCAGGACGGCCCCGTCCTGGTGGTGGGACTGGGCAACTCCGGAGCCGAAATCGCCAAGGAGGTTGCCCGTACCCACGCAACGTTTGTTGCCGCGAACGCGCCCAAGGAAATGCCGTTCAAGCACGGCCGGACAACGGCCCGCTTCATCCTGCCCCTGGTCCGGTTCGCCGGCCTGCACATCCTGAGCCTGGGCACCCCGGTGGGACGGAAGATTGCGCCGGAGTTCACAGCCCACGGAGCACCGCTGATCAGGACCAAGCGCAGCGACCTCGCTGCCGCCGGCGTCCAGTTCGTCCCCCGGGTCAGCGGCGTGGAGGACGGGCTGCCGGTCCTCGCAGACGGGGCGCGCGCGGACGTCGCGAACGTCATCTGGTGCACGGGATACCAGGAGGACCTGGACTGGGTTGACCCGGCCCTGGCGGGCGCCGGGGGAGGGCCGCGGCAGTACCGCGGGGAAGCGCTGGACACTCCTGGCCTCTACTTCCTCGGCCGGAATTTCCAGTACGCCGCGGCGTCCGCCACGGTGACCGGAAGCGTCCGTGATGCCCGGTATCTGGCCGGCAGGCTACCGGAACGACACGCGGTAGATTCGGGCAGGAGTGCCGCCTTCCGCTAAACTTGACGGTTGATTACGCGCTCCGAAGGGTTTGATTGTGCCAACACTGTGGACCAAGGGAGCGACGGCGCCTGCCGCTGACCGCCGGCAGGCGTCCCGAAAGTCGTCATACCGCCCCGAAATCCAGGGCCTTCGATCCCTCGCTGTCCTCATGGTGGTGACCTACCACGTGTGGTTTGGAAGGGTGTCTGGGGGCGTGGACGTCTTCCTCCTGATCTCCGCATTCCTGATGACCTTCCAGTTCGTCGGGCGCCACGAGCGCAGGGAGCCCTTTGCCCTGCTCAAGCACTGGCTGCACCTGTTCCGGAGGCTCCTTCCCGCCGCAGTCACCGTTATCGTCGCCACCCTGGCCGTCTCGTACCTGGTCCTGCCGCGGACCCGGTGGCTGGACCTCATCGACCAGGGCTGGGCGTCGCTGTTCTACTCGGAGAACCGGCTTCTGCAGGCGCAGGCCGTTGACTACTACGCGAATGACCACAGCCTTGCCAGCCCCCTGCAGCATTTCTGGTCTCTGTCCATCCAGGGCCAGGTATTCATCCTGTGGCCGCTGATCTTCCTCGCAGCCGCCTGGGCGGCCCGCCGGTTCAGGCTCTCCTACCGGCCGCTGCTGGCCTACGTGTTCTTCCTCGTGTTCCTCGTCTCGCTGGCGTATTCGATCTACTTCACGGCCACCAACCAGGTCCAGGCGTACTTCGACACGGGCGCCCGGCTCTGGGAATTCGCATTGGGCACGCTGGTGGCCCTCCTCCTTCCCGGGCTGCGGCTCTCCCGTGCCGTGCGCATCGTCATGGGTTGGGTGGGTGTCATCGCCATGCTCGCCTGCGGCATCCTGCTCAACGTCCAGGCAGCATTCCCGGGCGTGGCAGCACTGTGGCCAACCGTGGCGGCCGCCTTCGTCATTGTGGCCGGCCAGACGCAAAGCCCGGCCGGTGTGGACCGGATCCTCAGCTCCAAACCCCTGGTCAGGCTGGGAGACATCTCCTACGGGCTGTACCTCTGGCACTGGCCGGTGCTGGTGCTCGCGTTGGCCTGGACCGGCAAGGAGCATGCGGGCTGGCTTTCCGGCACGGTCATCATCGTCTCGGCGCTCGCACTCGCGTACCTGACCACCCGTTTTATCGAAAAGCCCTGGCGGGAATGGAAGTGGCCCGAGGCCAGGAAACGCCGTGCCGTCCTGGCCATCATGCTGGCCGTCTCCGTGGCAGCGGCGCCCCTGGCTCTGTGGCGCAACCAGCTGGACACAGAGCGCCGGGTGGCCCAGGAGCAGAAAGTGGCGAACAATCCGGGCTCGCGGGCTCTGGATCCGGCGTTCGCCGGTACCGTGCCCGCCGGCGACGTCACCCTGCTGCCGACTGCCACCGACCTGCCCCAGAACTGGGTTTCACTCGACGGACCCTGCACGGGCGACATCACTCCGCAGGACCAGGCGGTAAAGGACACCTGCTTTGAACAAAAGCCGTCCGGTAATCCAGCGCGCCGCGTCCTGGTGCTGGGGGACAGCCATGCGCAGCAGTGGTCCGGGGCCGTCAAGCCCATCGCCGCCCAAAACAACTGGCTCCTGTACTCCATGCTGAAAGGCGCCTGCAAAGTCGCGCCGGCCGGGAAGGCGGCCAGCGATGACTGCGAGACCTACAACGCTTCCGTGCAGAAGGAGATCGAGCGGCAGCAGCCGGACGCCATCATCCTGCTGGGCACCGCTGCGGCGCCTTCCAGTTCCGCAGAGGAGCTGACGCCGGGCTTCGCGGACCTGGTGGGGCCGTGGATCGACAAGGGCATCGACGTGGTGGCGCTCAGGGACAACCCCCGGTTTACGTTCAACATGGCCGAATGTGTCGTGACGGACGGCCCGGACGCCCAGTCCTGCCGCCCGGCCGTACGGGACTCCCTTGCGCCGGAGAATCCCCTTGCCACGCTCAAGGACAGCCTGCCGGGCCTGGCAATCCTGGACCTCACAGACCGTATCTGTACGGCAATGGAATGTCCGGGAGTGGTGGGGAACATCTTCGTGTACCTGGATGACAACCACCTCACGGCCGAATACACGGAGAGCATGGCGGACGAGTTTGGCAGGCGCTTCTTCGAAGCAACGGGGTGGAAATGACAGGCAGCGATAAGGTGCAGCCGGCGGCCGGGGCCAAGACCCAGGCGGCCTCTTTCAGGCCCGAGGTCCAGGGACTGCGGGCCCTCGCTGTCCTGATGGTCGTGGCCTACCACGTCTGGCTGGGAAGGGTTTCCGGCGGCGTGGACATCTTCCTGCTCATCTCCGCCTTCCTCCTCACGCTGTCCTTCGTGCGGAAAGCCGAAACGGGCCGCCCCTTCGGTCTGCTGGGGCACTGGCTGCACCTCTTCAAGCGCCTGCTGCCCGCCGCCGTCGTGGTGATCCTCGGCGTGCTCGCCGGCACCTGGCTGATCCTGCCGCAGGGCCGCTGGCCGCAGATCCTGGACCAGGCCTGGGCCTCCCTGCTGTACCGGCAAAACTGGCTGCTCGCCGATACCGCTGTGGACTACTACGCCCAGGACCACGCCGGAGCCAGCCCGCTGCAACACTTCTGGTCGCTGTCCATCCAGGGCCAGGTCTTCATCCTCTGGCCGCTCATCTTCGCGGCCGCCGCCGGCATCCTCGCTGCGCTGCGCCGCCTCCCGGCCTGCGCAGGGCTGACCTACCGTGGCCTCCTGGGTATCGGCTTCGGCGCCGTGTTCGCCGTGTCGCTGGCCTACTCCGTTGAGCAAACGGCCGGCAACCAGGCCTACGCCTACTTCGACACCAGGGCCAGGCTATGGGAGTTCACCCTGGGCTCCCTGCTGGCGCTCGCACTGCCGTACCTCAAACCCGGGAAGGCGCTGCGCGTTGTACTGGGCTGGGCCGGCCTGGTGGGAATGGTGTCGTGCGGCCTCCTCCTGACGGTGGACAGGTCCTTCCCCGGTTTCGTGGCGCTGTGGCCCACCCTGTCCGCCGCCGCGATCATCGTGGCGGGACAAACGGGCAGCCGGTACGGCGTGGACCGCGTACTCAGCAGCAGGCCGGCCGTGGCGCTGGGCGACAACTCGTACGCCCTGTACCTGTGGCACTGGCCGGTGCTGGTCCTTGCGCTCGCGGCCACCGGCGTCGAAGCTCCGAACCTCATGCAGGGGCTGGGCATCGTCGGCGCGTCCGTCCTGCTGGCCGTCCTCACCACCCGGTTCGTGGAGAAACCGCTGCGGGACTGGCACTGGCCCAAGCTGCGGGCCTGGCGCACCGCCGTCGTCATTGCCGCCTGTGGTGCCATCCTCGCCGGACCCGTTTCCGTCTGGCAGACCTTCCTCACCGCGGAAGAAACCGCGACGGCGGCCCAGCCGAGGGAGCTGACGCCCGGCGCCGCGGCGCTCACCCCGGGGATCGAAGCGGACCCCGCTCCCGCCGCGAGGATCATCCCGGGCCCCTCAGCCCTGGACAATGACTGGGCCGGTATCCAGACCCCCTGCGTCGGGTCCAATTCCACGGACGATCCCATCCTCGAGGGCTGCCGCCAGGAGATCCCCGAAGGCGGCGGGACCAAGCGGATCGTCGTCCTGGGTGACTCCCACTCGCAGCAGTATCTCGGTGCGCTGGCCCCCATCGCCGCGGCCAAAGGCTGGGAACTGGTCACTCTCCTGATGCCTGCCTGCAGGTTCGGTGCCGAGTCGGACACCAGGACCGCCGAATGCAACGCCTACAACAGGGCAAGCGCTGATTACGTGCTGGAACACCGGCCCGACGCCGTCTTCACCGTGGCATCACTGACGCACGAGGAAGCCCCGTTCGAAACTGAAGTCCCCGGCTACCTGGACGGCATCCGCCCGTTTGCTGACGCTGGGATCGAAATTCTGGGCATCCGCGACAACCCCCGGTTCACGTTCAACATGCCAGAGTGCGTCCAGCGCAACGGTGCCGACGCACCGGAATGCAACCCGCCCCTTGCCGAGTCCCTGGTGGAGCCTTCGCCGCTGGAAAATTACCGCGGCAAGGTGGACGGCCTGCACCTGATGGACATGAGTGACTTCATCTGCGCCCGCGGCGTCTGCCCAGCTGTGGTGGGCAACGTCTACGTCTACAAGGACGACAACCACCTGAGCAGGACCTACGCCGAATCGATGATTCCCATGTTCGAGCAACGGCTGCTCGCCGCCACGGGCTGGACCTGAGCCATGCCCTGCGGGCCGCACGCCAAGGTGCGGGGCCGGGGGAGTGCGGTTGCTCACATCGTCCGGCTGGAATAGGGGGATTGGCGCGAAGGTTCTAATATTTACTCAACACTTTCTGCTCCGGATGGCCGCCTGACGCAAGCGGCGTTCCGAAGTATGTCCTGCACAGGCCAGTTCCGTAATGACGGGCTGGTCATCGGCTGCAACCCCTACCCGCCCCAGCAACCAAGGTAAGAGGCGCACTCATGACCGAGCCCGAACACAACCCCTTTGGCCTCATCGGCCTGACCTACGACGACGTCCTGCTCCTGCCCGGGCACACGGACGTCATCCCGTCGGACGCCGACACTTCCTCCCGGATCTCCAAGCGGATTTCGGTTCACACGCCGCTGCTGTCCGCGGCCATGGACACCGTCACCGAATCACGGATGGCCATCGCCATGGCACGCCAGGGCGGCCTGGGAGTCATCCACCGCAACCTCTCGATCCAGGACCAGGCGGACCAGGTGGACCGGGTGAAGCGCAGCGAGTCAGGAATGATCACCAACCCGCTGACCATCGGACCGCAGGCCACCCTTGCCGAGCTGGATGAGATCTGCTCCCAGTACCGCGTTTCCGGCCTGCCCGTAGTGGACGAGGGCATGCGCCTGCTGGGCATCGTCACCAACCGCGACACCCGCTTCGTGCCGGAGTCCGACTTCCCGCTGCGGCTCGTCAGCGACGTCATGACCAAGATGCCCCTGATCACCGGGCACGTGGGGATCAGCCGCGAAGAAGCTTCGCACAAGCTGGCCACCAACAAGATCGAGAAGCTGCCCCTGGTTGACGAGCAGGGCCGGCTCAAGGGCCTGATCACCACCAAGGACTTCACCAAGGCCGAGCAGTACCCCCTGGCCACGAAGGATGACGAAGGCCGCCTCCGCGTCGGCGCAGCCATCGGATTCTTCGGGGACGGCTGGGAGCGTGCCATGACGCTCATTGACGCCGGCGTCGACGCCCTGTTCGTGGACACAGCCAACGGCCACTCGCAGGGTGTCCTGGACATGATCCGTCGGCTCAAGTCAGACCCGGTGGCCGCCCACGTGGACGTCATCGGCGGCCAGGCAGCCACCCGCGAAGGCGCACAGGCGCTGATCGACGCAGGTGCTGACGGCATCAAGGTTGGCGTCGGTCCCGGCTCCATCTGCACCACCCGCGTGGTGGCCGGCGTCGGCGTTCCGCAGATCACCGCCATCTACGAATCCGCCAAGGCCGCCATTCCTGCCGGCGTTCCGCTGATTGCCGACGGCGGCCTCCAGTACTCCGGCGACATCGGAAAGGCCCTGGTGGCCGGTGCTGACACCGTCATGCTCGGATCCCTCCTGGCCGGCTGCGACGAATCTCCGGGCGACCTGATCTTCGTCAACGGCAAGCAGTACAAGTCCTACCGCGGCATGGGCTCCCTGGGCGCCATGCAGTCCAGGGGCAAGAACACGTCCTACTCCAAGGACCGTTACTTCCAGGCCGACGTATCCGGTGATGACAAGCTGATCCCCGAGGGCATCGAGGGACGCGTGGCCTACCGCGGCCCGCTGTCCTCCGTGGCCTACCAGCTGGTCGGCGGCCTGCGCCAGACCATGTTCTACACCGGTGCGCCGACCATTCCCGAGCTCAAGGCCCGCGGCAAGTTTGTCCGGATCACTCCGGCCGGCCTCAAGGAATCGCACCCGCACGACATCCAGATGACGGTCGAGGCGCCGAACTACGGTTCACGCTGACGATAACGCTAACGCTGACGCTAACGCTGACGCTGACGCTTGCGATGAAGATGGGATGGGCAGCCTGCCCATCCCATCTTTTTTGCTGCGAAAATCCGTGCTGCCAGCGGTAATAGGCTGATGGCATGTCCCAACCGAGCCATCCGCCCGAACTAAGCCCCAAACGCGAGCCCGCACGCAGGCTTGCCCTGCGGCCCTATGCCCGCGCGGTGGCCCAGGTCCTGAGGGTAAGCTTCCGGGCCTCCCCGGGGGCCGTGGTCATGAAGGTGCTCGGCTCGCTCATCTCCGCCGTCCTTCCGCTCGTCACCACCTACTTCGCGGCCCTCACCACCACAGCCCTGGCGGCCGCGTACGCGGGCGACGCCGGGGCGGGACAACGGGCCATCGTCTACGTCGTCATCACCGCAGTGCTCGGCCTTTTCTGGGGGGCCTTCACCAGTGTGGACCGCTACATCCAGCAGCTGATGAGCTTCAAGGTGGGAGCCATCGTCGGCGACCAGATGTACGAGCGGTTCCTGGCGCTGGAATTCTGGCGCTACGACGACAAGGAAACGGTCGATCTCTACGACCGGGCCAAGCGCTTCTCGGATTCCTATGCACGGGTCCTGGACCGCATCGCGGCGATCTTCACACAGCTGGTCTCCGTCATCCTGGCGGTGGGGGCGCTGCTGCTGGTCAGCTGGTGGATAGCGGTGATCGTCCTGGTGGCCATCATCCCCAGCGTCTACCTGCAGTTCAAGCTGTCCCGTGAACAGATAGCGCACTGGAACACCCAGGTGGATTCCCGGCGGCAGCGGCGGATGATCGAAACCAACCTGCTCCGCCCCCAGCACATTGCCGAGATGCGGCTCTACGGCGTGGTCGGTTTCCTGATGGGCCTGAGGTCCCGCCTGCGCGACGCGGATGAACGGCGCCGGCTTGACTACCAGCGGCGCTACATTCCCCGCCAGCTGGCCGCCGACGCCCTCCAGTACGGTGCGGAGGTGGTTTCGCTGATCTGGGTGGTGGGCCAGATCATTGCGCACGCCCAGCCTGTGGGCCAGTTCCTCTACGTCCAGCAGATCGTCAGCCGGGCCCTGTCCACGGCGAACAACCTCGTCTCCTCGCTCAGCTCCATCGACGAGGACCTCGCCAACCTGAAGGATTACGAACTGTTCATGGACCTGCCCGTCCACTCCGGGCACGCCCCGCCGCTGCCGGCCGCTCCTCGCGAAGTGGAACTCCGGGACATCCGCTTCACCTACACGGGCAGCGACGTAGAGGTCATACGCGGCATCAGCATGACCATCCGGGAGGGCCAGCACATCGCCATCGTAGGGGAGAACGGCGCCGGCAAGTCGACGCTGATCCGCATCCTCGCGGGCCTCTACCGTCCGGATTCCGGGCAGGTGATGCTCGACGGCGTCGACCTCGCCGCGGTGGACGTCACCTCATGGCACCGGCACCTGGCGGTGCTCAGCCAGGAGTTCCTCAAGTACGAGTTCGCCACCGCCGCGGAGAACATCTACTTCGGGGATGTCCAAAGCCCCCGGGACGAGGCCAGGATCCGCCGCTCGGCGGCCGACGCGGAGGCGCTGGACTTCATCAACAAGCTCCCCAACGGACTGGAGAACCACGTCAGCAACTGGATGGAGGACCCGCGCGGCCGCAAGGGGAGCGGCCTGTCCGGAGGCCAGTGGCAGCGGCTGGCCATGGCCCGCAACTTTTACCGCGACGCAGCCTTCATGGTGATGGACGAACCCACATCAGCCATCGATGCCCTTGCCGAGCACCGGATCTTCACCAGGCTTTTCGCGGACCGCAGCAGCACCATCATCGCCATCAGCCACCGGCTCGCCACCATCGAGAAGGCGGACGTCGTCTACATGCTGGAGGACGGGCAGGTGGTGGAGCAGGGAACACACAAGGAACTGGTGGCCCTCCGCGGCCGCTACTTCCGGATGTTCGAATCGCAGCTCACCGTGGATGAAGCCGGCCAGCCCTAAGTCAGCGCCGGACTGGATCATGCCCTTCCACCACAGTCGTACGGACGCGGGCGAGGCTGGGGCGGGGCGGCACGCTGCTGAACCCGAAGGTCACCGGCGGCACCACCGGAGCCAGCGCACCGGCGTCGGCCCCATCCCAGCTGACGACGGCGGACCTGACATGGTGGAGGTCGCTCACCCCGTAGTACTCCAGCCTGCCGCTGCCGGCCGTACCGAACGTCTGCGCACCCGCAGCCACCAGCGATGCGAGGGGGTTGACGGTGGCCAGCCAGCGTGGATGCACGGCAAGCCGGTGCGGAAGCATTCCCAGCGCTGTACCCAGCAAGGTCCTGCGCCCGGTCACCGCCCGGATGGCCAGCGGGCCGGCATCGACCGACAGGATCCGGTCGGCCAGGACTGCCCGGACGTCAGCCACCTGCACATCGTCAAACCGGTACGTGGCGAAGATGAACTCCGCAATGGCTTCCGTGGGTGCCAACAGCAGCCTGTGCCCTGTGGGCTGCTGGACCATGACGTCCGCAAAAGCACCGAAGGGGGAATGCTGCCACATGCCCACCACTGCACGGAGGCCAGATGAGGTACCGATCCCGGCAATGTGCCCGTCGAAGATCCAGCGATTGCGCATCGCGCTGCTCCCGCTACCGGCTCACAGCGGGCCGTAGCCGGCGTTGCCGTGGGGATCCCGCCAAACCGCCAGATCTTCTTCCACAGCCCTCCGGAGCCCTGGGTTGGACTGAACCCGCAGCCGAAATGACTGCCGGGCACGGCCCATGACCGTGGAGGGGACCACGATGCACGCGACCAGGAGGGCCAGGAGCAGCACGAAGGCGCCCACAAGGGAGATCGCCGTGCCGTCACCCTTGGCCGCCGCGGAGGGCAGGTACAGGGCCAGGATCCCCGCCAGGGCAACTCCCAGGACCGACACCATGGCGATGCCGCCGCGGGCCGATCCCGGGCCGCGGCTGATGAGGAGCCGGCCGGTATCCGGAAGTGAGGTGCGCACCCGCTTCCAGGACCACACGCCGAGCAGCGTCAGTGCCGCCCCCAACGGGAGCAACACCAGTACCGGGGCCGGATGTCCGTACATGGCTGAAAAGAATGCGCCCGCAAGGGCCAGAACGGGTCCACCCGCGATCGCGCTGCTCCAACCGGCAGCGATGGTGCCTTGGGCATCTGCCAACTGCCGCAGCCGGGACGGTGCGTTCGGCGGGCTGACGCGGGCCAGTTCAGGCGAGAGCCAGTGGTCGAGCGAATGCGCGGGCGCGCCGGCGGGGAAAGGAATGTGATGTGTCATGCCGGGAGCAGGCCCAGTCCCCGGCGGAGCTGGTCCTCAAGGTCCTCCGATTGCAGCGGCGCAGGGGCAGGCTTGGCGTCATCACCGGTGACGATCTCCAGGGAACCATCGGGCTCCGTCTTGACGTGGACGGAGTGGAAGCTGCCGTCCGCGAGGTGCCTGCGGACCGTGCCGGCCGCCGGGCGTCCGTCCGGTGCGGTCCCAAGGTAGAACGTGACCATCTCGACGGCGGTGGTGAACATGCCCTCGGAACCGGTCAGCGGTCGCAGTTCGTGGACACCGAACTTGCTGAGGCTGAGGACCAGGGCGCCGCCGTTCGAGCCGAACAGAAAGTAGACGTGTTCGGCTTTGGGGGTCACCAGGGCAACTTCCAGCCAGGCATCGGAGTCCGCAAGGACCCCTGCCACGCTTGCGGCCGGCCCTGCCGGCACGAGGCTTTCCCCTTCAACGGTCATGAGTCCGCGTTCCAGGAGGGTAGCCACTCCGGCCTGTTCGAGCGGCGCCCCGGCAGCGTGGTCAAGCCTGAAGAGACTCTGGCACTTCAGTGCGCCCGGCGTTCCTGCCAGGGCAACCAGTGCGATGAGTTCGTGTTCGGTAATGGGCAGGGGTGCGTCTTCTTGGATAGTCACAACAGCCTTAGGGTCGACAGGTCTCGGGTCTTATTCTAGGGAAGCCGGCCCTCAGGTGAGCCAGCCCCACACCTTCTTGGCGCCGTCGGCTACGGCATCAATGGTTTTCTTTGCACCGTCAGCCACGGCATCCGCAGTCTTCTTGGCGGCATCTGCCACCATCTCCGAGGCCGAACCGTAGCCGAGGTTCGAGGCCAGCAGGCCCATACCGCCCCACGCGATCCCGGCCACGGCGAAGAAGGGTCCTGCGCCCGGGATAAAGCTTCCGGCCGCAAGGACCGCGGAGACACCTCCGTCGATCGCCATTCCGGTATTGCCGCTCTCCAGGCCCTGTGCCAACTGGAGGCCGCCGGTGACGATTCCCAGGCCACCGGAAAGCCGGCCCAGCATGGATGTCCCGTTGAGGAGCTGTGTTCCGCGCACATAGCCGACCCCCGGAACCTGGGCGTACTGCGCGCTGAGCCAGGGCCAGTTGGTGAGCTTCGTGAGGAGCCCGCCCTTGGCCATGGTGGCCAGCAGGTTGTCCGTGTACAGCCCCGCACCGGTCACGGCGGCGTTGGCACCCCACCAGCCAGGACTCGCGGCGACACCCAGCACACTGTCCAGAGGGTTCGTCGCGGCAGCGTCCGGGGCAGTACCGCCCGGACCCGACGCACCGGGACCACCGGACGATCCGCCCGTGCTGGCGTTCTCTTGCTCATCAGCCTGCGTGACGAGAGTCTTGGAGGCGTCAAGGAGGATTGCGACGTTTGCTTCATCATGGGGCGCCACGTATCGCTCCATTCACGGCGGAAGCGGCCCCCGTCGTTTCCCTTCCAGTCGATAGCCGATACCAGGCTGGTGATCTGGCGTTCGGTATCCATCAGGCGTGATCCGGAACGGTCCATGGATTTGGACAAGGACCGCAATTGTTCGATGTCGGCGCCATAGAGGCCAGGGGCCATGGTGGTTCTCCTCGGAAGCTGGGCACGGGAGCGTTCACCGAGCCCCCGGCCCTAGGCTACGTGCTTGGTCCACGCCGCCGCCATGGGCAGCCCTGCCCATCCGGACCCCCGCTTGTCCGCGCGGAGCCGAGGCCAGGCGAAGCCACCGAACCTGCTGGGATAACCTAGAGCAGTGACTTACGAGATCGAGATTGGCCGTGGCAAGCGTGGGCGTCGTGCCTACTCCCTGGATGACATAGCTGTTGTCCCCAACCGTCGCACCCGTGACCCCAAGGACGTCTCGGTCTCGTGGCAGATCGACGCCTACCAGTTCAGCATGCCTGTCATCGCCGCCCCCATGGATTCAGCCATGTCTCCCAAGACGGCCATTGCGCTTGGACGCCTCGGCGGACTGGGCGTCCTCGACCTCGAAGGCCTCTGGACCCGGTACGAGGATCCGCAGGCAGTCCTGGATGAAATCAGTGCCCTGGAGGACGAGACCAACAGCCCCGCCGTCACCGGCCGGATGCAGGAGCTCTACAAGGCCCCCATCCAGCCCGAACTCATCACGTCCCGCCTGGCCGAAATCCGTGAAGCCGGCGTCACCGTGGCCGGCGCCCTCACGCCGCAGCGCACCCAGGAGCACTACAAGACAGTCCTGGCTGCCGGCGTCGACATCTTCGTCATCCGCGGCACCACCGTGTCCGCCGAGCACGTCTCCAAGGACCACGAACCGCTGAACCTCAAGCAGTTCATCTACGAGCTCGACGTACCCGTGATCGTCGGCGGGGCCGCCGGCTACACGCCGGCCCTGCACCTCATGCGCACCGGTGCCGCCGGTGTCCTGGTCGGCTTCGGCGGCGGGGCCACCACCACCACGCGCCGCGCGCTGGGGATCCACGCGCCCATGGCATCGGCGATTTCCGACGTCGCCGCCGCCCGCCGCGACTACATGGACGAGTCCGGCGGCCGGTACGTCCATGTCATTGCCGACGGCGGCATGGGCACCTCCGGCGATATCGTCAAGGCCATCGCCATGGGCGCCGACGCCGTCATGCTGGGCAGTGCCCTGGCCCGCGCCGAAGAAGCGCCGGGCAAGGGCTGGCACTGGGGCCAGGAAGCCCACCACCTGGAACTCCCGCGCGGGGACCGGGCCAACGTGGGAACCGTTGGGCCCATGGAGGAAGTCCTCTTCGGGCCCGGCCACCACACCAATGGAACGTCAAACCTCATCGGTGCGCTGCGCCGCTCCATGGCGACCACCGGCTACTCGGACCTGAAGGAATTCCAGAGGGTCGACGTCGTGGTTTCCCCCTACGAAGGAAACTGACACCCACGCACTCCGGCAGGGCGTCCAAAAGGGCGCCCTGCCCAAGCGTGCCCCAAGCAAGTAGGGTGGTTCTACTACCGGCACTTGAGGCACTGGAGGCGTTCAATGAAGACTGATCCTGCAGGCGGCGGGGCCCTGGGCCCGGAAGCCAGGGAAGCATCCATCCAGCGGCTGCGCGCCACGACGGAACCCGGCCAGGAGCTGGACATCCTGATTGTTGGCGGCGGGATCGTGGGAACCGGAGCGGCGCTGGACGCCGTCACCCGCGGCCTGAGCGTGGGCATCGTCGAGGCCAGCGACTGGGCGGCAGGAACGTCCTCCCGGTCATCCAAGCTCATCCACGGCGGCCTCCGCTACCTGGAGATGCTGGATTTCGCCCTGGTTAAGGAGGCGTTGCAGGAACGCGGACTGCTGCTCTCCGAACTGGCGCCCCACCTGGCCCGGCCCGTTCCCTTCCTCTACCCGCTGACCAAGCCCTTCGTGGAACGGCCCTATGTGGGCGCGGGCATCGCCCTCTACGACGCCATGTCCGTCTCCAGCGGCCACAGCCGCGGCGTGCCCTTCCACAAGCACCTGTCCAGGCGCGGCACCCTGCGGGCTGCGCCGAGCCTGAAGAACGACGCGTTCGTGGGCTCCATCCGCTATTACGACGGGCAGGTGGATGACGCCAAGTACGTCGCCAACCTGGTCCGCACTGCCGCCCATTACGGGGCCCATGCCGTCAACCAGATGGCGGTGGTGGACTTCCTCCGCGAAGGCGAGCGGGTGGTGGGAGCCAAGGTGGAAAACCGCGAGGATGGCTCCCGGTTTAACGTCCGTGCCAAGCAGGTCATCAACGCCACGGGTGTCTGGACCGACGAAACCCAGGCCATGGTCACGGACCGCGGGCAGCTGAAGGTCCGGGCGTCCAAGGGCATCCACCTGGTGGTGCCGAGGGACCGCTTCCAATCCACCGTCGGGCTGATCCTGCGCACCGAGAAATCCGTGCTGTTCGTCATCCCCTGGGGCAGGCACTGGATCATCGGCACCACGGACACCGACTGGCACCTGGACAAGGCCCACCCTGCCGCAACCAGCAAGGATATCGACTACATCCTCGAGCACGTCAACAAGGTCCTCAAGCGGCCGCTGACCCGGGAAGACGTCGAAGGCGTCTACGCGGGACTCCGGCCCCTGCTGGCCGGCGAGAACGACTCCACAGCGAAGCTCTCCCGCGAACACGTCGTGGCCCACCCCGTGCCGGGGCTGGTGGTGGTGGCTGGCGGCAAATGGACCACCTACCGCGTGATGGCCAAGGACGCGGTGGACGAGGCCACCCGCACCATGGACGAACGGGTACCGCCGAGCTGCACCGAGACCATCCCGCTGCTGGGGGCCAGCGGTTTCCGCGCAGCCTGGAACCGCCGTAACCGGACGGCCGAGGAAACGGGCGTGCACGTGGCCCGCATCGAGCACCTGCTCAACCGCTACGGCTCCATGACCCCGGAAGTCCTGGCCCTCATTGCCGAGAATCCGGAACTGGCCGAGCCTTTGCCGGGAGCGGATGACTACCTGCAGGCCGAAGCGGTCTACGCGGCCACCCACGAAGGCGCCCGGCATGTCCACGATGTCCTGACCCGGCGGACCCGCATTTCCATCGAGGCCTGGGACCGCGGCGTGTCCGCTGTTCCGGTTGTCGCTAAACTGATGGGTGACGTCCTCGGCTGGAGCGACGCTCAGCGCGAAAATGAGGTCCGGCACTACATTGCCCGGGTTGAGGCGGAACGGCTCAGCCAGGAACAGCCGGATGACGAATCCGCAGACGCCGCCCGCCTGGGCGTGGAAGACATCGTGCCCTTGCGCTAAGGGGTGGATGGCCGGCGCTGCTGACTGAAGGGACACGCCTTGGCGGAACCGCTTGACCCGTACGACGCCGAACTCACCACCCCGGACATGGTCATCCTGGAGTTGGAGGCCACGGACAAGGACGACGCCGCCACTCAACTGTCCGAGCGGTTGTTCGCTGCCGGCAGGGTGTCCGACCTCGACGGGTTCCTCCGGCATGTCAATGCCAGGGAACACCAGCTCGCCACCGGACTCCCGGGCGGCATCGGCCTGCCGCATGCGCGCAGCGAGTTCGTCACCCGCACCTCCATCGCCGTGGGCATCACCAAGTATGGCCATGCCCTGGACTTCGGCGCCGCCGACGGCCCGGCCACCGTGATCCTGCTCATCGCCACCCCCGCCAGTTCCTTCTCGGACCACCTCGAGGTCCTGGCCACGCTGGCGCGCTCGCTGTCCAAGGAATCGTTCCGCGAATCGCTGCGCCGGGCCTACGACGCCGAAGTGATCGCCGAACTCATCAACTCCAGCCTGGTGTTCTTCGACCACTGACCGGAGCCGGCGGGCGTGCCCGCAGCTCCGGCGTTTAGTTGTTCTACAGAACTACGAAGTACGGTTAAGACGTGTGGAAAACAGCCCTTAAGCCCCGATGGATTGCGGGATTCATCTTTGCGATCGCCGTGTCCGGGGTCTTCGTGCTGCTGAGCCAGTGGCAGTTCGGCCGCTCCACCAGCCCGGAAATGCCGGTGAATCCGGACACCGAGAAGGTCCAGCCGCTGACTGACACCCTCCAGCCCGGCGAGTTCTTCCACGGGTCCGACGCCGACCAGATGGTCAGTGCCACCGGAACCTATGATCCTGCCAAGCAGGTCCTGGTCCCCGGGCGCCTGCACGACGGGAAGACCGGCTACTGGGTTGTCTCCGCTTTCGCGGTGGACGGCGCACCCGCGCTGACCGGTGCCGCTGTGTCGCCCCGGACCTGGATCCCTGTGGCCCGCGGATGGGTGGCCGACGCCGCTGACGCGACCGCGCCGCCGTCGGGCCCCGTGCAGGTAACCGGACGGCTCCTGCCCTCCGAAGCGCCCGTGGCCGCTAAGGCCGCCAACCCCGGCGAAGCAACGGCGGTCTCCGTGGCGGAACTCATCAACGATTGGGAAATCAGCAGCTACCCGGGCTTCGTGGCGGCCACCGCCGAGGTTGCCGGGGGAGCGGACGTCAGCGCTGCCGCCGTCCCGGGGGACCTCCTGCCGCTGGAGATCGGTCCGCAGCCGCCCGCACAGCAGATCAACTGGCTCAACCTCTTCTACTCCCTGGAATGGGTGGTCTTTGCCGGGTTCGCATTCTTCATCTGGTGGCGCCTGGTCAAGGACGATTACCACCGGGACCTCGAAGATGCCCTCGAGGGCCACGCCGAACCGCATGAACCAGAACAGCAGCCAGGGACCACCCGGCAGCCTGAACACACCGAGCAAAAGGTACAGCCATGATTGATCCGAAGCCGGCCACCGGAAACGAAACGGCCGGGAAGGCCGCCCCCAGGAAGCGCCGGTTCGGCGGCACCGAAGCGCAGATCCGGTCGGCCCTGAAGTTCTACAAGGTGCTGGCCTACCTGACCGGTGCCATGCTGCTGCTCCTGTGCGCCGAGCTCGTGGCACGGTACGGCTTCGGGCAGTACCTCTTCGCCGGTGGCACCAACGCCACCACCGGCCAGCCCTTCGGCTTCGGTTTTGCCGACGCCGAGCCGCCGGGAGTCCTCAACGGCGTCAACCTGTCCATCACGGTGCTGATCGTCCACGGCTGGATGTACGTGGTGTATCTGATTTCAAACTTCCGGCTCTGGTCGCTCATGCGCTGGCCGTTCCTCAAGCTGATCCTGCTGGCACTGGGCGGCGTGGTCCCGTTCCTCTCCTTCATCGTGGAGAAGAAGTTCCATGCCGAGGTGGAAGCCGAGCTCGCCGCGAACCCGCAGGCGCCGCAGCGCTACTGAAATCCCGGCAGGCCTGAACCACGGCGCTGCCTCGCCAGCAGCTGTGCCGCCCACCCGCCGTCGGACGTTTGCTCCGTCACAGCGCGGCGTCTCAAGGTGCGCCGGTGCAACGCCGCAACGTAGGCTATTACAGTGACTACTCCCACTGCATCCCAGACTTCCCAGAAGCCGGTGCTGGTTGTTGACTATGGAGCCCAGTACGCGCAGCTGATTGCCCGCCGCGTCCGGGAAGCGAATGTGTATTCGGAAGTGGTTCCGCATACCTACACCACCGAACAGCTCCTCGCCAAGAACCCCGCCGCGATCATCCTTTCCGGCGGACCTTCCAGCGTTTATGCCGACGGCGCCCCCAGCGTGGGTGCCGACCTCTTCGAAGCCGGCGTACCCGTCTTTGGCATCTGCTACGGCTTCCAGGCCATGGCCAACGCCCTTGGTGGCAAGGTGGACAAGACCGGCCTCCGGGAATACGGCTCCACCCAGACCACCATCCTGGGCGAGGGACGCTCCGTGCTTGAGGGCATGCCCCAGCACCAGAACACCTGGATGAGCCACGGCGACTCCGTCCACGCGGCCCCGGACGGCTTCGAGGTCCTGGCCACGACGGCCGGCGCCGAGGTTGCAGCCTTCGCCAACGAAGAAAAGTGCCTCTACGGCGTGCAGTGGCACCCCGAGGTCAAGCACTCGGCCTACGGCCAGCAGGTGCTGGAGAACTTCCTCTTCAAGGGCGCCAAGATCGAGCCCAACTGGACCACGGGGAACATCCTCGAAGAGCAGATTGAGCGCATCCGCAACCAGATCGGCGATGCCCGGGTCATCTGCGGCCTCTCCGGCGGCGTCGATTCCGCAGTCGCAGCTGCCCTGGTCCAGCGCGCCGTGGGCGACCAGCTCACCTGTGTGTTCGTTGACCACGGCCTGCTCCGCGAAGGCGAAGCTGAGCAGGTGGAACGCGACTTCGTTGCTGCCACCGGCGTCAAGCTCTACATCGCGAACGAGCAGGAACGCTTCCTCACCGCACTGGCCGGCGTGAGCGATCCCGAAACCAAGCGCAAGATCATCGGCCGCGAGTTCATCCGCGCCTTCGAAGAAGCCGAACTGGCCATCATCGCCGAGGCCGCCGCGCACGGTGAGAAGATCAAGTTCCTGGTCCAGGGCACCCTGTACCCTGACGTCGTCGAATCCGGCGGCGGCGAAGGTGCAGCAAACATCAAGAGCCACCACAACGTGGGCGGCCTCCCCGAGGACCTGCAGTTCGAGCTCGTGGAGCCGCTGCGGGCCCTGTTCAAGGACGAGGTCCGCGCCGTGGGCGCCCAGCTGGGACTGCCCCAGGAGATCGTGGGACGCCAGCCGTTCCCGGGCCCCGGCCTGGGCATCCGGATCGTCGGCGACGTCACCAAGGAACGCCTGGACCTGCTGCGCAAGGCCGACGCCATCGCCCGCGCCGAGCTGACCGCCGCAGGCCTGGACAACGAGGTGTGGCAGATGCCCGTCGTGCTGCTGGCAGATGTCCGCAGCGTCGGCGTCATGGGCGACGGCCGCACCTACGGCCACCCCATCGTCCTGCGCCCGGTCTCGTCCGAAGACGCCATGACGGCTGACTGGTCACGCCTGCCCTATGACCTCCTGGCCCGGATCTCCAACCGGATCACCAATGAGGTGGACGGCGTCAACCGTGTCGTGCTGGACGTCACCAGCAAGCCACCGGGAACCATCGAGTGGGAATAGCATCCTGAAGTGGCCGGCCTCCGTTGACGGAGGCCGGCCACTTTTGTCTTGGCGCCTGGGCCACGGTGGTGAATCTCCCGGGATCCGCCTGTGAAATCTCCCCTATTTCGCGGCTCCAGTGTTGCGGTCTCTCAGTCCGGCCGCGGAAGCGGCTACTCTCGAACCTATGCCGGTATGGTCCAGGGCGTCACGTGCAAACGCAGAAAAGAAGGCAGAAGTGTCAGTTGGTCAAGGCCACCCGGAAGGCTCGGAAGAGCTTCGTAAATGGCTGTCCGGGCTCAAACCCGTCACCGGGGCAGACACAATGCTGCGCTTCACCAAGACGCCCGAAGGTTCCATAGACCTCACCTCGGCCCACCCCTCAGGCCTGGCCCAGCTCATGGCCGGGCGCCGCACACGCCTGTCCACACTGATCCGCGATCAGCAGCAGTATGTGGTGGCAGCCAGGGCATCCCGCAACATCCGGTCCAAGATCTTCGAACTGTCCAATGACCGCGGCATCGACGCCGGGTACCTCTCCGCGGGCACCGTGGTGTGGACCTCCGCCGTCGGAGGTAAACCGCAACGGGTTTCCGCGCCCGTCATGCTCACAGCGATCTCCCTTACCGTCCGGCCCGGGGAAGACGACTACGAGCTCCAGCTGACGGAGCAGGCACATATCAACCCCGCGTTGGTCCGCCACCTGAAGTCTGTCCACGGCATTGTCTTTGACGTCAACGCCGTCACCCGCCTCGCGTACAGCACAGCGCGTTTCGATCCGCAGCCCGTCCTGGACCGGCTTTCCACCCTCATCCGCCCCATCCACGGCGCCGAAGCGCAGCACAACCTGCTGGTGTCCACGTTCGCGGACCTCTCCGGGAACCTTGACGACCCGTGGATCAATGACTCCAACCCGGTTGTCTCCGCCCTGGCCACGGCCGGCGGCGGGGAAGTGGTGGATGTCGAGGCCCCGGACCCGGCCCGCTTCCCGCCGCTGGACAGCCGGCATCCCCAGGACGAACTGCTCCTCCTGGACGCGGACACTGACCAGCAGTACGTGGTGGACGCCGCCCGCGCCGGCGACTCGCTGGTGGTCAGCAGCCCGCCCGGGACAGGGCAGACTCAAACAGCCATCAACACTATCGGCGCCCTGGTGGACGCCGGCCGGACCGTCCTGGTGGTGGGGGACCGGCGCGCCAGCCTGAACGAGGTGTCCGGCCAGCTCGAAGCCCTGGGCCTCGACTCGATCCTGTTCCAGTTGTCCGGGAACGTCACCGCGCAGCAGCTGAAGTCCCAGCTGGTCCGCGCCATTGTCCGGAACGAAAAGTCCCTCAAGCCACAGCTGGGGAACCTGCACAGCACGCTGACCGAACACCGCCACGCGCTGATGGACCATGTGGCGTCCCTGCACAATGTCCGCGACCGGTGGGGCTGCTCGCCCTACCAGGCCATGCAGTCGCTGGCCGAGCTGACCTCCATCCATCCCGCACCCGCCACCACTGTGCGGCTGAAGCGAAGCGTCCTGGACAGCATCCGCGACCGCGAGGAACTCGCCGGCCGGTTGCAGCGTGCAGCAGAGCTGGGCAGTTTCAGCAAGGCGTCCACCACCAGCCCGTGGCATGGCGCCCGGCTCCTGACGCGCAAGGAAACGGAAGAAGCCCAGGACCTGGTCCGGGCCATCGCAAAGAGCCTGCCCGTGCTCCGGGAGCGGATGAACGCCGTGGCCGAGCACGCGGAAATCCGTCTTGGTGAATCGTTCGCCGAGTGGGGCGAACAGCTGGAGCTGCTGGTCGCCGTGCGTGGAAGCCTGGATAAGTTCACGCCGGATATCTTCGACCGGCCGGTCACCGACCTCATTTCCGCCACCGCACCCTCGGCGTGGCGGCGTGAACGCGGGATCGAGATGACCTCCATGCAGCGGTCGCGGCTCCGACGGGTGGCCAAGGAGTACGTCCGGCCGGGCGTCCACATCGCAGACCTGCACACGTCCCTGGTCCTGGTCCAGGAACAGCGGGTCCGCTGGGCAGGCTACGCCACCACCCAGCGGCACCCTGCCGTCCCGTCCGGGCTGGCGGAGATGAACGCCCTGTACCGCGAGCTGGACCAGGAGCTCGCGAGCCTTGGTGAATGCCTGAAGCACACAGCCGGGGGCGGGACGCTGTCCACCGTGCGCTACGAAGACCTCCTGGAGCGGCTGGAACGGCTGGTCGCCGATACTGACACGCTCAAGACGCTCCCCGAACGGACGCTCCTCGTGGAGAACATGCGCGAGCACGGCCTCGGCGAGCTCCTGGCCGACCTCGCCGAACGTGAGGTTCCCGCCGGATCGGTGGCTGCTGAACTTGAACTGGCCTGGTGGCAGTCAGCCCTCGAGGCCATGATCAGCGGCGACGACTACCTCGCAATGTCCGACGGCGATGCCCTGCGCCAGCTCGAAGCCGAGTACCGCCTCGCGGACAACGCCCACATCGCCAGCGGGGCGGCACGCCTGCGCTGGGACCTGGCCGAGCGCTGGAGGGAAGCCATCGGGGACCAGCCCCGGCAGGCAGGCCTCCTGCGCAGCCTGCTCAAGGACGGACGGGTCTCACTGCCGGCGCTGACCGCCCAGGCGCCGGACCTGATCGGCACGCTGGTTCCCGTCTGGTCGGTGAGCCCCTACCTCATGAGCGGGCTGCTGCCCGCGGAACAGCACTTCGACGCCGTGGTGATCCTCGACGCCGAAGCCACCAGCCTGCAGGCGGTCCTGCCTTCCATCGCCCGCGCCCGGCAGGTCATTGCCTTCGGCGATGCCCGGATCGCCAGTCCCCGCAGCTTCACCGTGGGGGTGGAGCGGCTCGCGCCCGGCGAGTCCGCGCACCAGCGGGTCGAGAGCGCCTTCAAGGCCCTCTCCGCCGTGTTGCCGGTGTGGCAGCTCACCAACGTCTACCGGGGTGTGGACGAGGACCTGGTACTGCAGCTGAGCAGGAACTTCTACGACGGCGGCCTCCGCCGCCTTCCAGAGGGCCAGTCGGCCACCGGGCTGGACCGGTCCTTGCTCGTGGAGTACTTGCCGGACGGCACCGGCCTGCCCAGCGCCGACCACGAGGGCGTGGAGTCTGTGGTGGCTGAGGTCAACCGCGTGGTGGAGCTGGTGTTCGAGCACGCTCGGCTGCGGCCCAGGACGTCCCTGGCGGTTGTCACAGCAAGCCTGCGGCATGCCGCGAGGATCGGCGAGTCCATCCGGCTCCAGTTGCCGAACTACCCCGGGCTGGCCAGTTTCTTCGGAGCGGGGCCGGAGTCCTTCCGGGTTGTTGACCTTGAACGGGCACAGGGCCTGGTGCGTGACCATGTCATTTTCTCGCCCGGCTACGGGCGCACACCGCATGGGCGGGCCCTTCACAACTTCGGCCCGCTGTCCGCCGAGGGCGGCAGGGAGAAGTTCGCGCTGGCCATGACCCGTGCCCGCCGTTCCATCCACGTCCTGACGTGCTTCCGCCCGGAGGACCTGGACCAGACCAGGCTGGCGTACGGTGCTCTGGACCTGTACGCGCTGCTTGACCGGGAGATTTCGGGGAACACCGACCTCGGCACTCCGGCGTCCCGGGCGGCTGCCAGCGAGCAGGCGCTCGGAGCCGACCCGCTTGTTGCCGACCTCGGCGACAGGCTTCGTGCCCGCGGCGCCCGGGTGTGGCACCAGTACGACGGCGTCATCGACGTGGTGGCGGCCGCAGACCCGCTGGGCACCATGGGCCAGGATGAGGCAGACCTTCCCTGGCCGGTGGCGATCGAGTCCGACGGCACCGAGCAGTACCGCACCATGAGTGTCCGTGAGCGCAGCCGGCTGCGCCCGCAGATGCTGGAGCGGCTGGGGTGGCGGTACATGCCGCTGTGGACCATTGAGGTGTTCACTGATCCTTCGGCCTGTGCGGACCGGATTGCAGGGTACTTGGGGCTGGAACGGGTGGTTCTTCCGGGCCGCTCTGCCGAGTCCGCCGGTTTCCTTGACGACGACGTCCATCAGGCGCTGAATGGAATCGACGCTGCGCAGCCCGCTTCGGTCCCGTACGCGGGCACGCATGGGTCAGGGTTCCGGCGTGACGCCGCGCGGGGCGAGGAACGCCACGAATCCCGGGACGATTCCGATTCAGGCGGCGCCGATGACGCCGTTGCAGGACCAGACAGTGAGGAGGCGGGCACCGTGACCCCGAATGATGCCGTGACGCCACAAGATGCCGTGAACGCCGAGGATGTTGAGAGCACCGTGGACGCGACCGATACCGGGAGCGCCGCAAGTTCTGGCGATGCCGCGGACGCGGAAGAGGCCGGCTCACCGGCTGCGCGCGGCCAAGTAGAGGACGTACTGCCCAAGACCGCCGCGGAAGATGACCCGCGGGCCTGGGGCGATCGCGACGACGACCACGACGCGTGGTTGAAGGAGCAGAAGCCCCCGCACTGGGGCTGACGGCCAATAGCGCTGCCGACGTGATGGCAGGCCCTGCCGGGCAAGGCAGGGCCGGTCACGACGGCGGTCCCACCAGGACGAAGAACAACTTGCCCTGCGTGGACGCCCCGGCCAGCCGTGCTGACTGTTCAGCGGTGGCTGCCACCACGATCAGCCCGTCGGTTTCGGCGGTGCCCAACCATTGTCCGCCCTGGCCACCTTTGGCAGCGGTCCAGAGGACGGGGACTCCCGCGGCCAGGACTTCCGAGGGTCCCTGTCGGTCGAACCCGTTCCCGGATGTCAGGACGATGTTCACCAGTTGCCCGGGCGAAACCAATTGGATGGACGAGGCATCGGCCATCCGCAACGGAACGGCAGCCGATCCCGGGGGAGTGCCGGTGAGCAGCCCGGGACCCAGGAGCTGGACATCGGTGACCAGCTGCCCTTTTCGCAGCGGCGTTGCCAACTGTTTGCCTTCCGCCTCAGTCTGCTCACTCAGCACGCCCTCGGACAGCAGGCCTGGCGGTACCCGCACCGGAACAAGGTCAGAGGCCGTGACAGCCGTTCCGGCGGGCAGGTCCCTCGCTGCGGACAGGGCTGTGGCAGTGTCGGCCGGCGCAGGGGTGAGCTGGTGGACGGTCATGGACGCCGCTGCGCAGAGCAGCAGGGCAACAGCGAGGCGCCGGTTGCGGTTGAGCAACCCGCCCATACGGGTCAGCGGGCTGCCGCGCCGGGACGAGGCAGCTCCCTTTTTGGCTTGGAAGACAGGCGGTCTGCGGTGGGCACGGACGGGATGTGCAGGCATGCCTTCACGCTAGGCGGGCAGGCATGGCAGACGACAGCGGCCCCGATCCTATGTGGACAACATGGTGCTGCCAACAGGAGCGGGGCCGCGGTCAGCCCGAGTGTGGTGGGGGCCGGTGTCAGCTGGCGGCAGCCGCCGGTGCGGGTGCCGGAGCAGGGGCTGCCGGGGCCGCGGGTGCTGCGGAGACGGTGCTGCCCTTGGAGTCGCGGGAGTCGGTGCGGTAGAAGCCCGATCCCTTGAAGACGACGCCAACGCTGTTGAACTTCTTGCGCAGCGTGCCTTCGCATTCCGGGCAGGACGTCAGCGAACTGTCCGAGAATGACTGGACGATGTCAAAAGCATGGCCGCAATCCTTGCAGGCGTAAGCATATGTTGGCACTGGTGCTCCTCCTCTTGGGCAAACGAGAGGTCCCGTGCTGCCATCCGTTCCAGTGGTGGTCCGTTAGCAGTCGCAGGGCCTGAGTGCTAATTCTATCATCCCCGTCCACCAGCGTCCCGGGTTCAGAGAGCGCCTGCCAGGACCCGCAGTCCGCCCGGAGTCAGGACGGCCGGAACGGGACGGTCGAACTCCTCGGCGGGGATCCGCCCGGCAGGCAGGAGTTCTTCGTCGTAGATAACAGCGGCAAGCGGAATATGCTTCCCGGCAGTGTCCAAATGGCCCAGGAACTTGTCGTAGTAGCCTCCGCCCTGGCCGATCCGGTTACCGGAAAGGTCAACGGCCGTGGCCGGGATGAACAGCCCGGACGCCCCACCGGCCACATCCGGCCCGTGTCGCGGCCCGTCGGGTTCCATGACGGGCGCGTACCGGCTGCGCGCAAAGGGGATGCCGGGAGACCAGAACACCCAGCTCAGTTCGCGCGCCGGTTCGCACACCGGCAGGAGGACCCGGTGTCCGCGGGCGTGGAGGGCCTGGATCAGCGGCAGGGTAGGGGGTTCGACGCCGACGCCCAGGTAGACGCAGAAGGTTGCGGCCGCGCCGTCCGCAAGGGAGCCGGCCCAGGCTGTGCCATGTTCCGCCAGGGCGTTGCCCGCCTCCTCCAGGGCCGCCGGCGAGAGTTCCGCGCGGCGGGCACGGTGGGCAGCCCGAATGCCGTCCTTGGCACCGGTCTGATGTTCAGTCATGGGTTTTCCCTCCATCGCCGCGGGCGGCGGGTTCATGTGCAGGTCGGCGCCGGGGCCGGACCGCTGATTACTTAATGCTTGCCGCTGACGCTAGATTAGTCCGGTGACTACCAGTAACCCGAGAGTTCGCAAAGCCGTCATCCCCGCTGCGGGGCTGGGTACCCGGTTCCTTCCCGCCACCAAGGCTATGCCCAAGGAAATGCTTCCGGTGGTGGACAAGCCTGCCATCCAGTACGTCGTGGAGGAAGCCGTTGGCGTCGGACTCAACGATGTCCTGATGATTACGGGACGCAACAAGCGGGCGCTCGAGGACCACTTTGACCGTGTCCCGTCGCTTGAGTCCACCCTCTCGGACAAGGGTGACACCAAGAAGCTGGAGTCCATCCAGGCCGCCAGCAACCTCGGCGACATCCACTACGTCCGCCAGGGCGACCCCAACGGGCTCGGTCACGCCGTGCTGCGGGCCCGCCAGCATGTGGGCAATGAGCCTTTTGCCGTGCTCCTCGGTGATGACCTGATTGATGCCCGGGACGAGCTCCTGGGAACCATGATCGACGTGCAGGCCAAGACCGGCGGTTCGGTGGTTGCGCTGATCGAAGTGGATCCGTCCCAGATCAGCGCCTACGGCTGCGCGGACATCGAAGAGATCGACGGCGAAGGCTACGTCCGGATCAACAGGCTCGTTGAGAAGCCTGCAGCGGACGAGGCACCGTCCAACCTGGCAGTCATCGGCCGCTATGTGCTGCACCCCGCCGTCTTCGACGTGCTGGAGGAAACCGGCCCCGGCCGCGGTGGCGAGATCCAGCTGACCGACGCCCTGCAGGAACTTGCCACCGGCGAGGGCGAAGGCTACGGCGTCTACGGCGTGATCTTCCGCGGCCGCCGCTACGACACCGGCGACAAACTGAGCTACCTGAAGGCCTGCGTGCAGCTGGCCGTCGACAGTGATGACCTGGGCCCAGGCCTGCGGGAGTGGTTGCCGGGCTTCGCCGCCCAACTTTCCAAGTAGCATCGTGCGCTTCGGTCCCATCTGGCCGGCCACGCTTGAGTGCGGTGACCTGGTCCTGCGGCCCATCCGCTACCGCGACCGGAAAGAATGGACTGAAGTGCGGTCACGGAACAGCCAGTGGCTTGCGCCGTGGGAAGCGTCCAATCCGGATCCGCGCGGAGGGTTGCCGGACTACCGGCAAATGGTACGTTCGCTGAATTCCCAGGCGGCCCAGTCCACGGCGTTGCCGTTCCTCATTACGGAGCGGGTGGCCGGCAGCCGGACCCCGCACATCGTGGGCCAGCTGACGGTGTCATCCATCCTCTGGGGCTCGGCAATGATGGCCACGCTGGGTTATTGGGTGGACCAGGCCCGGGCGGGCCGGGGGATTGCTCCCACGGCGGTGGCCCTGGTGACAGACCACTGCTTCCAGACCCTTGGGCTGCATCGGATGGAAATCAACATCCGGCCAGAAAACGGACCCAGCCTGCGGGTGGTGGAGAAGCTGGGCTTCCGCGACGAAGGGTACCGGCCCCGCTATCTTCACATCAACGGTGAGTGGGCTGACCACCGGTCCTTTGCGCTGACCTCCGAAGAAGTCCCGGACGGCCTGTTGCCGCGTTGGATGTCGTCCCGGCCGTCTTAATTCCACTCATTTGGCAACCGCCCTGCGACACACCGCAGCCAATGCCACTGTGGCAGTGGTGATACTCATACGGTTTTGAGTGTGGACTTCCCCCTTAGCAGCTCTGTGATCCTTGTGGTTGCTGTCGTGCTCTGGATCGTGTGGGTTGCCCCTTACGTCCTCCGGAACCGCAGGCACCAGTTCCAGCCCGCCGGCGATTTCACGGCGGACACACCCGCAGAGGAGAAACCGGAACGGCCGCAAGGCATGGTTCTGAACGTCGCCGCCAAGCAGGAGAAAACGATGGATACGAGGAAGAGCGCCGCACCCGCTGCCAAGCCCGCGGCCGCTGCCGGGGCCACCGGCGCAGCCAATGGGCGGCTGCGCATCCACTACGGGCGCACATCCATTGCACTCGTCGGGTTGCTCTCGCTCATCACGGCGTTCGTCTCCGGCGTCCTGCTCCCCTTCGGCCTCGGTTCCGCGGTCCTGCCGCTGTCCTGCGTGGCGCTCACGGCGGCGTGCGTCGTTCTTCTCCGCACCCTCGCTGTCCGGAGCCGCAAGGAAAAGGTCAACGCAGCGTTCCGCTCAGCCATGAGCGCCCCGTCCAGGACAGCTGTCCCCGTTGACCGGATTCCGCCTAAGCCGGAAACCGCACCGGTGCCTCCCCGGCCGGACAGCCCGCTTTTCGACGCCGAGGCCCACAAACCCCAGGCCAAGCCGCTGACCGCCGTCGAGCTGCGTGAAGCAGCCATTGCCGTAGCCGTGGCCGCGGGCGATACCAGCGCGGCAGCCCCGGCGTCGGACGTTCCCTCCAGCACGCCCTGGGAGCCTGTTGAGGTCCCCAAGCCTGTTTACGTGGAGGCTGCCAAGGCCGAGCGGCCGGAGCCCAAGCCGCTTGAGCTTCCCGAGGCGCCGAAAGCCGTCGGCAAGCCGTCGCTGAAGCAGGGCGCGGCCGGAAACACGGCGGGAGCGGCCGGCGCTGCACCTGCTGACGCCCAGCAGCTCACCAAGGCGCAGAGCGCGCTCAGCAACCTCGACGACGTCCTGCAGCGCCGCAGGGCTTAGTCCCCACAGGGACCCGACGACGCCCGCCAGCGCGGGCCTTCACGGTGCCGGGAACGTCGGTTGGCATTGGGACAGGAAAAATGTGTAGCCTAGGGTCACCGGTTCAGATCCCGCCAAAAGGTCGCACCGTTCCGGGGCTATAGCTCAGTTGGTAGAGCGCTTCGTTCGCATCGAAGAGGTCAGGAGTTCGAATCTCCTTAGCTCCACAGTTTTCGTTTCATCAAAGGCCATCCCTCCGGGATGGCCTTTGTCGTTTCCAGGCAACATCGGGCACAGCGGGGAAAGTGCGCCGCCGTTCTTCGGACCAGAGTTGTCAGTTTGATAATTACCCGCTAGGTTGTAATTATCGGATTGATAATTAGGAAAGGAAGTGGCGATGACGGCCCTACTCGACTGGATGAACTCCACCGCAGTGCCAGATCTCCTCGGCTCTCCCGTGAGCTGGATCGAGGTCATCGGCTTCGTCACCGGCGCCGCGTGCGTCTACGGCGTCGCGAAGCAGAAGCTGTGGAACTGGCCGGTGGGAATTCTGAACAACGTTGCGTTCATCATTCTCTTCCTGGGTGCCGGCCTCTACGGCGAAACGGTCCTTCAGGTCATCTTCGCTGCAGTGGCCGTTTATGGCTGGTTCAATTGGGTCCGCGGCAGCTCCGCCACCGAGGCCAGCAATGATCTGCCCATCCGGGACGCCACCGGCAAGGAAGTCCTCCTCGGCACCGGTGCCACCCTGGCCGGCACTGTTGCCGTGGCCATGATCCTGACCCACGGCACCGACTCCCAGGTGCCATGGCCGGATGCCTTTGTCCTGACAGCTTCCCTGGTGGCGACCTACTGGCAGGCGAAGAAAATCTTCCAGCACTGGTACGCCTGGATCCTCATCGATGTGGTCTCCATTCCGCTGTACTTCAGCCGGGGGCTGGCCCTGACAGCCATCCTCTACATCGGATTCCTCGCCCTCTGCATTTACGGGCTCATCGGCTGGAAGCGCACCCGGGCCGCTGCGAATACCACCCTGATCACCGTCCCGGCAGGAGCCTGAGAATGTTCACCCAGTCAATGGTCATCGGCAAGTTCTACCCTCCCCACGCCGGCCACGCCCATCTCATTGCCACGGCCGCCTCACAGTCCGAAAGTGTCGCGGTCCTTGTCCTCGGCACGCGCTTTGAGTCCGTCACCGTCGCCGACCGCGCCAAATGGCTGGCCGCCGAATTCGAAGACACCAACGTGCAGGTCATCGCCATGCCGAACGACTGCCCCGAGGACTACCACTCAGACGCCATCTGGAAAGCCCAGAACGAGCTCATGCGCCTGGCCCTGAAGTGCCACGGAATCACCGCCGTCGACGCCGTCTTCAGCTCCGAGGCCTACGGCGCCCGGCTGGCGGGCTACTTCGGCGCCGACCACGTGCTGGTCGACCAGTCCCGCACCACCTACCCGATCAGCGGCACCATCTGCCGCGACGACCCCGGCGCGGCCTGGCCGTATGTGATAGCCCCGGCACGGCAGGAGCTGGCCACCAGGATCATCATTGTCGGCGCGGAATCCACCGGCACCACCACCCTCACACGGGCCCTGATGGACCACTATCGGGCCCGGTTCCCGCTGATCGCCGACGTGCCCGAATACGGCCGCGCCTACACCTACGAAAAGTTCGACGCCCTGCGGGCCTGGAAGCCGGACGCGGAACTGGCCGACATGGTGCGGACCGCGCGGGACTTCAGCGTTATCGGTGCCCGGCAAAACCAGCTGGAGAACACGGCAGCCGATACCTGCCCGCTGGTCATCGCCGACACCGACGCCTTGGCCACCACCTTGTGGGAACGGTATTACCTGGGGGAGCGCAGCTACGGTTCCTATCACGCCATGGATACCCTGCCGCGCCGTGATCTGTACCTGGTCACCGACGATGCAGGCGTGCCGTTCGAAGACGACGGCTGGCGGGAAGGCGAGCACCGCCGTGCCGATATAACCGAATGGTTCAAGGAGACCCTGACCGCGGAAGGACACTCCTGGATCCTGGTCACCGGCAGCCACGAACGGCGCATGAAAACCGCCACCGACGTCATCGACCTGGTCCTGGCCCAGCGGAACGGCTTCACCACCCCGCCCTGGGCCACCCGCACCGTCCTGGAAGGTGCGCCGGCATGAATGACTCCAACGCCGAGCGGGACTATCTCGAGTCCTACCGGCCCGGTGACTACCCCTCCGTCGCCCTGACCGCAGACCTTGTGGTCTTCGCCGTCAACGGCGGCGTCCTCCACGCCGCCCTGGTCCGCCGCGGCTCCCACCCCTTCAGGGGCCGGCTGGCACTGCCGGGGGGATTCGTCGGACCCCGGGAATCAGCGGAGGCAGCCGCCGGCCGCGAGCTCTCCGAGGAAACCGGGCTGGACCTGGGAACACTGCCGGTCCACCTCGAGCAGCTGGCTACGTACAGCGACCCCGGGCGCGACCCCCGGATGCGGGTGGTTTCCGTTGCCCACCTGGTCCTGCTGGCGACGGACGGCGCAACCCTTCCCGCCGTCTCGGCCGGGACCGATGCCGCCGGTGCCGACTGGTATCCGGTCCACGACATGTCCGCCGGCGGCGCCGGCGGATCCTTGGCTTTCGACCATTCGCAGATCCTTGCGGAGGGCCTGCAGCGGCTCGCAGGCAAGATGGAATACACCACCGTCGCGGCCAGGCTCCTCCCCGAAGAGTTCACGCTCACCCAGCTGCGCACCGTTTACGAGGCAGTGTGGAACGCTCCGCTGGCGGCAGGAAACTTCACCCGCAAGATGACACCACACCTCGAGGACACCGGAAGGAAGGCCCGCGCCTCAACCGGCGGAGCGCCCGCTGCGCTGTTTACGGCAACCGACCGGTATGTCCATCCGCCGCTGTCACGGCCCAGGCAGGAGTGACGCCCGCGTCCTGCCGGAGGCTCTTCAGGCACCGCCTGGCTACAGCCAGCCCTTGCGTTTGAAGATTCCGTACATGAGTCCCGCAGCGGCCACCATCAGGACCAGCGCCATGGGGTAGCCGAAACCCCAATGGAGTTCGGGCATATGGTCAAAGTTCATGCCGTAGACGCCTGCCACGAAGGACGGCGCGAACAGTATTGCTGCCCAGGACGAAATCTTCTTCACCTGTTCGTTCTGTTCGGCGCTTGCCTCGTTCTGCCGGTTGGCGGTGAGGGTCCCGTCCAGGGTCAGGGCGTTCTGCAACAGGTCCCGGAAGGAATCGGCCCGTGAGATGACACGCTCGGCGTGGTCCTCCACGTCCCGCAGGCTGTGCTGGAGTTCGGTTTCCACTCCGTACTTCGCAAACCCCCGCTTGAGCTGGTGCATCATGTCCGGCAACGGGTGGATGGCGCGCTGGAACTGGATGACCTCACGGGCCAGTTCGTAGATCCGGCGCGAAACGCTGCTATCGCCGCTGAACAGCTGGTCCTCGATCTCATCGATGTCGTTTTCCAGCCCGGCCACCACGGGGGCATAGTCGTCCACCACACGGTCCAGCAAGGCATAAAGCACGGCTTCGGGCCCATGCCGCAGGAGTTCGGGACGGGCTTCGAGCCGCTGCCGAACCCTGGCCACGCCGGCCATCTCCGCGTGCCGGACGGTCACCACGAAGTTCTTTCCGGTGAAGATGTGGAGTTCGCCGAACTCCACGGTCTCGCTTGCATCGAGGTAGCGCGCGGGCCGCAGGACGGTGAAAAGGTTGTCGTCGTAGCGTTCCATCTTGGGGCGCTGGTGTGCCGAGATAGCGTCCTCGACAGCCAGTTCGTGGAGGCCGAACTCGGCAGCTACGGCAGCCATCTCCTCGGCGGTGGGCCTGTACAGGCCGATCCACGCCATGCCGCCGTGCCGGGCCAGGGTTTCGAACGTCTGCTCAAGGCTTTCCGGCTCCGCATGGCGGGCGCCGTCCACGTACACGGCGTTATCGATGATGGTCATTCAGGAAATCCTAGCGGCCGGCGGATGCCGAATTGCTCAGGCCACTGATGAGTGGTTCGGTCCGGTACGGGATGTGGGTGTGCAGGGCCAACACCGTTTCGGTACGGATGACGCCCTTGATCCGCAGCACCTGGCGCAGCGATGACTGGAGGTTGTGGGTATCCGTTGCCACCACCCGGCACCAGACATCGCCGCGCCCGGAAATTTCGTGGACCTCCAGCACCTGGGGAATCAGCCTCAGGGCTCCCACAACGCCGTCCAGTTCCCGGTGTGACACTTCGATGGTCACGAAGGCCACCACGTCGTAGCCCACGGCCTCCAGGTCCACTTCCCGTCCGCCGGGCCGGAGGACGCCGGTCCTGATCAGGCGCCGTACCCGCGTCTGCGCGGTGTTCCGGGCAATACCCACGGCATCGCTGAGTTCCCCTACCTGGATCCGGGGGTCCCGGATGAGGGCCAGCAGGATCTTCAGGTCGGTGGCATCCAGATTGTTCAAATGCTCATTCTCCGTCACTCGCTCGCGGCATCTTTGATGATTGTGCTCAATTCTTGCACTTGTTTCGGATCAAAGGGGCAGCAGTGCCGCACTCTGGAGTCACACCTGTATTTCCCCTGCGCGGCACCCCACAAGGGCCACCCGCGCGGCCAACCCCGGAGGCGGCACCATGACGGTCTTCAGTGAACTGCGGATGCGCCCCGCCACGGCGTCCGGCTGGAACGCCTCTAACACTGCCCGGCTGGTGATCTCCGGCGCGGTGATCTTCGCCCTGCTGGTGGGGGCCAACCTCGCCACCCCGCTGTATCCGCTGCTGCAGGCATCGCTGGGACTTTCCGCGCTGGACGTCACGGCGGCATTCGCCAGCTACGTCCTGGCCCTGGTGGCCACCCTGATGCTGGCCGGGCACTGGTCGGACCACATCGGCCGCAGGGCCGCGCTGCTCCTGGCTGTGCTGGGCGGCCTCGCCGGCAACCTTGTCTTTGCCGAGGCCCACACCCTGGCAGGGCTGTGCGCGGGCCGGGCCCTGCAGGGGATCGCTGTTGCGCTGGCAACGGGCGCCAGCGCGGCCGCCCTGCGCGAGCTGCTGCCCTCCCGCCCGGAGTGGGCGTCGCGCTTCACGCTGCTGGCTTCCTCCGGGGGAGTCGCTGCTGGCCCGGCCATCGGCGGCCTGCTGTCCCTGCTGCCGGGAGCCACCACGGCACCCTACGGCGTGCATTCTGTGGTCCTCGCCGGCCTGCTGGTCCCGCTCTTCCTTATCCGCGCACGCCCGGCCATTGCGGTTCCGGCCGTGTCGCGGCCGCTCCAGGCCCTTGCCCCGCGCCGCCCGGCGGTGTCCCGGAATGCGCGGGGAGCTTTCTGGCTTGCTTCCGGCGTTGGGTTCCTGAGTTTCGCCGTGTTCGGGTTTTCCCTTTCCCTGGCGCCCGGGTACTTTGCACGGGTCCTGGAGACTGATTCCCGGCCACTGATAGGTGTCCTTGCCGGTTTGCCGCTGGCGGCCTCGGCCTTCAGCCAGCTGCTCACCGTGCGGGGCCGGTTTGTTGTTCCGGCGGGCCTTGCCGTCCTGGGGGTATCGGTGGTCCTGCTGGGGACTGCCGGGGCCATGCACAGCCCGCCGCTGCTGGTGGCCGCCTGCGTGGCAGCTGGGATGGGGCAGGGGCTGGCTTTCCGCACGGTCTTCAATGACGTTGCGGGCAAGGTGGAGCCCGCCCGCCATGCCCAGGTGATCAGCACGGTTTACGTCATCACGTACCTGGGCAGCGCCGTCCCGGTACTGGGCCTGGGGTGGGCGTCGGGCATGGTGGGACAGCCTGCGGCGGTGCTCGGCTTCGTTGTGGTGTGCGGCGCAGCTGCGCTGGTCCTGGCCGGCCTTACGCTGGCACGGGCGTTGCGCGGCCGGCACGCCTGACGGCAGTAATCCGTCAGTCGGGCAGCGGCCCGTGGTTGCCCTGGATGTGCTCAAAAACCAGTGTGGTTTCGGTATGGCCCACCACGGGGTCCGTGGCCAGGTTGTCGAGCACCCAGTCACGGAGGTCCTCGGTGCTGCCGACGGCGATGTGCAGCAGGTAATCCACGGAACCTGAGGTGTGGAAGGTGGACAGTACCGCCGGCAGGTGAGGGACCCGTGCGGTAAAGCGGTCGATCTGGTCGCGGTCGTGGGCGCGCAACCGGACAGCCACCAGTGCCTGCACGGACCTGCCGATGGCCGAAAGGCTCAGCTTTGCTTCATAGCCCTTGACTATTCCGCGTTCGGAGAGTGCCCGGGTGCGCATCAGGGCTGTGGACGGCGCGATGCCCACCAGTTCGGCGAGCTGCTTGTTCGAGATCCGCGCATCGGCCACCAGCGCGGCAAGGAGGCGCTCGTCGATGGCATCCAGTGGTTCCAAATGCGCTCCGGGCCTGGGGTGCCGGGGATTCATGCTCACTGCGGGTTCCTTCCAACGGTCCTGCATTCATCCTAGACCGCCGGAACCGCCCTCCCGGGCCCTGCAGCGCCGCTCACACCGAATTTCTGCGGTCCCATCAGTTCCTGCGAAGGACTTAATTCGTTGCGCAGGTAGTCACGGGGGCGCGTTCAGGCCGCCGCGGGCTCGCGCGAGGGATGGACGACGGCGACAATCGCCCCCGTGAGGCAGGCCAGCAGCATGACGGCTGCTGCCAGGGCGTTCCAGCCCAGGGATTGGAACAGCAGCCCGCCCGCCCAGCCGAGCACGCTGGAGCCCAGGTAGTAGGCCAGGTTGTACAGCGATGCCGCCTGGGCCCGGCCGGACGTGGCAATGGCTCCCGTCCACCCGGCCCCGATGCTGTGGGCGGCAAAGAAGCCGCCGGTGAAGACCACCAGGCCGGCGAGGATCAGTGCCAGGGACTGCGTCAGTGTCAGGGCAAGCCCGCCGACGGACAGCGCCAGGCCGGCCAGGAGGACGGACCGGCGGCCGAAGCGCATGGTCAGGCCGGCAGCCCAGCGGGAGGTGACGGTCCCGGACAAGTAGGCAAGGAAAATGAGGCTGATCAGGGTCGCGGGCAGGGTGAACGGCTCGCCGGACAGCCGGAACCCCAGGTAGTTGTAGACAGCCACGAAGCCGCCCATCATGAGGAAGGCCTGGAGGTAGAGCGCCAGCAGGCGGCCATGGCGCACATGCCCGGCAAGCGTCCTGAAAGCCCCGCGCAGGCCGGTGCCCCCGGATGCCACGAAACCCCGCGCCTTGGGGACCAGCAGCAGGAAGGCAACAGCTGCCAGCGTGGCCAGGACGGACACCGCCAGGGCAGCTGCGCGCCAGCCCCACAGTTCCCCGGCCGGTCCGGCCACCAGCCTCCCGGCCAGGCCGCCAAGGGTGGTGCCTGCCACGTAGCTGCCGGCAGCGACGGCGGCGTGCACCTTTGTCACTTCTTCGTTCAGGTACGCGATGGCAATGGCCGGGATTCCGCCCAGCGCCATCCCTTCCAGCAGGCGCAGGGCCAGCAGGAGCTGGAAACTGCCGGCCAAGGGAACCATGAGGCCCAGGACGGTGGCCATGCTGATTCCCCACGTCATGGCACGGACCCTGCCGATCCTGTCGGCGAGGAAAGACCAGGGGATGACAGTCGCGGCAAGTCCCACGGTGGCCAGCGAGATGGTCAGTGCGGCTTCGGCTGCGCTGATCTGCAGGTCGGAGGCAAGCAGGGGCAGCACCGCCTGCGTGGAGTAGAGCTGGGCGAAGGTGGCAACACCTGCAAAGGACAGGCCGGCGAGGATCCTCGCGTAGGCGGCGGATCCCTTCGCATGCCCGGTCCAGCGCGGCGGCGAGGCGTGGGTGCCTGCAAGGCTGGTGTCTGGTGGCATGGGGTAAGCGTAGTCCCGGGCCAACAGATGCTTCCAATGCATAGTTCGTGTCAGACTCATAGCCATCACGGATGGTTTGAGTGAGGAAAGGGCTGATGGAACCGGACCGGAAACAACTCGTTCAGCTGCTTCCGCTGCTCCCCGTGCTGTCCGAGCTGGGCCGCACGGAGCACATCACCGGGACAGCGGAAGTCCTGGGAGTACCCCAGTCCACGGTGAGCCGCGCCATCGCCCGGGCGAGCGCCGTCGTCGGAACCGAACTCCTGGTCCGCGACGGAAGGGGAGTCCGCCTGACCCCCGCCGCGCGGACCCTCCTGCCCTACATCGAAAACGCCCTGGAGGAGTTCCGGGCGGGCCTGGACGTGGTGCGCAATGAATCGGATGTGGCTCGGGGAAGGATCGCGGTGTCGTTCCAGCACACCTTCGGCGAAGGGACACTGCCCCTGCTCATCAGCGCCTTCCGCAGCAGGCACCCTGGAGCGGCCTTTACGCTGAGCCAGGGTGCCCGGAACGCCTGCCTCGAAGAGCTGGCATCCGGCGAGTCAGACCTCGCCCTCACCGCCCCGGCAGCACCTGCCGGCCGCCACCTGGAATCGGCGCCGCTCTACCGGGAGCCGCTGCGCCTCGTGGTGCACCATGCCCACCGCCTCGCGGGAAGGCCGACGGCGGACCTTGCCGACATCAGGACGGAACCATTCGTGGCCCTCGGCGCCGGATACGGGCTGCGGTCCCTGACTGACGCGCTGTTCAAAGAGGCCGGCTACCGGCCCCGGATAGCCTTCGAAAGCCAGGATTCCCACACGGTCCGAGGGCTCGTCTCGGCCGGGCTCGGTGTCAGCATCCTGCCGCCAGGCGGTGACGCACCCGGCAGCACGGTGAGCCCCGAAACCGGCAACCTCGGGTGGGTGGAGGTGCCACTAAGCTCGGCGCTCGCCGTTCGCGAAGTGGGCCTGTCCTGGCGCCGGGCCAAGGCCGGCGCCGAACCTGCGTCCGTGCGCCTGTTCCGGGAGATGGTGGTGACCGAAGGTCCCCGGCTGCTGGCCGGCCTGGTCAGGCACCGCACGGAGCACTGACACCGGCAGTGACATTCCGGCATGCCGCAGCAGCCCCGCTGGCCGCTCCGGACAGTAGTCTTGTGACGTGCAAAACAGCGAACAACCCCCTGCCGTTCCCCTCCAGAACTCCGCTGCGCCCGGCGCCGGCCCATTGGCCGGCATCATCATCGGCCTCGACATCGGCGGCACCAAGACCCGCGGAATCCGGTTCGAAGACGGGATTCCGGCGGCTGACGAGTCAGTGGGAAGCTCCAACGTCCAGAACGTCAGCCGCGACGAGGCCGCACGCAACATTGCCGAGCTGTTCGCACGGATCGGTGAGGGGCCCGTGTCCCGCGTCTACGCCGGATCCGGCGGCATCGATACCGCCGAGGACGCCGAAGCCCTCGCCGCCCTGATCCGGCCGCACGTTCCCGGCGCCGTGGTCACGGTGGTGCACGACTCCCGCCTGCTGCTGGCAGCCGGACGCGCCCGTACCGGCGTGGCTGTCATCGCCGGCACCGGCTCGGCGGCTTGGGGAAAGAACGCCGACGGCGACGAGGCCCGGGCCGGAGGGTGGGGTTACTTGCTCGGTGACGAAGGCAGCGGATACTGGCTGGGCCGGGAAGCGGTCCGCCACAGCCTCCGCAGGATGGACCAGGGACTGGCTGTCGATCCACTCACGGCAGCGCTGCTGGAGTCATGCGGAGTGGACCACCCCAACCGGCTCATTGCCCTGTTCCACTCACCGGACACCGGCCGCAGGTTCTGGGCCCAGCAGGCACGGCACGTTGTTGAGGCAGCCGCCCGTGGGCACCAGGAAAGCCGGGACATGCTCGACCAGGCCGGCAAGGACCTTGCAGGCCTGGCCCTCCAGGTCCTGCGCCAGCTGGGAATCAACGGTCCGGTCATCCTCGGAAGCGGCCTGGGCATGAACGTGGTTCCCCTCCAGGAGGCTTTCCGGCGCCACCTTGCTGAGGGCGGCGCGGCCGACGTCAGGGTGCTGGACCAGGAACCCGTCTTCGGGGTGCTCCAACTGGTGGCCGAGCCCGCCTGCCGGGCAGGGCGGCCCGGCGTCAGTCCCGGACGGTCCGCTTGCGGGGTGTGAGCCGGACGCCTGGAAGCGGCGGGGCCGGTATCCGTCCGGCTTCAGCGCCGGCGTCCGGGCCATGGCCGGGAACCAGCCCGTAGCGTGCGGCTGCCGCCTCGGCCCCGCCCAGGCCCGCCTGCGCTTCCCAGTCCCCGCGGGCCTGCTCCACCTCATCATGGGTGCGGCCCACGAAGTTCCACCACATCAGCAGTTCCTCCCGGAAAGGCTCCCCGCCGATGAGCAGGAACCTGGTGCCGGGATCTGCCTGCAGCCGAAGCTCCTTTCGGCCCGTCCCCAGGTACCCGAGCGGCCCCGGCGGAAGCTCCTGCCCATCCAGGCGCAGCCCGCCGTCGAGCACCAGGATGCCGTGTTCAAATTCCGGATCCAGCGGCAGGACGGCATCGCCGTCGCAGGAGACGTCAGCCCCAACAATGGGTGAGAACATCGTGGCAGGCGAGGCCACGCCGTCGAACGTTCCCACCATGACGGTGGCGGTGAAACCGGCACCGGTGGCCCGCGGCAACTCCCGGTGCTGTTCAAACGCCGGCGCGCAGTGCCGGTCGGCGTCAGGAAGCGCCACCCACAACTGGAGGCCGCGCTGCACAGGCAGGACGCCGTCCTGCGGCAGGACCGCGAACTCCGAGTGGGAGACGCCGTGGCCCGCCGTCATGATGTTCAGTTCACCGGGCCGCACCACCACGTCGCTGCCCACGCTGTCGCGGTGCCGGATGTTCCCGGCGAGCGGCCAGGTCACCGTTTGCAGCCCGATGTGCGGGTGCGGCAGGACGGACATCGCCGTCCGGTCCGGGCCGAAGCTGTCCAGGAAGCACCATGCGCCGATGGTGGGCAGGCCGCGTTGGGGGAGGGTCCGCCGGACGTTCATGGCGCGCACCCCGCCGAGCGGCACTTCGCGTTCAGGCCACAGCTGCAGGCACGGGCCGGACGGACCCTCTGCGGCGGCCGGGGGACAGACTTCCTGCTGCGGCGATACTTCCAAGTTGGTCACCCTCCCACTTTAGGGCCGTGGCGTGCTGCAGTGCGGCAGCGGTGTCCCATCCGAACCGTACCCGGCTGCGAATGGTCACAGTAGGGATTCCTTTGTCCGGATCCGTGCCGCAAACTGCTGTGCGCCGGGCCGGCTTGGGCTACCGTAACTATCAGCGTGCCGATGACCATGTCACGTCGCTTTCAGTGGCATCCGAGCAGAACAGGTAAGTCCGCACCATGGACACATCGATGATCGAATTCCAGAACGTGACCAAGGAGTACCAGGGCGGACAGGCTGCCGTGGACGGCTTGACCATGTCCATCCGCAAAGGCTCCATCACGGTCTTCGTGGGACCATCCGGCTGCGGAAAGACCACGTCGCTGCGCATGATCAACCGGATGGTGGAGCCCACCTCCGGAGTGATCACGGTGGACGGCAAGGACGTCACTTCGGCGCCTGCCGCCGAACTGCGGCGTTCCATGGGCTATGTCATGCAGTCCGCGGGGTTGCTGCCGCACCGTTCGGTGCTGGACAACATCGCCACCGTTCCGCGGCTGAACGGCGTCTCGAAGGCCGACGCCCGCAAGCGCGCCGAAGAACTTCTCGACGTCGTGGGCCTGGCCCGGCCCCTCGGGAAGAGGTACCCCGCCCAGCTGTCCGGCGGCCAGCAGCAGCGTGTGGGGGTGGCGCGCGCCCTGGCGGCCGACCCGCCGGTCCTGCTCATGGACGAACCGTTCAGCGCCGTGGACCCCGTGGTCCGGGAAGAGCTGCAGCAGGAACTCCTCCGCCTCCAGAAGGACCTGGCCAAGACCATCGTCTTCGTCACCCACGACATCGACGAGGCCACAGTGCTGGGGGACATGGTTGCCGTCTTCGCTGTCGGCGGGAAACTGGCGCAGTACGCCACACCGGAGGAGATCCTCCGGGCACCGGCCAACGACTTCGTCGCCTCCTTCGTGGGCAGGGACCGCGGGTTCCGCCACCTCGGGTTCACCCCGTCCGACGGCGTCACCCTCCATCCGGTGCCCACGATCATCCGGGGGGCGGCCGGCAACGAGTCCGATCCCGGGGCCGCCGGCGGCTGGCAGCTGGTGGTGGACGCGGACATGCACCCCCTCGGTTGGGCGGTGCCCGGCAACGACACCGGCCTCATTCCCGGCGGGTCGCTGTTCCGGCCGGGGGAGAGCCTGCGCCGTGCCCTGGACTCGGCCCTGTCCTCGCCGTCGGGCCTGGGCGTGGCCGTGGACGCCGCCGGCAAGGTGCTCGGTGCCGTCCGGGGCGGTGAAGTCCTGGCCCTGATCGAAGAGGCCCGCCAGGTCAGGCAGGCAGCGCTCTGATGGAATGGTTCCTGTCGAACAGCGGCATGGTCTTCGAAAGGGCGGGACAACACCTGGTCCTCGCCCTTGTGCCCATGGTGCTGGGGCTGGTGCTGTCCATCCCGCTGGCGCAGCTCGCGCGCAGGAACGGGGCACTGCGGTCCGTGGTGCTGACGTCCAGCTCCCTGCTGTACACCATTCCGTCGCTGGCACTCTTCATCATCCTCCCCACCATCCTGGGCACCCGCGTCCTGGACCCCCTGAATGTGGTGGTTGCCCTGACCATCTACGCGGTGGCACTGCTCGTGCGGGCCGCGCTGGACGCCTTCGATTCCGTTGACCAGGAAGTGAGCCAGGCCGCCGTCGCCATGGGATACCGGCCGCTCGCGAGGTTCCTCCAGGTGGACCTGCCGCTGTCCCTGCCCGTCATGTTTGCCGGCTTGCGCGTGGTGTCCGTCAGCAACATCTCGCTGGTCAGCGTTGCAGCGCTGCTGGGCATCGGAAACCTGGGCATGCTTTTCACTTCCGGCCTGCAACGTGACTTCGTTACCGAGATCGTGGTGGGCATCGTCGCCATCCTGGTGCTGGCGCTGCTGATGGATGCCGTCCTGGTTCTTCTTGAAAGAATCCTCACACCCTGGGTACGGGCCGGAAGGCACTCCCGGCCGGGACTGGACGCGGATGCTGCCGATGAACCGGCCGATGCCGCGCGGCGCCTGTCCCAGCCGCAGGCCGGAGGGGGCAACGCATGAGCAACGTCTTCACCGATACCTTCGCCTGGCTCGCGGACCCCCTGCACTGGTCCGGAAGCATGGGGATCCCCGTCCGGCTGGCCGAGCACCTGCAGTACACAGGGCTGGTGATGCTGATCGCCACGGCCATTGCCGTCCCCATCGGCCTGTTCGTGGGCCACACCGGAAAAGGGCGGGTGGCGGTGGTGGCCCTGGCGGGCGCGCTGAGGGCCCTGCCCACGCTGGGCCTCCTGACGCTGTTCGTGCTGCTCGCCGGCATCGGCCTCATGCCGCCGGTCTGGGCACTGGTGATCCTTACCGTTCCGCCACTCCTGGCCGGAACCTATGCCGGAATCTCCAGCGTGGACCGCAACGTCGTGGATGCCGCCCGCGCCATGGGCATGACGGAACTGCAGGTCCTGTTCCGGGCCGAGCTCCCGAACGCCCTGACCGTCATGTTCGGAGGGTTCCGCACGGGCGTGCTGCAGGTGGTGGCCACCGTCTCCGTGGTTGCCTACATCAACCTGGGCGGCCTGGGACGGTACCTCTTCGACGGACTGGTCCTCAGCGACTTCCCCCAGATGCTGGGAGGCTCGCTGCTCATCGCGGCGCTGGCCATCGCCGTCGACCTTGTCCTCGCCCTGTTCCAAAGGCTCTTCCTCACCACCGGGGCCTCACACAAGCCACGCCGCAGCCAGCAGGCCGCGGCAGATCGTACAGACCCCGTCCCTGCGGAGACTGTCCTACAAGGAGGTAAGTCATGAAAGAAAACCGTCCACTCAACCTGGGCCGGAGGAGCTTCGGCGGCCTCGCGGCGGGGCTTGGCCTTGCCGTTGTGCTGTCCGGCTGCGGCGGATCCTCCGACCCGCTCAGCAACGCCCCGTCCAGCAACGCCGGGTCCTCCGGCGGTGCGACGTCCCTGACGGTGGGCTCGGCCGACTTCCCCGAGAGCCAGATCATCGCGGAACTGTACGCCGGGGCGCTCAACGCTGCCGGCGTGACCGCCACCACCAAACCCAACATCGGTTCACGCGAGGTCTACTTCAAGGCCGTCCAGGACGGTTCCGTTGACGTGGTTCCGGACTACACCGGCAACCTGCTGCTGTACGTGGACAAGGCAGCCACACAGGTCTCCGCCGACGACATCTACAAGGCCCTGCCGGACAAGCTGGCCGACGGCCTCGCCGTAGCCGACGCGTCCAAGGCTGAGGACAAGGACGCCATGGTGGTCACCAAGGCCACCGCCGAGAAGTACCAGCTCAAGTCCATCGAGGACCTCGCCAAGGTCTGCAGCGAGATTGTGGTGGGTGCGCCGGCAACGTTCGCAGAACGCGCCTACGGGCTGCCCGGGCTTAAGAAGAACTACAACTGCGAGCCCAAGAAGCTGGAACCCTTCAGCGACGGCGGCGGCCCCGTGACCCTGAAGGCGCTCCTCGAAGACCAGGTCCAGGTGGCGGATATCTACACCACCACCCCGTCCATCGCGGACAACGACCTGGTGGTGCTGGAGGATCCGAAGAACAACTTCATCGCCCAGCAGGTAGTGCCGCTGTACAACGAAAAGAACATGACGGACAAGGCCAAGGAAGCGTTGAACTCTGTCTCCCGCATCCTGACCACCGATGACCTCATCAACCTCAACCGCGCAGTCAGCGGCAGCCAGAAGCAAAACGCCAAGGACGCTGCGGCCGCCTGGCTGAAGGACAAGGGCATCGTCAAGTAGTCCCGCGCCCCTCGGGGCTAGATTTGCCATGACGACGGCGGCTGCCGGACTTCCAAAGTCCGGCAGCCGCCGTCGTCCGTATGTGGGCGAGGTCTCAGCGGCTGTCCATCCTTCCTGTGGCATATTTGAGGAATGGCAGAATTCAGGCAGTCCACGAAGCTCAACAACGTCCTTTACGACATCCGTGGACCCATCCTGCAGGCCGCCCAGCAAATGGAAGCGGAAGGCCACCGCATCCTCAAGCTGAACATTGGCAATCCCGCCCCGTTCGGCTTCGAGGCCCCGGACGCCATCCTGGTGGACATGATCCGCCACCTCCCGCACGCCCAGGGCTACAGCGATTCCCGCGGCATCTTCTCGGCGCGCACCGCCGTCTCGCAGTACTACCAGACCCGCGGGATCCAGAACATCCACGTGGATGACATCTACCTGGGAAACGGCGTCAGCGAACTGATCACCATGTCGCTGATGGCCCTCCTGGATTCCGGCGATGAAGTGCTCATCCCCACCCCGGACTACCCGCTGTGGACAGCGTCCGTTGCCCTTGCCGGCGGAAAGCCCGTGCACTACCTCTGCGACGAGGAATCCGGCTGGCAGCCCGACCTTGAGGACATGGAAGCCAAGATCACGCCCCGCACCAAGGGCATCGTGGTGATCAACCCCAACAACCCCACCGGTGCCGTCTACCCGGAAGAGACGCTGAAGCGGATCGTTGCCCTGGCCGAAAAACACGGCCTGGTGCTCTTCGCGGACGAGATCTACGAAAAGATCCTCTACGAGGACGCCGTCCACGTGAACATGGCCGGACTGACCGGCGACGACGTCCTCTGCCTGACATTCAGCGGACTGTCCAAGGCCTACCGGGTGTGCGGGTACCGGGCAGGCTGGATGGCGATCTCCGGGCCGAGGAAGGACGCCGCGGACTACCTCGAGGGCATCAGCCTGCTGGCCAACATGCGCCTGTGCGCCAATGTTCCCGCCCAGCACGCCATCCAGACGGCCCTGGGCGGTTACCAGAGCATCAACGACCTCATCCTTCCCGGCGGTCGGCTGCTCGAACAGCGCAACAAGGCCTATGAGATGCTCAACGCCATTCCCGGTGTCAGCACCCAGCAGGCCAAGGGGGCCCTGTACCTGTTCCCGCGGTTGGACCCCGAGGTCTACCACATCCGCGACGACGAGAAGTTTGTCCTGGACCTCCTGCGCGAGCAGAAGATCCTGGTGTCGCATGGACGCGCCTTCAACTGGGTGCGCCCGGACCACTTCCGGATGGTCACCCTGCCCAACGTCAAGGACATCGAAGAAGCTGTCGGCCGGATGGGGGACTTCCTCAGCAGGTACCAGGGGAACTAGCCTGTGGTCACGGGCGCGCCGCGTCCGTGACCCTCCTGCGGAAGGACCCTCGTGGCCAGCATTGTCGGATTCGACCAGCATCCCTCTGATACCCTCCGCGTCGGGAAGGGCTTCTCGCTGGCGGCGGTGGATCCGGAGGCCACTCCGGGATACAGCGGCAGCAAGGCTGACGGCGAAGCTTTGTTGGCCGACCTCGACGGCAAACTTACCGAATTGCAGGAGAAGCTGTTCGCGGAGTCTCGGTTCGGCGGGAAGAAGCGGATCCTCCTGGTCCTGCAGGCCATGGACACCGCAGGCAAAGGCGGGATCGTCAACCACGTCATGGCCACCATGGATCCCCAAGGTGTCCAGTTCAAGGCATTCAAAGCTCCCTCGGAGCTGGAGAAGTCCTACGATTTCCTGTGGCGCATCGAGAAAGAGGTGCCGGCCGCGGGCATGGTGGGTATCTTTGACCGTTCCCATTATGAGGACGTCCTCATCCACCGGGTCCACAACTGGGCCACACCGGACGAAATCACCCGCCGCTACCGGGCCATCAATGAATTTGAGGCACGGCAGGCGGACGCAGGCACCAGGATCGTCAAAGTGATGCTCAACATCAGCAAGGACGAGCAGAAATCCCGGTTGCTGGCCCGCCTGGACAATCCCGCCAAGCACTGGAAGTACAGCAGCGGCGACCTGAAGGAACGGGCCTTCTGGGAGGACTACATGGCGGCCTACCAGGCGGCCTTTAACGAGACCAGCACTGCCGCGGCCCCCTGGTACGTGGTTCCGGCCAACAAGAAGTGGTACGCGCGGATCGCCGTGCAACAGCTGGTGATGTCCGCGTTGTCAGATTTCCGCCTGGAGTGGCCTAAAGCGGCGTTCGACGTTGAGGTGGAACGGGAACTGGTAGCCCGCTCCTGACCGGCCGGCCACGCCGGGGTGTCGCGCCGGCGGTCGCGGAAGGGTTGCCGTAATACGGGGGTGGATCAGAGCGGTTGGTCCCGGGCGGCGGCGAGCCGTTTGCGGGCGCCCTCCAGCCATTCCTCGCAGCGCGCCGCCAGGGCCTCGCCGCGTTCCCACAGGGCCAGGGACTCCTCGAGGCTGGCGCCCCCTGCCTCAAGGCGGCCTACGACGGCGATGAGCTGTTCGCGTGCTTCCTCGTAGCTCAATGCGGCGGTGCCGTTATCCGGCGTCTGCTCGGTCATGTTGTTTCTCCCGTTTCCGGATGGTGCTGGTCAGGTGTTTCTGGTTTTTCCCCAGGGCTGCCGCTGCTGCTGCCGCTGCCGGTGGACGTGGCGCCGAAGCGGCCTTCGGCGACGCGGATGGCCAGGGGCTGCCCTGCGGGGGCATCGGCCGGGCGCCGCACCACTGCGTGGCCGGAGCCAGACGACGCCGCGTGCGGCCCGGCGAGCTCCACCACCGCGTACCCTCGGTCCAGCGTTTTCTGGGGGGACAGGGCACGTACCTGGGTCCTGAGATGCTCCAGCCGGTCACCGGCACGGACCACCGTGGAGTTCACGGCCGTTGACGAACGCCGAAGCAGCCGTTCGATTTCCTCGCTGCGGACAGTGACCAGGCCTTCCGGCGACGCCAGGACGGGACGGGAATGGAGGGAGGCCAGCCGGTCCGATTCCCGGTCCACCAGCCGTTCAATGCAGCGGCGCAGCTGTTCCCGGGCCTGCCGGACACCGGCCAGTTCCTCGGAGACCTCCGGAACGATCCGCTTCGCTGCATCGGTGGGAGTGGACGCGCGGAGGTCGGCAACGTCGTCGAGCAGCGGCCGGTCGGCTTCATGCCCGATGGCGCTGACTACCGGCGTGGCTGCCGCCGCCACCGCCCGCACCAGCTCTTCGCTGTTGAACGGGAGCAGGTCCTCCAGTGCCCCGCCGCCCCGGGCGATGACAATGACGTCGACTTCCGGGAGTCCGTCCAGTTCCCGGAGGGCGCGCACTACCTGCGAGACGGCGCTGTTGCCCTGGACTGCCACTTCGCGGATCTCAAATTCGACGGCGGGCCAGCGCAGGGCGGCGTTGCGCACGACATCCTTCTTGGCGTCCGAGTCCCGGCCGGTAATGAGGCCGATGCGGTGGGGAAGGAGGGGGAGGGGTTTCTTCCTCGAATCAGCGAACAGGCCTTCAGCTGCGAGGGCCTGGCGGAGCCGTTCGATGCGCGCGAGCAGGTCCCCAAGGCCGACGGGGCGGATATCCCGGACCTGCATGTTCAGCCGGCCGGTCTTCAGCCAAAACTCGGGTTTGAGCAGGGCCACCACCCGTGATCCGCGCTCCAAGGGAAGATTCTTGCGTTCCAGGACCTTGGTCCACACAGACGCCGGCAGCGACACCTCGGCATCGACGTCGCGCAGGGTCAGGTAGGCGTTGCCTCCCCGGCGGTTCATCTCGATGACCTGGCCCTCCACCCAGGCAGACGGCGTGCGGTCGATGTGGACTTTCAGCTTCTGCGAGAGCAACTGCAGGGGCCACGGGTTCTCCGGCGTGGTTTCAGCGGCCGTAGCCGGCAGGGTGGTCGGCGCGGTGTCCGGCAGGGAAGGCTGCTCAGACATGCGTGTGCCCCTGCGGGACTGGAACTGCGGGCATGGGGTCCTTTGGTGGCTGTGACAATCAGGCTGTCTGGAAAAGCTGCGTTTGAAGAAAGCTGGGTACCGGTTCTTCAACCTTATCCATAAGCAATAGCACGCGGGACTGACAGAGCCCGGTCAGGTTACCTGCCTAGGATGGGGTTACCGCCATCAACCTGAAGGACGTGCTGTGCGCACTTTCGTTTCCGCCCTGGCTACCGTGCTGGGCATCCTCCTGGCCGCCGTGGCGGTTCCTGCCATCTGGCTGGACCGCAACATCGTCGGCGAAGACGGTTTCGTGAGCCTTGCGGCACCGATGGGGCAGGACCCCGAATTCCGGCAGCAACTGGCGACGGCCGCCGTCGGGACCATCGACACCAGCGCCGTTCCCGGGTTCCTCAACGACCTGGTGCAGCCGGTCCTGGAGAACGCGGCAACAACCCTGACCGGGCTTCCCGGGTATCCTGCGGCGTGGGACGAGACGCTGCGCAAGAGCCACCGCCTGAGTTTCGCCTCCACGGACGGTGATGCAGGCGCCGCCGGGCAGGCATCGTCCCTGACGCTCGACGTCGCGCCGCTGGTGGCCCTCGGGGTGGAGGAAATTTCCAGGGCCAGCGGGATTCCCATTGATGCACCGCAGGAGACGCTGATCAACGTCGGCCAGCCGGAACACCGGGAGTGGGTGGAACGCCTCGCTACCTATGCGCCCATGGGGTACCTGCTGGCCATCGGTTCAGGTGTCGCCTTCCTCCTCGCGCTGGTGGCGGGCCGCCGCCGCTGGACAGTGGTGGCTGCTGCCGGCATCGGTGCGCTCCTGATGGCCGGTGCGTGGAAGCTGGCCACGGATGCCGGAACGGCCAGGGCCCTTGCAACAGACACGGGCAACGACGTGGCGAACCTGTTCCGTGACGGGTTCGTTCCCGCTGCGGCATCGAATTTCGGGGGCTGGACCCTGGGCACGGCCGTGGCCGGCGGGGTGCTGTTGGTCCTGGCTCTTGTGGGCGGAGCCGTATCGCGAAGGCGGCCCCGGGCAACCCGGTAGCATGGAGAGATGACCTCCACAGCTGTTTCCCTCTCGATGCCAACCGTCCCGCGTAGGCGCCGCTCGCCCGAGGAAGTAGCAGCTGCAGCGCCCGTCACCGGGGCCAAAAAGGTGCTGCTCGCGGCCCCCCGCGGCTACTGCGCGGGAGTGGACCGGGCCGTGATCGCGGTCGAAAAGGCACTGGAGCACTACGGCCCCCCGGTGTACGTCCGCAAGCAGATCGTCCACAACGTCCATGTGGTCAGCTCCCTCGAAGAGAAGGGTGCTGTGTTCGTTGACGAGACGGACGAGGTTCCCGAAGGTGCCCTGGTCATCTTCTCCGCGCACGGAGTGTCACCTGCCGTCGTCGAGTCTGCCGGCCAGCGCGGACTGCGCACCATCGACGCCACCTGCCCCCTGGTGACGAAGGTGCACAAGGAAGCCGTCAGGTTCGCCAAGGACGATTTCGACATCCTCCTGATCGGCCACGACGGCCACGAGGAAGTGGAAGGAACAGCAGGTGAAGCGCCCGACCACATCCAGATCATCAACGGCCCCCACGAGGTGGACAAGGTCACCGTCCGTGACCCGGAAAAGGTCATTTGGCTTTCACAGACCACCCTCAGCGTCGACGAAACCATGGAAACGGTCCGGCTGCTGAAGGCGCGGTTTCCCACCCTGCAGGACCCGCCCAGCGACGACATCTGCTACGCCACCACCAACCGGCAGGTGGCCATCAAGAAGATTTCGCCCCAGGCGGACCTGGTGATCGTGGTGGGGTCCGCAAACTCCTCGAACTCCGTGCGGCTTGTGGAAGTGGCCCTGGAATACGGCGCCAAGGCGTCCTACCGCGTGGACTTCGCCAACCAGGTGGACGAAGCATGGTTTGAAGGCGTAGCGACCGTCGGCGTGACCTCGGGGGCCTCCGTTCCCGAGGTGCTGGTCCAGGATGTGCTCCGATTGCTCGCTGAATACGGCTACGGAAGCGTGGAAGAAGTGGTCACCGCCGAGGAAGACCTCCTGTTCTCGCTGCCCAAAGAACTCCGCGCCACCCTGAAGGAGGCCGGCGACGTCAGCCGCGCCCTCGGCGGACGCCGGCCGCGCGACTGACGTCCGGCGTTCTACGCGGCAGCCTCGTCCTGCTGGAGCTCGGGGGCTGAAAGCGCGCGGGGTGTGACCTCCACGGGTGCCGGGGAGGCCAGGCCCGCTTCGTCCAGGGTGTTCAGCTTGCGGGCCGTGGGCAGCACTCGGGCTTCCAGCGTCCCCACCAGGGAGTTGTAGCGGTCGACCGACGTCTTCAGCGATGACCCCAGCTTGGTGACGTTCTCGCCCAGGGTTCCCATCCGGTCGTAGAGTTGCCGGGCGAGGTCAAACAGTTCCCGCGCATTGTCGGTCAGGACGTCCTGCCGCCACGTGAACGCCACCGACTTCAGCACGGCAAGCAGGGTCCCCGGAGAGGCCAGGACCACGTTCTTGGACAGCGCGTGGTCCAGGAGCGACGCGTCGGCTTCAAGGGCAGCCGCAAGAATCGATTCCGCAGGGATGAAGCAGACCACCAGTTCGGGGGAGTTCCCCGGAATGTCCCAGTACCTCTTGCTGCCCAGAGCATCCACATGGGCCCTCAGCGCCTTTGCGTGGGCAGCCAGGAGCGCCTGCTGTGAACGGCGGTCGGAGACCGACTGGGGTGCCTGCCGCGCCTCGGCATGCTGCATGAAGTGTGCCGCGGAAGCGCCCATCTCCTGTGCCTCAAGGTAGGCGGACAGCGGGACCTTGGCATCCACCACCAGGATCTTCTCGCCGGGAAGCTGGACTACAAGGTCGGGACGGACTGCGGAGTCGCCGCCCGCGCTGTGGACCTGCTCCACGAAATCAACGTGGCGGAGCATGCCGGCAGCCTCCACCACCCGCCGCAGTTGGACTTCACCCCACTGGCCCCTTGCGCTGTTGGACCTGAGGGCCGATTCCAGCGCATGAGTGGAGCGCATCAGCTGTTCATCGGAGAGGCGCGCTTCCTGGAGCTGCTGGGCAAGCTGGCCGTACTGTTCCACGCGGTCCCGTTCCAGCAGCGCCACCTGCTGCTGGACTGCCGTGAGCTTCTCCGCCACCGGGGCAAGGGCGCGCAGCACGCTGCCGTCCTGCGACCTGGCCTCACCCAGCTCGCGGTTCTGTGCCGCCAAAAGCCGGCGTTCGGCGTCGGCCGCTGCAAACTGTGCGCTGACCTCCGACAGCCGGGCGGACACGGCGTCAAAGTCAGCTTCAACGCCGTTGGTGTTCTTCCGCAGCACAAAGTACGTGGCGGCCGCACCGGCCAGGGCACCGGCAAGAAGCATGAAGAGGGCAAGAATCAAGGCAAATCCATCCATGGGTTCACTGTTGCACGGGGCACTGACAATCAACGGGAGTGACATCCGCCGGTACGGGCGGACAGGGCGCTGCGGGTAGAATCAGTGCTCGTGGCTCTTACTATTGGCATCGTCGGACTGCCCAACGTCGGCAAATCAACCCTCTTCAACGCGCTGACCCGCAACCAGGTCCTGGCGGCGAACTACCCGTTCGCCACCATCGAACCGAACGTCGGCGTCGTGAACCTGCCGGATCCCCGGTTGCAGCAGCTTGCCGGGATCTTCAACTCCCAGCGCGTCCTGCCCGCCGCCGTGTCCTTCGTGGACATCGCCGGCATCGTCAAGGGCGCGTCCGAGGGCGAAGGGCTGGGCAACCAGTTCCTGGCCAACATCCGCGAGGCGGAGGCCATCGCCCAGGTGGTGCGCGTGTTCGATGACCCCGATGTCATCCATGTTGACGGCAAAGTTGATCCGCGCTCGGATATGGAGACCATCAACACCGAGCTGATCCTCGCGGACCTGCAGACCATCGAGAAGGCCATTCCCCGGATCGAAAAAGAGGTCAAGATCAAGAAGCGGGAGGCCGCCGAACTGGCTGCCATCAAGGCCGCCCAGACCGTCCTCGAGCGCGGCGACACCATTTTCTCCTCGATCAAGAGCGACAAGCTGGAGATGGAGCACCTCAAGGAGCTCGGGCTCCTGACGGCCAAGCCGTTCATCTACGTCTTCAACGCCGACGAGGCCATCCTGGGCAGCCAGGAAAAGCAGGACGAACTGCGGGCCCTCGTAGCCCCCGCGGACTGCATCTTCCTCGACGCAAAGCTCGAAGCGGACCTCGTTGAGCTGGACGAGGAAGAAGCCCGCGAAATGCTGGAGATGAACGGGCAGGAAGAGTCCGGCCTGGACCAGCTGGCCCGCGTCGGTTTCCACACCCTCGGGCTGCAGACCTACCTGACGGCGGGTCCCAAGGAAGCGCGCGCCTGGACCATCCGCCAGGGTGACACGGCCCCGCAGGCCGCAGGAGTGATCCACTCGGACTTCCAGCGCGGTTTCATCAAGGCTGAAGTGGTCTCCTTCGCCGACCTCGTGGAGGCCGGGTCCATGGCCGAGGCGAAGTCCCGCGGCAAGGTCCGGATCGAAGGCAAGGAATACGTCATGTCCGACGGCGACGTGGTGGAGTTCCGCTTTAACGTTTAGTTCCAGAGGATTTCGGAACGGGCCCATTTGCTTGAGCAGATGGCCCCGTTCCTGTTGGCGCGCTTCCTCCCGATGAGCGGTGAAGCCTGCTTCGCTGCCTGTTTGGTACCGCAGCCGTCCAGCCCAGGGAACCGACGCGCGGACTGCTACCTGCAGCACGTGGCCTAGGATCTATCCATGACGACTCTTGAGGGAGCGGTTGTCCTGGTAGTCGGCGCCAGCGGCGGACTCGGTTCGCGCGTCGCCGCCCTGCTGGAGAGCAACGGCGCCATCGTCGTTAGGTCCTCAAAGTCAGCTGGGCACGATCTGCGCGTACCTTCCGTGATCCAAGCGATGCTGGATGAGACGAATGCGCAGTACGGCCGCCTCGACGGGTTAGTGGTTGCGTCAGGGGTCGTTGCCTTCGGCGCCGCGTCAGACCTTGAACCCGCCACGGTGGACGAACTTTTCGCTGTGAACACGACCGGTCCGATCCGCCTCATCACCAAGAGCCAGCCCTACCTCGCGGTGTCCGCACGCGAGGGCCGGGAGCCCTTCATTGTCACATTGAGTGGCGTTGTGGCCGAGGCGCCTGTCGCTGGCCTGGCGGCATATTCGGCGTCGAAGGCTGGACTCGCGGCCTTCGTTGTTGCAGCGGCCCGCGAGTATCGCCGGGCGGGCATCAGAATCGTGGACGCACGTCCAGGCCACACCGGCACCGCCCTGTCTGAGCATCCGATCGCCGGGACAGCGCCGCGATTCGGCGCGGCGCTGGATCCCGACCTGGTTGCAGCGCGGATTGTCACTGCGATCGCCGATGGCGAGAAGGACCTGCCCAGCACCGCCTTCTAAGCTCGTTCAGCTCCGGCCGGAGACCAGCCAAGTGCCGGACCCAGCCGGGTGGCGATGTCGGTGAGGATCTGGACGTAGTCCTCGTGCTCAAAGCTGAAGGGCAGGGCGAAGGCTACTTCGTCAACTTCCTGGAAACCTGCGTGCGCGTACAGTTCCTCCGCGATGTGCTCGCTCGTGCCGATGAGGTCCCGGGCGAACAGCATTCTTTTCGGCCCCTGCGGGGCGGCCGTGCGGGGCGTGCGTTCGTCGACGTACTGCTGGTACTTCTCCCTCTGTGCCGCTGAGGCCGAATCGGTGGGAATGACCACCAGCCCCTGCGATACGCGGGTCCGCTCCTGCGGCTGTCCTGACGCTGCGGCCGCGTCCCGGTAGGCGCGGATTTGGGACTGCTGGATCCGGGCGAAGTCGGGTTCTTCGCCTGCTTCAGGGAAAATCACGCTGCTGGAGAGCAGGTTGAAGCCGTTTTCCCCTGCCCAGACCGCGGATTTCCGGCTGGCAGCGCCGTACCAGAGGCGATCGCGCAGTCCCGGGGAATGCGGCTCCACGCGGTTGGAGAACTCCTCCACCACACCCTGCTTGCCGGAGAAATCGCGGACAGGTTCACCCGCAACCAGCCGGGCGAACCGCTCCACACGGGCGTAGCTGAAGTCCTCCACCTCGGCGGAATCGGGGTAGAGCTCATGCTTCACCGTGTCCCAGTGCATCGGTTCGCCCACGCTGAGGCCGGGGTTGATCCGGCCGCCCGCCAGCAGGTCCGTGGTGGCGATGTCCTCGGCCAGGCGCAGGGGATTCTCCCAGCCCAGCGGCGTAACGGCTGTACCGAGCTCGATCCGGGACGTACGCTGGCTGGCCGCTGCCATGACCGCCACGGGCGAGGAAATGCCAAACTGCAGGTGGCGGTGCCGCAGCCACGCGCTGTCGAAACCGAGCCGCTCACCCAGTTCGATGACCTGCAAAGTGGATTCGTGGCCTGCGGCCGGGTTGGCCGGATCGAAAAGGCCGATGGTGAGGAAGCCAAGCTTTCGCAGGGGACGGTTCTGATCTGGCATGGGCTTCCTTTGCTTGGGCCTGGTGGTTGACCCCAGAATATGCTCGCCCGGCCCGGCGTTCGTGGACAGGGCAGGTGCAGGTTACCGTTTGCGACAGCGGAGCCGCTGTCCGCCCGGCAACGTCCGGAGAACATTCCAACTATCGTTGGGGCATGCAAGCCGGCCAGCACCTGCGCCTCGTCCTGCCGCATCAGCTCTTCGAACAGCAGCTTGAACTGCCGGCTGACGGCACGGTGTTTGTGCTGATCGAGCACGACCTCATGTTCCGGCAGTACGCCTTCCACTCCCACAAACTGGTCCTGCACCGGGCGTCGATGGCACGCTTTGCCCGGCGGCTCCGCAGCCATGGCCACGAGGTAGCCGTCCTGGCCAGCCACCCCTCGCGCACATCGCGCAGCCAACTGGGGCAGCTCATCCGCAGCCGCCGCCCGCGGCAGGTGACCTGGTTCGACGTCGTGGATGACTGGCTTGAGCAGGACCTGTTCGCCGGCCTCGCTGACGGCGGATACCGGATGCAGGCCGGCGACGTCCTGGAGACTCCCAACTTCCTCACGGACCGCCGTCGGATCGACGGGTGGTTCGCGGGCAATCCTGCCCGGATGCACGACTTCTACGTATGGCAACGCCGCCGGCTCAACGTCCTGGTGGACGGCGGCGGCCCTGTGGGCGGCAAATGGTCCTTTGACGCCGAGAACAGGAAGAAGCTTCCCCGCGGGTACGTTCCGGCCGCCGTGGGCAGGTTCAACAGCGGAAACGACGCCGGGCAGGCGATGTTCGACCTTGACGCGCTGATCGACGACGGCGGGCCGGACACCATCCCCGACGCCGGGTCAAGCGAGGTCGAGGCAGCCATCGCCTGGGTAGCGGAGGAGTTTCCGGACGCCCCGGGGAACCCTGCTTCCTTTGCGTGGCCCACCGACGCGGCGGAGGCCAGGCAGCACCTGCACGAATTTGTCCGCGATCGGCTTGCCGGCTTTGGTGCCTACGAGGACGCCATCTCCACCGCGCACCCGTTCATCAACCACGGCCTGCTCACCCCGGCACTCAATATCGGGCTGCTGGACCCCCGCGAGGTCCTGGACGCAGCTCTCGACGGCGCAGGCCAGGACACGCCGTTGGCTTCGCTCGAGGGTTTCGTGCGGCAGCTGATCGGATGGCGGGAGTACATGCGCGCCACCTACCGTCTCCGCGGCCGGCAGATGCGCAGCGCCAACCTGCTCAACCACACCAATGAGCTGGGCGCCGGGTGGTGGGATGCCACCACCGGGCTGGCCCCTGTGGATATGGTGACTTCCCGGGTGCTTACCACCGGATACAGCCACCACATTGAACGGCTGATGATCCTGGGCAACGCCATGTCCCTCCTGCGCATCCACCCGCACGACGTCTATGAATGGTTCATGGCCATGTATGTGGACGCCTACGACTGGGTCATGGTTCCCAACGTGTACGCGATGAGCCAGTTCGCCTCAGGTGCCGGAATCACCACCAAGCCGTACATCTCCGGCAGCAACTACCTGCGGAAAATGTCCGATCTGCCGCCGGGGGAGTGGATCCCCGACTGGGATGCCCTGTACTGGACCTTCATCGATGACCACCGTCCCGTGATTGAGCGCAACTCCCGGTCCCGGATGGCGGTCTCCCTGCTGGACTCAATGGATCCGGACACCCGGAACGGCCACCGGCGCCGCGCGGAGGCGCTGCTTAAACCGAACGACGGCGGCACGCGGCTGCTGCGGCCCGCCCCCGAACCGGGTGCGTAGGGTTCCTCCTCCCCGCCCAGCCGGCGACACCAAAGTATCCTGACTGTGTAGGGCGCGTTCCTGGCGACTCCAGGCCCCCTTCCCCGGGATGGAATACACAAGGAGGCGGAGGCATGCCAGTCAGGCGCCTGATGCAGTACATCACCGCAGCGGCAGTGGCCGCAATGGCCCTTTCAGGCTGCTCAGGCGGCGGCAGCGCGCCGGTCGTGGTGGGCGAGGCCAAGCGCGGAGGCAGCGCCACCGTGGCTGAGGTCAACGCTTTTTCCTCCTTCAACCCGTTCAGCACCGATGGCAACACGGACATCAATTCCAAGATCGGTTCAGCCACGCACTCCGGCTTCTACTACCTGGACGACAAATCCGTGGTGGTCCGGAACGACAAGTTCGGCCGCTACGAAAAAGTCTCCGATGATCCGCTCAAGGTGCGGTACACAGTCAACGAAGGCGTCAAATGGTCCGACGGCGCGCCGATCGACGCCGGCGACCTCCTCCTGAGCTGGGCCGCGGGTTCGGGTTACTTCGACGACGCGGATCCCGCGGCGGGGACGGGCACCAGGTACTTCTCGGCCGCGTCAGCCGCCGGCGGTCTCGCGGGCACGGCGTTCCCCGAGCTCGGCGACGACGGCCGGTCCATCACGCTGCAGTACGCCGCGCCGTACGCGGACTGGCAGACCGCGTTCGACGTCGGCCTGCCGGCCCACGTAGTCGCCGCCAAGGCCGGGCTGAGCGACGAAGAGGACCTGGTCGACCTGATCAAGGACGCGCCCAAGGGAAACCCCGGGAAGCCGGCAGTAAATTCGGCATTGAAGACGGTGGGAGATTTCTGGAACAACGGATTCGATACGAAATCCCTGCCTGACGACCCCGCGCTGTATCTTTCCAGCGGACCCTACATCGTGCGGGACATCGTTCCTGAAGTATCCATGAAGCTCGTGCGGAACCGCGACTACGTCTGGGGAAGCGAGCCGTGGCTTGACGAGATTAACGTGCGGTTCACCGGTGCTCTTCCCACCGCTGTTGATGCGCTCCGCAGCGGTCAGGCGGACATCATCTCGCCGCAGCCTTCTGCTGACACCGCAAAACTCTTCGCTGGCCTGGCGGACCAGGGAAACACGGTGGAGCAGTACAGCCAGTCGGGATACGACCACCTCGACCTCAACTTCTCCGGGCCCTTCGCGGACGAAGACGTGCGCAAGGCCTTCCTGAAGGCCGTGCCCCGGCAGGCCATCGTGGACGCGGTGGTGGGCGACCTGATTGCGGACGCCAGACCGCTTGATTCGCAGGTGTTCCTTCCCGGGCAGCCCAAGTACGCGGACACGGTGAAGAACAACGGCTCGGCCAACTACGCCACGGTGGACATCAAGGCAGCCAAGGAACTCCTCGACGGCGCCACACCGACGGTCCGGATCCTGTACAACCGCGACAACCCCAACCGGGCCAAGGCGTTCACCCTGATCCGCGATTCTGCGCAGCAGGCCGGTTTCCGCGTGGTTGATGCCGGCCAGGGAAACGCGGACTGGGCAAAGTCGCTGGGGGGCGCAGGCTATGACGCCGCGTTGCTGGGGTGGATCGGAACGGGCGCCGGCGTGGGCCGCATCCCACAGATCTTCCGCACAGGAGCGGGCAGCAACTTCAACGGATTCTCCGACGGCGACGCGGACAAGGCGATGGAACAACTGGCCACCACCACTGACCTCGGAAAACAGGACGAACTGCTGGCCGGGATCGATAAACGCGTCTGGGAGAAGGCGTACGGACTGCCCCTGTACCAGACGGTCGGAGCCATAGCCTTCAACGCCCGGGTGGCAGGCGTGAAACCCAGCCCGGGTCCCCTCGGTGTGTGGTGGAACATCTCCGATTGGCGCCTGGCCCAGCAGGGCACCAAGAACTGATTCCCCGCCGGGCAAATGGGTGATGCAGGCCACGCTTCGATTTCGCAGTGGCGCTACCGCCGAGTAGCATGTGACTTGCACAACTTCCGTTAACCGGTTAACGCGTCTCGAACGCCCCGGTCACGGTTTGGCAACGGAGTACCAGTATCTGGACTTCGTGCGGTTAGGCTACTCGTACATGTAGGACAGGTCACAGTTCACAGCTGTGCCCGGCCTGCGGGGAAACACCAGATTTCCCCTCGTTATCTCCCACAACTCATAGGAGGCGGAATGCGTTTCACGCGCACTTCCAAAGCACTGGGCATCGTGGCAATCGCTGCGCTTGCCCTGACCGGGTGCGGCGCTGGAGGCGGCACCACGGAGGGGTCCAGCGACGCCACCGGCGATCCCAACAAGGTCATCACGGCCTACAGCAACGAACCACAGAACCCGCTGCTGCCGGCCAACACCAACGAGGTCTACGGCGGCCGTGTCGTCGAACTCCTCTTCGAAGGCCTGCGGACCTACGACGCCGACGGCAAGCCGGTCAACGCGTTGGCAGAATCCATTGATTCCTCCGACGCCCAGAACTGGACCATCAAGGTCAAGCAGGGACAGAAGTTCACCAACGGTGAGGCCATCACGGCCAAGACGTTCGTTGACTCCTGGAACTTCGCAGCCAACTCGAAGAACCTGCAGAACAACGGCTTCTTCTTTGAGTCCATCGCCGGCTACGAAGAAGTATCGGCGGTCAACAGCGAGAAGACGGCCGACGGCAAGACCAAGACCACCCCTGCTCCGACGGCCGAGACCATGTCCGGCCTGGCAGCAACCGATGACTCCACGATCACCGTGAAGCTTGCCCAGCCTGAAGCAGACTGGTCGCTGCGCCTGGGCTACTCCGCTTTCTTCCCGCTTCCTTCCGCTGCCCTGGCAGACCCGAAGACCTTCGGCGAGAACCCGGTGGGTAACGGCCCGTACAAGCTCGAGAAGGAAGGCGCCTGGGTACACGACCAGTCGATTTCCCTCGTCAAGAACGCTGACTACAGCGGCCCGCGCGAGTCCAAGAACGGCGGCGTGACCTTCAAGTTCTACACCGATCCGGGCCCCGCATACACGGATCTCCAGTCGGACAACCTGGACATCACCGATGTCCTGCCGTCCAACGCCCTGAAGACCTATGAGACAGACTTCCAGGACCGTAACGCCACCAAGGCAGTTGCCACCAACTCCACGCTGAACATCCCGCCGTACAACCCGAACTTCCAGGGTGAAGCCGGCAAGCTGCGCCGCGAGGCCCTCTCCTACGCCATCAACCGCGAGGAAATCGCCAAGGTTGTCTTCAACGGCACCCGCACCCCGGCCAAGGCCTTTGTCCCGCCGGTCATCGACGGATTCAAGGGAGACCTCAAGGGCAGCGAAGTCCTGAAGTTCGACGCCGCCAAGGCCAAGGACCTCTGGGAGCAGGCCAACAAGATCCAGCCCTACGACGACTCCAAGCCGCTCCAGATTGCTTCCAACACCGATGGTGGCAACAAGGAATGGATCGACGCCGTGGCCAACGGCTTCAAGAACAACCTCGGCATCCAGGCTGAAATCCAGCCCTTCGCCAAGTTCGCTGAAGTCCTGAACCTGCGCAAGTCCCAGCAGCTCCCCGGCCTGACCCGTGCAGGCTGGCAGGGTGACTACCCGTCGCTGTACAACTTCCTCGGCCCGGTCTGGGGCACCAACGCTTCCTCCAACTACGAGAAGTACACGAACCCCGAGTTCGACAAGCTCCTCAAGGAGGGCCTGGCTGCCACATCCACCGAGGATGCAAACGCCAAGTTCAACCAGGCACAGGAAGTGCTGTTCGAGGATCTGCCCGGCCTGCCCCTGTGGGACCAGGCACGTCCGATCGTGTGGAGCAACAACGTCGTGAAGGCCGAAACCGGCTGGAACGGCAGCATCCTCTACTACAACATCACGGCTAAGTAGTCCTTGATCTAACTTGCCGCCAAGGCTAATGGGGGTCCGGTTACGGCCGGGCCCCCATTGGCTTGCACGGCAGGAAGGTATGCATGAACCTGTTCACTTCCTCCCCGGAAGGCTGGTGATACCGTGGTCCGCTTTATCCTTCGCCGGCTCCTCCAGGTGATCCCTGTCTTCATCGGCACCACCCTCCTCGTGTACTACATGGTCTTCGCCCTGCCCGGCGATCCCATCGCGGCACTGTTCGGCGACCGCCAGCCACCCCAGGCAGTCATCGATACCCTTCGCAGCCAGTACCACCTTGATGAACCCTTCATTGTCCAGTACGGCCTGTTCCTGAAGAACCTCTTCACGTTCAACCTTGGCAACGACTTCACCGGCCAGCCCATTGCGGCAAGCCTGGCCCGAGTCTTCCCGGTAACGGCGATGCTGGCCGTCGAAGCGCTGGCCATCCAGGCCATCTTCGGTGTCGCGTTCGGCGTATTCGCCGGGCTCCGCCGTGGCGGCTGGTTTGACTCCACCGTCCTGGTGGCTTCCCTGGTGGTCATCGCAGTTCCCACCTTCGTGCTGGGCTTCGTGTTCCAGCTGGTCTTTGGCGTACAACTCGGCTGGGCGAAACCCACCGTGGGCGCCAACGCAGACTGGGGCAGCCTGCTGCTGCCCGCCGTCGTGCTGGGCCTTGTCTCCTTCGCGTACGTCCTCAGGCTGACCCGTGCGTCGGTCAGCGAGAACATGAACGCGGACTACGTCCGGACCGCCACCGCCAAGGGCCTGTCCCGGCCCCGGGTGGTCCTGGCACACATCCTGCGCAACTCGCTGATCCCCGTGGTGACCTACCTGGGCGCCAACCTTGGCGGCCTGATGGGCGGCGCCATCGTTACCGAAGGCATCTTCAACGTCCCGGGCGTCGGCAACAAGCTGTACCAGGCAGTCCTGCGCACTGAGGGCCCCACCATCGTGTCCATCGTCAGCGTGCTGGTGCTGGTGTTCGTGGTGTCCAACCTGCTCGTTGATCTCCTGTACGCCTGGCTTGACCCGAGGATTCGCTATGACCAGTAACAACAGCCACTTCGTGGCGCCCATCGATGAAACCCCGCTGCAGGCGACGGACGCGGTCAAGACCGACCAAGCCCCGCTCAGCCTGTGGGCAGACGCGTGGCGCAAGCTCCGCCGTCGTCCGCTGTTTATCATCTCGTCGCTGCTGATCCTCGCCCTGATCGTGATTGCGCTGTTCCCCGGCCTCTTCACGTCCACCCCGCCGAACGACGGCTGCGAACTCGGGAACTCGGAAGGCGGGCCCACTGCCGGCCACCCGTTCGGGTTTACGTTCCAGGGTTGCGACATCTACTCGCGCGTCATCCACGGCACACAGGCATCACTGTCCGTTGGCATCCTTTCGGTGCTCTGCGTACTGGTGATCGGTGTAACCCTCGGCGCGTTGGCTGGCTACTACGGCGGCTGGGTCGATGCCGTACTGGCCCGCCTCGGCGACATCTTCTTCGCGCTGCCGCTGATCCTCGGCGCCCTGGTGATCACCCAGCTGCCGCTGTTCCGCGAGAACAAGAGCGTGTGGACAGTAGTGTTCGTCATATCGCTCCTGGCCTGGCCGCAGATGGCACGCATTACCCGTGGCGCCGTCATAGAAGTACGCAACGCAGACTTCGTCACCGCGGCCCAGGCGCTGGGCGTGTCGAAGTTCAAGGCGCTGGTCCGGCACGTCCTGCCCAACGCCCTGGCACCGATCATCGTTCTGGCAACCCTGGAACTGGGCGTGTTCATCGTGGCCGAAGCCACGCTGTCCTTCCTGGGCATTGGACTGCCGCAGAGCATCATGTCGTGGGGCAATGACATTGCAGGTGCCCAGGCCTCCATCCGGACCCGGCCCGAAATCCTGCTGTTCCCCGCTGCAGCCCTGTCCATCACCGTGCTGAGCTTCATCATGCTGGGCGATGCCGTCCGTGACGCCCTCGACCCGAAGAGCCGCCAGCGATGAGAGATAAAGAGATGACAACTCCAGACGTCAGCATCGGCGAGGCCCGCGCCAACGGCAACAAGCCGCTCCTGGAAATCCGCGACCTTGCCATCACCTTCAAGACCGGCAGCGGCGAAGTCCAGGCCGTGCGCAACGCACACCTGACCATCATGCCCGGAGAGACGGTAGCCATTGTGGGGGAGTCCGGCTCGGGCAAGTCCACCACGGCACTGGCGGCCATAGGACTCCTGCCGAATAACGGCAGCGTCTCCGGCGGCCAGATCCTGCTTGACGGCGAGGACATTTCCCACGCCAGTGAGCAGCGGATGATCGAGCTGCGCGGAAACACCATCGGCATGGTTCCGCAGGACCCGATGTCCAACCTCAACCCGGTGTGGAAGATCGGGTACCAGGTGCGGGAGACCCTGCGCGCCAATGGCCGTCCGAGCGGACCGGATGACATCGCCAAGGTGCTGTCCGAAGCCGGCCTGCCCGACGCCAAACGCCGCGCGAACCAGTATCCGCATGAGTTCTCCGGCGGTATGCGCCAGCGTGCACTGATCGCCATTGGCCTTTCATGCCAGCCGCGCCTGCTGATTGCCGATGAACCCACGTCCGCGCTGGACGTGACGGTCCAGCGGCAGATCCTGGACCACCTGGACACCATGACCACGGACCTTGGCACCTCGGTGCTGCTGATCACCCACGACCTGGGCCTGGCAGCAGAACGTGCCAACAAAGTGGTGGTCATGTACCAGGGACGCGTCGTGGAGGCAGGGCCGTCACTGGAACTGCTGCGTAATCCGCAGCACCCGTACACCAAGCGCCTGGTTGAGTCGGCGCCATCCCTTGCCAGCCGGCGCATCCAGGCAGCCAAGGAACAGGGCGTGGAGACGGCGGACATGCTGGCTCCTGCAGCGGAAACGTCCGTCGCGGACAACGTCCTGCAGATCCAGGACCTTCGGAAGGTGTACAAGCTCCGCCAGGGCCTGGGCAAGGCCACGGATTTCGCGGCCGTGGACGGCGTGAGCTTCGACGTCAAACGCGGAACAACGACGGCGATCGTGGGGGAGTCCGGTTCGGGCAAGTCCACGGTGGCCAAGATGGTGCTCCAGCTTGAGAAGCCTACCGACGGCAAGATCCTCTTTGACGGCGTGGATACCTCGCTGCTGAAGGCCGGGGACCTGTTCAAGTTCCGCCGGCGTGTGCAGCCGATCTTCCAGGACCCGTACGGATCCCTGGACCCGATGTACAACATCTACCGCACCATCGAGGAGCCGTTGCGGGTCCACAAAATCGGTGATGCGGCCAGCCGCGAGAAAAAGGTCCGGGAACTGCTGGACCAGGTGGCACTGCCCCAGTCCGCCATGCAGCGGTACCCGAACGAGCTCTCCGGAGGCCAGCGTCAGCGCGTCGCCATTGCCCGCGCCCTCGCACTGGACCCCGAGGTCATCATCTGTGACGAGGCCGTGTCCGCACTGGACGTCCTGGTCCAGGCGCAGGTCCTGAACCTGCTGGCTGACCTGCAGTCGAACCTGGGCCTGACCTATCTCTTCATCACCCACGACCTGGCAGTCGTCCGGCAGATTGCCGACCATGTCTGCGTCATGGAGAAGGGCCGCCTGGTGGAGACCGGAACCACCGACGAAGTCTTCGAAGCGCCGCAGCAGGAGTACACCAGGGCACTCCTGAACGCCATCCCGGGTGCGAAGCTGATGCTGCCGCCGGAAGTGGCATAAAGCGCGATCCGTCGTCGTACAGCTGAAGGGCTGGGGCGCCGCTCCGAATGGAGCGGGGCCTCAGCCCTTCTTGCTGCCGCCTCCGGCCTGGGCGGTGGCCGCGGCAGTGGCGGTGATGTCCGGAATTCCCAGTTCCCGGAGGCGGCGTTCCAGCACCGTCCCCAGCGCCTTCCGGCCTTCGCTGTCCATGTGGACGGGGTCCGCAAGGTGCTGTACCAGGTTGTACTTGGTCAGCCAGTCTCCCGCGCTGACAAACGTGATGCCCTGCTTGGCTGCGATGCTCGAGAGCAGGTTGTCCACTTGGCTCCGGCGGCCGCCACCGTTGTTGGCGCCCTTCGCGAGGGTGCCCACCATGACCATCCTGGTAGTGGGGTAGCGGGCTTTCATGGCCTGGACAAGGCGGTTGGCGTTGGCGGTGATCTGGGCATCCGAGGCGCCGCGGGCAGCATCGTTGCCGCCGCCTTCAATCACCACCAGTCCGGGAGTTCCCACCGGCAGCATCCAGTCGCCCCGCTCCAGGGCGTCAATGTAGTTGCCCACCTTGCCGTTGGCTGCCGTGAAGCCCGTACCGCCATAACCGCAAAAGTGGACGTTGTAGCCAAGGGAAACCAAGGCGCGGCGGGGCCAGCTGTCGTCCGGAACCGACTGGGAGTCGCCGATCAGGACAGCGGTGTTCCGTACGTTCGGCACCACTACTTCGTTCCGCCCAAAGACCGGGTTCCGGAAGACCTCCCCTGGGCGCATGGCGGGGCGGGAGAGGACCTCGGACAGGTCGGCGCCCGGCGTGTATCGGGGCGCATCCGCCGGATCCGTCGCAGCGGCCCTGAGCAGGGAAGGCGGAACCTGGTCCGGGCTGGCCGAGGCTGCCGGTGCATCCGACGCCGGAAGTTGTGCCGGTTGGCCCGGGGCCGCCAGGACGATGCCGGCGGCAATAGCAAATACCGCGATCCGCGTTAAAGCGGATGCGGGACGCATGCTGGTTTCTCGTGGTATTCGCTGCTCATCAACAGCAATAATGGGGCATAAATCCGTATTTATCCAGTGAGTGTGACTGCTCTCAATTTCCGTCCCTCGGCGGATCGGCAGAGGACCGGATACCTGCCGGTTCCGGACCGGTTTTAGGCCATCACTTGCCACTGCGGTTAGACTTGTTGAAGGAGCCCTGTGTTATGGGCCTGATCTGTCGTGCGTTTCGGTTGGAAATGTCGCGATGACTACAGCTGACCACGGAATCGAGTCTTTACGCATGTCTGAAACCACCACCAACACCGCGGTAGCCACTGCCTCGCGCAGTGACCTCCGCAACGTCGCGATTGTGGCCCACGTTGACCACGGCAAGACCACGCTGGTTGACGCCATGCTCAAGCAGACCAACTCCTTTGCCGAGCACAACCACCTCGAAGACCGCGTGATGGACTCCGGTGACCTGGAGCGCGAAAAGGGCATCACCATCCTGGCCAAGAACACCACGGTGGCCTACAACGGACCGTCGTCCAACGGTGAAACCATCACCATCAACGTCATCGACACCCCCGGCCACGCCGACTTCGGTGGCGAGGTGGAGCGCGGCCTGTCCATGGTCGACGGCGTCGTCCTCCTCGTTGACGCGTCCGAAGGTCCGCTGCCGCAGACCCGCTTCGTCCTCCGCAAGGCCCTCGCCGCGCACCTGCCGGTGATCCTGCTGGTCAACAAGACCGACCGTCCCGACGCCCGCATCGAGGAAGTCGTCCACGAGTCCATGGACCTCCTGCTGGGCCTCGCCTCTGACCTCGCGGACGAAGTTCCGGACCTTGACCTGGACAAGATCCTCGAAGTTCCCGTTGTTTACGCTGCCGCCAAGGTTGGCCGCGCCTCCCTGGACCAGCCCGCCGATGGCGCCGCCCCGGACAACGAGGACCTTGAGCCGCTGTTCAAGACCATCATCGAGCACATCCCCGCTCCCACGTACAACCCGGAGGGCGTCCTCCAGGCGCACGTCACCAACCTTGACGCCTCCCCGTTCCTGGGCCGCCTCGCCCTGCTCCGCATCTACAACGGCACCCTGCGCAAGGGCCAGACCGTGGCCTGGGCACGCGCCAACGGTGAACTCAAGAACGTCAAGATCACCGAACTGCTGGCCACCAAGGCCCTGGACCGTGTCCCGGCCGAGTCCGCAGGCCCCGGCGAGATCGTCGCCGTCGCCGGTATCGAGGAAATCACCATCGGTGAGACCCTGACCGACGCCGAGAACCCGCAGCCGCTGCCGCTGATCACCGTGGACGATCCCGCGATCTCCATGACCATCGGTATCAACACCTCGCCGCTGGCCGGCAAGGTCAAGGGCGCCAAGGTCACCGCACGCCAGGTGAAGGACCGCCTGGACAAGGAACTGATCGGTAACGTCTCCATCAAGGTTCTGCCCACCGAGCGTCCCGACGCCTGGGAAGTCCAGGGCCGTGGCGAGCTCGCGCTGGCCATCCTCGTCGAGCAGATGCGCCGCGAAGGCTTCGAGCTGACTGTGGGCAAGCCGCAGGTGGTCACCAAGACCATCGACGGCAAGATCCACGAGCCGATGGAGCACATGACCATCGACGTCCCCGAAGAGTACCTGGGCGCCGTCACGCAGCTGATGGCCGCCCGCAAAGGCCGCATGACCAACATGGCCAACCACGGCACCGGCTGGTGCCGGATGGAATTCATCGTTCCGGCCCGTGGCCTGATCGGTTTCCGCACCAAGTTCCTCACGGACACCCGTGGCGCCGGCATCGCAGCGTCCATCTCCGAAGGCTACGAGCCGTGGGCCGGCCCCATCGAGTACCGCACCAACGGTTCCATGGTTGCCGACCGCGCCGGCGTTGTGACCCCGTTCGCCATGATCAACCTGCAGGAACGTGGCTCCTTCTTCGTGAAGCCCACCTCCGAGGTGTACGAGGGCATGATCGTCGGCGAGAACTCCCGCGCCGACGACATGGACGTCAACATCACCAAGGAAAAGAAGCTCACCAACATGCGTGCAGCTTCCTCCGACACCTTCGAGAACCTGACGCCGCCGCGCGACCTGACCCTCGAAGAGTCCCTCGAATTCGCCCGCGAAGACGAGTGTGTTGAGGTGACCCCGGACGCCATCCGCATCCGCAAGGTCATCCTGGACACCAACGAGCGCGCCAAGGCCGCCCGCGCCCGCGCCAAGTCGTAACACCCCGCAACATACAGAATGCCGCCGGCTCCCATGCCGGCGGCATTCCGCGTTTAAGCAGGCCTGCGGCTCAGCCCCGCGGGCGGCGCTCCGGGGCCGGCGGAACCTCTTTGGCCGCCACCACGGCGGCGAGGGGGATCACGACGTCGGCCTGCCGCGTCCGGACGGTGCACGCACCGCCGTCGCACGAGACAAGGTGGCCCAGGGCGTCAGTGAAGCCTCCATCGATCCGGTACCGCACCACGACGCGGGTTCCGGGGGCGGCAGCGGACAGGAAACCGGCGGGAGCGGGGGTGGGCAGCGTCACCACTTCATACTAGGAGGCCCGGCTAGGTTCGCGGGAACGGCGTGGGAGATAATAGGCTCAGATGTCAATAGTCCGGCCGCGCCGGGCGAAAGAGCCGGCGGGATGCCGGAACCAACGTGGAGAGGCCAGGGACGTGACGTACGTAATCGCGCAGCCGTGTGTAGATGTCAAGGACAAGGCATGCATCGAGGAATGCCCGGTCGACTGCATCTATGAGGGCGAGCGTTCGCTGTACATCCATCCGGACGAATGCGTCGACTGCGGCGCGTGCGAGCCGGTGTGCCCCGTGGAGGCCATTTACTACGAGGATGACACCCCGGACGAGTGGGCTGACTACTACAAGGCAAACGTCGAGTTCTTCGACGACCTCGGCTCGCCGGGCGGCGCCGCGAAGATCGGCAACACGGGCAAGGACCACCCGATGATCGCCGCGCTGCCCCCGCAGAACCAAGACCACTGATACGGACGTAACGGTGACCGCTGCAGTGCGCACTTTCGGCCTGGACCTGCCCGACTACCCGTGGGAGGCCATGGCGCCGTACCTGGCGAAGGCTTCGGAACACCCGGGCGGGGCAGTCAACCTGTCCATCGGAACGCCGGTGGACCCCACGCCTGCCATCATCCAGGACGCGCTGAAGGCTGCAGCCAACGCCCCGGGCTATCCCACGGTGCACGGAACCCCCGCGCTCCGCGAGGCCATTGCAGGCTGGTTCGAGCGCCGCCGCGGGGTGGCCGGCCTGGACCCGCGCAACATCATGCCCACGGTGGGTTCGAAGGAAGTTGTTGCGTGGCTCCCGCTGCTGCTGGGCCTGAAGCCGGGAGACGTCGTCGTACGTCCCAAGGTGGCATACCCCACGTACGATATCGGCGCCACGTTTGCCGGCGTCACCTCCGTGGCCACGGACAATTTGGACGAGCTCGACGACGCCGTCCGCGCCCGTGTGCGCCTCATCTGGGTCAACTCCCCGGGCAATCCCACCGGCAGCGTGCGGGACGTCGAGTCGCTGAAGGCACTGGTGGTCCAGGCACGGGAGCTCGGCGCCGTGGTTGCCTCTGACGAATGCTACGCAGAACTCGGCTGGGGGGACTGGGACGTCCAGCGCGGCGGCCAGCCGGTCCCCAGCATCCTGGATCCGCGCGTGGCGGGCGGATCCCATGAAGGCCTGCTGGCGGTGTACTCGCTGAGCAAACAGTCGAACGTGGCCGGCTACAGGGCGGCGTTCGTTGCTGGAGACCCGGCGCTGATGCCCAACCTGGTCAACAGCCGCAAGCATGCCGGAATGATTGTTCCGTTCCCGGTCCAGGAGGCCATGCGGGTGGCGCTCGGCGACGATGCCCACGTTGAGGCCCAGAAGGACCTCTACCGCAGGCGCCGGGAGCAGCTGGTACCCGCACTGCGAGGGTTCGGCCTGGAGATCAAGGATTCCGACGCCGGGCTGTACCTCTGGAGCTCGGCAGGGGAGAGCACCTGGGATACCGTTGCACGGCTTGCCGATCGCGGCATAGTGGTAGGGCCCGGCGTGTTCTACGGCGAAGCCGGCAACGGGTTCGTCCGCGTCGCCCTGACAGGCTCCGACGAACGGATCGGCGCTGCTGTGGAGCGGTTGTCCTGATCACGTGCGTGATCCCGTAACAATCATGTGACTCGCAGCACACTGCCCGCATTTAAGGGGCATTTGCGCCGACCCGGATTAGTGACACGTGCCCAACTGGCGGTAGTTTTTAAGTGACTATCAATGGTGGCTTTCTACAAGTAGGCAGTCCGGGTGTTGGATCCTGTCTTCTCAGGCTCAAGTGCGCGGCTCACCTGATGTTGGATCAAGCTTTCGACAGAGGCCGAGAAGCCTCATGAAGGGGACTCCATGACTGAGACCAACAACGCGGCCACCCTGCTTCACGCAGGCGGAGAGCTCAAGCTGCCGCGCATCCAGGTTATTGAAGGAAACGAAGGCTACGACGTTTCCAAGCTCCTGAAGCAGACGGGCGCAGTCACCTTCGACCCCGGCTTCATGAACACCGCGGCAACCACGTCCGCGATCACCTACATCGATGGCGATGCGGGCATCCTGCGCTACCGCGGGTACCCCATCGAGCAGCTGGCACAGCACTCCAGCTTCCTCGAGGTGTCCTACCTCCTGATCTACGGCAACCTGCCCACTCCCACGGAACTGGACGAGTTCGACCAGAAGATCCGGCGCCACACCCTCCTGCACGAGGAGCTCAAAGGCTTCTTCGGCGGGTTCCCCCGCGACGCGCACCCCATGCCGGTGCTGTCGTCCGCAGTGTCCGCACTGTCCACGTTCTACCAGGACTCGCTGGACCCGTTCAATGCAGAGCAGGTGGAAGTTTCCACCATCCGCCTCATGGCCAAGCTGCCGGTCATCGCTGCGTACGCGCACAAGAAGTCCATCGGCCAGCCCATGCTGTACCCGGACAACTCCCACAACCTGGTGGAGAACTTCCTCCGCCTGAGCTTCGGGCTTCCGGCCGAGCAGTACGAGGTTGACCCGGTGGTCGCCAAGGCCCTGGACCTGCTCCTCATCCTGCACGCGGACCACGAGCAGAACTGCTCCACGTCAACCGTGCGCCTGGTTGGCTCGTCCAACGCCAACCTGTTCGCGTCCGTCTCTGCCGGCATCAACGCACTGTTCGGCCCGGCCCATGGCGGCGCCAATGAGGCTGTGCTCAAGATGCTGCGCCAGATCCAGGCCGAGGGCCTCAAGCCCGAGGACTACATGGAGAAGGTCAAGAACAAGGAAGACGGCGTCCGGCTTATGGGCTTCGGACACCGCGTCTACAAGAACTACGATCCGCGTGCCAAGATCGTCAAGGCCACGGCCCACGAGATCCTCACCAAGCTCGGCGGCAACGACGAACTGCTGGACATTGCCCTCCGCCTCGAAGAGAAGGCGCTGAACGATGACTACTTCATCCAGCGCAAGCTCTACCCGAACGTGGACTTCTACACCGGCCTGATCTACAAGGCCATGGGATTCCCCGAAAAGATGTTCACCGTGCTGTTCGCCATCGGCCGCCTCCCCGGCTGGATCGCCCAGTGGCGTGAAATGATCAGCGACCCGAACACCAAGATCGGCCGCCCGCGCCAGCTGTACATCGGCGAACCGGAACGCGACTACCCGGTCCGCTAATCTCCACCGCACAGCATTAATGACGACGGCGGCCGCCCACCTTCCAAAGGTGGGCGGCCGCCGTCGTTAATTCCCATCCATTGCTCCCCACCGGCACCCTAACCTCGCAAGCTCGGCCAGGGAACCCTGCCGGCGTGGGCCCACGGCCCTTTTGAGCGGTCAAAACGGCGGTTACTGAGCAGTCGATGAGGGGAGGCTAGGACGCGTAGCCCTGCGGGTTGTTCTTCTGCCAGCGCCAGTGGTCCTCGCACATCTGGTCCACGGTCTTGGTGGTGGACCAGCCCAGGTCCGCCAGCGCGGAGGCGGCGTCAGCCCAGAAGGCCGGGAGGTCGCCTGCGCGGCGCTCCGTAATTTCGTAGGGGATGGGCTCGCCCACGGCCTTTTCGAAGGAGCGGAGCACTTCGAGGACGGATGAGCCCCTGCCGGAGCCAAGGTTCCAGCGGAACACGCCTGCACGGCCGGCCACGTAGTTCAGTGCAGCGACGTGCCCCTCGGCAAGGTCCTCCACGTGGATGTAGTCGCGGAGGCACGTACCGTCCGGGGTGTCGTAGTCGCCGCCGAAGACCATCAGCTTCTCGCGGCGGCCCACGGCCACCTGGGCGATGAACGGCACGAGGTTGTTCGGGATGCCCTGCGGGTCCTCGCCGATCCTGCCGGACGGGTGAGCGCCCACCGGATTGAAGTAGCGCAGCAGTGCGATATGCCAGCGCGGGTCGGCATCGCCCAGGTCCGAGAGGATGTCCTCGATCTGTTCCTTGGTGCGGCCATAGGGGTTGTTCGCGCCGATCTCCATCTTTTCCACGTAGGGGATGGGGTTGTGCTCGCCGTAGACGGTGGCCGACGAACTGAACACGAAGGACCGGACGTCATGGCGGTCCATGACGCGGATCAGGTTCAGCGTGCCCACCAGGTTGTTGTAGTAGTACTTCAGCGGTTCCCGGACGGATTCACCCACGGCCTTCAGCCCGGCAAAGTGGATGACGGCGTCGATGCCGGCGCCGGCGAACACCCGCTCCACCGCGGCTTCGTCCACCAGGTCAACGTTGTGGAACTCCGCTTCCTTTCCGCTGAGTTCGGCAACGCGCCGCAGGGACTCTTCGCTGGAATTGACCAGGTTGTCGATGACGACCACGTCGTGGCCGGCTTCCTGCAGGGAAAGGACAGTGTGGGAACCGATGTAGCCGGTGCCCCCCGTAACCAGAATTTTCATGCCTCAACCCTATCCAACGCAGCCCTGACCTGCCGCCGCGTTCCGGATGCCGGGCAGGGGTGGCCGGTCCCGCTTTTGGGGCACAAGTGTGCTAAATAATAAGGGTGCCCAAAATTGTTGACCCGGATGCCCGGCGCCGGGATGTAGTAGACGCCGTCCTGCGCATTATTGCCGTCGACGGACTGGAGCGGGCGTCACTGCGTGAGGTGGCGGACGAGGCGGGGCTCGCCGTCGGGTCCGTCCGCCATTACTTCGCCGGCAGCGATGAGCTTCTCGCATTTTCCTTTGCCAGCGTTGTGGACAGGGTGGTGGGGCGGCTCCAGGCCATGCTCCCCGCCGCGGATGCTGCACTTCCCGGCAGTGCAGCCCATCGCGAGTCCGTATTAACACTGCTGGGCGGGATGCTGCCGCTGGACGAAGAACGGGCCGTGGAGATCTGTGCCCTGATGGCCTTCAGGAATGCCGCCCGGATCAAACCGTTCCTGGCGCCCGAGGCGGACCGCAGCCACCGGCAGGTCGCAGCCATCGCCGGCCGCATCGTAGCCGGACTGATGCCCGCAGACGAGCCGCAGGAGAATCTGGTGATCGAGGCCGAGCGGCTGCTGGCGACCCTCGATGGCCTGGGCATGCACGCACTCCTTCAGCCCGCGTGGATGACCGCTGAAATGTGCACCGGCGTTTTGGAACGCCATCTTGACGGACTGGGGCGCTGACGGACATTAACGTGAGGTGGAACCGGGAATAGACTGGGAACCGGGGCTGCCGGCGGATGGCGCAGGCGGCCCGGGCAGGGGAGTACTCCAGGAAGGACTTCGGATGCAGCAGGCAAGCGGTTCCAGATGGCAGATCACCACGGACACCTCGGGGCCCATGATGATTGCGCTCTTTCTCCGCGATACCGCAGGACTGAACGGAGCCGGACACCCTGCGCTCTCGCACGCCAAGCCCAAGGTCCGCCCTGCCGACCACAGCCACCTCACAGCCGATGTCGGCGGGCTGGGTGCCCTGAAAACTGAGTGGGAAGCCTGGTGGGAACAGCTGCTCAAGGCCTACCCGCACACCTCGCCGGACCTCTCGCCGCCTGACTTCGAGGCGTTCGGCAACTCTCCGGCCCTCCAGCGGGTCCTGCAGGCACACTTTGGTTCCGCCCTGACCTGGGCCAGGGAACGGCGGAGCGAGTACGCAGAGCTGGAAGCGGAACGGGAGGCCAACGGCGCTGATCACCTGCTCACCGACATGGTGGATGACAGGCTCATGGAGGTGGGCCGCGATTCGCGTGACTTCAAGCTGTCCATCATCGAGTTGCCGCTCAACGAGCACCGGGCGTGGTACCTGGAGCCGGACAAGATCATCATGAGCCAGCAGCTGATGGGCGAGCCGGAGCTGTTCCGCAGTTACGTGCAGCCGGTGGTGGAAATCCTCGTCTGATCCGCAGCCGGGGCTCAGGCGCCGGAGGAGGCCCGGGACACGGTAATGCGCACCTGGCCTTCGGCCGCGTCCGACTCCTGCCAGCCGGCACGGTCGTCGCGGTCCCAGCTCCTGCCTGCGACGTCCACCCGGATAACGTCAAGGCCCTTGGCGTTGGCTACGGCCCATTGGGCGACGGACCACGCCGCGCTGCCGCTGGCCTCCACCACCAGGGCCTGCCCTTCGTCCGTTGCCGCGAGGTTTCCGTAAGCACGGCCGAGTTCGGCCAGGACTGCGCCCGTGTCACCCTCGGTGCCGGCGGATCGGAGCGTGCACTGCACAGCCCCGGGGGTCTGGCCGGACAGTCCGGAGGCGAAGGAGCGGCCCATGTCCTCGTGCTCGGCATAGGCGGTGGGGAAGGCGGAGCGCTGCACGCGCTGGGCCGCGTCCGTAATCTCGAGCGTTTCGTAGCCCGGTACCTTCACCAGGGCGTCGTAGAACGCGTTGACGGCGTAGTAGGGGTCCATGACCTGGGCTTCGGTTCCCCACCCCTGTGACGGTCTCTGCTGGAACAGGCCGCGCGAGTCAGGCCCGGCCTGGTCGCCGTGGCCGATGTTGCGCAGCTTCGATTCCTGCATGGCAGTGGCCAGCGCGATGCTGGCGGCCCGGGGAGGCAGTCCTCGCTGCACCGCGACGGCGGTGATGAGGGAGGCGTAGACGGCCTGGTCCGGAGCCAGTTCGGCCTTCCTGTCGCCCACCACAGCCGTGCAGCGCTCAGAAACGAGGGTTTCGGAGCGCTGCACGAAAAACACTGCAGAGTAGATGCCGCCGGCTACCAGGACCAGGACGAGCAACAGGACAGCGAGTCGGCGGAGGCCGCGTCTGCGTGCCACCGTGGAATCAGTTGGCGTGGAGCGCGTCGTTCAGTTCCACCGTCTGGCCCTGGCGGGGGAGGACCTCCACAGCGCCGGTGGTGGAATTGCGGCGGAAGAGCAGGTTGGGCACACCGGAAAGGTCGGCGGCCTTGACGATCTTTGTGGTGTCTTCGCCTACCTCGTCCTTGGGTCCGGGGACGCGGACACGGGTACCGGCCGTCACGTACAGGCCGGCTTCAACGACGGAGTCGTCGCCGATGCTGATGCCGACGCCGGAGTTGGCTCCGAGCAGGACCCGCTCGCCGATGGTGATCTTTTCCTTGCCGCCGCCCGAGAGGGTGCCCATGATCGAAGCGCCGCCGCCGACGTCGCTGCCGTCTCCGGTGACCACGCCGGCGGAAATGCGGCCCTCAACCATGGAGGTTCCCAGGGTTCCGGCGTTGAAGTTTACGAAGCCTTCGTGCATGACGGTGGTCCCGGCGGCCAGGTGGGCACCGAGGCGGACGCGGTCGGCGTCGGCGATCCGGACCCCGGCGGGCACCACGTAGTCCACCATGCGCGGGAACTTGTCGACTCCGTAAACGGTGACGGCGCCGCGGCGGCGGAGGCGGGCACGGGTGAGTTCGAAGCCTTCGACGGCGGCGGGACCGAAGTTGGTCCACACCACGTTGGGGAGCTTGCCGAAGATTCCGTCCAGGTTGATGGTGTTGGGCCGGACCAGGCGGTGGGAGAGCAGGTGCAGGCGGAGGTAGGCGTCCGCCGTGTCTGCCGGTGCTTCGTCGAGGTTGATCTGGACGAAGACCACCTTCTGTTCGGTGTTACGGTCCTCGTCGGCTCCGTTGTCCGCGATCTGGGTCAGCGCCGGGTCGGCGTTTTCCACGGAGCGGAGGTTCTCCGCGGCAACACCCAGCGACGGCGCCGGGAACCACACGTCCAGGACTGTTGCTTCAACCGAACCATCGCCGCTGGCGCTAGCAATGGTGGCAACGCCAAAGCCGTAGGCGGAGCGGCTGTCAGTGGTGTCGTTCAGGGTTTCGGGCACGGCGGAGGAAGCGGTCTCAGTCATGTGGTCCAGTCTATCGAGGGGTGGCCCCAGGGTTCGAACTAGACTGGCTTCGTGACTGCCGAACCCGCCCCCCGCACATCCGTACCCGCACTGGACCTCCGCCAGGACGTCGCGATGCTGACCGCAGCCGTGATGGACATCAACAGCGTCTCGGGCAACGAGAAGGAACTCGCCGACGCCGTGGAAGCGGCACTGGCGGACATTCCCCAGCTGACGATTGTTCGGGACGGCGATTCCATCATCGCCCGCACGGAGTTGGGGAAGGCCGAACGCGTCATCCTCGCCGGGCACCTGGATACCGTTCCGTTGCCGCTGACGGAGGGGTCGAAGGGAACCGTGCCGTCCACCTGGGAATCCGGTGTACCGGGGGAGGGTGTGCTGTACGGACGCGGTGCCACGGACATGAAGGGCGGGGTGGCTGTCCAGCTGGCACTCGCTGCCACCATGTTCGACGACGGCGGCCAGCCGCAACGCGATGTCACCTTCGTCTTTTACGACCATGAGGAAGTCGAGGCGGTGAAGAGCGGCCTGGGGCGCCTGGTCCGTAACCACGGCCACCTGCTGGACGGCGACTTCGCCATCCTGCTGGAACCGACCCACGGAACCGTGGAAGGCGGCTGCAACGGCACCAGCCGTTTCGAGGCCACCACCGTCGGGGAGGCTGCCCACTCGGCCCGGGCGTGGATGGGCAGCAATGCCATCCACGCGGCGGCCCCGATCCTCGCCCGGCTGGCAGCCTACGAACCACAGACCGTCAACGTTGACGGCCTCGATTACCGCGAGAGCCTGAACGCGGTGAAGATCAACGGCGGAACGGCCGGCAACGTTATTCCGGACCGGTGCGTGGTGGAGATCAACTACCGCTTTGCGCCGGACAAATCGCCGGATGAGGCCGAGGCCGTTGTCCGGAACCTTCTTGAGGGCTTCGACGTGGTCCGTACCGATGCCGCCGCCGGTGCCCGGCCGGGCCTGAACCACCCCGCTGCAGCCTCCTTCGTGGCCGCCGTGGGTGCCGAGCCGAAGCCGAAATACGGCTGGACCGACGTCGCGCGGTTCAGCGAGCTGGGGATTCCCGCCGTGAATTTCGGCCCTGGTGATCCGCTGTTGGCCCACAAGGACAACGAACACGTGGATGCCGAAGCCATCCGTGAGTGCCTGCGGGCGTTGCAGGACTGGCTTCAGGACTGACCGCCCGCTGCCGCCCACGCAGCGCGGCGCTCAAACAGTTATGGCCCGGATCATCAGATCCGGGCCATAACTGTTTAAAGGCAACGCGCGGAACTATGGAGCCCCGGCTTCCACCACAGCCGGGTCGGCCTTGGCTGTGCCACCGGCCGCCTTCTTGGAACCGCGCCGCTCGATCCACACGGCAAGCCGCGAGATGCAGATATTGATGGCGATATACATTCCGGCGGCCACGAAGAACACCGGGAAAAGGTACGCCGGCCCGAGGACGTCAGCCATGAGCTGTACCGCCCGCAGCAGTTCTCCATAAGCGACGATGTAGCCCAGCGAAGTGTCCTTCAGGAGCACCACCAGCTGCGCCACCAGGGACGGCATCATCCGGCGGACAGCCTGGGGAAGTTCAATCAGCATCCGCGACTTGAAGCTGGTCAGGCCGATTGCCAGGCCTGCCTCGCGTTGGCCCTTGGGGAGGGACTGGATGCCGGCGCGGATGATTTCCGCAAAGACTGCCGCGTTGTAGACCACAAGGCCCGCGACGACGGCAATAAACTGCGACGTGCCAAAGCCGAGGAGGATAAACAGCATCATCAGGACTACGGGCATGCCCCGGAGGAACTCCAGGACCACGCGGGTAGGGACGCGGATGAGCTTGACGTCAGAGATCCGGAACAGGCACAGCAGCAGGCCCAAGGGGAAGGCGATGACGGCGGCCAACGCCGCGGCAGACAGTGTCGCCCCCAGCCCGTTGCCAAGCAGCCGCCAAACGTCCGCACGGGTGAAGATTTGCCAGCGGCGGCCTTCAAAGATCCCCTGCTGGCTCAGGGTGAAGATGATCCAGGCGAGCAGGCCGAGGATAGCCAGGCCGCCCACTACCGAACCGATCAGGGAAATCCGGCGGGCCTTGGGGCCGGGAACGTCGTAAAGTACCGAGCTCATCGGGCAATCGCCACCTTTCGCTCCACCGTGCTGGCGAGGATGCCCAGCGGGACGGTGAGAAGGAGATAGAAGAACGCGGTACCCAGCAGGACCGTGATGACCTGGTCACCGTTGGCGTTGGCCAGCTGGCGGCCGTAACCGAACAATTCAAGGACGAAGAAGGCGCCGGCCACTGACGAGTTCTTGACCAGGGCGATCAGGATGTTGATCAACGGCGGGATCACCGTCCGGAGGGCCTGCGGCAGGATGATGAGGTTCAGGACCTGGCCGAAGTTCATGCCAATGCTGCGGGCGGCTTCGGCCTGGCCCACGGGGACACTGTTCACACCGGAGCGGACAGCTTCAGCGATGAACGCCGCGGTGTAGGTGCTGAGTGCGATGATGGCTGCCACTTCGAACTGGGCGAACTGGACGCCCAGGCGTGGCAGCACAATAGCTGCGAAGAAGAAGGCGATGGTCAGGGGGGTGTTGCGGAGGATTTCAACGTAGACAGTGCTGAAACCGCGAAGCGCTGCCACCGGCGAGACCCGGGCGGCTGCCAGGAGGGTGCCCAGTACAAGCGCGATGACCCCGGAAACAACTGACAGGAAAAGGGTGCGTAGAAAACCTTCCCAGTACAGCGGGAGGTTTTCAATGATGACGTCCATGGGTTCCTTCGGCTCAGGAAGCGGAGGGTAGGGGAACAGTGCAGTGCCGGGGCTGCCGAAGCGCGCCCCGGCACTGCCGTTGAGCCTTAGTAGCGGTTGATCGCGGGCAGGCTCGGAGCAGTCTTGATGACTGAACCGGCAGTGGCCTCCCAGGCCTTCTTGTAGTCGCCGTCCTTGTCGAAGGACTCCAGCTGGTCGTTGATCCAGTTGCGGAACTCGGTATCGTCCTTCTTCAGGCCGATGCCGTAGGGCTCCTTGGTGAAGGTTTCGTCCGAGGCGAGCTTGAAGGCGTCCGGTTCCTTGTCAACGAAGCCTGCGAGGATCACGTTATCCGTGGTGATTGCTTCAACCTGCTTGTTGCGCAGCGGCTCCAGGCAGGCGGAGTAGGTGGCTGCGGGAACCAGTTCCGCGCCGTACTTGTCCACGATGGTGGCGGCCGGGGTGGAGCCGGTCACGGAGCAGACCTTCTTGCCCTTGACGTCTTCGGGCTTCTTGATGGAGTCGTTGTCCTTGTTCACCATCAGGGCCTGGCCGGCTTCGTAGTACGGTCCGGCGAAGCTGACAACCTGCTTGCGCTTGTCGTTGATGGTGTACGTGGCGATCACCAGGTCAACCTTGCCCTGCTCGATGAAGGGTTCGCGGTTGGCGGAGACAGTCTCGGACCATTCAATCTTGTCTGCCGCGATGCCCAGCTTGGCGGCGATCAGCTTGCCGATTTCAACGTCGAAACCGACGGGCTTGCCGTCCAGGCCCACCTGGCCGAAGAGCGGCTGGTCGAACTTGGTGCCGATCTTGATGGTGCCGGCCGAAGAGATCTTTTCCATGGTGGTGCCGGCAGCGAACGTCGGCTTTTCCACGGGAGCGGGGTTGCTTCCGCCACCGGCGTCGCCGCCGCCGCAGGCGCTCAGGGACAGGGCAAGGGCGGCGGTGGCCGCCACAACAAATGATTTCCGCCGGGTCAAAAATGCCTTCATGACATTCCTTTCATTGATGGCCGCGGATCACGGCCTGGGTGCGAACTTGGAGTGTTTGTTCGAAGGGGAATCAGTGGGTGAGGAGCTTGGAGAGGAAGTCCTTGGCGCGGTCGCTCTTGGGGTTCGTGAAGAACTCCTCAGGCGTGGCGTCCTCGACGATCTGGCCATCGGCCATGAAGACGACCCGGTCCGCGGCTTTGCGGGCGAATCCCATCTCATGGGTGACCACGATCATGGTCATGCCTTCCTTGGCCAGCTGCACCATGACGTCCAGGACCTCGTTGATCATTTCGGGGTCAAGCGCGGAGGTGGGCTCGTCGAAAAGCATGACCTTCGGCTTCATGGCGAGGGCACGGGCGATGGCCACGCGCTGCTGCTGGCCGCCCGAGAGCTGGGCGGGAAGCTTCGGAGCCTGGTGCCCAACGCCTACGCGCTCGAGCAGGGCCATGGCATCCTTGTCGGCCTCGGTCTTTGAAACACCTTTCACCTTGATGGGGCCGAGCGTCACGTTTTCGAGGATGGTCTTGTGCGCGAAGAGGTTGAAGGACTGGAACACCATTCCGACGTCGGCGCGCAACTGGGCGAGGGCCTTCCCTTCTTCGGGAAGGACCTTCCCGTCAATGCTGATCCTTCCGTCCTCGATGGTCTCGAGGCGGTTGATGGCGCGGCAGAGGGTGGACTTACCGGAGCCAGACGGCCCGATGACCACGACAACCTCGCCCTTGCGGACCTGCAGGTTGATGTCCTTCAAAACGTGCAGCTGGCCGTAATGCTTATTGACGGCGTTCAGGGAGACGAGGGCATCGCCGGGCACATGAGTAGTCATAGGAAGAATCTAGCGAAGAACGGCGGGTTATGACGCGAATCACGGCATGTTCCTGCACATCGTGATTCAAGAGATACCTGCCGTGGCTGCGCCAAGAGTCGCGTTAGCCTTGGGGAATGAGCATCAGTGCAGATCCGGCCAAGAACATCCAACCGCGCCGCAAAGGCCCCCTCGAACTCCGCCGAAAGCAGGCGGCCGTGGAAATGTCGGACCAGCATCTGCTCGATACCAAGGGCCCCGGACAGTTTGTCCACACCGATCCGTGGCGCGTGCTGCGGATCCAGAGCGAATTCGTTGAGGGTTTTGGCGCCCTGGCGGACATCGGCAAGGCGGTCAGCGTCTTCGGTTCGGCACGTACGAAACCGGGCAGCGTCTATTACGAAATGGGCGTTGAAGTGGGGCGCAAGCTGGCTGAAGCCGGCGTTGCGGTGATCACCGGCGGCGGCCCCGGCTCCATGGAAGCGGCCAACCGGGGCACCGTGGAGGGCAACGGTGTCTCCGTGGGCCTCGGCATTGAACTGCCCTTCGAGCAGGGCCTGAACCAGTGGGTGGACCTCGGCATTAACTTCCGCTACTTCTTCGCCCGCAAGACCATGTTCGTGAAGTACGCCCAGGGCTTCATCGTCCTGCCCGGCGGCCTGGGCACCCTCGACGAACTCTTCGAAGCCATGGTGCTGGTGCAGACCCGGAAGGTGACATCGTTCCCCATCGTCCTGCTCGGCGTCGACTTCTGGGGCCCGATGATCGACTGGATCAGGGGAACCCTGGTGGCCGAGGGCATGGTCTCGGAGAAAGACCTCGACCTGATCCAGGTGGTGGACAGTCCGGCCGAAGCCGTTGAGCGCGTGCTCCACGGTGGCCCCATTCCGCCCCTGAACGGCGAGCAGCGCCCGGAGTAGCACGCAGCCTGCCCGGCACCGTTCTGGCACGATGGGACGGTGAGCTTCTTTCTCGTTTTCCTTGCCATCGTGCTGGTTGGGGCAGTGCTGTGGACCGGCGTCGGGCTGCGCTCGCGGAAGACCGGCCGGCAGGCGTTGCCCGCGCTGCTGGACGGCGGTTTTGAGCAACCGCCGGCAAACCTTCCCCCGGTGCTGCTCCCGGCCGACGCCGCGCCCCGCGATGTGGACCGGGTGCGTTTCGCACTCGGCCTCCGGGGTTACCGCATGGACCAGGTGGACCAGGTCCTCGACGAGCTGCGGGACCAGCTCGCTGTGGCCCGGCAGGAGTCCGACGAGCTGCGGTCACGCCTCCACGCCCTGGAGGCCAATGCCGGGCGAGGGGACAGCCAAGGCGCGGTGTCCGCCGTCGAGCCCGGAAAGACGTCCGACGGCGGGACCGCGCCATCCGCTGCGGACGTCCGGTGAGCACCGTGGACAGCCGCCGCGCGAACCTTGGTTCTGCGCAGGCTGCGGCCGCCAGGGTGGGCGAGGTGGTCCGGCGCTGGCCGTGGTGGGCGCAGGTGTCCGCCATTTACGTGGCTGCCCGGCTCGTCAGCGCCTGCATCTTCATGGCTGCAGCACTGCATCAAGGCACCAACCCATGGTTCCCGGCCAAACCCGACTATTGGAACTTCATCAATATCTGGGATGCCCGGTGGTACGGCGAAGTCATTGCCAACGGCTATCCCACGCAACTGCCTACGGATGCCCTGGGCAACGTGCAGGAAAATGCGTGGGCGTTCTACCCGCTTTTCCCGGCGTTGGCCCGTGGCCTGAGCGGCCTGACCGGGATGAACCCCGCAGCTTCGCTGACCATCATCGCCATGCTGTCCGGCTGGGCGGCCGCGCTGGTGGTTTACGTGCTGTTCCGGCACAAAGCGGCCCACGCTCCGGCGCTGTGGGGGGTGGCGTTCTTCGCCACGTTCCCGGTATCGGCCGTCCTGCAGGTGCCCTACGCCGAGCCGCTCACGCTGCTGCTGCTGGCGGCGGCGCTGTTGCTGGTGGTCCGCCGGCAATACCTGTGGGCGTTGCCCGTGGTGGTGCTGATGTGCCTGTCACGCCCGGTGGGGGTGCCCTTCGCCGCGATGCTTGCGATCCTCCTCGTCGTCCGGCTGGTGTCCCGGTTCAGGCAGGGACAACCGATCGCACCGAATTCCGCCGGGCACTCGGCAGGTGAACTGGTCCGCCTGGGCGCCCTGACAGGTGTCGCTGGCCTGTCCGCACTGGCCTGGCCGGCGGCAGCGTGGGCTGTAACGGGCGACATCGAGGCGTATACCAAAACCGAGACGGTGTGGCGCGGGCATGACCTGGTGCCGTTCAGGCCCTGGTTTGATACCGGCGTCGACCTTTTCGGCCCGGTGCTGGGCGTACTGGCCCCGTTTGTTTTCGTGGCGCTGTTCGGCGCCATGCTGTTCCTTCCGCCGGTGGTGCGCCTCGGCGTCGAAATGCGCCTGTGGTGCGCCTGCTACATGGGTTACCTGGTGGTTTTCCTGCACCCGCAGACCAGCACCTTCCGGATGCTGTTGCCCCTTTTCCCGCTGGCACTTGGTGCCGTCCTGCTGTCCCGCTCGAGGGCCTACCGGGGGACTGTCGTGACAATGTTCCTGCTGCTGCAGATGGTGTGGATCGTGTGGCTGTGGGCCTGGGCGCAGTTGCCCGGCGGGGGCGATTACCCGCCCTGATTAATTGTGCTTCCGTGCAGGTCAAAGCCGGAATTAAGGCGTGCCGAAAATGTCCATCGATTAGCTACGTACGGGTAATTCCGGGATAATAGTCAGTAAGCAAGGACAAAAAGCATTCAGAATACGCGCAGCTTTGGCGGTGGAGAGCCCCGCCGTCATAGCAGCCTGATCGACATGCGGACACAGCCCGACCGGGCTGATCAGTCCTGGGACAAAATGGAGGGGAATTCCTCATGGCTGCTATGAAACCACGCACCGGCGACGGCCCAATGGAAGTCACCAAGGAGGGCCGCAGCCTGATCATGCGCGTCCCGCTCGAAGGCGGCGGACGTCTTGTGGTTGAGCTGAACGCTGCGGAGGCAGCAAACCTCAAGGAATGCCTGGTAGGCGTTACCGAATAATCGTGCCGGACAGGGTCCGCGGCCTTTGGCTGCGGGCCCTGTTCCGTTCCCGGTGCGCTTTGCTGCTAATCCGCTGCCGGCAGGGCGCCATCGCGCAAACCAGCAGCGTTACTTCTTGACGGCCACCAGCAAGCCGTCTCCGGTGGGGAGCATGGCGGTGGCCAGCCTGTCGTCCTCGCGGATGGCCTTGCCTACCTGCCGAAGGATGACCGTGTTGGGTTCGCGTCCCGCCGGATTGGCAACCTTGTCCTTGTCCAGGGCGTCGTTGATGATCAGCAGCCCGGAACGCTTCAGGAGGCGGACGGCCTGCTCCACGTAGCCGGGCAGGCCGGGCTTGTCCGCGTCGATAAAGACGATGTCGTAGGCGTTGTCCGTGAGGCGGGGCAGGACGTCGCCGGCGCGGCCCGAGATGGTGCGGGTCCGGTTGGCGGGGCTGCCGGCTTCGGCATAGGCTTCGCGGGCGGCTTTCAGGTGTTCAACATCCACGTCGATAGTGGTCAAAACGGCCTGCGGCCCGAGGCCGCGCAGCAGGCAAACGCCGGACACCCCCGCACCCGTTCCAATTTCGACGGCGGTCTGGGCCTTGGACGCGGCCCCCAAGACCGTAAGGACGGCCCCTACCCCCGGGCCGATGGGGGTTACGCCGAGTTCAAAGGAACGCTCCCGGGCCCGAAGCATGACGTCATCCTCAGCGGGCAGATCTTCTGCAAAGGACCAGCTGATGGACTTGTCGGCACTCATTAATGTTCGCTTTCTGGGCGTAGAGGGGGTTGTCTTCTACAGCCTAATGGGTCGGGGCGAAACCGTATGGCAGGCGGGCGGTTGCGCCCACGGCATAACTTTCCCGCAGTCAGGAAATTCCCAGCCAAGTTTGAAATGATTATTATCCGCTCATCCAAGAGATGACCGGCGCCGAATCAGAGATGTCAACAGTATCCGGGCGTTAGCATTCCACGAGGGGAGTGGACGATGTCATCTTCAGTAGTGGCACCTGTCCCAGCAGTACAACATCCCGAAGCCGATTGGGTCCGTCCCACCTGGGAAGAAGTGGTCACCAACCACTCGGCAAAAGTTTACCGGCTGGCCTACCGCCTGACCGGCAACAGGTTCGACGCCGAGGACCTCACCCAGGAGGTGTTTGTCCGCGTCTTCCGCTCGCTGGAAAACTTCAAGCCCGGAACGCTGGATGGCTGGCTGCACCGCATCACCACAAACCTCTTCCTGGACCAGGCGCGCCGGAAGACCCGCATCCGGTTTGACGCGCTGGCCGAGGACGCAGAGTCCCGCCTTCCCGGACGCGAGCCCGGTCCGGAGCAGAGCTTCGAACTGAACAACCTGGACCTGGACGTCCAGGCCGCCCTGGAGGAACTGCCACCGGACTTCCGCGCCGCCGTCGTGCTGTGCGACCTCGAAGGCCTGTCCTACGACGAAGTGGCAGCAGCCCTTGGCGTGAAGCTCGGGACGGTCCGCTCCCGGATCCACCGCGGCAGGACCATGCTGCGGGAAAAGCTCGCGCACAGGGATCCCCGGCCGCAGCACGCCCGGCGCAAACTGTCCATGCCCCGCATCGCCGGCATCCTCTGATCGGCGCATGAGGCCCCCCTTCAACTCCGGCGGCAGGCACGCGCGCACCTCCAGCCACGTGGCGTCCTGTCCGGAATGCGCCCTGGCCATGCGCCGGGAACGCCAGTACTTGGAGCGGCTCCGTGAGGCTCCCATCCCGCCGGCAAGCAATGACCTGACGGCGCGGCTCCTGGAACGGACGTCGCTGCTCGCGGCCCAGCCGGTTCCTGCAACGCTTCCCCTCACTGCCCCCCGCACGGCAGCACGAGTCCTGGCCATGGCCGCGGGCGGTACCGTGGCCGCCGCGGGTGTCCTCGGTGTCGGTGCACTCGCTGCGGCCGGAGAGCCCCTTCCCGGAAATGCCGTTGCGCCGGCGACACTTGCCCAGGTCTCGGCACACACCCCCGCTGACGGCAGGGCCCTCACAGCGGACCAGCTCAGCAGCCTGCGCCAGGAGGGCTGGGCCTGCCCGGTGCTCGAAGCCATGGGGTTCCGCCTGGAGTCCGCCAAAGCAGTTACCAGGGGCGGACAGCCGGCGGTGGAGCTGCGGCTTAGCGACGGATCCCACTACGCCACCCTGACCGAGCAGCACGCGGGCAACACGGCGGCGGTAGAGGCGGTGGGCCGCCAGGGCAGTCCGGTCCAGGTGCTGGGAACCTCGCCGTGGTCAGCAACCTATACATCCGGAGGACGGACCTTCACTTTCGAGTCGAACCTGCCCGCCGAGCAGGCAGATGACGCAGGGCCCATCCTGGAGCAAGTCGGCGGCGTGGCCGCGGAGGGGCTCACTGCGGGCGTCGACAGCAATGCCCAAGACGCCGCTCAGGAGCCCTTGGGAAACCGATTACAGCGCGGAATCAACAGGATCGTGGCCGTCTTTACCCAGTAATGCAGGCTGTTTCCGCCCCCGCCGGGCGCGAATCGTCACTGGCAGCCCGGAGAGGGTAATCTTCCTAAAGTGTTTGGTATCAACGGCCCGGAGTTCTTCCTCCTGCTGATCATCGGTGTCCTGGTGATCGGCCCCCAGAGGCTGCCCGAATATACCCAGAAGCTCGCCAATCTGGTGAAGGAAGTCCGGCGCATGGCGTCCGGTGCCCGCGAACAGATCAAGGAAGAAGTGGGCATCGACATCGACGATGTCGACTGGAAGAAGTACGATCCCCGGCAGTACGACCCGCGGCGCATCATCAAGGAAGCGCTGCTGGATGACGACACCAAGCCCGTCAGCTCCGGTGCCCCGGCCGCAGTGGCAGCCGTTGCAGGCGCAGCAGCAGTAGGAGCGGCAGATGAGTCCGCCCGGTCCCGGCCGGAACGCGTAGTGCAGAGCCTGCCACCGGGCGAGGCCGCACCATTCGACACCGAGGCCACCTGAGCCGTTCAGGCCAAGCGACTGCGGGATTAGACCAGCGCGACTAGCGGGGCTGCAGGCCCAGCTTCATCCCGGCCAGGCCACGCGGCTTTGAAGCCAGGCTCGCGGCAATTCCCGTCAACGCCTTAGCCGCCGCAGTGTCCGGCTGGCCAAGCACGATGGGCGCCCCGGTGTCCCCGCCTTCGCGAAGTTTGATGTCCAGCGGGATCTGGCCCAGCAGTGGAACGTCGGCGCCCACAGCTGCAGTCAGCCGCTCGGTGAGCACCGCCCCGCCGCCGCTTCCGAACAGTTCCATCCTCCCGCCGTCGGGCATCTCAAGGTAGGACATGTTCTCGATGACGCCCGCAACCGTTTGCCCCGTTTGGGTGGCGATGGCGCCCGCGCGTTCGGCGACGTCCGCGGCGGCGGCCTGCGGAGTGGTGACCACCAGGATTTCGGCCTTGGGCAGTAGCTGGGCCACCGAAATGGCAATATCTCCCGTGCCCGGCGGAAGGTCGAGGAAGAGGGCGTCCAGGTCACCGAAGTAGACGTCCGTGAGGAACTGCTCCAGTGCCCGGTGCAGCATTGGCCCGCGCCAGGCCACGGGCTGGTTGCCGGTGACGAACATGCCGATGGAGATGACCTTCACGCCATAGGCCACCGGCGGCAGGATCATGTCGTCCACGCGCGTGGGGGCCTGGGTGATGCCCATGAGCGCCGGAACAGAGAAACCGTAGACATCCGCATCCACGATCCCCACGCGGAGCCCCTGCGCGGCCAGTGCCGTGGCGAGGTTGACGGTTACGGAGGACTTGCCCACCCCGCCCTTGCCGCTGGCAACCGCATAGACCTTCGTCAGGGAACCGGGCTGGTTGAAGGGGATGCCGCGCTGGCCGCCAGGCCCTCGGAGTTTTTCCTTCAGGGCGTCCCGCTGGGCCTGGTCCATGACCTTGAGTTCGACGTCGACGCCGGTCACGCCCGGGACTGCTGCCAGGGCTGACTCGGCGTCGGACGTGATGGTGTCCCTCAGCGGGCAGCCGGCGATGGTGAGCAGGACCGTGAGGTTGACTTTGCCGTCCCCGGACACGTGGACGGCGTCCACCATGCCGAGTTCGGTGATGGGACGCCGCAGTTCAGGGTCAATGACGGTGGCGAGGGCGTCGTGGACGTCCTGGAGCAGCGGGGAATTGCCGGGTGTTGCTGTATCCATGAAGGGTGTTTACCGGTCCTGGGTGGAATGGCCGGGCTTGACCCGGGGGATTTGCTGCGTGCGGGGATTGCGCTGCCGGTCGCGTTGTTCGCGGAGCTTTTCCTTGACTTTGTCCTTGGGCGACTCGTGGCTGCCCTGGCCGGTGGTGTCGTGCGTGCGCAGTTCTTCCTGGGCTTCCAGCATGTCCTCGAGGAGGGAGCGCAACTCGGCCCGGACATAGTCGCGGGTGGCCACCTCGCGCAGGGCGATCCGCAGCGAGGCGAGTTCCCGGGTGAGGTATTCGGTGTCCGACAGGTTCCGCTCGGCACGCTGGCGGTCCTGCTGAAGGGACACGCGGTCGCGGTCGTCCTGCCGGTTTTGGGCCAGCAGCAGCAGCGGTGCCGCGTAGGACGCCTGGAGGGACAGCATCAGCGTCAGCAGCGTGAAGCCGAGGTCGCGGGAGTCGAACTGCCAGTCAACCGGCGCCCAGGTGTTCCAGCACAGCCAGAAGATGCAGAAAATGGTCATGTAGACCAGGAACTGCGGAGTGCCCATGAAGCGGGCGAAGCCCTCCGTGGCGTGACCGAAAGCGTCGGGGTCCGGAGAGAACTTGGGCAGGATCCGCTGCCTGCCACTCAGCGGCGTGTCCAGGCTGCCCTTGTTGTTGTTCTTGGCCGCGGCGTTGCCGGTGTTCCGCTGGTTGGGGTTCTTCGGAGCGCTGTTGTCAGCCAATACGGCCACCGAGCCTTCTTATCGGGGCCTCGCCATCATGGGCGCGCCAATCATCCGGCAACAGATGATCCAAAACGTCATCAACAGTCACCGCCCCCACAAGCCGGCCGGCATCGTTGACCACCGGAAGGGAGTTCAGGTTGTAGGTCGCCAGCGTCCGCGCCACTTCGCTGATGTGGGCCTGGTCGGAGAGCGGCTCAAGGTTCTTGTCCACCAGGTTGCCCAGCGGCTCGAACGGCGGGAACCGGAGCAGCTGCTGGATGTGCACCACACCCAGGAACCGGCCGGTGGGAGTCTCCATGGGTGGCCTGGCAATGAAGATGGACGAGGCCAGGGCGGGGGAGAGTTCCTCGCGCCGGACATGTGCCAGCGCTTCAGCCACAGTGGCTTCCGGGGGCAGGATGACCGGTACGGGTGTCATAAGGCCGCCCGCGGTGTCCTCGTCGTATTCCAGGAGCCGGCGGACGTCCTCTGCGCCCTCGGGCTCCATCAGCTGCAGGAGTTCCTCCGCCTGCGCCGTGGGGAGTTCACCAAGGAGGTCGGCGGCGTCGTCCGGGTCCATTTCCTCGAGCACGTCGGCGGCCCGCTGGATGTCCAGGGCGGAGAGGATCTCCACCTGGTCGTCCTCGGGAAGTTCCTGGAGGACGTCTGCCAGGCGCTCATCCTGCAGTTCGCTGGCCACCTCGAAACGCCTCTTGTCGCTCATTTCCTGGAGCGCCTCGGCGAAGTCGGCCGGTTTGAGGTCCTCGTGGTTGGCCACGAACTGGGTTGCTGCCTGCGGTTCGGTGCGTGCCCCCTGCTGGGCGTCGGCCCAGTCGATGATGAGGGTTTCGTTGCGGCGCAGGCGGCTGAGCGGGGACAGGGAGTGCCCGCGCCGGACGAAGAGCTTGCTGACGAACCAGTCGCGGGATCTGTGCTGGTCCATCGCGATGTCCTCGATGGTGGCGTCGCCGCTGCCGTCCCGGAGGGTCACGCGGCGGTCGAACATCTCGGCAACCACCAGTGTTTCCGCGCCGCGCTGTTCGAACCGGCGCAGGTTGACCAGGCCTGTGCAGATGACCTGCGTCTGGTCGATGGAGGTGATGCGCGTCATCGGCACGAACACGCGCTTCTTTCCGGGCACTTCGACGACGATACCCACCACGTGCGGGGTCCCCTGCGAGCCGCGGGAGAGCACCACAACATCGCGTAACCGGCCCAGCCGGTCACCCAGGGGGTCGAAGACGTCGAGTCCCAGGAGGCGCGCCACGAAGACACGGGTAGGTGTTGTGCTCACTTGTACAGGCTACCGAGTCTGCTCACTTTTAGCTGAATTTACAGGCAGCACACAACCTCATGGGCAAGAATGGAGGTATGGCAAACATTTTTGGTGCTCCCCGGACAGGTGGCCCCAACGGCCTTGACCAAGCCAGGGCCGTCCCCACCGGCGACACCGTGGGTTCCTACACCTCCTACCTGGATGCCCAGAAGGCGGTGGACTACCTCGCCGACCAGCAGTTCCCGGTGCAGATGGTGTCCATCGTGGGCAACGAGCTGAAAATGGTGGAGCGGGTCACCGGGCGCCTCAGCTACCCCCGTGTCGCCCTGTCCGGAGCCCTCAGCGGCATGTGGTTCGGCCTGTTCGTGGGTGTGATGCTTTCCTTCTTCGCACCCTCGCCCGGGTACTTCTCCATCCTCACGTCCGTGTTGATGGGCGCCGCGTTCTTCATGCTGTTCGGCATTGTTACCTACGCGATGCAGCGCGGAAAGCGGGACTTCACGTCAACCAGCCAGGTGGTGGCCACCAGCTATGACGTGATCGTGGCGCCGGAGGCTGCGCAGGAGGCCCGCCGCCTGCTGCAGCAGCTCCCCATGACCCGCTCGGACGCCGCCGGGGGCAACGCCCACCAGCCGCGGCACGGCTACCAGAACCAGCCGTACGACCAGCAGAACCAGTCTTACAACCCGCAGAACCAGCCGCACAACCAGCCCGGCAACCAGCAGGGTCCGGCGCGTCCCAATGGCTGGAACGACCCCTACGGCCAGCAGGGACACGCGCAGGATCCCGGCTACCCCACGCAGGGCCAGCAGGGTCAGCACCCTGCGCCGCAGCAGGACGCGCAGCAGTACCAGGGGCAGCAGTACGACGGCGGCCAGCACCAGCAGCCCGCGGCCGCACCGGCCCGCGCGGTCCGTTACCCCGACCTGCCCGACGGGAGGCCGCAGTACGGCGTCAGGTTGCCGCAGGGCCAGGACGGCGGAACACAGCAGCCTGCCGCGCCCGCGCAGCCGGAGGCCGGCCCGCAGCACCACGGTGATGCCCCCGCCGGCGAAGGCCAGGACGCCGGCACTGCAGAGCGGCCCGCGGACCCGCGCCACTAGGTACAGCAGCAGAAAGCGGTGCCGCCGGAGGAATCYGGCGGCACCGCTTTTTTGTGCCTGTGTTGCGGCTGTCAGCCAGGCGTCAGGCCTGGGCCGCCTGCCGGGATTCGTCTGCTTCGCGGTAGATGCCGGCCATCCACGTCTCCACATCTTCCGGCGTGCGGGGCAATGCCGCGCTCAGGTTGACCGGCCCGTTGGCGGTCATCAGGATGTCGTCCTCGATCCGGACACCGATGCCACGGTATTCCTCGGGGATGGCCAGGTCCTCGTCCTTGAAGTAGAGGCCCGGTTCGATGGTGAACACCATGCCTTCGGCCAGGATGCCGTCCAGGTACAGCTCCCGCTTGGCCTGGGCGCAGTCGTGGACATCGAGGCCAAGGTGGTGGCTGGTGCCGTGCGGCATCCACCGCCGGTGCTGCTGGCCTTCGGGGCTGATGGCCTCCTCCACGCTGACGGGGAGGAGTCCCCATTCGGCAAGGCGTTCCGCCAGCACCGTGGTGGCGGCGGTGTGGATGTCGCGGAACTTCGTACCCGGCTGCGCTGCTGCGAACCCGGCGTCGGCCGCGTCCAGGACCGCCTGGTACACCTTGCGCTGGACATCGCTGAACTTGCCACTAGCAGGCAGGGTGCGGGTGATGTCGGCCGTGTACAGGGAGTCGGCCTCGACCCCGGCGTCAAGGAGCAGGAGCTCGCCGGCGTGGATCTTCCCGGTATTGCGGGTCCAGTGCAGCACGGTGGCGTTGTTGCCGGATGCGGCGATGGTGTCGTAGCCCAGCTCGTTGCCCACCTCGCGGGCGCGGGCGAAGAAGGCGCCTTCCACTACGCGCTCGCCGCGGGCGTGGGTCAGGGCACGAGGCAGGACCTTGACCACTTCTTCGAAGCCTTCCACAGTGGCGGCAACGGCGAGCTCCATCTGCCCGATCTCCCACTCGTCCTTGACCAGGCGCAGCTCGGAGAGGGCTTCACTGAGCTTCTCGTCCAGGGCATCGAGGACGCCCATGTCGAGGTTTTCGGGATCCTTGGCGGTGTTGTACCGGGCAGTGTCCACCAGGGCGTCAATGTTCTCGTCCACCTTCCGGACCAGGCGGATGGAGATGCCGCCGATCTCCGGTGCGCCCACGTTCTTGGTGATCGCCGTTTCCAGCTGGTCGATGTGGCCGGTTGCCAGGCCAAGGCGGGCTTCGAACTCGGCCAGGGTGGGCCGGGCGCCAATCCAGAATTCGCCGGAGCGGGAGTCGGCGTAGAACTGCTCCGTATCCCTGCCTGCCAGCGGACGGAAGTAGAGCGTGGCGCGGTGGTTCCCGCCGTCGTCGCCCTTTCCTTCATCAACGGGCTCCAGCACCAGGACGGCGTCCGGCTCGTGGTCCAGGCCCAGCCCTGTCAGGTGGGCAAAGCCGGAATGCGGCCGGAACCGGTAGTCGCAGTCGTTGGAGCGGACCTTGGGCGGACCCGCGGGAAGGACCAGGCGTTCACCTTTGAACTGGGCGGAGATGGCCTTGCGCCGGGTCGCGGCGTGGCCTGCGACGTCGTCGCGGCCGGGAAGTTCCTGGCTGGACGGCGCCCAGTTGCTGGCCATGAAGGCCTTGAAGGCGTCGGAACTGGGCCGCTGCGAGCGGTTGTTGACGCGCTCCTCCAGCGGCTGGTTAGCAGAGGTTTGGGTGTTTTCGGCATCGTTCACGGGACCATCGTCTCACCAGCTTCCCGGCTGCGCGAACAGCCTCCGGTGCCGGAGCCGCAGGGTCAACTAGTCTGTACAGGTGAGGATCGACCTGCATGCCCACTCCAATGTCTCCGACGGCACGGAGAAACCCGCCGACGTCATGGCCTCCGCCGCCCGCGCGGGCCTGGACGTGGTGGCGCTGACCGACCATGACTCCACGGGCGGGTGGGCGGAAGCATCTGCCGCCGCGATTGACGTGGGGGTGGCACTGGTCCCCGGCATGGAGGTGTCCTGCCGGACGGCCGAGGGCATCAGCGTCCACCTGCTCAGCTACCTGCACGACCCCGCGCACCCCGGGCTGCTCGAGGAAATCACGAAGGCCAAGCAGGCCCGCCATACCCGGGCGGAGCGGATGGTCACGCTCCTGGCGGAGGACTATCCCCTCACCTGGGACGACGTCATCCACCATGTGGCGCCGGGGGCCACGCTGGGCCGCCCGCATATCGCCGATGCCCTGGTTGCGGCAGGCGTGGTGGAGGACCGCTCGGAGGCCTTTGCTTCCATCCTGACCTCCCGCTCCCGCTACTTCATCCCGCACTACGCACCCAACCCGGCGGTCGCCGTCGAGCTGGTCTGCGCTGCCGGCGGTGTTCCCGTCTTCGCCCATCCGGTGGCGTCCTCCCGCGGAAGGATCGTGGGGGAGCGGGTCTACCGGGACATGATCGATGCCGGGTTGGCGGGGCTGGAGGTCGACCACCGCGACAACCCTGAGGAAGGCCGCAGCTTCCTGCGCCGCCTGGCCGCCGAGAACAATCTGCTCATCACCGGGTCCTCGGACTACCACGGCACGGGCAAGCCGAACCTGCTCGGCGAAAACCTGACCGCACCCGAGGTGCTGGCGCGGATCGAGGAACTGGGTTCGGGAACCGCCGTCGTCCGTTCCTGATCCCTGCGCGCCTTTCCCAACTGGGTAGCAGCAGATGTCGTTTTGAAGGCTCAAAACGACATCCAGTGCTGCCTACTTGGGTGGGAAGGACGCAATGGTCGCGTGCGCACCCAGCCGCTTGGCCATGATGTCCACGGCCGGCTGGTTCTGGTCCACGCACACGAACTTGCGGCCCAGCTTGGCCGCCACCGCACCGAGGGTTCCGGAACCGGCGAAGAAATCCAGGCACCAGTCGCCGGGCCGGCTGGACGCTGAGACGACACGGCGGATGAGACCCTCCGGCTTCTGCGTGGGGTACCCCGTCTTCTCCTTGCCGGTGGGCGAAACAATGGTGTGCCACCAGACGTCGGTGGGCAGTTTGCCCAGCTCGCGCTTGGCTGGCGTGACAAGGCCCGGCGCCATGTACGGCTCCCGGTCCACCTCGGCGTTGTCGAAGTGGTACTTGGACGGGTTCTTGACATACACCAGGATGTTGTCGTGCTTGGTGGGCCAGCGGTTCCTGGCGCGGGCGCCGTAGTCGTAGGCCCAGATGATCTCGTTCAGGAAGCACTCGCGGCCGAAGATGGCATCCAGCATGACCTTGGCATAATGCACCTCGCGGTAATCCAGGTGAAGGTAAAGCGTGCCGTCGTCGGCCAGCAGCCGCCAGGCTTCCACCAGGCGCGGCTCCAGGAAGGACCAGTAATCGCTGAAGGCGTCGTCGTAGCGGTGCAGGGCGCCCTTGATGGTGTCATAGGAGCGGCCCTTGAAGCCCACGCGGTCGCCGCTGCCGCCGGCGTTGGCAACCATGCGGGTTTCCTGCCGGCTCTGCGCCCGGCCCGTGTTGAAGGGCGGGTCCACGTAGATCAGCGTGAAGGCGCCGTCCGGCAGCGTGGGGAGGTACTGCGCGTTATCCGCGTGCACCACCAGGCTGCCGCCGTCCGGCGCCCAAACAGTGTTCGTCATTCCGTCAGGTCAGCCCTCGGTGCTGCCGGGCTGGGTGCCCTTGTCTGCACCGGCCACTACCTCGCCGTTGCGGCGGCGGGTGCGCGTGCGGGGGCGGCGGGTGCGCGAAGACTTTTCAGCGTCGGAGGCGGCTGCCGCTTCCGGACCGGCAGCTGGGGCTGCGGGGGTTTCGGCAGCGTCAGGGGACGTACGACGACGGCGCTCACCTGAGCGGCCTGCTTCGGGGTCGCGTCCGTCGCGTCCGTCGCGTCCGCCCGAACGCGACCGGCCGCGGCCTTCACGGTCCCGGCCATCGTTTCCGCGGCTTTCCCGGCTGTTCTTCTTGCCGGTTTCACCCAGGTCCTCGAGGACCTCGGCGTCGACGCCCGCGAGGGTGCGCTTGTTGCGGGGCAAACGGCCCTTGGTTCCCTCGGGGATGTCCAGCTCTTCGTAGAGGTGCGGGGAGGAGGAGTACGTCTCCACCGGCTCAGGCACGCTCAGGCCGAGTGCCTTGTTGATCAGGCCCCAGCGGGGCATGTCGTCCCAGTCCACGAAGGTCACAGCCGTGCCCTTGTTGCCGGCGCGGCCGGTACGGCCCACCCGGTGCAGATAGATCTTCTCGTCCTCAACGCACTGGTAGTTGATCACGTGCGTAACGTCATCCACGTCGATGCCACGGGCAGCAACGTCGGTTGCCACCAGGACGTCCACCTTGTTGTTGCGGAACGCGCGCAGGGCCTGCTCGCGTGCACCCTGGCCCAGGTCGCCGTGGATTGCTGCGGCCGCAAAGCCGCGGTCCACCAGTTCCTCTGCCACCTTGGCTGCGGTGCGCTTGGTCTTGGTGAAGATGATGGTCCGGCCGCGGCCGCGGGCCTGCAGGATCCGGGCAACAACCTCGATCTTGTCCATGCTGTGGGCACGGTAGATCAGCTGCCGGATGTCCCGCTTGGTCAGGCCCTCGTCATCGGGGTCAGCGGCGCGGATGTGCGTGGGCTGGGTCATGTACCGGCGTGCCATGGCGATGACCGGGCCGGGCATGGTGGCGGAGAAGAGGAGCGTCTGGCGGACGGCAGGGGTGCCGGCGATCAGGGTCTCAACGTCAGGCAGGAAGCCGAGGTCCAGCATTTCGTCGGCCTCGTCAAGGATAACGATGCGGACATTCTTCAGGCTCAGGTGTTTCTGCTTATAGAGGTCAATCAGGCGGCCGGGGGTTCCCACCACAATCTCGACGCCCTTCTGCAGGGCATCCACCTGGGGCTCGTAGGCGCGGCCACCGTAGATGGTGGCGATACGTGCGTTGCGTTTGCGGGAGGCGGTTTCGAGGTCGCTTGCCACCTGCACCGCGAGCTCGCGGGTGGGCACAATCACCAGGGCCTGCGGAGCGCCCGGGACGGGCAGCTTGTCGAAGCCGGCATCGTCGCGGCCCACAACACGCTGGAGCGCCGGGATACCAAAACCGAGGGTTTTTCCGGTACCGGTCTTGGCCTGGCCGATGATGTCGTGGCCTGACAGTGCGACGGGCAGCGTCATTGCCTGGATGGGGAAGGGGTGGGTGATCCCGGCGTCGGCCAGGGACTCCACAATGTCAGCACGGACGTTGTAGTCCGCAAAGGACTTCTCCGCAATTTCATGCGGCTTTTCGTCCGAAATGATGGTTTCTTCCGGCTCGATGGTCTCGGTGCCGGACTCATCGGACAGAAGCTGGTGGGTATGCAATTCACTCACGGGGAGTTTCCTTATTCATTTGGGCAATCGCGCAGCGTGCTCAACAGGCAGGCCGATGGGGCCGATCCGGAGCACGAACGAAGCGCGCAAGCAATTCCAGTGGAAGCCGATCGCGGGCTATCTAACGCTGGCACTGGCGACCAGCGGGCAAATCTCAAGATCGCGTAGGGGCGGGCTTGTTGGTTTCAGTTCAAGGAAATCAACGACCGGGCATCCATTTCTACCTCTTCAGTCTAGCCGCATCAGCCCGGAATCCCTGATTCCGCACCGTGTGGAAGCCGGGACCGGATGGCATCAGGCTCACTGGACCAGTTCGAAGTGCACTTCCCTGGCAGCGATATCCGACGACACCAGGCGAACCCGGACCTTGGTGCCGGACTCCAGCTCACCGGCGCAGCGGGCCGTCACGGCAGGGTCGGCAATCTGGATGATCCCGGAGGAACCGTTCCCGTTCCCGTTCCCGTTCTTTCCGTTGCCGGTGCCGGTGCCGGTGTTGCCGTTCCCGTTGCCGTTCTCTTTCTGCGGCTTCGACCCCGAAATCACGATCGCGTCGAACTCCTGGCCGATGTGGTTGACCAGTAGGGCGGCCTCCACCGTGTCCAGGGCCATGCGCTCCATCCGGGATGCCAACTGGTCCGAGCCTGCCATGATCTCAGGGAGGGTCGGCAGCGCATCCCGCACCCAGCCGGGGACAGTACCTCCGTTGCTCAACGCCTCGCAGGTCACCAGCACAAAGCGGTCCACCAGGCGGCGCAGCGGCGCTGTGGTGTGGGCATAGGCATCGCCGATGGCTGCCTGGACCGCGGCCTCCGGAACGTTGCCATCAAAGGCGGTGTAACCGGCGCCGCGGAAGAGCATGCCGGCCGAGTGCATGATGGCCAGCTGCCGGGGGTCCGTTGGGTCAAGGGTCCGCAGGTATTCCCCGTATCCCACCTCGCCGTCCCAGGGCTTGCCCAGCACTTCCGTCTGCAGCCGGAAATGGTGCAGGGAACGCTCATCCGGTGGCGGCATGGTGCGCAGGATCCCCACCTTGGCATCGAGCATGATCTTGGCGGCGGCCATCCCCGTCATCAGGGAAATCTGGGCGTTCCAGTCCTCCACCGGCAGCTGGGGAGCAGCAGCAATGCGGTAGCCGCCATCGGGCAGCTGGACGATCTCCTGGTCCGGCATGTTCAGGCTTGCGCCGTTGCGGGCGCGTTCAAGGCGGACACGCTTGAGCCCAACTTCCTTCAGCAGGCCCAGCAGGGGAGAGGCAGTACCGGCGTCCAGGTCAGCCTGGGCACCCTTGTAGCTGAGTTTCGCGCGGCTTCGAACGCGTGCCCGGCGGACACCGACGGTCGTGACCTCGGCGTTGCCGTCGAGCCGGAAATCCCAGACGAAGGCCGAGCAGTCCTGGTCCGGCAGGAGGCTCCCGGCGCCCTCGCTGATGACTTCAGGGTGCAGGGGAATACGCCCGTCCGGGGCGTAGAACGTCTGGCCCCGGCGCCGGGTTTCGGCATCCAGGGGTCCGCCGGGCGCAACGAACGCGGGGACATCGGCGATGGCGTACAGGACGTGGTACCCGCCGTCGTCGTCCGTTTCGATGAAGAGGGCCTGGTCCAAGTCCGTGGACGACGCCGGATCGATGGTGACGAACTCCACCGCGGTCAGGTCGTAGTCCGGCAGGCGCAGCGCGGCCACCGCGGCCTCGGCGTCCCTGACCGCGTCACCGGGGTAGGGGCCCGGAAGTTCCAGCTCCGTCCGCAGCGCGGCCAGGGCCTCTTCCAGGGCATTGGTGCGCTCATGGACGTTGGGAGCCAGCCGATGATGTGACACGAAAATCAGCCTAACCCCAAGTCATGCGATTTCGCAGGGAATCGGTGCGGGCGCGGTCGTGACGTGTTGCCGCGGACCGCGGTGCGTTCGGGAAACCGGGTTGTGGGACGTCCGCGGCTTCAGGAAGCCGCGGAGTCCAGTGCAGAACGAAGCGAGGCAGCGGCAGCAGCGGGATCGGCAGCGTCGGTGATGGCGCGGACCACCACGATCCTTGACGCTCCGGCCGCGACCACCTGGTCCACGTTGGAGTGGTCGATCCCGCCGATCGCGAACCACGGCACGTCACTGGGCGCCTTCGCGGCCGCATACTTCACCAGTTCCAGGCCGACGGCGGCCCGGCCGGGCTTGGTGGGGGTGGCCCAGAGAGGTCCCACGCAGAAGTAGTCGAGGCCGGCAGGTCCTGCGGCGTCGGCCAGCGCGGCGTCCACCTGCTCCGGCGTGTGGCTTGACAGGCCGATGGCGGCGTTGCCGTTGAGCAGCGTCCTTGCGGCCGGTACCGGCAGGTCCTTCTGGCCCACGTGGAAAACGGGAGCACCGGAGAGGACCGCAATGTCCGCGCGGTCGTTGACGGCCCACAGCCGCCCGTGCCGCTGGGCTGATTCCTTGAGGATGGCCAGCAGGTCCAGCTCCTCGGCCGCCTCGATGGACTTGTCCCGCAGCTGGATGATGTCCACGCCGCCTTCGAACGCGGCGTCCACGAACCCGGCGAAGTCGCCCCGGCCGCGGCGCGCATCCGTGCAGAGGTACAGGCGTGCGGATTTCAGTGCGCCGTTACCCGCCGCTGTGGTGAAGGCATCGGTGCCGGGTGCTGCGGCGGGGGCAGGGGAGTGGGACACATTCATGGCTGCAAGCCTAGTTCCTCTACACTTGCCTCGTACTGCGGGAGCCCGCGGCAGCTGTCACAAAGCGCCGGGCTGAGAGGGCGTCAGAGCCGACCGCTTGACCTGATCCGGTTAATGCCGGCGTAGGGAAGGAGACACCATGGGCATCCCCGAAAGCCCTCCGGACAGCATCGCAGAGCCAGCCGCTGTCCCGGCAATAGCCGCCGACGTAGCAGTGATCGGCGGGGGCGTCATAGGCCATGGCATCGCCTGGGAAGCCAGGCGCTCTGGCCGGTCCGTGGTGCTGATCGACGATGCACCGGGATCCGGAGCCAGTTGGGCGGCGGCAGGCATGCTGGCCCCCGTCAGCGAGCTGCATTACCAAGAGGAAGAGCTCCTGGGCCTCATGCTGGATGCATCGGAGCGCTGGCCGCAGTTCGCGGCGGACCTTAGCCGCGTGTCAGGCCGCGGTTCCGGATTCCTGGCGACGCCCACGCTCACCATTGGCGCCGACGCCGCCGACCGGCAGGCACTGATGGACCTGCGCGGCGTGCAGCAGGCCAATGGACTCGCCGTGGAACCACTGACGGTCCGTGAGGCCCGGCGCCGGGAACCGCTGCTCAGCCCCGCCATTGCGTGCGCACTCGATACCCCGGCAGACCACCAGGTGGATCCCCGGGGACTCGTGGAGTGCTTCCGGGCAGCCCTGGCCAACCACCTGCCAGCCGGCAGCGGCGTTGCCGGCACTGCGGTTGCAGACACTGCGGTTGCCGGCGCTCTGGACGGATTTGCCGTGGCGGACAGGGCAGTGGGACTGGAGTGGGCGGACGGCGCGGTGGCTGGTGTCCGGCTGGCCGGAGGCGGACTGGTGCTCGCCGGCGAAACGGTGGTGGCCAACGGCATGGCGGCGGGCTCCCTGGAGAACCTGCCGAGGGGACTCCGGTTACCTTTGCGCCCTGTGCACGGCGACATCCTGCGGCTGTCCGTCCCCCCGCACCTGCAGCCCTTGCTGACGTCCACCGTCCGCGGGCTGGTGCGCGGTGTGCCCGTCTACTTGGTTCCACGCGAGGACGGAACAGTGGTCATCGGCGCCACCCAGCGGGAGGACGCCCTGGTTGGGGCCGGCACTGCGTTCGGAGCCATGCCGGCGAGTGCCGGATCCAGTGCAGTGCCCGCCGGTGCAGGACCGGCCAGCGCAGTGTCCGCTGGCGGCGTGTACCAGCTGCTTCGCGACGCCCAGGTGCTGGTGCCTGCGGTCGCAGAGCTGGAGCTGCTCGAATGCACGGCCCGGGCCCGCCCGGCTACCCCGGACAATGCCCCGCTGCTGGGCAGGGTGCCCGTGGACGGGGGAGACGGCAGTGCAGCGCATGTCCCCGGACTCATCGTTGCCACAGGATTCTTCCGCCACGGCGTCCTCCTCACCCCTGCCGCGGCCGCCATCTGCCGCGACCTGATGGATGGGAAGGCCGACCCCCGGTGGCAGCCGTTCAGTCCTGACCGCTTTTCCGGCCGGATCCCGGCCCCCAGATTCAACATCAAGGAGACAGCATGAACATCACCCTGAACGGGGCATCCCGCACCGTGGCGGACGGTGCGTCCATCACGGCATTGGTCAGCGAGGTGACCGGACGCGCGCTTGCGGCCGACGGCCAGGCAACCGACGGACAAAGGCTGGGGGTGGCCGTAGCTCACAATTCCGAAGTGGTGCCCCGCAGCCAATGGCACGGCACCGCGCTCGCGGACGGAGACGACGTCGAACTCGTCACCGCAGTACAGGGAGGCTGACACCATGATTGAAGCGAACACCGTTTCCGAACCGGCCACCCATACCTCCGCGGCACCCGCCAGGCCTGATTCCCTCGTCATTGACGGCGTTGCCCTGGAGTCGAGGCTCATCATGGGAACGGGTGGCGCGCCCAGCCTGGACGGCCTGGGCGCCGCGCTTGTTGCCTCCGGAACCTCCCTCACCACCGTGGCCATGCGCCGCTACTCACCCGCAGAATCGGGCTCCCTGTTCCAACTGCTGGTGGACCACGGAATCCGGGTCCTGCCCAACACCGCAGGCTGCTTTACTGCGCGGGACGCCGTCCTGACCGCCGAACTGGCCCGGGAAGCGCTGGAAACCGACTGGGTGAAGCTGGAGGTCATCGCAGACGAGCACACGCTCCTGCCAGACGCCGTTGAGCTGGTGGATGCAACCGAACAGCTGGTCAACCGCGGCTTCAAAGTCTTTGCCTACACCAACGACGACCCCGTCCTGGCCCTTCGGCTGGAAAACCTGGGTGCTACCGCAGTGATGCCCCTGGGATCTCCTATCGGTACCGGGCTGGGAATCCTCAACCCGCACAACATCGAACTCATCGTTTCCCGGGCAAGCGTGCCCGTGGTCCTGGACGCAGGGATCGGCACGGCATCTGACGCGGCGCTGGCCATGGAACTTGGGTGCGACGCTGTCCTGCTGGCCACGGCGGTGACCCGTGCCCAGAACCCGGCCCTGATGGGTGAGGCGTTCAAGCACGCCGTCATCGCCGGGCGGCTGGCGAAGGAAGCCGGGCGCATTCCGCGCCGCGAGCACGCGCTGGCGTCGTCCGCCATGGAGGGCCGGGCCGAGTTCCTTTAGCCAGTGATGCTTCAGGGGATGTACCGCCTAGGGGATTGCACCGCTTAAACGACTGTGGCCGCCACCGTTGAAGGTGGTGGCCACAGCCGTTTAACGGTGACTAGCGCCTCAGGATGGCGGTCAGCCGATGGGTATCGTTCCTTGCCCGGGTGCGGCTCAGGACAAGCACTGCCCCGACGGATGCCGCCGCGCCCAGCACTATGGGCAGCACCCAGGGGAGCCACGTCAATCCGGGAAGGTAACCGAATCCCGCCGCCATCAGGATGATCCAGCTCAGTGCAGCCACCCCGACGGCCACGCCGGCCGGAAGGCCTGCGCCATACTTGGCATGACGCTTGTCATTGGCCCAGACAATGAAGCCGGCCGCAACGGTGGCCAGCACAACAATGATCAGGGAAAGCATGGGTCTCCTTCGGGAAGCACGGCAGTTCCAGCCGGTGCTAGAACTGCCCGAATCCTACGCGCCGGACTTCTTCCGCGCCGATTTCCACGTAGCCCAGGGCGTTGCCGGGAACAATGATCAGGCGCCCCTTGTCATCGGTGAGGCGCAGTTCGCTGCCACCCTTGATGGCTTCTCCCACAACATTGGCCACGGTCTCCGCATCCTGGTTTGATTCCAGGACGATCTCGCGGCCAACGTTCTGCACGCCGATCTTAATTTCCACAGGGGCCTCCCAGCCGGTCAGGTTCTTTGATGATGGTCTATTTGTAGTCTAGGACTCTTTGGGGAAGCGAGAGATTCCGCGCCAAGCTAAACGGTAGATGAGGTCGCTGGCCACATCGAGGTCCAGGTTGCCGTCCGTTTCCAGCCAGTACCGGGCGCTGACCTGCGCCATCCCCGCCAGGCCGCGGCCCAGCAGTTCCGCTTCGAGGTGGGGCAGCTTGGTGTCCCCGGCGATCACCCGCGCAATGGCATCGGCAAAGGTCCGGTTGAAAGTTTCGAGGCGCGAACTGACGTCGGGATCGTTGACGAGGTCGGACTCGAAGACCAGGCGGTGGGCCTGGTCGTCGCTGGCGATGAACCGGAAGTACGCCCGCATGACAGCCTGGACGCGTTCCTTATTGTCTGTGGTGGAGTTCAGCGCCCCCAGCATCAGGTCGGTCAGGGACGCAAGGTGGCTGTCCAGGAGGGCCAAGTACAGCTCGCGTTTGGACGGGAAGTGCTGGTACAGGACCGGCTTGCTCACATGCGCCGTCTCGGCGATCTCATCCATGGCGGCCCCGTGGTAACCGTTCGCCACAAAGACTTCCTGCGCTGCGGAAAGAAGCTGTGCCCGCCGTTCATCACGGGGGAGCCGGGCCGACCGTTGGCCCGCGGGTCGCGGTGAACTTTGCGGTTCGGCCGCCGGCGGGCGGTCAGCCCGTGCTTCATGGACCACAGTTGTCCTTCTTTCCATTGCAGTTACCCCCTACTTTACTGCGGGGTAATATGACCCGGCGGTACCCCGGGGCATACATTGAAGTATGCCTTCGCCGTTCACTGCAAATGTTTCAGCAGTTTCCCTTGATCCTTTGGTGGAACCCGCCCCGGAACTCACCTCCGAAGAGGTGGAACGGTATTCCCGGCACCTCATCATTCCGGAAATCGGCTCGGCAGGGCAGCGGCGGCTCAAGAACGCGAAAGTACTGGTTATCGGCGCCGGCGGACTGGGCTCGCCCGCCTTGCTCTACCTCGCAGCCGCGGGAGTTGGAACCCTGGGGATCATCGACGACGACGCCGTGGACCTGAGCAACCTTCAGCGCCAGGTCATCCACGGTGTGGCAGATGTCGGACGGCCGAAGATCGAATCGGCGCGCGACGCAATCGCCGCCCTGAATCCACTCGTGGACGTCCGGTTGCACCAGGTCCGGCTCGACGCATCCAACGCGCTGGAGCTGTTTGCCGATTACGACCTCATCCTCGACGGTGCAGACAATTTCGCCACGCGCTACCTCGTCAATGATGCTGCCGCGATCCTGGGAAAGCCTTATGTCTGGGGCTCAATCTTCCGGTTCGACGGCCAAGTGAGCGTCTTCTGGGAAAAGCATGGGCCCACCTACCGCGACCTCTACCCTGAGGCGCCACCGGCCGGCTCTGTTCCTTCCTGCGGCGAGGGCGGCGTCTTCGGCATGCTGTGCGCGGCAGTGGGGTCACTGATGGTGACTGAGGCAGTGAAGCTCATTACCGGCGTCGGGCGCTCCCTGCTGGGGCGGGTGGCGCTGTACGACGCCCTGGGAGGCAGCTGGCGTGAGATCCGCGTGTCCAAGGACCCGGCGGCCGCTCCCGTCACCGAACTGACCGACTACGAGGCGTTCTGCGGCATCGAGCCCCAGGCGCCGGCAGACACCGAACACACCGTCACCGCCGCGCAGCTCGCCACCATGCTGGCCTCACGGAAGGCCGGCCTGAAGGACTTCGACCTGGTGGACGTCCGCGAGCCGGGTGAATTCGAGATCGTCCGGATCGAGGGCGCCGTGCTCATTCCGCAGGGGAGGATCCTGGCGGGGGATGCCTGGGGGGAGATTGCCCAGGACCGGGACATCGTGTTCCTGTGCAAGGCGGGGACCCGCTCGGCGAACGTCCTGGCCGCGGCGCAGAAGGCAGGCTACCGGCGCGTGAGCCATCTCGACGGCGGCATTCTCTCCTGGGTGCGTGAGGTGGAGCCGCAAAAGCCCGTCTACTGACCCCACCACCAACGCCCGCTCACTTCCGGCGGCTTAACAAGCAACGCCCGCTCACTCCCTTGAGGATAGTGAGCGGGCGTTGGCGTTTTGTGCGCCACTAGTGAGCGCGGGTTGGGATTATTGCCGCCACTGGTGAGCGCGCGTTGGGATTGTTGAAGCCACTGCTGAGCGGCCGTGACGAACAGGGGAGGGTCAGGCGCTTTCGAGGCCCTTGTGGTCCACCGGGCATTCCGGCTGGCCGGCTGCGGGAGCTGCTGTTCCGGGCTGTTCCACGGTGATGCCGTAGAGCGCTTCCAGGGCCGCCACATAGTCGTCCTGCTGGCCGTTCGCGGCGAGCTCGCGGGCGCGCACTGTGGGTACGTGCAGCAGTTGCTTCACCATCCGGCGCAGGGCAAACTCCACTTCCTCGGCCGCTGCAGTGCAGCCGTGCCGGGCGCGGACCTTTTCCATTTCGGCGTCCAGGACGTCCATGGTGTGCCGGCGGAGGGCAACGATGGCCGAGTCCACGGACCGGGCTTCGCGTTCCTGTTCAAACGCCTTGGCTGCGCCCTTGACGATGCCACTGGCCTGCGCCAGCGATTCGGCCTGCTCCTGCGGCGCCGCCAGGCGCACGGATTCGAGCGTCAGCAGTTCCACGCCATCGAGTTCTCCCACCGCGGGATCGAAGTCGTGGGTAAGGGCCAGGTCAATGGCGATCAGCGGCTGGGTGGAGCCGGCACGGACCTGCGCCAGTTCGTCGGCTTCAACGCGGGTATCGGAACCGCTGCAGCCGATCATGACGTCCGCTGCGGCCACGGCCGGGCGGAGCGAGTCAGCGTCCAGGGCGGTGCCTCCCCGGGTGGCGACGAACCCTTCGGCACGGCCGGACGAGGAGAAGACCGACACATCGGTGCAGCCGCGTTCACGCAGCAGCGCCATGGTGGCGCCGGCGTACGCGCCGGTTCCAAAAACGACAACCTTTTTGGCGGACCAGTCAGGATTCTCGGAGAGGTCTGTGGCGAGGTCCAGGGCTACTGACACGATGGACAGGCCCCGCGAGCCGAGCGCGGTCTGGGCGCCCACGTCCTTGGCGGTCTTGGAGGCGGCCTGGAAAAGCCGGACCAGGCCTGAGCTGGCAGTGCCTTCATGCTGGGCCGTGATCAGGGCGCGCCGCACCTGGCCAGCGATTTCGCGTTCGCCCACGACGGCGGAATCCAGTCCCGCGCTCACGGCAAAGAGGTGCCGGGTCACTTCGGGGCCGGTCCGGGTGCTGAAGGAGCGCGACACGAGTGGTTCGGCGAGCCCGCTCTTGGCGCTGATCTGGGCCACGAGGGCAGCGCGGGCGGCCTCGACGTCGTCCGTATTCGGAGCCTCGCCGTAGATTTCGTACCTGTTGCACGTAGCCAGGACCACGGCCCCGGACACTGCCGGCGAGCCGGAGAGCACGGAAGCGGCAATCCCGGAGGAACCGTTGCTCAACTGAGCAACAGTCTCAAGATCGATGTCGGCGTGTGTAGCCACCAATGAAAAAAGAACCACAGCAGACCTATCATAGCTTTTTCGCAGCTCCGTAGAACAACAGGTAGGCCGAAGAGCGCCTGGAAGGGGCTGTGATTCCTGCCACCGGGCGGCGGCAGGGCCCATCCGTGACAGCCTGTCGTTATCTTTTGCCGCTGATTTTGGGCACAATCGAAGGCATGACTCCTAGCCCCGCCGTCTCCGCTGCCGGCACACTCGCCGCAGACCATCCGCTCATGGATGGCCGCACCGCAGACTCCCCGCTGATCACGGCCTACCGGGGCGGCAAGCCGTCCCGCCGCCCCGTCTGGTTCATGCGGCAGGCCGGGCGTTCACTGCCGGAATACCTTAGGGTCCGCGAAGGCATCGCCATGCTGGACTCCTGCCTCCGGCCCGAACTGGCCTCGGAGATCACCCTCCAGCCCGTCCGCCGGCACGACGTGGACGCAGGCATCTTCTTCTCGGACATCGTGATTCCGCTCAAGCTGGCCGGCGTGGGCGTCGACATTGTCCCCGGCGTCGGCCCCGTGCTGGACAAGCCCGTCCGGACGGCAGCGGATGTGGCCGCCCTTCCGAAGCTGACCTGGGAAGCCCTGGAACCCATCCGGGAAGCTGTCCGCCTCACCGTTGCCGAACTGGGCAAAACGCCCCTGATCGGTTTTGCCGGCGCGCCGTTTACCCTTGCCGCGTACATGGTGGAAGGCAAGCCGTCACGCGACCACCTGGGCCCGCGCACCATGATGCACGCAGATCCGGAAACCTGGAACGCCCTGGCCAACTGGGCTGCCGACGCCTCCGGCCTCTTCCTGCGCGCCCAGCTTGAAGCCGGAGCATCCGCGGGCCAGCTTTTCGATTCATGGGCAGGCTCGCTGGGCCTTGCTGACTACCAGCGGTTTGTGGCGGCGGCATCCTCCCGCGCCCTTGACCACGTCCGCCACCTTGGCGCACCGCTGATCCACTTCGGAACCGGCACCTCAGAACTCCTCGTTGCCATGCGCGACGTCGGGGTGGACGTCGTGGGCGTGGACTATCGCCTGCCGCTCGACGAAGCCAACCGCCGGCTGGGCGGCTCCGTACCGCTCCAGGGGAACATTGACCCCGCCCTCCTGTCCGCTCCGTGGGACGTCCTCGAAGCACACGTCCGCGAAGTCATTGCCGCCGGAGCCGGGGCACCCGGCCACGTCCTCAACCTCGGCCACGGCGTCCCGCCGGAAACCGACCCGGACGTCCTGACCCGCGTGGTCAAACTCATCCACTCCATCTCCCCGGAGTAGCCGCGTGGACAGCTCGCCGGCAGAAACCAGCCGGGCGCTGGTGGTGGGCGGGGGAATATCCGGCCTGCTCTCCGCGAGGGAACTCGCCGCAGCGGGTTACCGGGTGACGGTGCTGGAGGAAAGTGGCGCCTGGGGCGGCTGCGTCGGCAGCCACACGGTGGCCGGGATCAGCCTGGACAGCGGGGCGGAATCGTTCGCCACCCGGTCCGACGCCGTCGCATCCCTCGCCGCCGAACTCGCCCTGGACACCAACATCGTCACGCCCCGGCCTGGCGGCGCGTGGGTCCAGCTGCCCGAGGGCCCCCGCGAGCTGCCCAAGACAGGCGTCCTGGGCATCCCGGCCAATCCGTGGGACCCGGAAGTCCGGCGTTCCCTGGGCCTGTTCGGTGCGCTCCGTGCCTCAGCGGACCGCTTCCTCCCGGCGTCGGTAGGTGCCGGCACGGACGTGACGAGCGTGGCTGCGCTGGTCCGCGCGCGGATGGGCAAGCGCGTCCTGGAACGGCTGGTGGCGCCGGTGGTGGGGGGCGTCCACTCGGCGGATCCGGGGATGCTCGACGTCGACATGGTGGCGCCCGGTCTCCGTGCCGGACTGCGCCGGGAGGGTTCCCTCGCTGCCGCGGTTTCCGCGCTGCGCCGGGGCAAAGCCGGCGGCCCCGCAAAAGCCGGCTCCGCCGTCGCCGGACTCAAGGGCGGAATGCACACGCTGACCGACGCGCTGGTGGCAGACCTCGCAGCCAGGGGAGTGACCCTTTTGACGGGCACCCGCGCCGAATCCGCGGACCGCACGTCCAAGGGATGGCGGGTAACCGCCGGCCAAACAACCTACGACGCCGCCGTCCTGGTGGTGGCCACCGACGGTCCCGCCGCCGTCGACCTCCTGGCGCCGACGGTTCCGGGCATCGCAGGAAAGAAGCCCGGCGCCGGCCCCGACGTGAAGCTGGTGACCCTGGTCATTGGCAATGCGGCGCTGGACAGCCGACCGCGCGGCACCGGCGTCCTGGTGGCGCCGCAAACGCCCGGCATCGGTGCGAAGGCCTTGACGCACGCCACCGGTAAATGGGAATGGCTGCGCGAAGCCGCCGGGACGGGCCGGCACATAGTGCGGCTGTCCTACGGGCGGGCCGACGGCGACGGCGGGCCAGAGAAGCAGCGCGGTCCGGATACCGATGAGGAACTGCTTGCAGCTGCCCTGCACGACGCCTCGGCGCTGCTGGAAGTTCCCATCCGGCGCAGCGACGTTGTGGACTGGGACGTGGTCCGCTGGCGCGGCTCGCTGCCGTTTGCGGCGGTGGGACACCGTGCACGGGTAGCGTCCATCCGGGAAGCCTGCTCGGGAACCGGCGCCCTGGCCGTCGTGGGCGGCTGGGTGGCCGGCAACGGCCTGGCAGCCGTGGTGTCCGACACCCGGACGCAGCTGCGAAACCTGCTCTCCTGACCATCGCCGCTGGTCAGGAGGGCGGCACCAGCTTTGGGGCTCGCCCGCGCATATAGCGGCCGCGGTTGCAAACTTTTCTTTCCCTGCCGGCTTTGGTTAGGGTCGATGACCATGGTTCAACACAGGTCCGAGCTTTCAATGTCCCGGACCGGTATCCATGGGGGAATCCGACGCAGCGCAGCAGCAGCGGCAGTCGGAGCGGTACTGGTTCTCACCACAGGCGCGCAGGCGTCCCAGGCAGACCAGGGGACGGCTGACCCCGGCGACAGCGCCGCGTCGGCCACACTGGCCGCGGGTTCTTTGCCTGTCAATGTGTCCCTCGCAATCGGCTCCGGGGCGGCCAAGGAGCCCGGCGAACCCCGCGAAACAGCAACCGCGAAGGACACCCGCCGGCGGACGGCAGCCCCGGCCGTTATCTCCGTTCCGGCGTCGCTGGTCCCGGCAGTGCAGGCATCCCTGACGGCCACCGCCACCGTTGCTCCCACGGCCACCGCCACCGTTGCTCCCACGGCCACCGCCACCGTTGCTCCCACGTCCACTGCCAGGGCGCTCACTGCGCCGGCCGTGACCCTCCCGCCGGTTCCGCTCCCGGACTTGCCCCTGCCCTTGCCCTCCGGCAGCCCGGCCGGTCCATCGGCAACCGCCTCGGCACCTGCCGGTGCCGCCACCACGCAGGCCGCACCGGAAACGCGACAGTCCCAGGCCGCCCCCGAACTCCAGGCGGCCCAGCAGGCCCCTGCCGCTCCCCGGGCGAACGCGCCGCGGGTGCCCCCAACTGTGGCTGCGCCGGCAGCCTCCCAGCCATCGTCCACGGACGGCGCCGCGCCGTCCGCCGAAGCTGTTCCCGGCAGCGACGCATCTGCTGGCGGTGCTTCGGGCACTGCCGGATCGACGGGCGCGGACCGGCTGGTATCTGCAGCCAGGGGGCTGGGGCAGGTGGCGGACACGCGCGTGCCCCGGGCCGCAACACTGCCCGGCAGCGCCGCTGCGAGCAGTACCGTTCGGAGCACCGGCACGCTGACGCCGGCGCAGTCAGAAATGCAGACAGCTGTGGTGTGGCTGGGCATTGGGCTCGTTGCCGTGGGTGGTGCAGCGGGCCTCGTTTACCTGCGTCTTCGCAAGCCCTGACGGACACTCGCGCAGCGGCGGACGCCGGGGTGTCTGTGACATTGAGCACTTCTACACGCTGTAGAAGTATTCGGTTTCGACTTGGGGGTAACGAAGGGGCAAACTTGTAACCATGAGCCACACTTCTGCCGAATCTGTCACTAAAACCGAAGAATCAGCCGAGCAGTTCTTCACCCTCTGGACGGTCTTCAAGCGGTCCGGGCAGGTTGCCCGCAGCGCCGATGCTGCAGCTGACTTCGAAACGCTGCTGGAACGGCTCGCGGCCGCCGGTGTCACGCACCGCGGCAGCTACGACGTCTCGGCCATGCGCGCCGACGCCGACGTGATGGTGTGGCTCCACGGCCCCAAGCCGGAGGCTCTGCAGCAGGCCATCCGCGACATCCGCCGCAGCGACCTGTTCGCGGGCACGGAGATTGTCTGGTCGGCCATGGGCGTCCACCGCGAAGCCGAGTTCGCCAAGAACCACACGCCGGCCTACTCACGCGGCGTTGCCCCGGCCGAATGGCTGTGCGTTTACCCGTTCGTCCGCTCCTACGAGTGGTACATCCTGCCCGACGCCGAGCGCGGCAAGATGCTCCGCGACCACGGACTGCTGGGCCGCGACTTCCCCCAGGTCATCTCCAACACGGTCTCTTCCTTCGCCCTGGGCGACTGGGAATGGATCCTTGGCCTTGAGGCCCCCGAACTGGTTGACCTCGTCGACCTGATGCGCCACCTCCGTGCCACCGAGGCGCGGAACCATGTCCGTGAAGAGATCCCGTTCTACACCGGACGCCGGATCTCCGCCGAGGAAGTAGCCGAGGTACTCGCATGAGCCCGCTCGACCCCCAGACCGCCGTCGCCAACCCCGTCACCGAGGCCGGCCGCATGGCTCCCAAGAATTACGACGCCGTCCTCCTCGCCTCCTTCGGCGGCCCCGAGGGCCAGGACGACGTCATCCCGTTCCTCCGCAACGTGACCCGCGGCCGCGGCATCCCCGACGAACGGCTCGAGGAAGTTTCGCACCACTACCGTGCCAACGGCGGCATCAGCCCCATCAACCAGCAGAACCGTGAGCTGAAGGCCGCACTCGAGGCTGAACTCGCTGCCCGCGGCATCGAACTGCCCGTGCTGTGGGGCAACCGCAACTGGGCGCCGTACATTCCGGAGACGCTGCAGGACGCGTACGACGCCGGGCACCGCCGCCTGCTGATGGTCACCACCAGTGCCTACTCCTGTTACTCCAGCTGCCGCCAGTACCGCGAGGACATCGGCATGGCCCTGACGGAAACCGGCCTGGACGGACGCCTCGAAGTGGACAAGGTCCGCCAGTACTTCGACCACCCCGGCTTTGTGGAGCCGTTCATTGAAGGCACCGCCGCAGGCCTCGCCGAGGTCCGCGCCAAGCTGGCCGACGCCGGAACCCCCGACGCTCCGGTCCAGATCCTGTTCGCCACCCACTCCATCCCCACCCGGGATGCCGAGGCCGCCGGCCGGTCTGAGGGCGAACCGCGCGAATTTGAGGAAGGCTCCGCGTACGTGGCGCAGCACCTTGCCACCGCCGCTGCCGTCATTGAGCGCGTCAAGGAAGAATCCGGGCTCACCGCGGACTGGTCCCTGGTGTACCAGTCGCGGTCCGGTGCGCCGCACGTGCCGTGGCTCGAACCCGACATCAACGACGCCATCGAGGAACTCGCAGGCAAGGGCACCAAGGGGATCGTCATCGTTCCGCTGGGCTTCGTCAGCGACCACATGGAGGTGGTCTGGGACCTGGACACCGAGGCCCTGGAAACCTGTGCAAACCTTGGGCTGGCAGCTACCCGTGTCCCCACTCCGGGCACGCACCGGAAGTTCGTCGACGGCCTGGTGGACCTGATTTCCGAACGCACGCTGGCCAACAACGTCAGCGACCGCCCGGCGCTGACCGGCCTTGGTCCCTGGTACGACGTGTGCCGGCCCGGCTGCTGCGCAAACTTCCGTGGCGAGAAACCCACCATCGCAGGGGCGGACACCACCGTCGGCACCGGGCACGACCCGTATCCGGCCGCCGGATCCGGCACCGCCTCGGGCCAGTCCGGGGAAGCAGCGCAGCAGTGACTGTCCGCATCGGCACCCGGGCCAGCAAGCTCGCCCTGACCCAGACGCAGCAGACCGCGGACCAGCTCGCCGCCGTCGGAGGCTTCCCCGTGGAGCTCGTCCACATCCGGACCGACGGCGACGTCCTCACCGGGCCGCTCTCGCAGATGGGCGGCACAGGCGTGTTCGTGGCCGCATTGCGCGACGCCCTGCTTCGGGACGAATGCGACGTGGCGGTCCACTCGCTCAAGGACCTGCCCACGGGTGCCGCCGTGGGCCTGAGCCTCGCGGCGACACCCAAACGCGTGGACGTCCGCGACGTGCTGTGCGCCAGGGACGGACTCAAGCTCGCGGACCTTCCCGAGGGCGCCAAGGTGGGGACGGGTTCGCCGCGGCGCGCAGCCCAGTTGCGGGCCGCGCGCGCCGACCTGGAGATCGTGGATATCCGCGGCAACGTGGACACCCGCCTGGGCCGCGTCCCCGGACTGCCCGGCAACACCACCGCTGAGGTGGTTCCCGGGAAGTCCTGCGACCTTGATGCCGTGGTGCTGGCGGCCGCGGGCCTGGAGCGCATCAGCCGGCTGGACGCCGTCAGCGAATTCCTTGAACCCGACGTGATGCTCCCGGCCGCGGGCCAGGGGTCGCTCGCCATCGAGTGCCGGACCTCCGACGCGCCGCGCAAACCCGGAGCAACGGAGGGTTCCCAGGAAGTGCTGGCGCAGGCTCTGGCCGCCCTCGACGACCCCGACACCCGGCTGGCCGTCACCGCCGAACGCGCCCTGCTGGCCAGGCTCGAAGCCGGCTGCGCCGCTCCCGTCGGTGCCTACGCGTACCGCAAGGGCAGCATGCTCCACCTGGAAGCCGTGGTGTGTGCCGTGGACGGTAAAGCTTCCGTCCGGGACAAGCGCGCCACGGACGGGCTCACCGAAGTGGGCGCCACACTGCTGGGCATCGAGCTGGCCGAAGTCCTCCTTGCCGGCGGGGCCGCCGACATCGCCGACCTCCAGGCCTCCTGACCCGGCCATGACGATACCTTCCAGCGCACCGGGCCAGGACGGACCGCTCAGCGGAACCCGCGTCCTGGTGACCCGCAGCCCGGAACGGTCCGCGGCGCTTGTCCAGGCGTTGGCCCGGGCAGGAGCCACTCCCGTCCTGCTGCCGCTGATCGACTTTGAACGCGCGCCGGACCAGCATGCCCTGGATGTCGCCTGCGACGCCCTGGCCGCCGGTGCCTTCGACTGGCTGGTGGTCAGCAGCGCCACCACCGTCCACGTCCTGATGGAAAAGGCAGCGGAACGCGGACTGGAACTGGGCCGCCTGGTCCCTCAGGCCACCAGGATCGGGGCGATTGGACCTGCCACCCGCAGGATCCTGGAATCCCAGGGCCTGGCAGTGGAGCTGACGCCGGCCGGGGAACAGTCGGCCGCAGGCTTCCTGGAAGCCTGGACCGGGCGCGGCAGGGTCCTGCTGCCGCAGGCCGACATTGCCGCCGACACGCTGGCCGACGGACTTCGAAAAGGCGGCGGCGACGTGACCGCCGTAACGGCCTACCGCACGGTCGACTTCCCGGCGGCAGCGGAGCGCAGGCTCGCCGTGCAGCCGGAAGACGGCGGCGCCAGCCAGGCGACGGCGTCGTACACGCTGCTCACACCCGAAGCCGCAGCGGCCGAAATCGCCGGCGGACAAATCTCCGCCGTGGTGGCCGCATCCCCGAGCGCTGTGCGCCGCATTGCCGCCCTGTCACCGTTGGCCGGCTGCCGGCTCGTGGCCATCGGACGTTCGACGGCGGAACAGGCAGCCGCGCTGGACCTGCCCGTGGCCGCGGTGGCGGATGAGCCCACCCCCGAGGGGCTGGTGGCCGCCGTCGTGAAAGCCCTCACCCCGCCCTGACCGGGCAGACCACCCGGCCGCAGCAGCACCCACGCAACAACCTGAAGGACAGCATCCATGACTTTCCCCAGCCAACGCCCCCGCCGCCTGCGCACCACCCCCGCCATGCGACGGCTCACCGCCGAAACCCGGCTGGCCCCCGCCGAACTCATCCTCCCGGCCTTCATCCGCGAAGGGCTCACCGAGCCGAACCCCATTACGTCCATGCCAGGCGTGGTGCAGCACACCACTGACTCCCTGAAACGTGCTGCGGCCGAGGCGGTTGAACTTGGCCTGGGCGGCATCATGCTCTTCGGCATCCCGGAAACCCGCGACGCCGAAGGGACCGCCTCCCTCGACCCGGAGGGCGTCCTGAACAAGGCCATCCGCGACGTCCGTACCGAAGTGGGCGACGACCTGGTCATCATGAGCGACGTCTGCCTGGATGAATTCACCGACCACGGCCACTGCGGAGTACTCGACGCCGACGGGTACGTCGACAACGACCGCACCGTGGAGATCTACGCCAGAATGGCCGTTGCCCAGGCCGAGGCGGGTGCCCACATGCTGGGGCCGTCAGGGATGATGGACGGCCAGATCGCCGCCATCCGGGCCGCACTCGACGACGCCGGCCACGCCAACACCTCCGTGATTGCCTACTCGGCGAAATACGCTTCGGCGTTCTACGGCCCGTTCCGGGAAGCAGTCGATTCACAGCTCAAGGGCGACCGGCGGACCTACCAGATGGACGCCGGCAACCGCACCGAGGCGCTGCGTGAGGTGGAACTGGACCTCGCGGAAGGAGCGGACATCGTCATGGTCAAGCCGGCCATGAGCTACCTGGATATCGTCGCTGACGTCGCCGCCATGAGCCCCGTGCCGGTGGCCGCCTACCAAATCTCGGGGGAGTACGCGATGATCGAAGCCGCTGCCGCCAACGGCTGGATCGACCGCAAGGCAGCCATTGCCGAGTCCGTCCTCGGCATCCGCCGGGCGGGCGCCCACATGGTGCTCACGTACTGGGCCGCAGAGCTCGCCGGCTGGCTGAAGGAAGCCCGGTGACCGCGACTTCCGGCGAAGGACTGGTCCCGGAATCGCCGGCCGCGTCCCCAACGGCCCCAGTGGGCGGGGACCGCATCCTCCTCGGCCTGAACACGTTCGGCGATGTCGGCGTGAATCCGGACGGCAGCCCCCAACCGCACGCCGAAGTCCTGCGCCAGCTGCTGGAGCAGGCGGAGCTGGCAGACGCCGTCGGACTCCACGCCTTTGGTGTGGGGGAGCACCACCGCAAGGACTACGCCGTGTCCGCGCCGGAGGTCTTCCTGGCCGCAGCCGCGGCGCGCACGTCCCGGATCCGGCTCGGCTCCGCCGTGACCGTGCTGAGCTCCGACGATCCCATCCGGGTATTCCAGCGGTTCTCGACGGTGGATGCGATCTCGAACGGCCGCGCCGAAGTCATGCTGGGGCGGGGGTCCTTCGTGGAATCGTTCCCGCTCTTCGGCCTTGACCTGGCCGACTACGAGGTCCTCTTCGAGGAAAAACTGGAGCTTTTTGACAAGGTGCGGGCACAAAAACCCGTGCACTGGGAAGGACGGACCCGTCCCTCACTGCACGGGCTGAGCGTCTACCCGCCGCTCGAACACCACCTGCTGCCCACGTGGATTGGCGTGGGCGGAACCCCCGAATCCGTGCTGCGGTGCGCCCAGTACGGGTACCCGATCATCTTCGCGATCATCGGCGGCCAGCCGCGTGCCTTCGGTCCACTGGCGGACCTCTACCGCGAAGCCATGGGCAAATACGGACATCCCATGCAGCAGGTGGCCACGCACTCACCGGGACACGTCGCTGCCACGGATGAGCAGGCGCGGGAGGAGTTTTTCCCGCACTGGCTGGCACTGCGCAACCGGCTCGGTGCCGAACGCGGCTGGGGTCCGGCAGGTCGCGGCGAGTTTGATGCCCTCTGCGCCCCGGAAGGTGCCCTGTACGTCGGCTCCCCGGACACGGTGGCGCGGAAGATCGTCCAGCTGAAACGGAACTTGGGCGTGGACCGCTTCGACTTCAAGTACAGCAACGGACCGCTGCCGCATGCGGCCATGATGCGCTCCATCGAACTGCTCGGCACGGTGGTGGCTCCCAGGGTGGCAGACACCCTCGCCGGCTGACCTTCCGTGCCGCCTCCCGGCGTCCCGCGAAACCGGCCCCGGCACCGCCGCCAGCTGATCAGGGCGGCACCCGGTGCGCCGGCAAACTGAGAGAATAGGAACCATGACTTCCAGCACCCCTCGCAACGAGGAACTTTTCGACCGCGCCCGCAAGCTGATGCCGGGCGGGGTCAACTCGCCGGTCCGGGCCTTCGGGTCCGTCGGCGGCACGCCCCGGTTCATGGTCTCAGCCAAAGGCCCGTACCTGATGGACGCCGACGGCAACGAGTATGTGGACCTGGTGTGCTCCTGGGGTCCGGCCCTGCTGGGTCACGCCCACCCGGCCGTGCTTGACGCGGTCCACGCTGCAGTGGACCGAGGCCTGTCCTTCGGCGCCTCCACTCCGGATGAGGCCAACCTGGCCGAGATCGTCATGGAACGCGTCCCTGCCGTCGAACGGCTCCGCATGGTCTCCACCGGCACCGAGGCCACCATGACCGCCGTCCGGCTGGCCCGCGGGTTCACCGGCCGCAACCTCATCATCAAGTTCGCCGGCTGCTACCACGGACACCTGGACGGGCTGCTGGCCGCCGCAGGATCCGGCGTGGCAACCCTCGCCCTGCCCGGCTCGGCCGGTGTCACGGAGGCAACCGCGGCCGAAACCCTGGTCCTGCCCTACAACGACCTCGCGGCTGTGAAAGAGGCGTTCGCCACCCACGGGCCCAACATCGCGGCCGTCATCACCGAGGCAGCCCCTGCCAACATGGGCGTGGTCACTCCCGGCGAGGGCTTCAACCTGGGCCTCTCCCAGATCACCCGGGAGCACGGCGCGCTGCTCATCGTCGACGAAGTCCTGACCGGCTTCCGCACCGGCTACTCCGGCTACTGGGGGCTCACCGGCGGCGCTCCGGACGCAGCAGACCCGTGGACGCCGGACCTGCTCACCTTCGGGAAGGTCATCGGCGGCGGAATGCCGACGGCGGCCCTCGGCGGACGTGCCGACGTCATGGACTACCTCGCACCCACCGGCCCGGTCTACCAGGCCGGAACACTCTCCGGTAACCCCGTGGCGATGGCCGCGGGCGTGGCCACCTTGACCCATGCGACCCGTGACGTGTACTCCTACATCGACGTACGCTCACTGGAGCTGTCCTCCGCGCTGTCCTCTGCACTGGACGCAGCCGGAGTGGACCACTCCATCCAGTTCGCCGGAAACCTCTTCTCGGTGGCGTTCGGAACCTCGGCCCACGGGGTCCACAACTACGCAGATGCGCAGGGCCAGGAGGCGTTCCGCTACGCCCCGTTCTTCCACTCGATGCTGGAGTCCGGCGTGTACCTGCCCCCGTCGGTCTTCGAAGCCTGGTTCCTGTCCGCCGCGCACGACGACGCTGCCATGAACCGGATTTTCGACGCCCTGCCCGCAGCGGCCAGGGCTGCCGCAGCCGCGCAAGGCTAGTTTCCGCCCGGTCCAGCAAGACGAGGTGCCCCCATTGGCGAGGGCCGTCGTCGTGCGGCCTTGAACATGAAAAATCCCCGGCTGCGGCGCAACCGGGGATTTTCCTTGTGTTCCCGTGGCTAGAGGACGTCTGAGAGGAAGCCCCTCAGACGGTCCGTCGCGGGAGCCGTGAAGATCTGTTCCGGCGGGCCGGACTCCACCACCACGCCGGCGTCCATGAATGTCACAGTGTCCGACACGTTCCGGGAGAAGCCCATCTCGTGCGTCACCACCACCATGGTCATGCCGCCCTTGGCCAGGTCCGTCATCAGCGCAAGGACACCCTTGACCAGCTCGGGGTCCAACGCTGATGTGGCCTCGTCGAAGAACATGACCTCGGGCTTCATGGCCAGTGCGCGGGCGATCGCGACGCGCTGCTGCTGGCCGCCGGAAAGGTTGGCCGGCCGGACATCAGCCTTGTGCTTCAGTCCCACCAGGTCCAGCTGCTCCAGGGCCTCGGCACGCGCCTGGTCCTTGGGCAGCTTCCGCAGCTTGCGCAGGGCCAGCGTCACGTTCTCCGCCACAGTCTTGTGCGGGAAGAGGTTGAACTGCTGGAACACCATGCCGATCCGCTGGCGCAGCTCGTCCGGATTGTCCTTCAGGACCGAGCGGCCATCCAGCAGGATGTCGCCCTGGTCCGGCTCGATCAACCGGTTCATGACCCGCAGCAGGGTGGACTTGCCCGAACCTGAAGGGCCGATCACCGATGCGGTGGTGCCCTTCTCCACATGCAGGTCGATGCCGCGCAGGACGTGGTTGTGTCCGAACGAAAGGTGCAGGTTCTTGCCGGTCAGGGTTCCGGAAGCGAATTCCGTCATGCCTGTGCCCCCTTGCCGATAGGTGCTGCCACGTCGTCGGGTTCTTTCTTCTCCGGCCGGCCCGTGCGGAGCCGGTTATCGATGAAGTTGACGAAGTGGGTGAGCGGGACGGTCAGGATCAGGTACAGGACGCCCGCAGCCACCAGCGGCGAGAGATTGCCCGTGTTGGCCATGGCATCGTTGCCGATCCGGAAGATTTCGCGGTCCGAGGCAGCAAGGCCCAGCATGAACACCAGCGAGGAGTCCTTCAGCAGCGAGATGAACTGGTTCACCAGGGCGGGGAGGACCCGGCGGATACCTTGCGGCACCACCACCAGGCGCATGGAACTGCCGTAGCTGAACCCGAGCGCCCTCGACGCCTCAAGCTGGCCCTTTTCAACGCTCTGGATGCCTGAACGGAAGATCTCGCCAATGTACGCGGCGGCGACCAGGGTCAGGGCCAGGATGCCCAACGGGTACGGGTTCCGCGAGCCCGTGATTTCCCGGGCAATCGGGCTCAGGCCGATGCCGATCACCAGGATCACGAGGATGGCCGGGAGGCCACGGAAAATGTCCGTGTAGATGCGGGCAACCCAACGCGCACCGGCGTTCCGTGAGATACCCATCATGGCCAGCAACAGTCCCAGCAGGGAACCGAGGATGCCGGAGGCCACGGCGAGGATCAGGGTGTTGGGCAGGCCCACCGACAACAGGGAGGGAATGACCTTGGCCATTTCCTCCCAGTTGAAGAAGGTGTCAGCCAGTTGATCGAGGAGATCCATAAACGTCCCGGCTCAATCAGCTCTGGGGAGCCGTGGCGGCCTTGCTGCCCGGCTTCCAGTCAGTCGGCGTTTCGCGGTCCGGGTACCACTCCTTGGTGAGCTTGGACCAGGTGCCATCGGCAATCACGGCGTCCAGGCCGGAGTTCAGGGCGTCGATCAGGGGCTGGTTGTCCTTGGCGACGGCGTAGGCCGTGAAGTTCTGCGTGTTGACCACGGACTCGGCGATGACGGTGCCATCACCCTCCTTGACCTGGCCGGTTGCCTGCTGCGACGGCGCCACCCAGGCGTCCACCTGGCCGTTGCGCACGTTGGCGTAGACCGTGGCGTAGTCCGGGAAACGGATGGGCTCGAGCTTGAGCGTGTTGGTGACGTAATCGTCCTGGACCGTGCCCTGGACGACACCGATGCGGAGGTCGCCCTTGAGGTCGTCGAAGCCCTTGACGTCGCTGTCCTTCTTGGCGACAACAGCCATGAAGCCGAAGTCGTAGCCGTTGGTGAAGCCAACGTTCTGGCGGCGGGCGTCCGTGGTGGAGATCGAGGAGGATCCGACGTCGAACTGCTTGGTGGAAACCTGGGACAGCAGTGCGGAGAAGTCCGTAGCTACGAACTCGACCTCAAGGCCCAGCTTGCCGGCGATGGCGCGCAGGAGCTCGTTATCGTAGCCGGTGAACTTGCCGGACGGGTCGATGAAGATGTTCGGCGGGGCGTCGGAGAGCGTGCCCACTTCGAGCTTGCCTTCGGTGTTCAGGCCAAGCTTGGTCTTGTCGATCTTGTCGACAGGGGTGACATCGGCAGTGGTGTACTTGTCCAGCGTCTGCTGGTCGCTGCCCTGCAGGGCGTCCGTGGGCGTTCCGCTCGGCTGGGAAGAGCCGGAGCCGCATGCGGCCAGGGAGACCGCCAGTGCAATGGCAACGGGAGCGGTAGTCAGCCACTTCATCGCTTTGATTTTCATCAGGTTGTCACTTTCATTGAGTCTTAAGTCAGCCGGGCCGCAAGGCTGCGCTGGTGGCGCCTGGCACCTGCCCGGTGCTGGTCCAGCATGGCCAGGGCAGGGGTGACCGCAAAACTAAATTCTCTCACCTTGGGCAAACACTGCCGTGAGGCGAAGATCCGGGCACCAAGCTGAGACAAGACCGTATGAAATTCGGCCAATGGTGCGTCCCGGGCACCGGGCGGCCGGTCAAATCCAGTACAGCCGAACAGATGGGTGCTCCCGGACGCGCCAAATGTTACGCGGCACTACTGTGACGTGCCTCGCAGCAGGGTTATGGGGGCTTAGAACCCGCCGCCGGTAGCGTCCTGCGGGGGCAGGACGGGCCAATCACCTTCGATGACGGCCGTGGGCTTCGTCTTGCGGAGATACCCCTGGAAATCCGCGGCCTGCGTCACCGCCCAATCCACCTGCAGCTGATGGAGCTGGCTTGCGGGCATCATCAGTTTAGGGAATTTACCTGCCATGGCGTCCAGGACCTTCAAGGTGGCCAGGGCATCGGCTGCGGAAGTGTGGGCATTGTCGAGGACCACTCCGTACTCCTCGCAGAGGGCCGTCAGGGTGCGTTTGCCCTTGCGGTAGCGGTCCACCTGCTTGTTCATGATGTAGGGGTCCAGCACGGGGAACCGGGTGAGCTGGGGAACACCGTACCGGGCCGACTCCGCCGCCAGGACGGTGAAGTCGTAGCTTGCGTTGAACGCGATGACGGGGACGCCGGTATCGAAAAGTTCCTGCAGCACTGCAGCAAGCTCCCTGGTGACCTCATGCGCGGGACGGCCGTCCTTGCGTGCCTGCTCCGTGGTGACGCCGTGCACATCGCTGGCTTCGGTGGGGATTTCAACCCCGGGATCGGCCAGCCACTCGTGCTCCCGGATGACCTCGCCCCTGTGGTCCACGACGGTGACCGATGCGGTCACTATCCGGGCGGCCCGCGAGTTGCGTCCGGTGGTTTCCAGGTCAAAAGCGGCGCGGGGGAGGGTGTTCCAGGTGCTCATACCTCCACGCTAAAGGGACCCCCGGACAATTCCGTGGAACGCCACTGCGGCTACATTGGATCAATGCGGATTGAGTATGTGCAGGCGGTCCTCGCCATCGTGAGGATGGTGCCGGCAGGATCCGCGGTATCGTATGGCGACGTCGCGGAACTGTTGGGTTCCGGGGGACCGCGCCAGATCGGTTCGGTCATGAGCCACTACGGCAACGGCGTCCCGTGGTGGCGGATCCTGAAGGCCAGTGGACACGCCCCCGAAGGACACGAGGCGGACGCGCTGGGCCGATACCTTGATGAAGGGACGCCGTTGGTCGGCGCCTACCGGGAGTGGCAGCGCACCGGAGACGGCCGGTGGCGGGTGGACCTCCAGGCGGCGCGCTGGGCACCCGATGGAGAGGATTTCGACCGGATGGATGCGGTGGCGGAGCAACTGGAGCGCGAGCTCCACAGATTGTCAGTGGCTGATGATGGGATGTCGGTGTGACGGTAACACTCCCACTGACAGGCCCCCTCGAGGACTACCCGGACCCGGCTGTCCAGGTTTTTGGCGACCGCGGCGGGGCGGGCGGGGAAGCTCCTGGCGGCCGCGCTGCGCAGGGTATGCTCTCCGGCTCCGGCCCCCTCAGGCTGCTTCCTCCGAGCCAGTCCCATGCCCAACGGCCCGCACTGACCCCGGACCAGCAAGCCGCCGTCGACGTCGCGGCCGGTTCCGGGCCTGTGCTGGTTCCGGGAGCTCCCGGAACCGGCAAGACCACCGTCCTTGTCGAGGCCGCCGTAGAACGGGTCCACCGAGACGGCCTTGACCCTGCAGGGATCCTGATCCTCGCCCCAACACGGCTGGCGGCGGACCACCTCCGCGACCGCTTCACCGCCCGTCTGGACAGAAGCCTTAGCACCACTCCCGCGCGGACCTGGGCCTCCTACGCATTCGACCTCATCAGGAGGGCCAAGGCTGAAGGCATCATCCCCCTTTCCAGGCCGCCGCGGCTCCTCTCGGGTCCGGAACAGGACCTGGTTATCAAGGAGCTGCTGGAAGGGCACCGGCTGCCCGGGCTGGAACTGCCCTGGCCCGCCGACCTTTCGGGTGCCCTGGAGACCCGCGGGTTCCGGCAGGAAGTCCGCCAGCTGTTCGACCGCATCATCGAGTCCGGCCGGACACCCGCCGACCTGGTGGAGCTGGGCAAGGCGTGTGGCAGGCAGGACTGGATCGCGGCGGCCGCCCTCTACAGCGAATACAGGGATGTGCTGGACCTGCGCATGCCGGAGGCTTTCGATCCGGCCGGCATCATCACCGCTGCCCGGCAGATCTTCCAGGACGCCCCGGAATTCCTCGCCGCGGAGCGACAACGGCTGCACCTGATCCTGGTGGATGACATCCAGGAAGCCAACCCTGCGGTCTTCGAACTGTTGGCAGACATCGCCGCCGGCAAGGACTGCCTGGTCACCTCTTCTCCGGACACCGTGGTCCAGGGGTTCCGCGGCGCCCGGCCCGATCTTGTGGCCGAGTTGCCCCGGCTGCTGTCGCCGGAGGCCCTGGTGCTCGAAAGGCCACTATGGCACGCCCACCGGCTGGCTCCCGCTGTCGCGGAAGCCTGGCTCGGTGTGGCAGGCCGCATCTCCCAGCGGGCCGGCGGCCAGCTTTCGCGCCGCCTGGAGCAAGGCTCCGCCGGCGATGATCCGGGCCGGGTTGAAGCCCATCTGGTGCCCTCGGCCGTCCACGAGTTGCGGTACGTGGCCCAGCGGATTCTCGACCAGCACATCGGTCAGGGCCGGCCCCTGACGGACATCGCAGTCATCGTTCGCAACGGCGGCCAGGTCAGCGAACTGCAGCGCTACCTGTCCGGGCAGGGCGTCCCTGTGCGGGTCCCGGTGGCTGAGTCGGCGGTGCGTGACGAAGTGGCCGTCCGCCCCCTCCTGGACGCCTATGCCATCGCCCTGGACCCCTCGCTCCTGACACCCGAAGCGGCGGTATCGCTCCTGACGTCCAGGATCGGTGGAGCCACCCCCCTTGAACTCCGGCGGCTCCGGCAATCGCTTCGGCGCGAGGAGCTGACGGGCGGGGGCGGCCGCGGCAGCGACTCCCTGCTGGTCGAGGCGCTCCTGGAACCAGGGGCACTGGGGAGCCTCGGGATTGAAGGCCGTGCCGCCCGCCGGACTGCCCGGATGATCCAGTCCGGCAAGGAAGCGGCAGGCCAGCCGGGGGCCAACGCCGAGTCTGTGCTGTGGGCCCTGTGGAGCGCCACCGGACTTTCCGCGGCCTGGACGGAAACCGCACTGGCCGGGGGACCGCACGGCGCCCGGGCGGACCGGGACCTGGACGCGATGATGGCCCTGTTCCACACGGCAGAGCGCTACGTGGACCAGATGCCCGGCGCCGGCCCGGAACAGTTCCTGGAATATCTCCTGAACCAGGAGCTGCCCATGGACACTCTCGCCGCCCGTGCCCAGGTGGACGACGCCGTCGAACTCATGACCCCGGCCAGCGCCGCGGGCCGCCAATGGCCAGTAGTCCTCATCGCAGGCCTGCAGGAAGGGGTGTGGCCCAATACCAGGCTCCGGGGGGAGCTCCTGGGCAGCACACTCTACGCTGACGCTGTTGAGCACGGGACGGCCTACGCCCTGCAGCGCGACCCGCTCAGCCGGCTGCGCGATATCCGGTATGACGAACTCCGCAGCTTTTCCACTGCCGTCTCCCGTGCGGAGGAACTGCTGATCTGCACTGCTGTGGCCTCCGAGGACGACCAGCCGTCGTCGTTCCTGGACTACGCGGCACCGTTGGCCCCGGGTGGGGATGCACGGAGCTTCACGGCAGTTGAACGGCCCATGACGCTGCGTGCCCTCGTCGCGGAGCTTCGCCAGCACGCACAGCTTGAGGGCGCCCAGGCGCAGGAGGCGGCGAAGGTCCTGGCAGGCCTCGCGGCCGCCGAGCCTCCGGTCGCGGGCGCCCATCCGGACAGCTGGTGGGGGATTCAGCCGCTCACATCCGCCGACGCCGTGGTGCCGCCGGGCGGCACGGTGTTTGTCTCCCCCTCAAAGGTCGAATCCGTGCAGAAATCACCGTTGGACTGGTTCGTCCAGGCAGCCGGCGGCGAAGCGGCGACGGACTTTGCCCGCAGCCTCGGCACACTGGTCCACGCCATCGCCCAGGACATGCCTGACGCGTCCGGCCACGAATACGTTGCAGAGCTTGCCCGGCGCTGGCCGCAGCTGGGAATGAAAGACAACTGGGAGGGCAGGCTCGACCACCAGAGGGCCGAGGCCATGGTGCGGAAGCTCGCCCAATACGTGCTGGCGATGCGCGGCAGCGGACGCAGCCTGCTCGGCGTGGAACAGGACTTTGACATTGCCCTGGGAGAAGTGTTGCTCGATGACGCATCTCCGCGGGAAGCAGTGCTCCGCGGCCAGGTGGACCGGCTCGAAATCGACAGCGAGGGAAGACTGGTCATCGTCGATCTGAAAACAGGGAAACGGCAGCCGGGGAAGACTGAATTGGCCAGCCACCCGCAGCTGGGCGCCTACCAGGCCGCCGTCCTCGCCGGCGGTTTCGGCGATGGCAGCGACACCGGGCAGGTGCTTCCCGGCGGGGCGGTCCTTGCCCAGCTGGGGACAACGGCGAAGTCGCCCGCTGTCCAGGAACAGGAGCCGCTGGACCCGCAGGACAACTGGGCGCTCGACATGGTCAAGGAGGCCGCAGCCGTCATGGGAGGCAACACGTTCGAGGCCAGGCACGACCCCGGTAAGGGAAGCTTTGGCGGACACGGCTGCCGGCTACCTGAGGTCTGCCCGCTCTGTGCCCGCGGACGGCAGGTGACCGAATGAGCCAGGATGTGCAGGCGCCCCTCGACGGCCGGCCAACCGCCGAACCTGCTGACGCCGAATTCCCGCCGCCCGTGCGTTTCAGCCCTGAGGAACTTTCGGTCCTGCTGGGGGAGAAGAACGTCCCCACCACGGAGCAGTCGGCAATTATCTCCTCGCCGCTGACGCCGCGTCTGGTCATTGCAGGGGCAGGTTCGGGCAAGACCGCCACCATGGCGGACCGTGTGGTGTGGCTCGTGGCCAACGGCTGGGTCCGGCCCGAGGAAGTCCTCGGTGTGACGTTTACCCGGAAAGCCGCCGGCGAACTCGCGTCGCGGATCAGGGCCAAACTCGTGGCGTTGCAGCGGGTGGCGTCCCGGGACACCGGCGCACCGCTGTTTCCGGCCGGGATGATCAGCAGTGACGCCCTTGAGCCCAAGGTCTCCACCTACCATTCCTTCGCCAGCGGCGTCGTGTCGGACTACGGGCTTCGGCTCGGCGTCGAGCGGGACGTGGTGCTCCTGGGCGGGGCGCAGGCGTGGCAACTCGCCACCGAAGTCGTCGAGGCGTACGACGGCGAGTACGGCCACTTCCGCGCGGCCAAGTCCACCCTCGTGAAGGCCGTCGTCCAGCTGGCCGGCGAATGTGCCGAACACCTGCAGGAGCCCGAGGAGGTGGAGGCCTGGCTGATGGCCCGGCTTGCCGACTATGAGGCGCTGCCGTACCTCGCCGAGAAGCAGAAGAATCCGCCCCAGGCAGCCGCGGACATCGCACGCATGCTGAGGACGCGGGCCAGCGTGGCGGACATGGTGGGCCGCTACACGGATGCCAAACGCGCCAGGGGAGCGCTGGACTTCGGGGACCTGGTTTCCCTGGCCGCCCGGGTGGCCCGCGATGTTCCCCTCGCGGCACACATGGAGCGGCAGCGGTACAAGGTGGTGCTGCTTGATGAATTCCAGGACACCTCCTATGCCCAGCTGGTCCTGTTCTCGCGCCTGTTCGGCGGCGGTCACGCCGTCACTGCGGTGGGCGATCCCAATCAATCCATCTACGGATTCCGGGGCGCCTCGGCAGGGCAGCTGTTCCACTTCGTTCGCGAGTTCCCGGTCCGCACCGGCCCGGCGGAAGGCCCCGCCCGGTGGGAGCCGGCCCCCACGTCGTACCTGACAACGGCCTGGCGGAACGGCAAGTCGATCCTGGCCGCCGCCAACGTCATGTCTGAATCCCTGGCCAAGGCAGAAGCGCAGCGCGGACCGGCCGGCGGGGGAGCCACAGCCGCGGCCAGCGTGCCGCCGCTGCAGCCCAGTCCGTTCGCAGTGGAGGGCAGGGTGGTCCTGGGGCGCTTCGCCAGCGACGCTGAAGAGGCCGCTGCGCTCGCGGACGATGTCCTGAAGTACCGGGTCACTGACTTTGAAACCAAGACGGACGGATCGTCGGTGGCCCCGGCGCTCGCCGTCCTGTGCCGGCGCCGTGCCCAGATGGAAACGATCCGCCGGCAGTTTGAGGCACGCGGCATTGCCTACGAAATTGTAGGGCTCGGCGGGCTCCTGGATACCCCGGAAGTGGTGGATCTGGTGGCCACCCTCAGGGTCCTGGCCGACCCCGGCAGGTCCGATGCTTTGATGCGCCTGCTGGCCGGTGCCCGCTGGCGGATTGGACCGGCAGACCTGATGGCGCTGCGCGACTGGTCCAGCCACCTGGCCCGCCGGCGCGGGCAGCTTTCAACAAGTCCGGAGGGTGATGAACCCGGGGACGACGACGGAACGGTCCCGGAGTCTGACCTGACCGACGGCGCCAGCCTGGTCGAAGCCCTTGACTGGCTGCCCCGCGAGGGCTGGACCTCCTCCGCCGGGCGGTCCCTGACGGAGGTTGCCCGCGGGAGGCTCCAGCGTCTGTCCGTCGAGCTGCGCCAGCTTCGTGGCTACCTTGGCGATGACCTCACCACCCTGCTAGGCGAAGTTGAACGGGCCATGCTCCTCGACATCGAAGTTGCGGCCGTGCCCGGTGTCAGCATCCACCAGGCCCGGCGGAACCTCGACGCCTTCCAGGACGCTGCTGCCGGGTTCCTGCGCACCTCCCACAGGGTGGACATCCTCGCGTTCCTTTCGTGGCTCGAGGCAGCAGCTGCTGAGGAAAACGGCCTCGAGGCCCCGCCCGGGGACGTGAACCGGGAAGCCGTCCAGCTCCTGACGGTTCACGCCTCCAAGGGGCTGGAATGGGATGCGGTGTTCGTTCCGGGGCTGAACGCCGGGGCTTTCCCCACCGACAAGGATTCACGCTGGAGCAGCGGAACCGCTGCGCTTCCGTGGCCGCTTCGCGGGGACCGGTCCGACCTCCCGCAATGGGACCTGGACCAGCCGGACCAGAAGGGCTGGATCGATGCCGAAAAAGACTTCAAGGCAGCCGTGCAGGTACACGGTGAATCGGAGGAACGCAGGCTTGCCTACGTGGCCTATACCCGGGCAAAACATGTCCTGTGGGTGTCCAGCGCTGCCTGGGTAGGCTCGCGGTCGGGCCGGAGCACCATGTCCCCCTTCCTTGCCGAACTGGAAACCTTGGCGGTGCCGGCGGCCGGATCACTGGCCCGTGCAAGCGTGCATCCCCTGTCACTCGATGAAGAAGCCCTGCCGGAAAACAGCCCTCTGACGCTGGAAACGGAAGTGGCGGGCTGGCCTTACGATCCCCTGGAAGGACCAATTGATCCCCGTTCGGGAGAACGGCTCCGTCTCTCCGGAGGGCGCAGGGCACCCATGGAAGCCGCCGCAGCGAGGGTGCTGGCCGAACTGGAAAAAGGGCCCGCCAATCTCCTGGCCCAGCAGGACCCGGCCAAAAACCCCGGATTGGCCGGCCCGGCAGCCGGCTGGGCCCGGGAAGCTGCGTTGCTGCTGCAACGCCGTTCACGCCGGTCCCAGGGACAGGACGTCCACCTGCCAACCCACATCTCTGCTTCCACCCTGGTTGACCTGGAGGAGGATCCGGCGGCCGTGCTGGCCAGGCTCCGCCGGCCCGTACCAAGAGAACCTGGCATGTCCGCCCGCAAGGGGACAGCCTTCCACGCATGGGTGGAGGACTACTTCGGCTCCGCGGGAATGCTCGACCTCGGCGAGGCCCCAGGGTCTGATGACCACATTGATGCCGCTTACGACCTCGACGCCATGGTGGCAACTTTCCGGTCTTCGGAATGGGCCGACCGGGCGCCTGCCTACGTGGAAGTTCCGGTGGAAACCCGGGTGGGCGACGTGGTGGTGCGTGGTCGGATCGATGCTGTGTTCCGCGACGCCGACGGACGCTGGGATCTGGTCGACTGGAAGACGGGGCGAAGGCCGTCGGGCGCGCGGCTCAAGACGCGGGCCGTACAGCTTGCTGTCTACCGGCTTGCCTGGGCGCGGCTCATGGACGTTCCAGTTGAATCGGTACGGGCAGCGTTCTTCTACGTGGGAGACAACGAGGTAGTCCGGCCCCACGATCTCGGGACAGCAGCAGAACTTGAAGGGATCGTTGCCGCGGCTGTTGCCAACCAGTAACCGTTCGCTGCCGGGCTCGGCAGCGAACGGTTACTGGCCGGGGTTGGTTTTGATGACGGAAAGGGCCGCAGTGGAGGTATCGTCTCCTGCTCTGCCGGCGCCCTGGTCCGCGTCGGCCGGGGAAGCCGTGTCGCTGCCGTGCTCCGTGGCCGGCACGCCCTCGCCCTTTGCTGCTGCGGCAGGCGCCTCAGGAATCCTGGTCACGTGAACTGCTGCTTGCGCCGGCAACGGAATGGCGGAAACTGAGGGCTGGACCGGCACCGGAACAACCGTCACGGCGGGCATTCCCGCCGCCGGGCCGCCGTCGAGCGCTTCCTGCGTGGAAGAACCCGCGTGGGACTGGCCCTCCGGGGACTGGGTGTCCGATGCGGTGCCGGCGCCCGAACCTGCCGGCGCCACGTCGGCCGTCTGCCCTGGCTGGATTGGCGGCTGGGGTTCGACACTGATGGGTTGGCCTCCGTGCTCCGCGATGTCAGCGGCCAGCGTTTCAAGCATGCCCTCTGCTTCGGCCACCATTTCGGCGTCCCCCGCGGCGATGCCCTTGACCAGGTACTGGGCGAGGGCAAACTCCGCAGACAGGGCTGCCCGGCGCAGCAGGTGCGCGTCCGGGGTGTCGCGGCGGCTGGCGGTGTAGCCAGCCAGGACTGCGTCAACAAAGTCCTGTTCGTTGGAGGCCACCAGCCATGCGAAATCGTCGGCGGGGTCGCCGATCCGCAGATCGGTCCATCCCGTGACTGCCGTGACGCGCTGGCCCTCCACCAGGAGGTTGTCCTCGTGCAGGTCGCCGTGCACCACGCAGGGATTGAAGCGCCAGAGCGACACGTCTTCCATGGCGTGTTCCCAGCGCAGCAGCAGCGCCGAAGGAATTTTGCCGGTGGTGGCCGCCTGGTCCAGCTCATTAAGGCGCCGCTGGCGGAACTCATTGGGGGTGTAGCTGGGCAGGTCGGCGTTGCTGACCAGCGACCTCGGAAGGTCATGGATGGCTGCCAGGGCAGCGCCGATCTCCCGGGCCAGCGGAGCCGGGCCGGCGGTGAGGTCCTCAACGCTGCGGGTGCTGCCGGCCAGGTGCGAGTAGACGAAGGTGCTCAGGGTTCCCAGCCGGACGCTGCCAGCCACCGTGGGCATGAGGAACGGCAGTTCAGCCCGGATGGCAGGAGCGAAGGCACGAAGGACGAGGAATTCCGTTTCCAGCCGGGCGCTGGCTTCCGCATGGCGGGGTGACCTGACGCGCCAGCGTTTGCCTTCGGAGTCAAGGAGCAGCGCCGAGTCGAAGTCCGCGGGATCATCCGGAGCGGAGCTAACTGCCGTCGGGGTCAGTCCGGGGACTGCTGCGGTTGCAACGGCTGCCAGTTCAATCGGTTTTCTTCTCACCGTCCCACGGTAGATTGCCCGCCGTCCAAGACGCCGGTCCGGTAGCGGCGAGTCTCCAGATACGTGCAAAACAGGGGGATACCCAACGGGGCCAAAATGTTCAAATGTCAGTCCCAGTCAGTACGGTGGAGTCATGAGCCACGCGGAGTCTGCCACGCCCGTCCACCAGGAAACGCCCGCCCAAGGGCAACCAGCCATCATGCCGGACGGGCCGGGACTCCTGGCTGCCAACCATCTTCGCGACACCCTGCTTCCGGTGCGGCCCGCCCTGGTGGACAGGGGCTCCACGGAACGGATGAAGGCAGGAATGGTGGAAGAGCTCCTGGCCGCTCCGGACACCCTGGCGGTTGTGTTGGCAGGCAGGCAAGGGCTGGTGAGCGGGGGCAGCCTGCTCCTTTCCAACGCCCGCTCCCTGCACGCGGAGCTGGCGGCGGCGGGTACCGTTCCGGAGCTGATGGTTTACCTGGGTTCCGCGTTGCCGGCGGCCGATCTTCCCACGGGGACGGAACTGCTGCTGTTCGTGCTGCCCGCCCCGGTCGAGCCGGGAACGGCAGGCGTTCCCGAAGAGGCTTCATGGGCCGGGTTCCGTGATGTGGCCGCCGGCCTGGGTCCCACGGCGACAGCGCTCTTTGTGGAGGCGAGTGCCATTGCCAACTGGCACGCCGGCCATACGCACTGTCCGCGGTGCGGCACGCCCACTGAAGTGCAGGCCGGAGGCTGGGTGCGGCGTTGCCCCGCGGATTCGTCCGAGCACTATCCGCGGACAGATCCTGCCATCATCGTGACGGTGGTGGGCCCGGATGGCCGCCTGCTCCTGGGCGGCGGGGGGCCGGCCGACGCAAAAAACTTCTCCACCCTGGCCGGCTTCGTCGAACCCGGGGAGTCGCTGGAACAAGCCGTGGTCAGGGAGCTGTTCGAGGAGGTGGGTGTCCGCGTGAAAGCCTGCCAGTACTTGGGCTCGCAGTCGTGGCCTTTCCCCGCCTCCCTTATGCTTGGATTTACCGCCGTCACCGATGACGCCGTGGCAACGCCCGACGGCGTGGAGGTCACCAGGGCGCGCTGGTTCAGCCGGGAGGAACTCCAGGACGCCGTGCTCAGCGGCGAGATCACCATTTCCAGCAGGCTCTCCATCGCCCGGGCACTCATTGAACACTGGTACGGCGGCCGGATCCGGGACCTCGCCGACGTCTGAGATCCATATTCACAAGACTGGCGCGGCAGTCGAACAAAGCAGCAACGGGACACAGAGCAATAGACGTGACTACAGACAACTTCACCGGAGCCCTTTCGCAGGACGGTACTGCCTCACTGGAGGACCGCATCCTGGGCGGGCTGGACGCCGAACAGCGCGAGGTGGCCAGCACCCTGAACGGACCCTTGTGCGTCCTGGCAGGTGCCGGAACCGGAAAAACCCGGGCCATCACCCACCGCATCGCCTATGGGGTCCACTCCGGCGTCTACACACCGCAGCGGCTCCTGGCCGTGACTTTCACGGCGCGGGCCGCGGCGGAGATGCGAAGCCGGCTCCGGGACCTTGGGGCAGGCAACGTGCAGGCCCGGACGTTCCATGCGGCGGCGCTGCGCCAGCTGCAGTTCTTCTGGCCGCAGGCCGTTGGCGGCACGCTGCCGAACCTCCTGGAGCACAAGGCACAGACCCTGGCGGAGGCTGCCCGCCGGCTGCGGCTCAGCACTGACAGGGCTTCCATCCGCGACCTCGCCTCGGAAATCGAGTGGGCCAAGGTTTCCATGCTGACCCCGGCCAACTACCTGGAAAACGCCCAGGACAGGGGCGCCCCGGGCGGCTTCGACCTCACCGCCGTGGCCCGCGTCTTCCAGTCCTACGAGGACGTGAAGACAGACCGCAACGTCATCGACTTCGAGGACGTCCTCCTCATCACCGTGGGGATACTGCAGGAGGACGAGAAAGTGGCTGCCACCGTCCGGGAGCAGTACCGTCACTTCGTGGTGGACGAGTACCAGGACGTTTCGCCCCTGCAGCAGCGGCTGCTGGAGCTTTGGCTCGGTGGCCGGGACGAACTCTGCGTGGTGGGCGACGCAAGCCAGACCATCTACTCCTTCACCGGCGCCTCGCCCCGGCACCTCCTGGATTTCAAGGCCCGGTACCCGCAGGCCAACGTGGTCAAGCTGATCCGCGATTACCGGTCCACACCCCAGGTGGTGAAGCTGGCAAACGACCTGCTGGGCGGACGTCGCAGCGGTGGTCCGGCAGCGGATGCCGCGTGGGCCGCGCCCCTGCAACTGGTGGCGCAGCGTCCCGCCGGCCCGGTGCCCACCTTTACCGAGTGCACCGACGACGAAGCCGAGGCGGCCACCGTCGCCCAAAAGATCAAGGCACTGCTCGACGCCGGCACCCCGGCAAGCGAAGTTGCCATCCTTTTCCGCACCAACGGGCAGTCCGAGGCCTACGAGCAGGCACTGGCCGCCGCCGGCATCGGCTACCAGCTCCGCGGCGGCGAGAGGTTCTTTGCCCGCAAGGAAGTACGGGACGCCATCCTCCAGCTGCGTGCCGCCACCAGGGCGGTGAGTGAAGAGGGAGCCAGCGAACCGCTCGGGCAGTTGGTCCGGGACATCGTCTCCTCCCTTGGGTATACGGACTCCGCCCCGCACAGCGGCGGTGCACTGCGGGAACGGTGGGAGTCCCTGGCGGCACTGGTGGCCCTCGCTGATGAGCTGGTCCAGGTCCGTGGACCGGAGTTCGGACTGGCGGACTTCGTCAACGAACTCCAGGAACGTTCGCTCGCCCAGCACGCCCCCACAGTGCAGGGCGTCACCCTGGCGTCCCTGCACGCCGCAAAAGGCCTGGAATGGGACGCGGTGTTCCTGGTGGGCCTCAGTGAAGGCCTGATGCCCATCTCCTTCGCCGATTCCCCGGAATCGGTGGATGAAGAGCGCCGGCTTTTGTACGTCGGCATCACCCGTGCGCGGGAGAACCTTTCCCTGTCCTGGAGTACGGCGCGGACGCCGGGCGGCCGGGCAAACCGGAAACCGTCCAGGTTCCTTGACGGACTCCGTCCCAATTCCGTGGCCACGTCCAGCACCCGCGGGAAGGGCCCGGCTCCACGGCGGAAGGCTGCCGCCCCGGCAGTGTGCAGGGTCTGCGGCAGCATGCTGTCCTCCGGCGCGGAGCGCAAGGTGGGACGGTGCAATGCGTGCCCGCCCAGCTACGAGGAACAGACGTTCGAAGCCCTGCGGACCTGGCGCCGTGAAGTGGCACTCTCTGCCGATGTGCCAGCGTTCGTGGTCTTCACCGACGCCACCCTGACCGCCATCGCCGAGGCGAGGCCGGCATCAATCGAGGACCTTGCCGGCCTGGCGGGTGTGGGTCCATCAAAGCTTGAGAAGTACGGCGAAGACGTCCTGCGGGTGCTGACCGAGAGCACCGAGCTGTGAGGTCCGGCGGGCCGCCCACACTGACCACAGCCGACGGCGCGCCGGTGGAGGTCAGGCGGTCTTCCCGCCGGACCCGTACGGTGGCTGCGTTTTGGGAGGATGGGACTGCCGTCGTCGCCATCCCTGCGCGGTTTACCTCGGCCCAGGAAACCGAGTGGGTTCGGCGCATGCTGGCAAAGTTGCAGCGGCAGGGGGAGCGGCGCAGCGCGGCGGGCAGGAAACGGCCGGCGTCCGATGCCGCCCTCGCGGCCCACGCCGCCCACCTTTCTGCCCAGTACCTGGGGGGACGGTCAGCTCCGGCTTCCGTCCGGTGGGTCAGCAACCAGAATTCACGTTGGGGCTCCGCCACCCCGGCGGAGGGCACCATCCGGCTTTCGGACAAGCTGAAGCCGATGCCCCAGTGGGTCATTGACTATGTCCTGCTGCACGAACTCGCGCACCTCCTCGTGGCCGGGCACAACGCCGCGTTCTGGAAGCTGCTCGAGGCGTACCCGGAAACGCAGCGGGCGAAAGCATTCCTTGAAGGGGTGTCCTTTGCCTCCGCGCGCGGCCTGGCCAACGGCCGCGGAGCCGGAGACGACAAAGCCGGCGCCCTGCCGGAGCCCGAGGGCTGGCCGGAGGACGCCGACTAGGTGGAATGCGCTGCCGCCGCAGCGGGAAGGTCAGGCCTTCGGCTGGGTACCTTCGCCGCCGTCGTCGGTGGCTGGGGCATCAAAACCACCACTGAGCAGCTTCTGCAGGGCATCGTCCACTTCGCTGTCGCTGGCCTCTGCCAGCTTGCGGCGGGCGCTGAAACCCTTGGGATCGTCCAGGTCCTCGGCGGTGGGCAGCAGGTCCGGGTGGTGCCAGATGGCGTCCCGGCCTTCGACGCCGCGCTCGTCCTTGAGGGCGGCCCACAGCGTGGCCGCGTCCCGGAGGCGGCGCGGCCGCAGCTCCAGCCCCACCAGGGAGGCGAAGGCATGTTCTGCCGGGCCGCCGGTTGCGCGGCGCCGCCGGACGGTTTCACGCAGCGCGGCAGCGGAGGGGAGCACATTCTCGGTGGCCGCGGCCGTCAGTTCGTCCACCCAGCCTTCCACGAGGGCCAGCGCCGTTTCGAGCTTTTCCAGGGCCTGCTCCTGCGCAGGGGTGCGCTTGGGCATGAAGACACCCTGGGAGAGGGCTTCCTGGATTCCCTCGGGGTTGCTCGGATCCAGGTCCCGGGCCAGCTCTTCGATGCGCGAGGTGTCGATGTGGATGCCGCGGGCATATGCCTCAATGGCTCCGAGGAGGTGCCCCCGCAGCCAGGGGACCTGCACGAACAGCCGGGCGTGGGCGGCCTCACGCACTGCCAGGAACAGCCGGATGTCGTTTTCCGGCAGGGACAGGCCATCCCCGAAAGCGGCAACGTTGGCCGGCAACAGGGCCATTTCCAGATCCGCAAGCGGCACGCCGATATCAGTGGAGCTGACAACGTCTGCCGAGAGTGCGCCGATGGCCTGGCCCAGTTGCATCCCGAAGATGGCGCCGCCCATGTTCTGCAGCATCGAGGAGGCGCCGCCCATCATGGACTTCATTTCCTCGGGCATCTGCTCCGTCATGGCGGAGGAGAGGGCATTGGCAATGCTGTTCGCCACGGGCTCCGTCAGCCGCTTCCAGGTTCCCAGTGTTGCCTCGACCCACTCCGCACGCGACCAGGCCCGCCCGATCAGTCCGGTGGACGGCAGGTCCGTGACCGGGTCAAGCCACAGCTCCGCCAGGCGAAGGGCCTCATCCACCTCCCGGGACTGCTGGGAGGTAACCGACGGATCGGAGCTGCTCGCGGCCACTCGCCGTGCATTGTCGTGTGCCAGCGTCCAGTTGACGGGCCCCTCGGACGGGGCACTCATCATGGCCTGGACCTGGGAGAACATCTGGGCCAGCAGGTTGGGATCGTTCGGCAGGCCGGCAGCCTTTGCGAGCTCGGCCGGATCGAAGTTTTCCATGCCCTTGCCGCCCATCAGGTTCTGCAGCATCTCGGCCAACGGATCCTTGGGGGTATCGTCGCCGTTCGAAGAATTGTGTGGGTTGGAGGTCATGATCCCGCCGATCGTCGGTGTGACTGGTGCTCAACCTTCACGGTACCCCGGCCATCCGCGGCTGTCTGCCGCACCGGCTTGACGTTCGCTGTGGGCAAAGAGCCCCCGGGTCCTGCCACCGCGTACTGTTGTTGGGTGACTACAACCCGTGGCGGGTACCCCTCCGAGGACCACGCTTCAGAGCTTCTTTCCCAGCCCCGGCAAGGGGATCACGACGGCGGAGCGGCCGGCGGCAATGACGCGGACGGCGGCGCGCCAACTGGGCCTGCGCCCCGCCGAAGCCCCAGGGTTTCAGCCATGATGCTTGCCGGTATGACGGCGCTGGGCCTGGGCATCGCCGTCGGGGTCATCCCCGTGCCGTACGTCATCGAATCCCCGGGACCCACGTATAACACCCTGGGACAGGGGCAGGGGACTCCCGTCATCAAGGTCACCGGGCATGAGTCCTACCCGGCGGCAGGCAACTTGGACCTCACCACGGTGTACGTCGACGGCGGCCCCAACAGCCCGGTCAGCATCCTCACCGCTTTCTCCGCCTGGCTTGACCGGTCCAAGTCCGTCTATCCGGTGGAGCTGATCTATCCCACGGGGACCACCAAGGAAGAAGCCGCCCAGCAGAGTTCCGTCGCCATGACCACTTCCCAGGAAAACGCCGTCGCCTCGGCCCTGAACGAACTGGACATCCCGTTCGGCCAGCAGCTAGAGGCCGCGGGACTGTCAAACGGGTCGGCTGCGGAAGGCAAGATCCAAACCGGGGACGTCCTCAAGACCATCAATGGCAAGGACATCACGTCACTGGCCGTCATCCAGGACGAGCTCGCGGCAGGCAAGGGCGCCCCCGCAGCCGTGGTGCTGGAGCGGGACGGTCAGCCGGTGACTGAGACCATCACCCCCAAGGACAACGGCGAAGGCCGGTTCATCCTCGGGGTGATGCTCAAGTACCTGTTTACGTTCCCCTTCGATGTGCATATTTCGCTGGACAAAGTGGGCGGCCCGTCGGCCGGGCTGATGTTCTCCCTGGGCATCATCGACACCATCACCCCCGGCGACCTGACCGGCGGCAAGCACATCGCCGGCACAGGCACCATTTCGCCTGACGGCACTGTTGGGGCCATTGGCGGCATCGTGCAGAAAATGCAGGGCGCCCGCGCCGGGGGAGCCACCCTGTTCCTGGCACCCGCGGAAAACTGCGGGGAAGTGGTGGGGCACATCCCGGACGGGCTCCAGGTGGTCAAGGTGGACAAGCTCGCGGAGGCAAGGTCCGCCGTCGAACGTGCCGGCAGCGGCCAGGACACAACGGGCCTGCCCACCTGCGGAAACAACTAGACTGGGCGCATCTAGACTCGACAGGAACTAAGCCTTACCGCCACTCGTGGCAAAGGTGACGGACAATTCCAGCTGCAGGCCGGGGGAGTACGTCACTCGCACGCACGCTTCGAATATCTGACGACCAGCTATGAGGTACCCAGTTTGTCCCGTCCCGCCAGCACCATGTCCACCGGCAGACCCCCTTCCCGACGCGGCGCGCTGACGCCCACCCTGATCGTTGTTGCCCTCGTCGTCGTGGGCTTCATCTTCTTCGCCAACGTCTGGACCGACGTCCTTTGGTACCGGCAGCTGGGGTTCATGGAAGTCTTCATCACTGAGAACCTTGCGAAGATCGCCATCTTCGCTGCCGGGTTCGCCTTGATGTTCGCCGGCGTGTTCTTCGCCATCCGCATTGCCTACCGCTCCCGGCCGGTCTACGCGCCTGATTCCGATATCCGGGACAACCTCAACCGCTACCAGGCACAGCTGGAACCTGTACGGCGGGTGGTCATGATTGGCCTGCCCATCCTCTTCGGCCTCTTCGCCGGAAGCGCGGCCGCGAGCCAGTGGCAGAAGGTATTGCTCTTCTTCAACCAGGTGGGCTTCAACAAGCAGGACCCCCAGTTCAACATGGACATCAGCTTCTATGTGATGGTCCTGCCCTTCCTGGGATTCGTCACAGGCTTCCTGATCAGCGTGGTTGTCATTGCCGGCATCGCCGGCATCCTGACGCACTACCTCTACGGCAGCATCCGGCTCATGGAGCGCGGCGTCTACACCGCCCGTGCCGCCCAGATCCACATTGCCGTCACCGGTGCCGCGTTCCTGATCCTGCTGGGCATCAACTTCTGGCTTGACCGGTATTCCTCGGTCCAGAGCAATGGCGGCCGCTGGGCCGGTGCCCTCTACACGGACGTCAACGCCGTCATCCCCACGAAGGCCATCCTCGCCGTCGCTGCCGTGCTGGTAGCCGCGCTGTTCATCGTGGCAGCCATCATCGGCCGCTGGCGCCTGCCGGTCATCGGAACGGCGATGCTGATCATCACGTCCATCCTGGCCGGTGGAGTGTACCCCTGGGTGATCCAGCAGTTCCAGGTCCGTCCCTCGGAAGAAACGCTGGAGAAGGACTACATCCAACGGAACATCGACAACACCCGCAGCGCTTACGGGCTCGATGGAATCCAGGAGACCCGCTACGACGCCACCAACACCGCAACATCAGGTGCCCTGGCCCCGGACGCGCAGACCACCGCAAACATCCGGCTCCTGGACCCCAACCTGATCTCTGACGCCTTCGCACAGCTGGAACAGTACCGCCCGTACTACCAGTTCCCCGAGGCCCTCAACGTTGACCGGTACGAGGTGGACGGCAAGATCCAGGACACCGTGATCGCTGTCCGGGAACTGAACCCCACCAACGTGGCAGCCAACCAGCAGGGCTGGTTGAACCAGCACGTCGTGTACACGCACGGCTACGGCGTGGTAGCGGCCAAGGGCAACAAGTTCACCGTGGACGGCAAGCCTGAATTCCTGCAGTCGGGCATCCCCTCCAATGGCGTCCTGGGCAACGACTCCTCCTACCAGCCCCGCATCTACTTCGGTGAATCCTCACCCGAGTACTCGATCGTTGGCGCCCCGGAAGGCACCGCTCCGCGTGAGCAGGACCGTCCGTCCGGCCGCGAAGGCGAAGGCGAAACCCAGTACACGTTTACCGGCAACGGCGGCCCGAACGTGGGCTCGTTCTTCAACAAGGTCCTGTACGCCATCAAGTTCCAGTCCTCGGACCTGCTGCTCTCGGACGGCGTGAACTCCGATTCGCAGGTCCTGTACGACCGCAACCCCCGGGAACGCATCCAGAAGGTTGCGCCGTACCTCACCGTTGACGGCAACGCCTACCCGGCGGTTGTTGATGGCCGCGTGAAGTGGATCGTGGACGGCTACACCACCAGCCAGTACTACCCTTACTCGCAGCAAAAACAGCTGTCTGAGGCCACTGCTGACACGCAGACCACCTCCGGCCGCGCCGTGGCCCTGCCGAACAGCACCGTGAACTACATCCGGAACTCCGTCAAGGCAACCGTGGACGCCTACGACGGCTCCGTCACCCTGTACGCCTGGGATGACCAGGACCCTGTCCTCAAGGCCTGGAACAAAGTGTTTCCCACGTCCCTGAAGCCCTATTCTGAGATGTCCGGCGCGGTGATGAGCCACGTCCGTTACCCGGAGGACCTGTTCAAGGTCCAGCGTGAACTGCTGGGCCAGTACCACGTGACGGACCCCCGCAGCTTCTACAAGAACAACGACGCCTGGAGCGTTCCGGCCGATCCCACAGTGGACACGGACGTCAAGCAGCCGCCGTTCTACATGTCGCTGCAGATGCCTGACCAGGACAAGCCGGCGTTCCAGCTCACGTCATCCTTCATTCCGCAGATCGTGAACAACAACGCCCGCAACGTCCTCTATGGCTTCCTGGCAGCGGATTCCGACGCCGGTAACCAGGCAGGGGTCAAGGGTGAGGGCTACGGCAAGCTGCGCCTGCTCAATATCCCGCCGGAAACCCAGGTCCCCGGCCCGGGCCAGGCGCAGAACAAGTTCAACTCCGATCCCACGGTGTCCCAGGCCCTGAACCTGTTGCGCCAGGGTGCCTCGGACGTGCTGAACGGCAACCTGCTGACCCTGCCCGTGGGCGGCGGCATCCTGTATGTGCAGCCGGTCTACCTGAAGTCGACCGGTGAGACCTCCTATCCCACCCTGCAGCGCGTGCTGGTGGCGTTCGGTGACAAGGTGGGCTTCGCGCCCACCCTGGACGAAGCACTCAAGCAGCTGTTCGGCGGTAATTCCGGCGCAGCGGCGGGCGACTCGGACAACAACGGGCAGACGCCAGCCGCGCCGGCTAATCCATCGGAGCCGGGAGCGGACGCCAAGGCTGAGCTCAAGGCGGCGCTGGACGAAGCAAATGCCGCCATCCAGGCCGGCCAGTCGGCTCTCTCAACCGGTGACTTCGCCGCTTATGGTGAGGCGCAGAAGCGGATCACAGCGGCACTGAAGAAGGCCGTGGACGCCGAGGCCAAGATTCCCGGCACCGCCCCGGAAGCCAGCCCGGCACCAACGGCAACGCCGACACCGTCGCCCAGCAACTAGCCAGGCTCGCGGCGTCCTGAGCCCCCCCGGGTGCCCAGGACCTGAATGAAAGTACGACGACGTAAAGCGGCACCCGCTTCCTCCGGGAAGCGGGTGCCGCTTGCGTAACGGACGTCACGCTGTCTCGATTTGGCTTGGCGTTCACCTCCCGGTAAAGTAGTTCTTGCGACGCGGGGTGGAGCAGTTCGGTAGCTCGCTGGGCTCATAACCCAGAGGTCACAGGTTCAAATCCTGTCCCCGCAACTGGTAAAAGACCCGGACATTGGAAACAGTGTCCGGGTCTTTTTGTGCTCCTGGCTGTGTCGGTTGGCGGTGGCATGGCACGCCTCTGGCGGATGGCCGGGAGGGGCTTTGGGCCACGTGGTCACGGCGGCCGAAAAGATAGGGTAGTGTTGATCAAGCGACGCGGGGTGGAGCAGTTCGGTAGCTCGCTGGGCTCATAACCCAGAGGTCACAGGTTCAAATCCTGTCCCCGCAACTATGGAAAGACCCCGTTCGGCACACCAGCCGGACGGGGTCTTCTTTTTTCCGTGGATGAGGGTAGTTCCTAGTATTCTCGTTCGCAGGGCTTGCGTGCTGCGAGCACCTGGCCAGTCATTCTCGAGAGGAATGTAGTTCGATGTCCACACCCACGAAGAAGCCCGGCGCCGCCACGGGTAAGCGGTCCCGACTCTACTGGGGCGTCCCGGCCGTCCTCGTGGCGCTGGTACTGGTGGTCCTCGCCGCCCGATGGCTTGTGGGCCTTCCCGCCGTGGCTTCCTTCGTGGCTGCCTACCCGGGGCATTCGGAGCTGCCGGCCTCGGCACCCGAGGGCTTCCCGGCGTGGCTGGCGTGGCAGCACTTCCTCAACGCCTTCTTCCTGCTGCTGATTATCCGTACGGGCTGGCAGGTGCGGACCACCACCCGTCCCAGCGCCCACTGGACCCGCAACAACAAGGGCCTGATCCGGACCCGGAACGCTCCAACGAAGATCAGCCTTGAGCTGTGGTTCCACCTCACGTTGGATGCCCTGTGGATCCTCAACGGCCTGGTGTTCGCCGTTCTCCTGTTTGCCACCGGCCAGTGGATGCGGATTGTCCCCACCAGCTGGGATGTGTTCCCGAACGCCCTTTCGGCCGCCCTCCAGTACGCATCGCTGAACTGGCCCACGGAGAACGGCTGGGTCAACTACAACGCGCTCCAGCTGCTGACCTACTTCATCACCGTCTTCATCGCCGCACCGCTGGCGTTCATCACCGGGCTGCGCATGTCCGGTGCATGGCCCAAGAAGGCTGCCGGCCTGAATAAGGCCTACCCCATCGAGTGGGCCCGTGCCGTGCACTTCCCGGTGATGATCTACTTCGTGGCCTTCGTGGTGGTGCATGTGTTCCTGGTCTTCGCCACGGGGGCGCTCCGGAACCTCAACCACATGTACGGTGTGCGTGACGACGACGGCTGGTTCGGTTTCTGGGTCTTCGCCGCTTCCGTGGCTGTCATGGTTGGCGCCTGGTTCCTCGCCCGCCCGCTTTTCCTGCGCCCCATCGCGTCACTGATGGGCAAGGTCAGCCGCTGACCCTGGCGGCCCGTACAAGCGGTCACGAGTCCTTGAGCTTCTGGTAGGCATCCAGTGCCCGCTCCCGTGACTCTGGGAGCTCCACCAGGGGCTGGGGGTAGCTCTCCAGCTCCGCCGTCCATGGTTCGTGGATCGCTTTGCCCTCAAGGCCGGCGATCTCCGGGATGAACCGGCGCAGGTAGTCGCCGCCGGCGTCGAACTTCTTGCTTTGGGTTACCGGATTGAAGATGCGGTAGTAGGGCGAGGCATCCGCTCCGGAGCCGGCCACCCATTGCCAGTTTGCGGGATTGTTTGCGGCGTCGGCGTCCACCAGGGTGTCCCAGAACCATTGTTCGCCCACCCTCCAGTCGGTCAGGAGGTTCTTGACCAGGAAGGATGCCGCTGCCATGCGGACGCGGTTGTGCATCCACCCGGTCTGCCAGAGCTGCCGCATACCGGCGTCAACCAGCGGATAGCCGGTCTGGCCCTGCTGCCACGCGGCCAGTTCCTGCCGGCTCAGTGATCCCCATTCGAACTTCTCAAAGTCGGGCCGGAAGCTCCGGGTGGCCAGTTCCGGATTGTGATACAGCAGGTGCCAGTTGAATTCCCGCCAGCCGAGTTCGGAGCGGAAGATGCCGACGTCGGCAGGAACCTGCCGCGGATGGCGGCGGCGGATCTCACGCCATACCCGGAACGGACTGACTTCGCCGAACCGGAGGTACGGAGACAACCGGCTGGTTCCCTCAGTGCCGGGGATGTTCCTTCCGGTCCCGTAGTCCTCAATGGGACCGTCCAGGAAGTCCGTTAGGCGGTCCAGCGCGCCCTTTTCGCCCGGCACCCACGTGTCGGCCAGCCCTCCGCTCCAGTCGGGCGAGGTAGGCAGCAGCTTCCAACTGCCTAGGGAGTCGCTCGCCGGGAGGCCGCGGCCGGAGGAAGCCGGTTCGGGAAGGTCTTGGGGAACGTCGAAAGGATCCCGGATGTCGCCGGCTGCCAGGCAGGCACGCCAAAACGGTGAGTAGACCTTGTACGGGCCGCCTGCGCCGGTCCTAATGGTCCAGGGCTCGAAGAGCAGGTTGGCCTGGAAACTGAAGGCCTCGATGCCGTTGCCGGCAGCCCATTCCTTCAGGCCGGCGTCGATATCGCGTTCCGGCCCGCCGTAGCGGCGGTTCCAGAAGAGGTGGCCCGCATGCGTCTGCGCAGCCAGTGAACTGATGACGTCGGCGGCCTTGCCGCGGCGCAGCACCAGCCGCGAACCCTTGGCTTCCAGATCGGCGCTGAGTGCCGCCAGCGAGTGGTGCAGCCACCACCGGCTGGCCCCTCCGAGCGCCCGAACACCGTCCGACTCCTCGTCCAGTACATAGACCACTGTCATCGGCACACCGAGGTGGGCAGCTTCGGACAGTGCAGGGTTGTCATCGAGGCGAAGGTCGTCGCGCAGCCATACGAGTGACGTCAGATCTGTGGAAGCCATGCCACCACGCTACACACCGGGGAACGGCAAAGGGCCGGGACTTTCCGTCCCGGCCCTTCAACGTTGGTGATTACCTGCTCCCGCAGGCTCAGAGCTTATCGAAATCCGCCTCATCCACGGTGGATGCTGGTTCGGCCGAATTGCCCGAACCGATGGCCTGGGTGCTCTTGCCGCCGGACTTCAGTGCGGCCAGGCGGGCCTCGATCTCCACCTGCTCACCAAGGTCTTCCAGCTGGTTGAACTGTGCATCGAGGCTCGATGCGGCGAGTTCCTGCTGGCCGCGGACCTTCGCCTCTTCGCGGCGGATCTTCTCTTCGAAGCGTCCCACTTCGCTGGTGGGATCCATGATGTCGATGCTCTTGATGGCGTCGTGGACCTGCGTCTGTGCGGCTGCGGTCTTGGACCGTGCCACCAGTTCGTTGCGCTTGCTGGTGAGCTGGTTGAGCTTGCCCTTCATCTGGTCGAGGCCGTTCTTGAGCTTGTCAACCACTTCGCGCTGCGAGGCGATGCTGGGCTCAGCGCCCTTGGCTTCGCTCTCGGCAGCCATCTGGCGCTGCAGGGCCACCTTGGCCAGGTTGTCGAACTTCTCGGCGTCCGTCACGTCGCCATTGCTGCGGAACTCATCGGCCTTGCGCGAGGCGGCCAGGGCCTTGTTGCCCCAGTCGCGGGCATTGCGGACATCCTCGTTGTAGTCGTCTTCGAGCATGCGGAGGTTGCCAATGGTCTGCGCCACGGCTGACTCAGCCTCGGCGATGTTGTTGGTGTAGTCCCGGACCATCTGGTCCAGCATCTTCTGCGGATCCTCAGCGTTGTCCAGCAAGGAGTTGATGTTTGCCTTCGCCAGCTGAGCGATGCGGCCGAAAATGGACTGCTTAACCATGGTGTTACCTTTCGTCCTGCTCTGTTGTGGCCACTGCTGCCGGTGAACAGTGGTGTACTGCGTCTATCCGCCCGCCGGTATTCCGGCGGGCGCCTAGCCTGTGGATCTAGAAACTCCCCGAGTCACCGCCGCCGAAGTCACCGCCGCCGAAGTCGCCGCCACCGAAGCCGCCGGAATCTCCGCCGAACCCGCCGCCCCCGTCGCCGTGGCCGCCGCCCCAACCGCCGCCGCCGCCACCGTTGAGGATGGAGTTGATCAGGATGCCGCCCAAGATGGCGCCACCCAGGCCGCCGCCTCCGCCGCCGCCGAACATGCCGCCCCGGCCGTAGCCCTGGTTGGCGTAGCCGTCGAAGTGGTCCACATCCGCCTGGGCCAACTGGGCTGCCTGCGCGGCGAGGGCGTGTGCCTGCTGTGCGTAGGTGAGGGCTGTGACGGGATCGGTCCGTGCAATGGAGAGCGCGTAGTCCAGGTTCCGCTGGGATTCCGCCAAACGGGTCCGCGCCTCGGTGCCGACGCCGCCGCGGCGGGCCGTGATGTAGTCCGAGGTAGCGCTGATCTGCGCCTGTGCGGACATGATGGTCTGCTGCAGCGAGGCCTGGGCCCGGCGTGCCTGCTCCTGCTGGTCGCGGATTCCGGTCAGCGACTGGTCGAGGGACTGATGGGCAGCCTCGACCCGCTGCAGCGTGGCAATGGGGTCGATCTTGCCACCCTGGATTTCGGCTTTGACCTGGGCCAGGGCAGCCTCGACGCCTGCTACCGGGCCGGCAAGCTCGGGGTGGGCGCCGGATTGGATCATCGCCCGGGCCTGGGCAAGGTCCTGGGAGGTGTCAACCACCGCGGCCTCAAGGCTGTTGCGGGCCTCGTCCAGGCTGGACGAGAGCTTGGAGATGGCATCGATCAGGACGGTCGTCTGGTGGAGGCTTTCCTCAGCAGCACGCACGGCCACGGCGGCGAGGCTCGCTTCACCCTCGTCCAGCTTCTGCTGCGCGGCCGCGGTGGCGTTCTTGACGAAGGCGAGGCGTTCCTTGGCCTGAAGGATGTTGTCGGACACCTGGACCAGGGCGCTGTCGGCGTACTTGGCGCGCAGCGTGGTGAGCGATTCCTCGGCGTTGGCAATCTTTGCGTCGGCGTCGCGTGCTCCGGCATTGATGACGGCAAGGGCCTGGGGAGCGTTCTTTTCGAGTTCCCTCAGCGAGTCGAAGTCCGCCTTCTGCTCCTGCAGGGAGGCCAGCGCAGCCTCCGACCGCCGGATGATCTCGCCCAGCCAGGTCCGCTGCTGCTCCTCAGTGTCCGGGATGTGGTCGTCGAGCTGCTGCTGGAGCTTGAACGATTCGGTCATGTGGGCTTTGGCCTCATCGAGGGCCTTGGTGAAGTTGCCCACGGCAGAGTCGCCGTACTGGGCCTGGGCGAACATGAGTTCCTGTTCGCTGGACTTGATGGCGTCATCAGCCTCGATCAGCAGTGGGCCGCTCTTGCGGCGCAGTTCTTCGACGCTAAGGGAAGCCAAGGGGTCCACCTGGCCACCTTGAGGGCCATAGCTGGCGCTCGAAGCCTGACCGGCTGCCTTCTTGCGGCGGTTGCGGAAGTACAGGTAGGCGCCGGCGCCACCGGCGGCCACAACGCCTGTCCCCACGAGTACCGCAGCACCGGCGTCGTTGCCGGAGGAGACGTTGCCGTTACCTCCGCCTGCAGCGTCTCCGATAGCCGCCGCAGTGTCGATGGCGGCTTGGGCATAGTCGCGCTTGCCACCGGCGAGGTTGGCTGTGACAGCGTTCTGGCTGATGTTGGCCTGCTTGGACCGTATCGGGCTCGCGGAGTTCGTGACGAAATTGAACTTTCCGTCATCCACGGCCATCGCCAGAACTGCGTCGGCCCGGCCCATGCCCTTCAACTCGGCCACCTTCTGCGTCCATTGGACGGGATCAGTAGGGCTCGTGAAGGTGTCGACCGTGACAACGTAAAGGTTGTACTTGTGGTCTTTGAGCAAGTCCTGGATGGCCTTCTGGACTTCACCCTCGCGGCCGCCAAGAACCTTCGCGTTGTCGACGATGTTCTTTCCCGACGGGATGGTGACCGGATCTTCGGCCCAGGCCGCGCCGGCGGGCACCGCCAGCAGGCCGGCAAGGCCAACGACGGCGAGAATACGTTTGAACTTTGACCGCATGTGCAACCCTTCAGCACGCCTGACACCGATTCCGGACGAATCAGTCGTCACGAAATCCAGCAGCGCCCCCACGCTTGGTGTGAAGCCGCAGGTCGCTGTGGCATTTCATCTTGATTCTATGGTGCACCCCACAGGCCGTCCATTGAGCTGAATATGCCACCAGCGAAACGATGCGGGCAGGGCCGCTCCCAGGGGAGGTCATAGCTGGTGTTCAGGCGCCAGCCGCGTTCAGCAAGCTCCCAGCAAACATCCGAACTTGTTCCAGCGACGGGGTACATAGTTAATGCAGACGAGGATGAAAGGAAGTCCCATGACTGAGAACCAAAGTTCCGGACACGGCCCCGAGGACGGCCGGTCCACCAGCCGGAATCCCTGGCAGCAGCCCACGATGCCGGGAGACGGTCCCACGGACGCTCGGCATGCGGACGGTCCGGGTGCCGGCCCTGAAACAGGAAACCAGGGCGCGGACGGCAATACTCCTACCCACGCGACCACCGGGGGAGCTGACCAGGGGCGCCAGTACCCCACCGAACAGTTTGACCGCCAGGCCACGGACAACCCCACCCGGGAAATTCCGCGGGGCCAGCACCCCGAGTACCCGCAGCGCCAGCCGTTCTACGGCCAGTCGGCCTATTACGGGCAGAACCCGCAACACGGGCAGAACCCGCAACACCAGCAGAACGGGAACGCGCACAATTACGGCCAGCCGGCTGCCGGAACTGCCCACGGGGATCCCGCCGGCGGCGTTGGATTTGCCCCCAACGCCAAGGATGCTCCTCGGCGCAAGGCGACGTTCGGGGTCGGGACCCTGGTGGCCAGCATCCTTGCTGCCGGCCTCGTAGGCGGCGGCGTGGCCACGGTTGGTTCCGGCGAGCTGTTCGGCAGCACGGGAACCTCCACCACGGCCAGCAGCAACAGCCAGCCCGGCACCGTGATCGTCAACAACCAGGACAGCGTCAACGAGATCACCGCGGCCGCCGTGAAGGCTTCGCCGAGCGTGGTCACCATCAGCGCCACCAGCGGAAGTTCCGGCGGAACCGGCTCGGGCATCGTCCTTGACGACCAGGGCCACATCCTGACCAACACCCACGTGGTGACCCTTGACGGCCAGTCTGCCAACGCCAGCCTGGAGATCCGTACCAGCGGCGGCAAGGTGGTTCCCGCCAAACTGGTGGGCACCGACCCGTTGTCTGACCTTGCGGTGATCAAGGTGGACGACACGTCCGGCCTCACGCCTGCCACCCTCGGCGACTCCTCCAAGCTCAATGTGGGCGACACCGCCATTGCCATCGGTTCACCGCTGGGACTCACCGGCACCGTGACGGACGGCATCGTCTCAACCCTCAACCGCACCATCAGCGTGGCCTCGTCGGCAGCGCCCGAAGGCGGAGACAACAGCCAGGGCGGGGACGAGGGCTTCCAGTTCGCGCCTCCCGGCGGCGGCCAGAGCCAGCAGAGTTCAAGCCAGGGATCCATCGCCATTAATGTGATCCAGACTGACGCGGCCATCAACCCGGGTAACTCCGGCGGCGCACTGGTCAACAGCAAGGGCGAGATCATCGGCGTGAACGTTGCCATCGCCTCCGCCGGCTCGGGCACCTCATCCTCCTCCAGCGGCAACATCGGTGTGGGCTTCAGCATCCCGATCAACAACGCCCAGCGCGTGGCCCAGGAGATCATCGACAACGGCAAGGCGTCCCACGGGCAGCTTGGGGTCAGCGTCAAGGCAAAGACGACCTCCGGGGCATCCTCCGAGTTCTCCGTCGGCGCAGACGTTGCCACCGTGGAAGCCAACTCGCCCGCAGCCAACGCGGGGATCATGGTGGGCGATGTCATCACCAAGTTCAACGACCTCGCCATCGGTGAGCCGAACCAGCTGACCGCGGCTGTCCGCGAACAGCCGGCAGGATCCTCGGTGAAGATCACGGTCCTGCGCAGCGGCAAGGAACAGACGTTCGACGTCAAACTGGGCACCGCGGCCAGCTAGGGCCACCACACCGGTGAACGGGCAATAACGACGGCGGCGCCGCACCTTCGGGGGCGGCGCCGCCTTCGGTTGACCACCCGTCCGCCGTGTTTCCGGATGCCGGCGTCCGCGCAGGGAAACGCACGGACACAGGGGTTAACCGGGCGTCACATGGCGGTCGCAATATGGTTAGCTAGACCTACCCGCATGCCGGGCACTCCGCGGCCATGACCTCACCCGGCTGGCTGTCCACAAGCATGGAAGGCTGCTGTCACTACAGTGGAAGATACTTTGAAGATTGTCGTCTTGGTCAAGCATGTACCGGACGCCCAGTTCGACCGCCACCTCAACGGAGAGGGCAACACTACGGACCGCGATGAAAGCATCCTGTCCGAGCTGGACGAGTACGCGCTCGAAGCGGCGCTGCAGCTCGCCGAGGCACGCGGCGGCAGCAAGGCCGGCAACCAGGTCATCGCCTTGAGCATGGGCCCCTCCGGCGCAGTCAACGCCGTCAAGAAGTCCCTGCAGATGGGTGCCACCGAAGGCGTCCACCTCACCGACGACGCCCTGGCAGGCTCCGACGCGGCCGCAACGTCGCTCGCGCTCGCAGCAGCCATCCGGCACCTCGGCCAGGTGGACCTGGTCATTACCGGCATGGCATCCACCGACGGTGAGACTTCCCTGGTGCCGGCACAGCTGGCCGAACGGCTTGGCCTGCCGCAGGTGACCTTCGCTTCCTCGCTGGAGGTCGCCGGTGGCAGCCTTACTGCACGCCGCGACGCGGACACTTCCTCGGAAACCGTGGAAGCACCGCTGCCCGCCATCGTGTCCGTGACGGACCAGATCAACGAGCCCCGGTACCCCAACTTCAAGGGAATCATCGCTGCCAAGCGCAAGAGCATCGCCACGCTGTCCCTCGCGGACATCGGAGTTTCCCCCGACCAGGTTGGCTTCGCCGGCTCCTGGACCACGGTGACCAGCGCCGAAGAACGGCCGCCACGGACCGCCGGCACCATCATCACCGACGAAGGCGACGCCGGCATCAAGCTGGTGGACTTCCTGGCCGCCCAGAAGCTGCTCTAAGAGGATCACAGACATGGCAAAAGTACTCGTTTTCATTGACAACCCGGGCGCAGCCCTGAAGAAGAGCAGCCTTGAGTTGCTGACCCTGGCCCGCTCGCTGGGGGAACCCGCCGTCGCCGTCAACGGTGAGCTCACCGACGCCGTCGCCGCCTCCCTCGCCGAATACGGCGCCGCGGCCGTGCTGCGGCCCTCTGCCCAGGACCTGAACGACTTCCTGGTCGCCCCCAAGGCCGCCTTCCTGGCCGCGGCCGCAGAGAACACGGGAGCCGGCGTCGTCCTGCTGGATAACTCGCCGGAAGGCAAAGAAGTAGCGGCGCGCCTGGCCATCCGGCTCAACGCCGGCGTCATCACCGACGTCGTGTCAGTGGATGCCGACGGAACCGCCCACAAGTCGGTCCTGGCGGGGTCCTACACCACTGCCTGCAAGGCCAAGACCCCTGTGTCCGTCCTGACCATCAAGGCCAACAACGTGGTACCGGAACCGGCGGCAGCAACCTCTGCACCGGAAACCGTCACCGTGGAGGTTGCAGCCGGAACCGTCCCCGCTGCCCGCATCACTGCCCGCGAGCAGAAAGCGGCGAGCGGACGCCCCGACCTGACAGACGCACGCGTAGTGGTGGCCGGCGGGCGCGGCATGGACGGTGACTTCGGCCCCGTCGAGGAACTGGCAGACGCCCTGGGCGCTGCCGTGGGTGCATCGCGGGCGGCTACAGACGCAGGCTGGATCAGCCACGACGCCCAGGTGGGACAGACCGGCAAGACCGTGTCGCCGCAGCTCTACATCTCGGCAGGCATCTCGGGCGCCATCCAGCAGAAAGCCGGGATGCAGACCTCCAAGGTCATCGTCGCGGTCAACAAGGACGCCGAGTCTCCCGTCTTCGAAATCGCAGACTTTGGAATCATCGGCGACGTTTTCGATGTGCTGCCCCAGGCAGCGGCGGAAATCAGGAAGCGCAAAGGCTGACCTTGGCTGCACTGATTCAGCAGGACCAGAGCCCGTTCAATCCGGAAATCCACCGGGTGGAGCGGGTGCTCTGTTTCGCGGCACATCCCGATGACATCGACTTCGGTGCTGCCGGGACTATCGCCGCCTGGACGGCGGCAGGGGTGCAGGTGAGCTACTGCATCATGACCGACGGCGACGCCGGGGGATTCGATCCGGCCCACCGGGCAGACATTATCGTCATGCGTGACGCTGAACAGCGAAGGGCCGCCCAGCTGGTGGGCGTCTCCGACATCCACTACCTCCACGAGCGCGACGGCTACCTCGAACCGACGCACGACGTGATGCGCGGAGTGGTGCGGCTTATCCGCGAAATCCGTCCCGACGTCGTGCTTTCCATGCATCCTGAACGTAACTGGCGGCGCATCCAGAAAAGCCATCCGGACCACCTGGCGGTGGGGGAGGCCGTGACACGCGCCGTCTACCCGGCGGTCGAAAACCCCTTCGCCTACCCGGAACTGGCTGAAGCGGGGCTTGAGGCCTATAAGCTGCCGTGGCTGTGGCTCTATGCGGGCCCGGAGGAGCGCGAAAACCACGTGGTGGACGTGACCGGCCACGTGGACGCGAAGCTCCAGGCCATTCACGTGCACGTGAGCCAGCATCCCGATGTGGCAGCCATGGAGGCAGCCGTCAGGCAGGGCATGAGCGTCAACGCCCAGCGGGCCGGGCTTCCGGCCGGGCAGAGCGCAGAGGCGTTCCATGTAGTGGCCGTGAACGGCCCAGGGACCATCGCCGGCTTCTAGCCGCCAACGCAAAACACCCCGCCTCCTTCAGGAGGCGGGGTGTTCTGCGTTCGGGGTGCGGCTACGCTCCGAGCGGAGCAGCTGCGACCGTGGGCAGGGTGGGGGTGCGGGAACCGCCCACAGGCTCCACGGTGATTCCGAGCGTTGCGGCTGACGAAATTCCTTCCACCACAGCCGGCTTGGACAGTGCTTCCTTGTCCATCAACCCCTGGGAAACTGGTGCCGAACCGTCCTTGGGAATGAGCCACATCTGGTAGACCTTGCCCGCCGGAGGCGCCGGAACGCCGTTCATCTTCACCACAGCGGCGTTTTCCGAGGGCGAGATGAACAGTGTGGCCGTACCGCCGCCGGTAACGTCCACAGACGCCTCGCGAAGATCCGATGCCCTGACTACCTGGTTGACGGGATCGTTCTGGTCTGCGAAGTACGCTCCCAACCCGACTCCGCCCAGGGCTATTGCCGCGGCAGCAGCAACGCCCGCGAGCCAGCGGCGTGTTCCCGAAGACCGGCGCCGTTCTTCCCGGCGCTGGCGCGCCATGGCGAGTTCATCGCCGTCCGCCGCTGCGGGCACTGTTGCCGGTGGGGCCTCGGTGGCCACTGCGTGCGCCGGAAGCTGGGCGACAATCCGATCAAAGAGATCTGCGGGGGGTTCTTCCTCGACGCGGAAGGCGGCAGCCAGTGTTTCCCGTGCCTGGCGGACCCTGTCGAGGAAGGCCTGCCGCTCGGGCTCCGGTGCGGAGGAGACGTACTCGTCGATGGCGCTCCGCTCCTGGTCCGTCACAGCGTCCAGGGCATAGAGCTCCGCGAGATCCACGGCCCTGCCTGATGCGAGGTCCGCGGCGACCGTATCGCCGAAAGACCGGCCGTGGTGTCCTTGGTTCATGTCTGTCATCTCAACTCACCCCCAAACAGGTCTTCAATCGGATCAGCCCGTCGCGGATTCGGGACTTAATGGTTGGTACTGCAGCGTTCAGCCGTTCAGCGACTTCCCGGTAGGTAAGGCCGCCGTAGTAGGCCAGGCGCACTGACTCCTGCTGCGTTTCGGTCAATGTCTCCAGGCAGCGGACCACAGCTTCGGCTTCCAGCCTGCTGCTTACCTCGTCTGAAACACTGTCATGCTCGATGTCCTGCGAGCTCGCGCCGTACTTTGCCTCGCGGTCGCTGGAGGACTGTGCCGACCTCACCCGGTCCACGGCCCGCCGATGGGAAATAGTCATCAGCCAGGACAGCGGGCTTCCCGCCGAGGAATCGAACTTCGCAGCGTTCTGCCACACCTGCAGGAATACTTCCTGGGTGGTGTCTTCGCTGAGTTCGGGGTCGATAAGCACCCGGCGCGCCATGCCGAACACCCTGCGTGACGTCAGCCGGTAAAACTCGGCAAATGCTGCCTGATCGCCCCGCGCTATACCCTCCAGCAGGACTGCCAGTTGGTGGCTCGAGTCAGCCGGGGGATCTGTTACTGCTGCCACAGCCTCGGTGTTTGGCGCCTTGGGAGTCTCCATTGCTTCCAAGCATAAGTCTCCTGGCGGAGAATCTTTAGCAATGCCCTTGACATGCCGAGCGGGTCTGGACCCTGCCTCCAGAAGTGTCACCTGCTCCTCCTCCATCACGCGTGCGACGATTCCCAGCTGTGATTCGGGGCTGCCGGGCCAATGGATGGGCCGCCTTGCGGATTTCCTGCAGGCACCCGGCTTCGGCGCGACGCGGAGTGACGATGCCTGATCAGACTTTGGCGCCGGCAAACCCCTGCTGCCGCCACGCCTCATAGACGGCGATCGAGGCGGCGTTGGCCAGGTTGAGGGAACGCAGGGCGGGCAGCATGGGCAGCCGGACAGTGGCCGTTACGTGCGGGTCGGTCTTCACCTCGGCGGGCAGGCCATCGGATTCGCGGCCAAACATCAGGACGTCGCCGGGTTGGTAGGCGATGTCCGTGTAGCTGGCTGTGCCATCGGAGGTGAAGGCGTAGACGCGTTCCGGCTTCAGGTGGCGCCACGCGTCCTCAAGGGTGGGATGCACGGTAACGACGGCGAGGTCATGGTAATCCAGGCCCGCCCGCCGGAGCTTCGCGTCAGAAAAGTCGAAGCCCAGCGGCTCCACGAGGTGCAGTTCCGCACCGGTGATGGCTGCGAGCCGGATGGCATTGCCCGTATTGCCGGGAATCTCGGGTTCGTGAAAGAGGATGCGGAACACCATCCCATCCTAGCTACCGCAGTCAGTGCATTCCGCGCAGGAGGCGGGCAAGGACCGGAACATTCACGGTGTTGGGGGCCGGGCCGGAGGACAGGAACTCCTTGAGCCCGCGGGTCAGCCCCGCAGCGTTCACGATCCTGACTGCTTCGAGTTCGCCAGCTGATCGCCGGTGCTGGTCAATCACCGGTTCGTGCAAATTTCCGCCGGGGCTGTGGACCACAGTCCATCCCGTCACGTTCAGCTCCGGGAAGATATCCTGCATGGCGCGCACCACCTGCCCAAGCTGCGGTGGTGCGATGGCACGCCCTCCGTGGTTCAGCGTCCGGCCGTCCCACGCGTAGGCGCCCTTGGGAAGCAGCATGGAACCCACCAGCGCCAGCCGGTAACCCGAGAGGACCGCGTGATCGATGTGGCTGTTGTCAGCGGGGGACAGGAGGCCGTTGATCAGCCTCGCGGCCGGGATGGCCGGCAGCACCTGCCGGGTGAGGAGCTGAACCGTGCGCATCTCGCGCTGGATTCTGGCCTCGGCGCCGAAGATCCCGCGTTTACGCGGCATGCCGTGGACCTGCTGGCTGGCCTGGGCGAGGGGAATCAGCGGAACCGTGCCGCCGTCGTCGTAGGGCGGCACATAAACGGGTGGGTCTCCGGCGGTGTTGCGCGTCCCGGGCTGGCGGTGGACGGTAGCGGAAGCCCGGCTGCCGGCAGGCGGAGCGTCAAAATGCGGTCCACTGTCCGCTGCACCGTTCTGGAAGGATCCGGCCGCATAGGAACGGTCGTAGGCCTTGCGGCGCTGCGGATCGATGAGGGTTTCATACGCTGCAGTCACCTGCCGGAAAATCGCGGCATCGCCGCCCTGGTCCGGATGAGCCGAGCGGGCAGCGCGGCGGTACGCCAGCTTGATTTCCTTGTCGGTGGCAGTGACGGCCACCTTGAGGACCTGGTAGTGGGAGCTGTTGCCCTCAGTCAAACACTCATCCTTTTCTCCGTCAGCCGGTCCGCGGGAATCCGGCCTGCCCAGTCTAGCCAGCGACCTTCCTTATGGGACGGCCGCGGTCTCTGTTCTCTCAACGTCTGTCCGGGCGGCTCCGGTTCCCGGTGCCCTGGAGTTTAGACTCGTGGGGGCACGGCCGAAGCGGCCGTCCGGGAACTGACTGGGGTGGAGATGGAGATGCCGACGGCGGACAGGGCTGCGCGCGTAAGGCCTCGGCGGGTGCCGCTGCAGGCGCTCGCGGCCGGAGCCGCAGTGGTGGGTACTTTGCTGGCGGGGTGCAGCGTGGATGTCCGCGATCCGTCCGTTCCCGAACCGGTGCAGAGTCCGTCGGCGCTGGCCACCCCTACCATCACTCCAGGCCATGATGCTGAAGCCGTGGCTGCGCAGGACCTTCCCTTCAGCGCCGGCGCCATCCTGGCGCGCGGTGTTCCGGTAGGGCTGGCTGACGGCCTGAAGGAGGCCCCGGGGTGGAAGCAGGTCAAGGACAACGTCGCCGGTGAAAGCCAATATCTTAAGGCTGACGGCTGCCTGGTGGCGGCGAAGGTCAGGGGTAACCAGTCGGCGTTGGCCAAGGGTGACGACCGCGAATCCACAGTGGCGCTCTTCAAGTACCTGGATCCCACCATCCTGCCGGAATACCTCAAGGCGGAGAAGTTGCGGTGGGGCGGCGATCCTGACGCGCCCGCCCGCACCGTCGAGGTACTGGCGCTGGAGCCCGCCGTTCCGCAGGGCGGCCGGGCCACGGCAATCCTGGCCCGGCTGTTTGCGACTGCAGCTTCTTCGGTCTACGTCAGTGTGTCCTGCCCTGATACCGCATCCTTGGGGTCGGCACGTGGCGACGTCGTTAAGTTCCTGCCGGTCCTGCCACCGTCCAACTAAGTGGTCCGCGGCGCTGTCTGCTCCTGCCGGGACGCTCCATTCCGCTGGGCGCTGCCGTTCCATTGCGCCAGGCGGTTGAGGGCCAATGCACCCACCAGCAGGCCGAAATCGCGAAGGGCAACGTCGAAGAAGCTTCCCAGGACGAGGAGGTTGATGATGATGCCGGCCAGCCAAGCGGCCACCAGCAGGGATCCGAAGCGGGGGCGTACTGCGACGGCGATGCCTGCCACTACCTCCACGACACCAACCACGTACATGAAGGTCTGGGGTTGGAGCGGCACTACGGCGGTGGCCTGCGGGGCGAGGTAGATGGTCCAGTCCGTGAGCACGTTCGTGAACTTGTCCAGGCCGAACAGGATCGGCGCAACCGTGAACACCGTGCGCAGGAGCAGGAAGGCCTGCCGCGCCGGATCAACGGCCGTCAGGTGATGGGTGCGTGTGGCTGATGCAGTTTTCATAGCAACTCCTTCTAAAAGTAGATTTCACTATTTTAGAAACTTCGCAGGTCTATAATCAAGAGATATTGACTATGGAAGTGGTGGAATATGGGCAGGCTTCCCTGGGTGCGCCGTGTGGCGGCCCTCGCCTCGCTGGCCGACGACAAGCGGCTCCGGATTTTTGAACTCGTCGCTGCCGCCCCGCACGCGCTGGGACGCGATGAGGTGGCCGGCGCGGCCGGCGTACCGAGGAGCACCGCCTCGTTCCACCTGGACCGCCTGGTCCAGGACGGCCTTCTGTCCGTGGAATTCCACAAGCCGCCGGGGCGCACCGGGCCCGGATCGGGCCGGCCGGCCAAGATGTACCGGCCCGCTGCCCGGGAAGTTACGGCCTCGGTTCCCGACCGGAACTATGACCTTGCCGGAGAAGTCCTTGCTGCGGCCATTGAGCGGGCGCAAACCACGGGGGAAACGGTCGGCGAGGCGCTTCGGGAAGCTGCCTTTACGGCGGGCCGCGACCAGGCCGGCGGCGCCGCGTCGCTGGAGGACTTCCTGACGTCCACGGGATACCGGCCGGTTCCGGACGGGAGTGGCGGCTACACGTTGCCAAACTGCCCGTTCCACCGGCTGTCACGGGAGTACCGCGACGTAGTCTGCGTCATGAACGGAGCCTTCCTGCGCGGCGCCGCGCAGGCCTGCGGGGGCAGCGGGGACGATGTGGCGGCCGCCGCTGTCCCGGGAGGATGTTGCGCCAGGATCAACGCGGATACAGCTGTGGATACGCCCGCGGGTACACAGCAGCCAGGGGCGGTCACGCCCCGGGGATAGAATTGCAGCGTGTCCGCCTACCTCGACCACGCCGCCACCACCCCACTTTCCGCCGAAGCGCTGGCCGCTTTAACGCGCGAGTTGGCCCGTACCGGAAACGCGTCGTCACTGCACGGCTCAGGGCGCCGGGCGCGCCGCACGGTCGAGGACGCCCGGGAAGTGGTGGCCGCTGCCGCCGGCGCCCACCCCTCCGAAGTCATCTTCACCTCCGGCGGCACTGAGGCCGACAATCTCGCCGTCAAAGGCCTGTTCTGGTCCCGGGTGGCAGAGGATCCTGCGCGGCGGAGAATCCTCTGTTCCGCCGTCGAACACCACGCAGTACTGGACACTGTGGAATGGCTGGAGCGGCACGAACACGCCGACGTGACGTGGCTGCCTGTAGACAGCGACGGCGTAGTGGACCTCGGCGTCCTGGAAACTGAACTTGCGCGCGACCCCGGATCCATCGCCCTGGTGACCGTGATGTGGGCCAATAGCGAAGTGGGGACCATCCAGCCCATTTCGCGGATTGTCGGGATGGCCCACGCGGCTGGCGTTCCTGTCCATTCGGATGCCGTCCAGGCCTTCGGCTCGGTAGAGGTGGACTTCAAGGGCTCGGGGCTGGACGCCATGTCCGTGTCCGGCCACAAAATCGGCGGTCCGGTGGGCGTGGGGGCGCTGCTTCTGGGCCGGGCAGTCAAGCTGACCCCGGTCCAGCACGGAGGGGGCCAGGAGCGCGATGTCCGCTCGGGGACCCTGGATACGGCGTCCATCGCCGCTTTTGCCGCTGCGGCCCAGGGGGCAACCTCTGCCCTGGCCTCGGAGTCCAGCCGGATCGCCGCCCTCCGGGACCGGCTGATCGACGGCGTCCGGGAGCGGGTGCCGGAAGCGATCCTTCGCGGTGCGCCGGGCGATGGCCGGCTGCCCGGCAATGCCCATTTCACCTTCCCGGGTTGTGAAGGCGATTCGCTGTTGTTCCTCCTGGACCTCGCCGGCGTGGAGTCCTCCACCGGTTCGGCCTGCACCGCCGGGGTGCCGCGCCCCTCGCACGTCCTCCTGGCCATGGGGCTGGATGAGGAAACCGCGCGTGGTGCGCAGCGCTTCACCCTCGGCCACGCGTCCACGGAGGCGGATGTGGAGGCCCTGCTGGCAGCGCTTCCTGATGCCTGCGCCCGTGCGCGGCAGGCGGGGATGGCCGGCCATGAATCCTCCATCCAAACGGCCGCAACGGTTGCCCGCCGAAACGTCCGCTGACCGGGTGCCGTTACCGGCCGTGGGCGGGCAAGGGTGTCGATTTGCGGCTGGCCGTAGAATAGATAGGCGAGGATCGTTTTCCGGCACGTGCCGGCGGTCCGCCCCTTGGCCACGAGCCGAATACCTCCACCAGAAAGCCAGCATGCGAGTTTTAGCAGCCATGAGCGGCGGCGTTGATTCCGCCGTTGCAGCCGCCCGCGCCGTCGAGGCGGGCCACGACGTCGTCGGCGTCCACCTGGCGCTGTCCCGGATGCCCGGTACGCTGCGGACAGGCAGCCGGGGTTGCTGCACCATTGAAGACTCGCGGGACGCCTGGCGTGCTTGCGATGTACTCGGCATTCCCTATTATGTGTGGGACTTCTCGGAGCGCTTCAAAGAAGATGTGGTCCAGGACTTCATCGACGAATACGCCGCGGGCCGCACCCCCAACCCCTGCATGCGCTGCAATGAACGGATCAAGTTCGCGGCGCTTCTCGAAAAGGCCATCGCCCTGGGCTTTGACGCCGTCTGCACCGGCCACTACGCCAAGGTCATCGAAGACTCCCACGGGAACCGCGAGCTCCACCGCGCCGCGGACTGGGCCAAGGACCAGAGTTATGTGCTGGGCGTCCTGACCCACGAGCAGCTCAAGCACTCGATGTTTCCCCTTGCAGACACGCCGTCCAAGGCCGAGGTCCGCGCGGAAGCTGAACGCCGGGGGTTGTCGGTGGCCAACAAGCCCGACAGTCACGACATCTGCTTCATCCCCGACGGCGACACCGCCGGGTGGCTCGCCGAAAAGATCGACATGGCCACCGGGGACATCGTGGACGAAACCGGCGCGAAGGTTGGCGAGCATCCCGGCGCCAACGCCTTCACGGTAGGCCAGCGTCGCGGCCTGAAGCTGGGACGCCCGGCCGCTGACGGCAAGCCCCGTTTCGTGCTGGAGATCCGGCCCAAGGAAAATAAGGTGGTGGTCGGCCCTGAGGCGCTGCTGGCCATCGATGAGATCCAGGGCATCAAAGTGTCCTGGGCCGGGCTGCCCATCGGGGAAGTGGAAACCGGCGCGGCATTCGATTGCTATGCCCAGGTCAGGGCCCACGGGGACCCCGTTCCGGCGCGTGCCCGGATGGAAGCGGATCCAGAGGCCGCGGACGCCCCTGCTCGGCTTGTGGTCACGCTGACTGACCCTCTGCGCGGCGTGGCACCCGGGCAGACGGTTGTCCTGTACCAGGGCAGCCGGGTGCTCGGCCAGGCCACCATCGACGCCGCCCGCTCGCTTCAGCGAGCAGTGCTCTAGGACATTTCCCCAGGCCGGGCAGTCGCCCGCCTCACGACGCCGCCCCGCGCAGTAGGGGCGGCGTCTTTTGCCGTGCCGCCCCCTGACCGGCAGGCCGGAGGAAAACATCTGTTGCCCAAGGTAAATTTTGTGTCTCAACTCACAGGATTGGCGCTCCTGGGTGCTGACTCTCTGATTGAATCTACCCATCAGCACTGCGCGCCGCTGCCCGGGCTCATGCGCCTTTTCGTGGCCGGCGCGCAGGTACTCATCGGACAGAAAGTTCAGAGATGACCAAGAGCAACAAAGCACTGCACAGCGCCATCGCGCTGGCAGGCATCTCCGCACTCGCACTGACGGCCTGCACGGGCCCGTCGGGCGGTGGCGGTACCTCCACGAACGGCAGCGGAGGCAGCACGATTACCCTCGGAACGACTGACAAAGTGGTCACGCTCGACCCCGCGGGTTCCTACGACGCCGGTTCCTTCCTGGTGATGAACCAGATCTACCCCTTCCTGCTGAACGCCAAGCCCGGAAGTGCCGACGCCTCGCCGGACATCGCTGAATCAGCGTCCTTCACCGCCCCCACCGAGTACACGGTCAAGCTGAAATCCGGACTGAAATTCGCCAACGGGCATGCGCTCACTTCATCCGATGTGAAGTTCTCCATTGACCGCGTGGTCAAGATCGCGGACCCCAATGGCCCCGCGTCGCTGCTGAGCAACCTGGAGTCCGTTGAAGCGACTGACGACACCACCGTCGTTTTCAAGCTCAAGGCCGCAAACGACCAGGTCTTCCCGGGCGTCCTGGCGTCAAACTCGGGACCCATCATCGACGAGGAAGTCTTCCCGGCGGACAAGGTCATGGGCGACGACGACATCGTCAAAGCCAAGCCTTTCGCCGGTCCCTACAGCATCGACAGCTACAAGAAGAACGAGCTCATCAGCCTCAGCGTGAACCCTGACTACCAGGGACTGCTCGGCAAGCCAGCCAACGGCGGCGCCAACATCAAGTACTACGCCGACGCCAACAACCTCAAGCTCGATATCCAGCAGGGCAACATCGATGTTGCCGGCCGGTCGCTGACCGCCACGGACGTCGCCGACCTGGAGAAGGACTCCAAGGTCAAGGTCCACAAGGGCCCCGGCGGCGAGCTGCGGTACATCGTCTTCAACTTCGACACCATGCCGTACGGCGCCAAGACCCCCGAGGCCGACCCCGCAAAGGCCTTGGCCGTCCGACAGGCCATGGCCAACATCGTGGACCGCGACGCCATCGCCACCCAGGTCTACAAGGGCACGTACCTGCCTGCCTACTCCGTGGTCCCGGAAGGATTCCTCGGCGCAAAGCAGCCCCTGAAGGACCTCTACGGAGATGGCGGCAAGCCGAGCCTGGACAAGGCCAAGAAGGTCTTCGCCGACGCCGGAATCAGCGGCCCGGTCACCATCAAGCTCCAGTACAACCCGGACCACTACGGCAGCTCCTCGGGCGACGAATACGCCATGATTAAGGAACAGCTTGAAAAGTCCGGCCTGTTTACCGTGAGCCTGCAGTCCACCGAGTGGGTCACGTACTCCAAGGACCGCACCGCCGACGCCTACCCGGTCTACCAGCTGGGCTGGTTCCCCGATTACTCCGATCCGGACAACTACCTCACCCCGTTCTTCGTTCCGGGTAACTTCCTGAAGAACCACTACGACAACCCCGCCGTTGCAGCCCTGATCCAGAAGCAGCTGACCACAGTGGACAAGGACGAGCGCGTCAAGATCCTGGGCGAAACCCAGGACGCCGTTGCCAAGGACCTCTCCACCCTGCCTTTGCTCCAGGGTGCCCAGGTCCTCGTGTCCGGTGCCGACGTCAAGGGCGTGGAGACCACCCTGGACGCTTCGTTCAAGACCCGCCTGGGTGTTATCTCCAAGTAGTCCGGCCAATTCTGCCCACGGCGGGCAAAGGGGCGGGATGCACCAGCATCCCGCCCCGTTGGCCGCTTCCAGCCAGTCCTGTGGGGGAGCAATGGCGCGGGCTTTAGCTTTTAGGTAATCCGATGACCACATTGATTGAAGCGCCGCCGGAAGATTCCGACGGCCTGTTGCCGGCTAAGAAGAAGTCGTCCGGCGGGGGACTTGGCCAGTACATCCTGATCCGTTTCCTCCTGATTTTCCCCACTATTTTCATCCTGGTCACCATGGTGTTCTTCCTCATGAGGATCACAGGCGACCCGATCACCGCCGCGATGGGCGGCAGGCTGCCGCCAGACCAGTTGCAGCAGCGGATCACCGCCGCCGGGTACGACCGGCCGCTCCTGGTGCAGTACTTCGAATACCTGGGACAGCTGGTGACCGGCAACTTCGGCACCACACTGTCCGACAACCGCAAAGTGACAGAAATGCTCGGGACCTACGGGTCCGCCACCCTGGAACTGAGCATCAACGCCCTGATTGTGGCGCTCCTCGTCGGCATTCCGCTGGGCATGCTGGCGGCCCAGCGCAGGGACCACCTTCCGGACGCCGTCCTGCGCATCTTCGCCATCCTCTGCTACGCCACCCCCGTGTTCTTCGCCGGACTGCTGCTGAAGCTGACGTTCTCCGTCTGGCTGGGCTGGCTGCCGGTGGCCGGGCGCGCGAAGACCTCGACCGAACTGGCACTGACGTCGCTCCAGGCTCCCACGGGAATTTACTGGCTGGACGCCTTGCGCAGTGGGAACATGGCTGCCCTGGGCGACGTCATGGCCCACGCTGTGCTTCCGGCCATTGCCCTGGGCCTGCTGACGGCCGGGATTTTCCTCCGCCTCGTGCGGACGAACGTCATCGGCACGCTCGGCAAGGACTATGTCGAGGCCGGCCGTTCACGCGGGGTCAGCGAGTTCAGGCTGGTGACCAAGCACGCGTACAAACCGGCGCTGATTCCGATCATCACCGTGATGGGATTGCAGATCGCCGTGATGCTCGGTGGTGCAGTCCTGACGGAGAAGACCTTCGAATGGAAGGGGCTGGGCTTCCAGCTTGCAACGTACCTCACGGCCCGTGACTACGTTGCCGTCCAGGGCATTGTGGTGCTCCTGGCAGTCATCGTCGCCACCACCAACTTCATCGTGGACGTCGTCGCCGCGCTGATCGACCCGCGGGTGAGGTACTGACCATGTCCACAACTGAAGCACCAGCACCCGTGGCCAACCCGCGGGCATCCTTCTTCCTTCGGCTCCCGGTGGTGTCGCATGTGCGCCAAAGCGTGGGATTGCAGCGCGGGATGCTCATCATGGGCCTCGTCCTGACAGCAGTCTTTCTCCTGACCGCACTGCTTGCCCCCTTCATCGCCCCGTACGGATTCGCCCAACTGTCTGACGGCGACGGAAACTTTCCCGCCCAGCAGCCGCCCGGCGGCAAGCACCCGCTGGGCACCACCGTGGGTGGCTACGACGTCCTCTCCCGCGTGATGTGGGGAACCCAGACGGCACTGCTGGTCATCATCATCGCCGTGGTGCTGTCCATCTTCGCCGGCGTCATCCTTGGACTGGTCAGCGGCTACATCGGCGGCTGGCTTGACCGGATCCTGGTGGTGGTGGCTGACGCCATCTACGCCTTCCCTTCCCTGCTGCTGGCGATCGTCATGGCCATCGTGATCAGCGGCGGACAGTCCAGCCTCTTCGGCGGTGTCATGGCAGCGGCCATATCCATCACCGTGGTGTTCATCCCGCAGTACTTCCGGGTCATCAGGGCCGAGACCATCCGGCTCAAAGCCGAACCGTTCGTTGAGTCCGCCAAGGTGGTGGGGGCGTCGAACCTCCGCATCATCACCCGCCATATCTACCGGAACGCCACGCGGACACTGCCACTGATCTTCACGCTCAATGCGTCAGAAGCGATCCTCACGCTGGCCGCACTGGGTTTCCTGGGCTTCGGCATTGAACCCAGCTCGGCCTCCGAATGGGGCTTCGACCTGAGCAAGGCCCTTGCCGACACCACCTCCGGTATCTGGTGGACGGGAGTCTTCCCGGGCCTGGCCATTGTGTGGGTGGTCCTGGGACTGACCCTGGTGGGTGAAAGCATCAACGACCTCAACGATCCCCGCCTGCGCGGCCGCAAGCGGGCGAACCGCAAGGCCCCGGCCGCTTCCCCTGCCGCTAACGCCGCCCCGGGACGAGACACAGAATCGAGCAACCCGTGACCGAAAACCTGGACACGCCATCGGGCAACGGAGGCCCGGAAACAAAAACCGTCCTTGGCATCGACCACCTGGAGGTGACCTTCGCCACCGACTCCGGCGACGTTCATGCCGTCAAGGATGTGAGCCTGGAGCTCAAGGCCGGTGAAGTCCTGGCCATCGTGGGGGAGTCGGGCTCGGGCAAGACCGTCACCGCCAAAACCATCCTCGGCCTGCTTCCTGAAACGGCAACCAGTTCCGGCGCCGTCCTCATCAACGGCACCAACATCATCAGCCTCAGCCCTGCCCGCCTGCGCCAGATCCGCGGGCGGGACGTGGCAATGGTGTTCCAGGAACCGTCCACGGCGCTGAACCCGGTCTTTACTGTCGGCTGGCAGATCGCAGAGGGTATCCGCGCCCACTCCGGACAGGGCGGCGGCAAGCGGGTCTCAGCCAAGGAAGCCAAGGAACGGGCCATCGATGCCCTCCGCAAGGTGGGTATCCCGGATCCTGAACACCGGGTGAACTACTACCCCCACCAGTTCTCCGGCGGGCAGAAGCAGCGGGTGGTCATCGCGGCAGCCCTCGCGCTGAACCCCGGACTGATCGTGGCGGACGAACCCACCACAGCCCTCGACGTCACTGTCCAGGCGGAAATCCTGGAACTGCTCCGTGACCTGCGCAGCCAATACGGCACCTCGATCGTCCTGATCACCCACAACATGGGCGTGGTGGCAGACCTGGCTGACAGGGTGGTGGTGATGTACCGGGGCGACATCGTGGAAGAGGCGCCGGCGCGGAAGCTGTTCGCCGAGCCCAAGCAGGAGTACACCCGGCAGCTCCTGGCCGCGGTGCCGCACCTGGGCCGGAACTCGGCGTCGGAAGGGCTGACGGAACGGCGCCACCAGGAGGAGGAGGTGCTGGTCGAGGCGAAAAACCTCACCATCGAATACCCGGGAAGGTTGGGAACACCGGCCTTCAAGGCAGTGGACGGCGTCAGTTTCACCCTGTCCAGGGGTGAGGTTTTCGGGCTGGTGGGGGAGTCCGGCTCCGGCAAGACCACCATTGGGCGGGCCATCGCCGGCCTGAACCGGACCACCGGCGGCAGCCTCAAGGTCCTGGGCTACGAGATGCTGGACCTGCGGGAAAGGACCTTCAAACCGCTCCGCAAGGACATTGGCTTCGTCTTCCAGGACCCGGCCGCTTCCTTCAACCCGCAACTGACCATCGGGGAATGCATCGCCGAGCCTATGGTGATCCACACCCGGCCCAGCGAAGCGCAGGCGCGCAAACGCGTTGGCGAGCTGCTCGAATCAGTCCAGCTCCCGGCGTCGTATGCGGGACGGTACCCGCATGAACTCTCCGGCGGGCAGCGGCAGCGGGCGTCCCTGGCGCGCGCGCTGAGCCTGAACCCGCGGCTGCTGATTGCCGACGAGCCGACGTCGGCCCTCGACGTCTCGGTCCAGGCGAAGGTCCTGGAGCTGTTCCGGGACATCCAGGAGGAGTTCGGTTTCGGCTGCCTGTTCATCAGCCACGACCTCGCAGTGGTTGACATCCTGTCCACGTGGGTGGGCGTGCTGTACAAGGGAAAGCTGGTGGAACAGGGGATCGGCAGCCAGGTCATGGGAAGCCCGCAACACGACTACACCCGCCGCCTGATCGCCTCGCTTCCGGTTCCCGATCCTGACGAGCAGGCCCGGCGGCGGGAGGAAAGCCGGGCACTCCTGGGCCTCTAGGCTCGGGGCTCGGCCACGGGGTGAAGCGCCGGTGCGGCAAACGCTGCACCGGCGCTTCACAGCCGGTTCAATACGCTGCCTGCCCATAGACTGGATGCATGACGCAGCACAACCTCCATTCTTCCGATTCCGACGATTTCGACCCCGCAGCCAGTTCGCTGGCCGGGCAGGTCGACCAGTCGGTGATGGCTGAACTGCTGTCAATCCGCTCCAGCATCGACAACATCGATGCGACCCTGGTGTACCTGCTGGCCGAGCGGTTCAAGGCAACGCAGAAAGTCGGATTCCTCAAAGCCAACCACCGCCTGCCTGCGGGCGATCCCGGGCGGGAATCGGCGCAGATCGCAAGGCTGCGGAGGCTCGCCGAGGACGCTCACCTGGATCCGGCGTTCGCCGAGAAGTTCCTTAACTTCATCATTGGCGAAGTGATCCGGCACCACGAAGCCATTGCCGAGGACCACCAGGCGGCGACTGGCCGGCAGGCGCAGGCGCCGACGCGAGCGTGACCGCCCAACACCCAGGGGTTTCCGCTCCGGCGCCGGAACAGCTCCTGCCCACGGAAGTGACCGCCACGGCACTCGGGCAGTGGCCCGGTGACGACCCCTACGAAGCAATGCGGATCATCCGCGGCGAACTCGGCAGCCCGCACCTGCCGTTCCTCCCGGAACTCCCGGCCCGCGGCGTCGGCTCCGACGCATTGGGGCGCACCGCGTCCCTCCTTGAAGAGCTCGCCGTCGATGTGCAGCCCTTCGGCTGGCGCCTGGTGGACCGGCCGGGCAAGGATTACCGCCGCGCGGCCTCGGCATTGTCCACGGACATCAACATCCTGGCCGATGTGGCGGGCGCAGAAGACAGCCCTGCCCCGGAAATCAAGATTCAGCTGGTCGGCCCGATGAGCCTGGCCGCGGGACTGCACCTGCATAACGGTGAGCGTGCCTTGATCGACTATGGTGCCCGGCGGGACCTCGCGGCGTCGCTGGCTGCCGGCGTGGGAAGCTACCTCGGCAGGGTGGCGGCCGCCGTGCCCGGAGCCCAGCTGGTTGTCCAGCTGGACGAACCGGACATTGCTGCGGTCCTGGCCGGCACCATCCCCACGGCCAGCGGCTACCGTACCCTCCGCGCGGTGGCGGGTTCCGAAGCCCGGGAGTCGTGGCGCCTGGTCCTCGATGCATTACGCGATGCCGGCGCCATGGAAACTGTTATTGCGGTACCTGAGGTGGAGGCGCCGTTCGAACAGATCCTCGCGGCCGGTGCGGACGGTATTGCCGTGCCGCTCAAGGCGCTGACCACCCGCCAGTGGGAACAGCTGGCGGGCGCCTCTGAAGCGGGGAAGCGGCTCTGGATCGGCGCGCTGGACGTGGCCGGCACTGCACGGACGAAGACCGCTGACTGCGTTGACGCCATATGGCGCCCGTGGCGGCAGCTTGGTCTTCCTGCCGCCGCCATCAGCAGCGTCCGGATCACACCCTCATCCGGGCTGGCCGCCGTCACCCCGTCCCGGGCACAGGAACTCCTGGGCCAGCTGACCAAGGTGGCCGACGGGCTGAACCAGCAGGCCCTCGGCTAGGCCGGCCAGGACGCTTAGGTTCGGTTTTCCCACCGGTCAGGCTGGGCGTACCGCGGCAGGAAACTCTGGGCGGAGCTGCCCCCGGTGTAAGGCCGCAGCCGGTAATCGAAGCTGCCGGCGTACACCAGCACCAAGCCGATCTGCGGCTGGATGACCTTGACCTGGATGCGGTGCCTGCCGGCGGGGCCCTCGGCGGGATCCCACCATTGCTCGGCGTAGGCTTTGGCGTCGAGCGCGGACGGCAGGGGAATGCGCAGCGGCCCGAGGAACAGGCGGGAGGCCTCGGATACGCCGCGCAGCCTGCCCTCCGGGGTCACACTGAGGTTCAGGTCGGTGACCATCCGCCGGTACCGTCCCACGTAGTCCACCAAGGGGGTTCCGCCGTGCGGCCCCTTCCCCTCGCCCTGCTCCTGCCCTTCGCTCCGCTGGTTGACGCTGGTGGTGTCCTGGAACATCCGGGTGCGGCCCGTAAAGCGGATCTCCCGCCGTGCCGTCAGGCTGGAACGGCCGAAGGGATCGAGGTGGGCGTGGTTCTCGATCCTGAACGGGACATTCTCGCCGTACTCCGGAAAGAACGCCTCTTCGCTGCTGGTAAGCCGCATGAGTGGGCGCAGCCAGGATTGGCGGCAGCCCACGACGTCGAACGTTCCCTCGCCCACGCCGTACCGCCCCGAGCCGGGCACCAGGGAAAAGTACTCCTGGAGTTCCGGCTGGAGCCGGCTGAAGTCCGCGCCCAGGGCCTGCTGATAGATCGGTGCGTTCATGGGGACCTCCTGCTGGATTGCGGCGCTGGATTCACAATCTACCGGCAGCCTTGAGCCGGATGTACATGTCGGCCAGCCCGGGTGGCAGCTGGTGCGGCTCGGCATCCACCACCTCCACGCCAAAACGGCGGAGTTCAGCGCTGACGGCGGCACGCTGGAGGAGTGCACGTTCGGCGGCAGCTGCCCTGAAGACTCCTGCAGCATCGCTGCGTTCGGCCAACATGGCGCCCAGTTGGGGGTCACGCACCGCGGCCACCACCACCACGTGCTGTGCGGCCAGCTGCGCCGCCGCGGGAATGAGGCCTTCCTCCGGTGCGCCTCCGTCGAGGCTGGTGAGCAGTACTACCAGGGAGCGGTGGGCAGTTACCGCCCGTACCTCGGCGGGAACGGCAGCCCAGTCCATCTCGATGAGTTCCGGTTCCAGCGGTGCCATGGCCTGGACAAGCCGTCCCAGCAGGTTGCCCTTGCCCGCGGTGCCAGCCCGGGCGCGTGCCCTGCGGTCGAAAGCGAGGAAGTCCACCCGGTCTCCGCCGCGCTCGGCGAGGATGCCAAGCAGCAGGGCAGCTTCCAGGCCGCTGTCCAGCCGCGTCTCGTCGTCGATCCTTGCCGCCGCGGTGCGGGAAGTGTCCAGCACCATCACCACGCGGCGGTCCCGTTCGGGACGCCAGGTCCGCACCACCACGGCGGAGCGCCGCGCCGTTGCCCGCCAGTCAATGGAGCGGACGTCGTCGCCCCGGACGTAGTCGCGCAGGGAGTCGAACTCGGTGCCGGCGCCGCGGATCTGGACCGCCGCCTTGCCGTCGAGCTCGCGGAGTTTCTGCAGCTTCGAGGGCAGGTGCCGCCGCGAATTGAACGGCGGAAGCACCCGGATCGACCCGGCCGAAATGACGCTCCGCTGCCGGGCGGCAAGCCTCATGGGGCCGAAGGAACGGAAGGTGACATGCGGCGATTTCAGGTCGCCGCGCCGGACGGGCCGGAGCACGACGGCGGCACGCCGGCTTTCGCCCGCGGGCACGTCCACCAGCTGGATTGGGTTGGCCGCCCCGGCCGAAGGCTGCCAGGCGTCGCGGAAACTGCCGCGCACGCGGCGCCGTCCGTTGTTATGGATGGTGAGCGCGGCGTGCACCGGCGCGTTGAGGGCAACGTTGACGGGCCCGCTGCGGACCAGCTGCAGCAAGCGGGGCGATCCGGCCAAGGCAAGGTCAGCGCCTGCAACGGCTGCAAGCACAGCGGCCACGGCGAAGAACGAGCCCCACCCCGGCAGCAGCAGGACCGGTACCAGCCCCAGCAGTACCAGGAGGACGAAACGCCCGGAAATGGCCATCAGCGCGGAACGGGGACCGACGCCAGGATGCTGCCCAGCACATCATCCACCTGCACCCCGTCCATCTGTGCTTCCGGCTGCAAGGCCACCCGGTGCCGCAGGCAGGGGAGGGCGAGCGCCTTGACGTCGTCCGGCGTGACGAACGTCCGGCCGGACAGCCATGCCCAGGCCCGGGACGTGTTCAGCAGGGCTGTCGCCCCGCGCGGCGACACACCCAGCAGGAAGGACGGGGCAGTCCGGGTAGCCCGCACGAGGTCAACGATGTATCCGATGATTTCGGGGGTTACGTCCACGGTGGCCACTGCCTGCCTGGCCCGCTCCAGGTCACGGGCATCCGCTACGGGACGCACACCCGCCGCTGCCAGGTCCCGGGGGTCGAAACCCGCCGCGTGGCGCCTGATGACTTCCATCTCGTCTCCGCGCTCCGGCAACGGCATGGTGAGCTTGAGCAGGAACCGGTCCAGCTGCGCCTCCGGCAGGGGATAGGTTCCCTCGTACTCCACCGGGTTCTGCGTGGCGGCAACCAGGAAGGGCGACGGCAACGGGCGGGGCTCCCCGTCCACCGAGACCTGGCGTTCCTCCATGGCTTCGAGCAGCGAGGCCTGCGTCTTGGGCGGGGTCCTGTTGATTTCGTCGGCCAGCAGCAGGTTGGTGAAGACCGGCCCCTCCCGGAACGTGAATTCGGACGTGTGGGAATCGTAGACCAGCGACCCTGTCACGTCGCCGGGCATGAGGTCCGGCGTGAACTGGACCCGCTTGGTTTCCAGGTCCAGTGCCGCGGACAGTGCCCGCACCAGCAGGGTCTTGGCGACGCCGGGCACCCCCTCTAAGAGGACATGGCCTTGCGACAGCAGGGCTATCAGCAGGCCGGTGACGGTAGCGTCCTGTCCCACCACGGCTTTGGCCACTTCATGCCGTACATCCAGGAGCGCCTGCCGGGCGGAATCGTGCTCCATCGGGTCAAGGACCTGCTGGCCGCTGCCATGTTCACTCATCGTCTTTTGACCTCTTTCTCCAGGGTGTGCAGTTCCCGGGCCCAGGCCACCAGGCGGGCCTCGCTGCGGGGATGTTCATTGACCAGGTCGTTGACCGTGGACGCCGGCTTACCCAACTGCCGTGCCGCGGCATCACCGATCGCCTCTGCGGTGGCTCCTGGACCAAGCCGGAGGGTTGCCGCAAGCCGGGACAACGTGCCCGCGCGCAGGTTGTCCCGGGCCTGATCCATCGCCCGGTAGTCGTGGTAAAGCCGGGCACGGCCCTCGGCAGTCTCCACCGCCTTGACCACTACGGGAAGGGGCTCGAAGACCAGCGGCCCGTGCCTCCGGCCGCGCCAGGCGATGGCGGCGAGGGCTACGACAACCAGCCATGGGCCCAGGAAGCGCACCCAGTCCGGTGCCAACTCGTCGAGGGTCCGCGGCGAGCCTGTGAGGTCCATGTCCTCCAGCGACGGCAGGTACCACACCAGGTCAAGCGAGCCACCCAGCAGCCGCAGCCCGAGGGCGGCATTTCCCAGTTCGTCCAGCCGCTCGTTTCCCAGGACTGCGGTGCTGCCGAGGACCACCAGCCTGCCGTCGGCGCCGGCCGCAAGCACCCCGGCGGCCGAGCCGGACGGGCGGAAACAGGTGGTCCCGCCGTCGTACACAAATCCTGACCCGCCGCTGACCTGGCCTGCCGCCCGCGCATCCGGGAGGGAGCAGCCGGGGTCCAGCGCGGGCGTGCCGTCCGGCACAACGCCTGCCTGCCGGATGTCACTGTCCAGGGCGCGGAGCGTCTCGAGGCGTGGTGAGACCACCACTACCCGGGCACTTGAGTCCGCGAGGTCACGGAGGCGCTGCCCGTCCAGGGCTCCGTTCCGGTCGTAAAGCAGGAGGGTGGGGGATGAACTGCCGTCCAGGGCAGCCATTGCAGCGTCGTAGTTCCGGACGTCGTGGACCTTCACGCCGTGGTCGCCAAGGATTTGGGCGACGGCACGGGCGCCGCCGGGACCGGCATTACTCACGGACAGCGGGACGACGTCTCCCTTGGGCGCCAGCTGGGCCCAGATCACCAGGCCAAGCCCGACGGCGACCAGCGCGCCGAATGCGGCCAGTCCCCGGTGGCGGCGCAGCCGGGCCCGGAAGGACGGGCGGGTAGCTTGTTCCGGGCCCGCTTGCCGGGCAGCCTCCGTCGCGTGTCCGGTCACGGCAGGACCGCCGGCTGGTGCCGGTCCAGGGGCCGTTCGGGTTTGGCTGCCGCCAGGGCGTCGTCGAGCAGGACCATGTCCTGGTACTCCGCGCTGCCGGCAGGCCTGTTGCCGTAGCGGACCGCGTCGAAGGCAGCGGCTGCCTGGGCCAGCCGCTGCGCCTCGGCACTGAACGGCACGGAGAGTTCGCGTGCGGTTTCATCTGCGGTCCGGCCCGGCTGCGGATCGATGACGGCCCTGTCCTCGGCGGAGCGCACCAGGGCACGGAAACGGTCGACGACGGCGTCGCCCCACTTTCCGGCGGCAGCGGCCTCAGTGGCGCGCTGGCGGTAGTCCGTGGAACTGAGGGTGCTGTCAGCACCAAAGACATCCTTCGGCTTCCGGTCGGCCGGGTTGAGCCGTGGGCGGGCCAGGACAATGGCCGCGGCCAGGACCAGGACGATAACGATGCCTATGACCGGGGTGGGAACCGACCCGTCAGGACCCGAGGGCCCGTCCAGGGAACCCAGCCACTCGAGGAAGTTCCGCCACGCGGTCTCCAGCCAGGACGGCTCAACGTCCCGGTACTCAGGCTTTGCCAGCTCCTCCGCGGCCCACCTGCGTGCCTGGTCCGCGTCGGGAAGCACCGGGGGTTCAGCGGACATCCGGCCATGCACTTCCGGTCGGTCCCTGGGAACCGTGGCCCGGTGCGGTGAATGCCGCACCCCGGCCTGGAACGCCGTCGGGATCAGCGCCCGTCTCGAGCAGGCGGAGGAGTGTGATGTCCAAGCCGTCCTTCCGCATGCGGAGGTCCATGTACAGCAAGGCCATCACCGACGTTTGGAACGCGTAACCCAGCGCGCCCACCAAGGCGCCGAGGACAGCGGTGGCGATCCCTATAGCCACCGCCATCCCCGCGTCCTGTCCCGATCCGCCGTGGGGTGAGACCACGGTGCCGAGGAAACTGGTCAGCAGGCTGACCGGGATCATCACCACCTGGCTGATCACGCCCACAAGAAGACTTACCACCAGGGTCATTCCGAAGATCCGCCACCAGTTGGCGCGGGTCAGTTGCCAGGACCGGCGGAGGGCGGCGATCGGACCCACTTCCTCGATGACCACCGCGGCCGGGGCCACCATGACCTTGATGGCAATCCAGGCAAACACTGCAATGAAGGCAGGGACAAGGGGAATCAGGAACAGCGCCCCGGCTGCCCGGTCGGTGCCGGCGATGAGCGCGAACGCCACGCCACCGAATATCACGAAAGCAAGCAGCACGGCTGCCACCAGCAGCGCAGCGAGGCCAATCAGCGCACCGGCCCTGGACTTGGCGAGGGCCCACATCTGGCGGAACCCTGTGGGCCTGTTGAGGATCGAGCGGGCCACCGGCACCACCATGGCGCCCTGCAGCACCGAAGAAATAACGAGCGTCAGGATACTGGCCACCAGGATGGCGCCGGCGAAGCCGAATCCCACTCCGGCCAAGTCCGCGGGGCTGGCGCCCTCCACCCAGGCTTCGATGGAGCCGGCAGATGTGGCGGACACGGCCGTGACGACGGCGGCGAGTATCGCCGAGAGCGATTGCGCCAGCAGGGCGGCACCCAGCATGGCTTTCGGGTTCCGGCGGATGGCCTGGAAGGAGCCGTCAAGGATTTCGCCGAACATCAGTGGCCGCAGCGGAACGATGCCGGGCTTAGGCGGGGCAACATAGCGGGGCTGTCCGTAGGGGCTCCCAAACTGGTTGCCGTACTGGTTCCCGGAGCCGGGTGAATAGGGCGTTCCGTAGGGCTGCTGCGGATAAGCTGCGCCCGGGTAAGCCGGCGGGGGACCGTTCCACGGGGCCTGCTGTCCGTACGGGGCCTGCTGTCCGTACGGCGGCTGGCCCGGCCCCGGCTGGGCTTGGCCTGGTTGGTCTGGGCTGCCGCCCGGGTGCTGGGACCATGGCCCGGGGGGACCCCACGACGGGGTGCCATCCCACGTCCCCTTGCCTTCGCCGGCAGTTTCCCGGTTCGGAGCCACCCATCCGTCATCGCCACGGCTCCGCTGGTTCCCGGTGCTGCCGTGCTGGCTTTGGCCTGGCCACGGTTCCCGGGAACCGTCGGAGGGCTGCTCCGCTCCGGCCGGTTCCTCCCGGCCTGAATCCTGTCCTGCCACGCTCTTCCTTCCCCCATTCCCGCCGCACCCTTGTCCCGCGGCCGGGCCCTGAGAGCCGTAAGCCGCCGGGAAGGTCCGGCACGGTCCCAGCCTATAGTTCCGGCGTCGGACGTCCTAGCGTTCCGCCATGCCGAAGCCGCTCAACAGGACAAAGCCCCGCTGATAAGGGAATATATAACTATGAAGGCACGCATTCTGGTGGTTGACGATGACGAAGCGCTGGCCGAAATGATTGGAATTGTTCTTCGCAACGACGGCTTTGAACCCCTCTTCTGCGCGGACGGCGCCCAGGCGCTTGACATCTTCCGGTCATCGCGGCCGGACCTGGTCCTGCTGGACCTTATGCTCCCCGGGGTGGACGGCATCGAGGTCTGCCGGCAGGTCCGCGCTGAGTCGGACGTGCCCATCGTCATGCTCACCGCTAAGGCGGACACGTCCGACGTCGTCCGTGGCCTTGAATCCGGTGCCGACGACTACGTGCCAAAACCGTTCAAACCCGCCGAACTTGTGGCACGGGTGCGGGCAAGGCTCCGCCCGGGAGACCAGAAGGCACCCGAAACCCTGCGGATCGCGGACATCACCATTGACGTTGCAGGGCACACGGTAAGCCGCGGGAGCGAACGCATCTCCCTGACGCCGCTGGAGTTCGACCTCCTGGTTGCCCTTGCCCGCAAGCCGTGGCAGGTATTCACCCGTGAACTGCTGCTTGAACAGGTATGGGGTTACCGCCACGCGGCAGATACCCGCCTGGTCAACGTCCATGTCCAGCGCCTGCGGTCCAAGATCGAGCAGGACCCGGAAGCTCCGGAAGTTGTATTGACGGTGCGTGGTGTCGGCTACAAAGCAGGGGCCTGACCCCGCTTCCTCCGACGGGGAACGCCGGTCCGGCGTCCCCGCGCAGGCCACCCCCGGAGAAGCAGCGGATACGGAACAGCATGCCGTGGCACAGCCACACCCGGAACTGCAGCCGCACCAAGCAGCGCAGCACCACCAGGCGCCGGAGCACACCGACGCCATCAGCCCCGGATTCAGGCAGTTCGCCTTTCGCGCGAGAATCTGGCAGCGGCGGGCCGTCATTGTCAGTCTCAGGGTGGCCAGGCTCGTCAAAACGGGAATCCTCCGTTTCCTGCCGGCCCTGCGCTACGTTGGACGCACCCTGCGAAAGCGTTGGCGCCGGTCCCTGCAGTTCAGGACTGTCCTCACCACCCTGCTTCTGGCCGTCACGTCGTTCGCCGTCGTTGGCGCCTACCTGTCGAACCAGATTGCCAACAATCTCTTCCAGGAACGGCTGACACAGGCCGAATCGGAAACCCGGTACAACGTCAAGCAGGTCCAGGAGACGTTCGACGGCGCCCAGGTCACCGACCAGTCAAGCGTCATCACGCTGGTCTACGACACCCTGAACGCGGTGGAAGGCCGTGGCTCGGTGATCCAGCGGCGCTATGTCTTCGAAGCCATGCCGGAGCAGACCAAGCCACGGAACCGCTGGGTGGAATCCCGGGCCTCTGACCAGCTGACTGTCAGTGTCATCCCCCCGGAGCTCCGCAAGGCGGTCCAGGAATCCGGCAAGGACCAGTACTGGGCGTCCACCGTGATCCCTGTGGGCACCGAGGACCGGCCAGGCATCGCCGTCGGTAACAAGGTGACCTTCAACGGCACCGTTTATGAGCTGTATCTGATTTATGACCTCAACACGGCGCAGCAGACCCTGGACGAGATCCAAAGCGTCCTCTGGGCCGGCGGCGCAGTGCTGGTTCTCCTGATCGGTGCGGTGGCCTGGTACGTCACCCGCAACGTGGTCAGCCCGGTCAGCCACGCAGCGATGGTGTCGGAGAAACTGGCCGCCGGGCAATTGCAGGAACGCATGGTGGTCCGCGGCGAGGACGAGGTGGCCCGGTTGGGCGCCTCGTTCAACCACATGGCTGCCAGCCTGCAGGAGCAAATCACCCAGCTCGCCACACTCTCGCAGATGCAGCAGCGTTTTGTGTCCGACGTGTCCCACGAACTGCGCACTCCCTTGACCACCGTCAGGATGGCGGCCGAGGTACTGTACGACGCCCGTGACGATTTCGACCCCATTAACAAGCGGTCTGCCGAGTTGCTCTACAACCAGGTGGAGCGGTTTCAGTCGCTGCTCTCGGACCTGCTGGAGATCTCCCGCTTCGACGCCGGTGTGGCCGTGCTGGATGCCGAACCGGAAGACATCCTCCACGTCATCGCGCACGTTATCGAGGGCGCGTCGCCCGTAGCCGCGGAATACGGCTCAGAGATCGTTCTGAGTGCACCAGCCGGGGCCATCGTTGTGGACATGGACGCGCGCCGGATCGACAGGATCCTGCGGAACCTGATCCTGAACGCCGTCGAACACGGTGAGGGCAGGCCGGTGACCGTCACTGTGGCAGCCAGCGAAACCGCCGTCGGCATCGCTGTCCGTGACCATGGCATCGGCATGGAACCGGCTGAGGCGGCCCGGGTCTTTGACCGGTTCTGGCGCGCGGACCCTGCCCGCGCCCGGACCACCGGCGGCAGCGGCCTGGGACTGTCCATTGCCGCGGAGGACACCAAGCTCCACAACGGCTGGCTGCAGGCATGGGGGAGGAAAGGCAGCGGGGCAAACTTCCGGCTCACCCTGCCGCTGCGCCAAGGCGAAGAGATCGGCAACTCGCCCGTGCAGCTCGAACCCGAAGACAACATCACCACTGGCGAACCGGGCAGCGTTCCCCGGGAACCCGACACCAGGAACATCCTGGTCCTGGAAACCGGAGCGGCGCGGTTGGCGCCGGTGCCGACGACGAAGGAGAACCCATGACCGGCCGCGGCCGTCCGGCACAGCTCGGTGCTTTCCTGCTGGCTCTGCTGGTTGTGGTGCTGGCAGGCTGCGCCCGGATCCCCATCTCGGGACCGGTCGGCAAGAGCAGCGAAGGCAGCGCCGGCAACCTGAACGCGCCGGTCTTCCTCCCGGCTGCACCGCAACCGGGCGCATCACCGGAAACCATTATCGACTACTTCTACCGCGCCGGCAGCGGCTACGAGGACGACTACGCCGTGGCCCGCCAGTACCTCACGCAGGCCTCGTCCGTGTCCTGGAAGCCGGACCAGCGTGCCCTCGTATACCGGGACGCGCGCGTGGTGGCCACAGGCACCGAAAACGTCTACAACTATGAATTGGATGTGGCCTACACCGTCGACGCCGACGGGATCACCACCCAGTCCCCGGAAGGCACCGTGGAACGGATCCCCGTCACCGTTACCCAGGTGGACGGGGAATGGCGTATCTCTGCAATACCGGACGGGACCGCCATCGCCGAGGAAACGTTCAAGGTGATCTACGGCGCCTATCCCATCTACTTCTACGACCCCACGTTCACTTACGCCGTCCCCGACGTCCGCTGGTTCATCAGGAACAAGACGGTCAAGGCCATGACAAGTGCCCTGCTGGCGGGGCCGGCCCCCTACCTTCGCGGCGCGGTGGCCAGCGCCTTCCCGTCTGGCATCAAGCTCGCCCGTGAGTCCGTTCCCGTAGTCTCGGGAGCCGCACAGGTGGACCTGACGGCCAAGGAACTCACTGAGACATCCCCGGAGGACCGCCTTCGGATGCAGATGCAGCTCACCCTGACGTTCCGCAGCCAGCCCGACGTCGTGAATGTCGAGCTGCGGGCCAACCAGGACCTGGTGAGGGTGGAGGACAACGGCTCGGTCCTCCCGCCGGTCCAGGACAAGAGCGCCCCCTCGCGCCAGATCGCCGTCAGCGGCAATGAACTGGTGCGGTACGAAAACAACAGGATTTCGCCTCTTCCGGATATGCAGCCCGTCTCCGCCCTGGACCCACGGTTTCCTGCGGAATCTCCGGTCTCGCAGACCGCTGCCTTCCTCAATGAGAGCCGAACAACCCTGTACAGCATCAACCCGGGCCAGCCGGCCCGCGCCCTGACGACCCGGAGCACACTGAGCCGGCCCTCCTTCAGCCTCAACGACTGGGTATGGTCGGCCGGGCCCGGGGGAAACGGGGCCACCGAAGTGGTGGCCTTCCGCCCCACCGGAGTCGCTGAAGGGGCTTCGGTTCCGTCGGTGACGCTGGCGCCGGCCTGGCTGGCGGGACGGTCCGTCAAGGAATTCCGGGTTTCCCGGGAAGGCGTCCGTGCGCTGGTCATCTCCGAACAGAACGGCAAGACCCGGGTCCAGGTCGCCGGGATCATCCGCGGCGGTGACGGGACACCCCGTGAACTGACCCAGCCGACCACCCTGGCGACCGACAGCAACCCGGACCAGGGTGCCTGGGTCAACGACTCTACGGTGGTGGTCATGAAGGGCGCGGCGGCAGCCAACGTGACGCCGGAACTGCTCTCCCTCACCTCGGGCCAGCCCCAGCAGCTCGCTCCCTGGCCGGGCCTGGTGGCGCTCAGCGCAGGAAACGGGCAGGAGGAGATCTACGGGCAATCGTCAGAGGGTATCTTCCAGCGGCTTGGGAACGGATGGTCGCCGCAGATCAAGGGCCCCATCGATCCTTCGTACCCGGGGTAGGGGCTGCAGGTACTGAGGCCCATGGGTAACGCGGTGTGGTCTGGGTCCACATAGGCCCTGGTGCTGCTTTCCTTTGCTGCCGGCTGCAGGAATCGTCGAGCCGTGAGCAGCGAATCAATGCCCGGCAGTGGCCGGGCAGACCCTGACCTCCTCCCGTCCCAACCCGTGGCGAGGCACCGGTCAGAACATCGGAGCGCCCTCCTTCGGTTTGGCGACCAGGTGGCAGGAGCCGCGGCAGACCTTCTGGCTCTGGCGATTCCTGCCGACTGTGTGGGCTGCGGTGCTGAGGACCACCAGCTCTGCCCGCACTGCTCCCGGCAGGTACGCCGGCTCACCGCGCAACCGTTCCGTGCCGAAGCTGCCGCACCCGCGCTGACAGATGTGGACGGAAGGATCCTGCTGCCGGTGGTTGCAGCCGGCGTCTACAGGGAGGAACTCGCCCAGGCTTTGCTGTCCTATAAGCGCCACGGCCAGCACCGGCTCCGGAAGTGCCTGGGCAGGGCGCTCGCAGAAGCGGTGCGGACGGCAACGGGAGACTGCCGGCCCTATGTCCTGGTTCCGGTTCCCACCAGTTCAGCCGCCTATCTGGCTAGGGGATTCAGCCCCGTGCACCTGCTCCTTGCCGAGGCCGTCCGGCAGCTTCCCGGCGCCGTTATGCAGGACGTCCTCGCCAAGGCCACCCCCGGAGGTATCCGGCCGGCCGGCGGCCAGAAAGGCCTCGACAGGGGTGACCGGGCAAGGCGCGTCCGGGGCTCCATGACGGTGCGGCGGCGCGCCCGCGGCAGGGTGGCCGGGAGGCGCTGCATCATCGTCGACGACGTCCTCACCACCGGTTCCACGTTGTCCGAAGCCGCGCGTGCACTGCACCGCGACGGGGCCCGGGTGGCAGGGGCGGTGGTACTCGCCGCAACGCGTCCGCCGGTCTCGGGCGGCCCGGACGGCCCATCCTAAGCCAGCAGCGAAACTACCGCGACTTAGAAAAAAATAAACCGGGAAAGGATGAATAACGGATGACGATGAACTAACGTCGGTTGTGGGTACCAAGACAGAATGTACCTTTCGATGGCGGCTCGGAGAGGGGCTCGACTGTCAGGCAGATCGGCCCAGGGAAGCGCCGCCGTCGTGTCACCGAAGTCATTTGGAGGGCACCATGGAGTTTATGATCAGCGGACGAAATCTGACAGTGTCAGACCGGTTCCGCGAATATGCCGGGGAGAAGATCTCAAAGATCGAGTCGTTGGGGGACAAAGTCCAGCGGGTCGATGCCAAGGTTTCCAAAGAGACCAATGCCCGGCAAACAGGCGACCAGTTGACCGTTGAGGTGACAGTCCTGGGCCGCGGACCGGTGATCCGCGCCGAAGCCAGCGCTGCCGACAAGTTCGCCGCCTTCGATCTTGCGTACAACAAGCTGCTTGAACGCCTGCGCCGGGCCAAGGACCGGAAGAAGGTCCATCACGGACGCCACACGCCCAAGGCTGTGAGGGAAGCAACCGCGTCCCTCGAACCGGCCAGTGCGCACGAGCCCCTTTACATGGAGGCCAGCCACCGGAGCGAGGCCAGCGCGTCATCCGCCGACAGGTCTCCCTACGACGTGGACAACGATATCCCGGCAGGCGATTCCCCCGTCCTGATCCGCAGGAAGGTCTTCCCGGCAGCGTCGCTGACGCTCGACGACGCCGTGGACAACATGGAACTCGTGGGGCACGACTTCTATCTGTTCGTCGACAAGGCCACCAATACCCCGTCCGTCGTGTACCGGCGGCGCGGCTGGACCTATGGTGTGATCACGCTTGACCACGAGTGCGAACCCGGAGACACCGTGGTGGAAGAAAAGATCCTCGCCTACCGTTCGGATGATGCCGCGGCAACCGCTTAGGGTGCTGGCAGCAACAATCAACAGAGAGGACTGGGGTGCCCGCTTCGCTGAGCCTTAACCAGGCCCGGCGGATCGCTCTGGCAGCACAGGGGCTCGACAAAGGACGGCCCACCGGACCCGTAACTTCACGGACGGTGGGCCGCACCTTTGCCCGCTTGCAGCTGGTCCAGATCGATTCCGTAAACGTCCTGGCGCGGAGCCATTTCCTTCCCTTCTACTCGCGCCTCGGGAACTACGACCGGAGCATTCTGCAACGGATGTCCGGTGTCCACCCGCGCAGGATGGTTGAGTACTGGGCACACGAGGCCAGCTACATCCGACCGGAACACTATGCGGACCTCCTGCTCTGGCAGAAACGTTCGTGGGTTGGTGCCGGAAGCATGGACCCGGACCAGCGGGCTGCGATATCGGAGCTGATCCTGGCAACCCTTGCCGGTAGCCGTCCCCTGACCGCATCCGAGCTGACCGCCCGGATCGGCCACGTGGAAGAACGGCAAACAGGCAATTGGGGCTGGAACTGGAACGCCGTCAAAAGGGTCCTGGAACACCTCTTTGAAGCGGGGCTCGTCTCCGCAGCTGCACGGACAGAGCAATTCGAGCGGAAATACACCCTCACGGCGAAGATTCTCCCGCATGCCGGAATTGGCGCGGGGGAGGACCCCACGGGAACCGGAGATCGGGCCGGGGCACTGGACCGGCTGACTGAGGCTGCCGCCCGTGCGCACGGCGTCGGAACTGTCCGGTGTTTTGCCGATTATTTCCGGACACCCGTCAACGCAACGGCGCAGTCTGTGGAACGCCTGGTGTCGCGGGGTGTGCTGGAACCGGTGACCGTCTCGGGCTGGAAGCGCGATGTCTACCGCCATGCCGATGCTGTCCTGCCTCGGCGGGCAACTGGACGTGCCCTGCTCAGCCCCTTTGATTCGCTGGTGTTCGAGCGCCGCAGGCTGGAAGAACTCTTTGGCTTTCACTACCGGATTGAGATCTACACGCCCGAACACAAGCGGCGGCACGGCTATTACGTCCTTCCCTTCCTCCTCCGGGACGGCATCGTTGCCCGGGTGGACCTGAAGGCCGACCGCGCAGGCGGAAAACTGCTGGCCCGGGCCGCCTTCGCCGAGCCGGCCGCCCCGCCGGACACCGCCGTCGAACTTGCCGCGGAACTGCGCCTTATGGCTGAATGGCTGGGCCTCCAGTCCGTGGAGGTCTGGCCGTCCGGTGACCTCGCGCCGGACCTTGCGCGGGCCGTCGGCAACGCGGACTCCGATCCGCTCTGAGGGAAACCGGCACCGGCAGGTTGTCTCTCCCGTAGACTAAAAACGCCAGAATTCGGCGGCATGAGACTGGGAGCATCTTCACGTGGCATCACTTATCGAAAAACTTCTCCGCACGGGTGACAAGAAAACACTTCGGCAACTGCGGAATTATGCCGACTCCATCAATGCCCTCGAAGACTCGTTCAAGACCTTTACCGACGCCGAGCTCCGTGAAGAAACGGACCGGCTCCGCGAACGCCACCAGGACGGCGAAAAGCTCGAGAACCTCCTGCCGGAGGCCTTTGCTGCTGTTCGGGAAGCGTCTTCGCGCACCCTGGGAATGCGGCACTTCGACGTCCAGCTGATGGGTGGCGCCGCCCTCCACCTGGGCAACATCGCGGAAATGAAGACCGGTGAAGGCAAGACCCTGGTGGCAACCGCTCCTGCCTACCTGAATGCCCTCGCCGGCAAGGGTGTCCATGTGGTCACCGTGAACGACTACCTCGCCGAATACCAGTCCGACCTCATGGGCCGCGTCTACCGCTTCCTCGGGCTGACCAGCGGATGCATCCTTGCCAACCAGGACCCTGCGGTCCGGCGCGAGCAGTACGCAGCGGATATCACCTACGGAACCAACAACGAATTCGGTTTCGACTACCTGCGCGACAACATGGCCTGGGACCGGAACGAACTGGTCCAGCGTGGACACAACTTCGCCATCGTCGATGAAGTTGACTCCATCCTCATTGACGAGGCCCGTACCCCGCTCATCATCTCGGGACCCGCCCAGGGCGACACAAACCGCTGGTACAGCGAATTCGCAAAGGTCGTTCTTCGGCTGCAGCCCGAAAAAGACTACGAAGTCGATGAAAAGAAGCGCACCGTCGGCGTCCTTGAGGGCGGCATCGAGAAGGTCGAGGATTACCTCGGCATCTCCAACCTGTACGAGTCCGCCAATACGCCACTCATCGGCTTCCTTAATAACGCCATCAAGGCCAAGGAACTCTTCAAGCGGGACAAGGACTACGTCATCATGGACGGCGAAGTCCTGATCGTTGACGAGCACACCGGCCGTATCCTTGCCGGCCGCCGGTACAACGAGGGCATGCACCAGGCGATCGAGGCCAAGGAAGGCGTCGAGATCAAGGCGGAGAACCAGACCCTGGCCACCGTCACCCTGCAGAACTACTTCCGCATGTACGGCAAACTCTCAGGCATGACCGGTACCGCTGAGACCGAAGCGGCCGAGTTCATGAGCACCTACAAGCTCGGCGTCGTGGCCATTCCCACCAACCGCGACATGCAGCGCATCGACCAGTCCGACCTCGTTTTCAAGAACGAAACAGTGAAGTTCGACGCCGTCGTCCGGGATATTGCCGAACGCCATGAAAAGGGCCAGCCCGTCCTGGTGGGTACCACCAGCGTCGAGAAGAGCGAGTATCTTTCCCGGCTGCTCGCCAAGGACGGCATCCGGCACGAAGTCCTGAATGCCAAGAACCACGCACGGGAGGCCGCGATCGTTGCGCAGGCCGGCCGTAAGGCCGCCGTCACGGTGGCCACCAACATGGCCGGCCGAGGCACCGACATCATGCTGGGCGGCAACGCCGAGTTTACGGCGGTTGCCGAACTTGCCAAGCGCGGCCTCGACCCGGAGGAGAACTCCGAGGAGTACGAGTCCGCGTGGCCGGCTGCACTTGAAGCGGCCAAACAGGCCGTCAAGGATGAGCATGAAGAGGTCCTCAACCTCGGTGGACTGTATGTCCTCGGCACCGAACGCCATGAGTCCCGCCGCATCGACAACCAGCTGCGCGGCCGTTCCGGACGCCAGGGCGACCCGGGCGAGTCCCGGTTCTACCTTTCCCTGACAGACGACCTCATGCGGCTGTTCAACTCCGGCGCTGCAGAACGCCTCATGAACAGCTCCGTTCCTGACGACGTGGCCCTCGAATCCAAACTCGTATCCCGCGCCATCGCCTCGGCGCAGGGTCAGGTGGAGGGCCGCAACGCTGAGCAGCGAAAGAACGTCCTGAAGTACGACGACGTCCTGAACCGCCAGCGTGAGGCGATCTACAGCGACCGCCGCCGGATCCTCGAGGGTGACGACCTGCACGAAAAGGTGCAGTTCTTTGTCGAGGACACCATCATGGCCCTCATCGATGACGCCACGGCCGAAGGCAACGGCGACGACTGGGACTTCAACCAGCTGTGGACCAATCTCAAGACGTTGTACCCAGTCAGCGTGAGCGCGGACGACATCATCGAAGAAGCCGGCGGAAAGTCCCGGCTGACGGTGGAGTTCCTGAAAGAAGAGCTGCTTTCGGATGCCCGGCTTGTCTACCAGGCGAGGGAGGAAAGCATCGGCTCCGAGAGTATGCGGGAACTGGAACGCCGCGTCGTGCTGTCAGTCATCGGACGCAAATGGCAGGAACACCTCTACGAGATGGACTACCTCAAGGAGGGCATCGGGCTGCGTGCCATGGCCCAGCGCGATCCCCTGGTGGAGTACCAGCGCGAGGGTTTCACCCTTTTCCAAAGCATGATGGAAGCCATTCGGGAGGAAAGCGTCGGGTTCCTGTTCAACCTTGAAGTCGAAGTGACTCCGGCCCAGGACGTGGTGGTGGAGGACGCCGCCGGCGGACACACCGAACACGTTGAGCCGCAGGTCCGGGCTGCCGGCCTGGAAGCCCCCGAAAAGCCTGCGCAGCTGCAGTACACGGCACCCAGCGAGAGCGGTGGCACCCAGACCCGGGTGGAAACCCGTTCCTCAGGACGCTCAGGAAACCCCGCAAAGGCGGCGGAGCAGGATGCGGCGAAGGAAGCCGCCAAGCGTCCGGCTAAGAAGAAGCGGCGCTAAAGCAGAGTCCACGGACGACGACGTGTAAGGCGAGGGCAGGGCCAGCGGGAGACAGTATCCCGGGGCCCTGCCCTTTTCTTCGTCCGGTGGCCAGCCGGATGGTCATCCAATGACGAGCTCTGTGACCCGCCACACCTTCTTGCTGCGCTCCAGACGGATGGCGACGGCCCGCGCACGGACGTCATCGACTACCACTGCACTGGCTTCATAGGTGCCCTCTGCCACCTCGCAGATCCTTACTGACCGGACAATGGAGTTTCGGTGCAGCCGGCCCAGCGCAGGATTTCCGCTCCTGGTGATTTCCCGCCGAATCAGTGCAGCGCGGTGCTGGAGGGCAGCGAGGCACCGGGGGTCAAGCCGGCGGGCCAGTTGGTGGACGGGCCGGATCCCGGCCAGCACTTCCATGGCAGCCTGCACCGTTCCACGCGTAAGGGCCCGGACTTCCGATTCCTCGTCCGCGGCCCGGAGCTGAACCGGCTCTCCGGAACGCGGGGCCGGCCGGCCCTGGCCCAGGGCCCGCAGCTGCCCCTGTCGCAGCTGCGTGTGTTCCTGCGGCTCCTGGCTGGCTGCGCCCGGGGTGAAGCCCTTGTCAGCTTTACTTTCGGTTCTTCCTTGGAGGGCGCGGATTGGCGTCACTGCTGGCATTGCTTTCCCCTTTGGTTTTTGTGGTGCCGGCACCAAACCGGCATGGTTACGGATGCTTAAGACGCTGAGGGTGGCTGCAGGACCTGGCCCGGGAGCAGGACATCCGGGTTCTGGCCGATGACAGCCCTGTTGGCTTCGTACCATCTCGGCCACTCGAGGGCGACGTCAATGTCGGAAGCATTGGTGCCCAACTGGCCCCGCACAATGTCCCACAGGGTGTCCCCGGCCAGGACTGCCACGTTTCCTGTTGTGTGATCTGACCCCCTACCCGGCGTGGCCTCTTCGCGCGTGGCGGGCGGGGCCAACAGCCCTGGATCCACCAGCGGGGCAGTCCGGGGCTGCCATCGGGGTTGCAGCTGGGAATGATTCGCGGCGCCGGAGCTTGCGTCCGCAGTGATTGGGGCAGCAGCGTGCGTTGTCTGGGCAAGTTGGTCCGGTCCCGTTGACGTCGGGACTAATCCCGGCGTCAAGGTCTGCTCCGGCTGGCCCGCCGCCGGGCCTGCATCCGATGCCGGAGCCTGCGTGGAGGTGGCGTCCCAGATGGGATTGCCTGGCGTACCTGTGGAAGGTACCGGGCGCGGGACCGGCAGGTCCGGGGTTGCCTCCATAGCCGAGGCGTACTCCTGCGTGGGGGCCCACTGCGGACCCGAAGCCAAGGTTTCGGCGTTGGCCGCTGCACCCGACACCAGTTGCAATGAGAACGCCGTGACGACCAGGCGCCTCATGAAAGCGGGCGAAAGCTTGCGCGTCAGCGAAGCTGCACGGACCTTTCCGTGTCGCTCCAGGAGCACGCCCGCTCCGGCGGCCACAAGAGACAGAAACCACCAGGCGATAAGCACCGAGCCCGAAATTAGTGCAACGGCCCCCAGGATGTCCTCGGCGGACGTGCTCTGGTGCCTGGCCGTTGCCTCCTGCCACTGCAGGACAAGACCACATCCGATGAAAACGAGCACAGCTCCCAGGACTAACAACGCCAAGGCCATCAGGGCGTCCAGCCTGAATCCGTGCGAGTCGCGCTTCATCATTGATTCATCCTTTTGATGTCGTTTGATGCAGTTTGATATTGCTTGACTCAGTTTGCGCCCGTTTTCAGCCATATGTCCAGACGGTGGAGAGAAAAACTTCCTGGAATTGACGGCGTGCCCGGTCGGACCTACTGTGGCCGGATGCGCTGGGATGCACTCTTCAACGACCTGGAAAGCCAACTGGCGGAATCTGACCGGCTTTCACTGGAGGCCGAGATCGGGGAGAGGACCCGCGCTGAACTGGTGGCTATCGAATTCTCCGACAGGCTCCGCGGCGTACTTGGATGCACGCTCGGGGTCCACCTCCTGAGCGGAGAATCGGTCAGTGGCCGCCTTGCCCACGCCGGTGCCGAGGCCCTGGTTATTGACGAAGACTGGTACCAGGTCCTCATTCCATACCCGGCGGTTGCCCGCTACGTAGGCCTGGGCAGGCTCGCTCGAACCGAACCGTCAGCCGTACGGCGCGCGCTTGGGTTGGCGCATTCGCTCCGGGCCCTCGCCAGGGACAGGGCTGAGCTGAGTATCAGCCTCGGTGGCAGCACGGGCGTCACGCGGTTGGACGGCGTAATTGACCGCGTGGGCAAGGACTATGTGGACGTAGCGGCAGTTACGCCCGGTGAAGCCCGGAGAAGCCGGCATGTTGGAGACGTATCAACCGTGCCGTTCGCCGCACTTGCGGCCATCAGGTCCAGGAAGCAGGCCGGACTGTAGCCGGCGCCCGGTCCCGGCAGGGCCGGCGGTGACGAAGCACGCGCCCGCTCAGACCGACTTCGACTTGGACTCCTGAATCATCCTGCTCGCTTCTGCATAGCGTTCCTCGATGTACTGTTCGAGCATCTTCTCTTCCACGCGCCATTGCCCGCGGCCACCAACCTGGATGGCCTTCAATTCTCCGCTCCGTACAAGTGCGTACGCGGCTGGAGAGTTGATCTGGAGCTGCTCGGCAACATCTGCGAGCGTGAGGAACCTGGGCATGCCACCATTTTGCCATCCGAACGGGGTACACGCCTGCGTTATCCACAGTTCCGGCATATTTGGGACTTTGACTTTCGTTCCGGCGTCCGTCCCGCCACAATGAGGTGTCCGGCCACGGAACGGCCCGCCGGCATGTCTAGGGGGAGAAACGGCATGGTTCCAGAAACATCAGCCGCATCAGCACGCCTGAAGCGCCCCTCGTGGAAAGATCCGCGCCTGCTGGTAGGGATCCTCCTGGTGTTTGCATCAGTGGCGGGAGTCGTATTCCTGGTCGGAAGTGCAGACCAAACCACGGAGGTCTACGCGGCCCGCGACGGAATAGCCGTGGGCGAAGCGCTGACGGAAGAGAACGTGGTACGTGCCAAGGTGCGGCTCGGCGATTCGGAACAGCACTACATCACCGCCGAATCCGGGTTGCCCCGGGGCGCGGTGGCCGTGCAACGCATCGGAAAAGACCAACTGGTCCCTCGTGCCAGCCTCGGGGAGGTGGACGACCTTGACCGCAAGCCGGTGGCCATTACGGTGGACGGAACCCTGCCTGCGCAGGTTATCGCAGGGGCCCGTGTGGACGTCTGGGTTGCCCAGCCGGATGCCAAGAACGGATTCAGTGAACCCAAGCTCCTGCTGCCGGGTGCCGAAATCGCCGAAGTAGCAGCAGGTTCAACAACACTCGGATCCGCCAAAAGCACGGTGCTTATGGTGCTGGTGGAGGACAGCCGTATGCCGGCGATCCTGGGCGCCCAGGCCAACGACGCCCGGATCTCCGTCGTGTGGAACCCGGGGGGCGCCAAGTGAGCATACCTGTCGTCACTGTCGGGCAAACCCGGGAAGACCTGGTGGGCGGACTCGAACGCCTGCACGGCCCTGTCACAGTTGTCAGGCGATGCGCCGAACTGCCCGAACTGCTGGCGGCGTGCCAAAGCGGGCTGGCCAGGGCGGCCGTCGTGGCAGACGGATCCGAAGGTCTCACGGCTTCGTTGGTAGACCGGCTGGGAGCGGTTGGCGTGGCCATCATCGCCCTGACCGACAGTGCCGAAGAAGCAGCACGACTCCGCAAGATCGGTGTGGCGTCCGCGCTGACGGGCGTGCAATCTGCAGAACTTTCGGACCGGATCGCCGACGCCGTGGAGCAACTGACAGGGGCGCCGGCCCGTGCGGCCGCAATGAGCTCCCTTGCGGACACAGGCGCAGCCCTGCATCCGGTTGCCGCGGAACCTGAGCCAGATCCGGGCGGGCCCGGACCAGGACGAATAATCGCAGTATGGGGACCCGTCGGCTCTCCGGGCCGGACCACCCTTGCCGCCAACATGGCGGCTGAACTGGCGGCCGATGGCGAGCAGGTCCTCCTCATCGACGCTGACAGCTACGGGGCAAGCGTCGCTGCGGTGCTCGGGCTGCTCGACGAATCAGCTGCATTGGCACAGGCCTGCCGGCTTGCCGACCAGGGCGCCCTCGATGCCGACGCCCTCCGCAGGCTCGCCGTCCCTGTGGCAACCACTGCCGGAACCTTCACAGTACTCACCGGGATTACGCGGGCAGACCGCTGGACGGAGCTCAGGGCACCGGCCTTGGCGCTCGTCCTGGAACGGGCGCGGCAGATCGCCGACGTTGTTGTGGTGGACACAGGCTTCTGCCTCGAGGCGGATGAAGAACTGAGTTTTGACACCATGGCGCCACGGCGAAACTCGGCAACCCTGCGTGCGCTGGAGGTGGCGGACACCGTGTTCGCGGTCGGGGCTGCTGATCCCGTGGGCGTTCCGCGGTTGGTCAAAGGACTTGCTGAACTTGAGAACGTCGTTCCCCAGGCCTCGCCCATGGTAGTGATGAACAAAGTGCGGTCGTCTTCTGTTGGAAGGGGCCCCGAACGGCAGCTGCGGGATGCCTGGGAGCGTTACGGTCCGGCATCTGAGCTCCAGGCATTCCTGCCGTACGACATCGCTGCCGCAGATGCGGCCCTGCTTGCCGGATCATTGCTGCTCGAATCGTCGCCCGAGTCAGCCCTTCGCCGCTCCATCCGCCAACTTGTTTGTGCACCCGTCCAGCAAAAGGCGAAATCCTCTGTATTTTCTTCCACAGCGGGCCGCAGGGCAAAGGACTAGGCTCGCCATAAGAGCTGCAAAGGTGCAGCGCATATCGTGTGATGGAGGCGTTTGTTGATGTCGTCTGGATCCAGCGTGGAGGATCAGGCCCTTTCCGTTGAAGGCTTTGAAGGCTTCATGGGGGACTACTACCAGCATCTCGCCGAGGAGGACGCGCGCAGCTATCCGCAGGAACTGCTGGCACAGCGGGCGGAGCACCACCGCGAAGTCGCGTCAGAGCGGTTGCCGGGGCAGGCCAAAGTGGCCATTTCCGATGAGGAAGACAGCAGCGTCGTGTTTGTCGTCACGGACGACATGCCCTTCCTGGTGGATTCAGTCAACGCTGAACTGGTCCGCCAGCATGCAGCCATCAAGCTCGTCATCCACCCCATGTTCGTTGCCACGCGCAACCGGGAATCCGGGCACCTGGTCAAGGTCAACAGGGTTCCGTCGCATATCGGAATTTCCAGCGGTGACACTGCGGCAATGCCGAGCCTGTCCCACCTGATTGCCACCGGCGAAAACGCCTCACACATGGAGTCCTGGATCGCCGTCGAGATCAGCCGCATCTCCGACGAAGCCAAAGCATCGCTCCTTGAAGGACTGCAGCGAGTACTCAAGGACGTGCGCGCCGCCGTCGAAGACTGGCCCAAAATGCGCCAGAAAGCGCTGCAGATTGCCGAAAGCCTTGACCAGGTAGCCAACCCGGCCCAGATAGCCGAACTGCGGCAGGCGCAAGACCTCCTCCGTTGGCTCGACGACGGAAACTTCACCTTCCTCGGTTACCGGGAATACGTCCTGATCAACGTAGACGGGGAAGACGTCCTGGAATTGCGGGAGGACAGCGGCCTTGGCCTGCTTCGGGCAGCGGCCGATTCCCCCCACATCCAGCACCTGACGGACACGGGACGCAAAAAGGCCCGGGAAAAGCGTGCCCTTGTCATCACCAAGGCCAATTCCCGCTCCACCGTCCACCGGTCCGCCTACCTGGACTACATCGGCGTCAAGAGTTTCGACGCCGCCGGCAACGTCAACGGAGAACGGCGCTTCATCGGGCTGTTTGCCACCAGTGCCTACACCGGCTCAGTACGCGAAGTTCCGATCGTCCGGGAAAAGGTCGACGCCGTCCTCCGCAATGCGGGGTTCCCGCCGGATTCGCACTCCGGAAAGGACCTGCTCGGCATCCTGGAGACCTATCCCCGCGACGAGCTGTTCCAAATCGAAGTCCCCGACCTCGCCGCCACGGCAGTCGGCATCCAGAAGCTGCAGGAGCGCCGCCGGACCCGGCTCTTCCTCCGGCCCGACATCTACGGCCGCTTCATGTCGGCTGTCGTCTACCTGCCCAGGGACCGCTACACCACCAATGTCAGGCTTCGGATCGAGCAGGAACTCCGCGAGACCTTCCAGGCGGTGTCCATTGACTACGAAGCCAGGATGACGGAATCGGCTCTGGCCCGACTCTTCTTCAGGATCCGCCTGCCGAAGGATGCAGACGTCAGCCACGTTGACAGCGGGGAGCTCGAAAAGCGGCTGGTCCGTGCGGCGAGGTCCTGGAGCGAGGGCATCGCCGAGGTGCTGCGCGACGGCGGCGACGCGGCGGAAGCCAAGGAACTGGCGGCCATCTGGGCTGAAGCGTTCCCGGCGAGTTACCGGGTGGACTACGAAGTGGAAGATGCCCTTGCCGACATCGCCCGCTTCGAGAAGTACGGAGCGGCAGCCGAGCGCACCGAAGGTGCACGGCAGGAGCGTCCGGGCGTCCACGTCTACCTCCCCGAGGGGGCCGGCGCAACCCTTGAGGAGGACGCGCGGGTCAAGCTGTACATGCTCGAGCCCAAGAGCCTGAGCCAAATCCTTCCGTTCTTCCACAATCTGGGACTCGAGGTTCTCGATGAACGGCCCTTCGAAATCGAGACCGCGGACCGCCGCGACTTCTTCCTCTACGACCTTGGGCTGAAATACCCTGCGGGCGTTGACCCGGTGGCAACCGGAGGCTTCCTGGCCGACTCCTTCAGCGCGGCTGTGACCGGCGCGGCAGAATCCGACGCTTTTGACCGTCTGGTCCTTCGGGAGGGGCTGCACTGGCGCCAGATCACCGTCCTGCGTGCCTACGCCCGCTACATGCGTCAGATGGGTAACACCAATTCGTTCGGGTTCATGGCTGATACCCTCCTCGCCAACCCCGACGTGACCCGGGGGCTTAGTGCCCTTTTCGCCGCACGGTTCGATCCGTCACTGGATGCCGATGCACGGCAGGCGGCCCAGGAATCCGTACGCGAAGAACTGTCAGCGTCCATCGAAAAGGTTGCGACACTGGACGCTGACCGTGTCCTGCGGACATTTGTGAACCTCATTGAGGCCACCCTGCGGACGAACTTCTACCAGGACAAGCGGCACCTGAGCTTCAAGCTCGATCCGGCGCGGATCGACGGCCTGCCGTTCCCGCGCCCGATGTTCGAGATCTGGGTCTACTCTCCGCGGGTTGAGGGCGTGCACCTCCGATTTGGCAAGGTCGCCCGCGGTGGCCTGCGCTGGTCGGACCGCCGGGAGGACTTCCGCACCGAAGTGCTCGGCCTGGTGAAGGCCCAGACGGTAAAGAACGCGGTCATTGTTCCCACCGGGGCCAAGGGCGGCTTCTTTGCGAAGCAACTGCCGGACCCCTCCGTCGACAGGGCTGCGTGGATGGCCGAAGGCGTTGAAAGCTACAAGACCTTCATCCGGGGCCTGCTGGATCTCACCGACAATCTGGTTACTGAAGGCGCGGATGAGAAGCTGGTGCCGCCGTCGGACGTTGTCAGGCATGACGACGACGATTCCTACCTTGTGGTCGCAGCGGACAAGGGGACTGCCACTTTCTCGGACATTGCCAACGGCCTGGCCGCTGAGTACGGATTCTGGCTGGGAGACGCGTTCGCTTCGGGCGGCTCCGTTGGCTATGACCACAAGGCGATGGGCATCACCGCCCGCGGTGCGTGGGAATCCGTGAAACGGCACTTCAGCGAGCTGGACCTGGACACCCAGACCCAGCCGTTCACCGTGGTGGGCGTGGGCGATATGTCCGGCGACGTGTTTGGCAATGGCATGCTGCTGTCCCGGCACATCCGGCTGCTCGCTGCCTTCGACCACCGGCACATCTTCCTGGATCCCACGCCGGACGAGGAGCAGTCCTTCGCTGAACGCCGGCGCCTGTTCGAGCTGCCCCGGTCGTCATGGGACGACTACGACAAGTCCCTCATCAGCGCAGGTGGCGGTGTCTTCGCCCGGCAGGCCAAGTCCATTCCGGTGTCGCCCCAGGTACGCGACGCCCTGGGACTTCCCGCCGCCACCACGGAGCTCAGCCCGCCCGAACTCCTGCGGGCCATCCTGCTGGCCCCCGCAGATCTTCTCTACAACGGCGGCATCGGGACGTACGTGAAGGCCAGCAGCGAGACCAACGCGTCGGTGGGGGACAAGGCCAACGACTCGATCAGGGTTGATGGCAGGGACCTCCGCGTCAAGGTGGTCGGTGAAGGCGGCAACCTGGGAATGACGCAGCGCGGACGAATCGAGGCGGCACTCCAGGGCGTCATCCTGAACACCGACGCCATCGACAACTCCGCAGGCGTGGACTGCTCCGATCATGAGGTCAACATCAAGATCTTCGTTGACCGGATGGTTGCTGCGGGGAAGCTGGACGCGGCCGAACGTGCTGAATTCCTTGCCTCCATGACCGACGAGGTGGCACGCCTCGTTTTGGAAGACAACATTGACCAGAACATCCTGCTGCTGAACGACCGCACAAGGGTTGCCGAGTGGAGCCCCAGCTACGAACGCCTCATGGACTGGCTGGAAAAATCAGCCGACCTGAAGCGCGACCTGGAGGCCCTGCCCACCACGGACACACTGCGCGAACGGCTGCAGCAGGGCCAGGGACTGACGTCTCCTGAGCTTTCAGTCCTCGCGGCGTACGCCAAGATAGAACTGGCGACAGCACTGCGGGAAAGCGATCTTGCGGACGATCCGTGGTTCCGGCAAACCCTCCGCGATTACTTCCCGACGCAGCTGCGTGAACGTTTCGACGCTGAACTGGACACCCATCCGCTGCGGCGCGAAATCATCGCCACGGTGGTTGCCAACGACATGATCAACATGGGAGGCATCACCTTTGCTTTCCGCGTCATGGAAGAAACGTCAGCCAGCGAAGTGGCCGTGGCCAAGGCTTTCGTCGCACTGCGTGAGATTTACGAGCTGGACGTGATGGTCCGGGAGCTCAACAGCCTGCCTGCCTCGTTCCCCACGGAGCACTGGAGCACGGTCCACCTGGATATCCGCAGGTTGCTTGACCGCGCAGTGCGGTGGCTCCTCACCCAGGGCACCGTATCCCAGCCCATCGATGAAGTGGTGGCTGAGTTCAAGCCACTCATGGATCCCCTGCGTGCTCGCGTCCTGGACTACCTGCGGGGCGAGGACCGTGAACGGGTGGGAAGCTGGCTCGAGAACGCGCGCGAATGGGAACTTCCGGATGGCCTTGCCCTGCGCTGGGCTGAACTGTTCGAAAGCTTCGTGCTGCTGGACATCGCAAAGATCGCCCGCCTGCGGAAAGAGCCGGTTGAGGACATCGCCGCCGCGTATTACACGGTGTTCAACCGTTTCCACGCCGATTCCCTACTGGAACGGATCAGCAGCCTTCCCCGGCAGGACCGCTGGCAGGCATTGGCGAGGGCGGCACTTCGTGATGACCTGTACTCCACGGTGTCGGACATTACGACGGCGGTGCTGGACGCCACGGCCGCGGGACAGTCACCAGAGGCGCGGCTCACGGAGTGGGAGGCCCGGAACGCCGAACAGCTGGGGCGTGCGAAGAGCATGTTCGATGAGGTCAACGCACTCGAAACAGACGATATGGCGTCGCTGTCGGTAGCATTGAGGCTCTTGAGGTCTATCGTCCGGCGCTGATTAATCAGGCGTCGCAACTGGAGGTGCAGTGGCAATCTTTACCGACCCCATCAGGGAACACGCCGATTTTGGCCCAGGTGATGCCGAATGGCTTCACCTGCTGGTGGGGGACTGGCAGATGGTTGCTGACCTGGCCTTCGCCGACCTCGCACTGTGGTTCCCGCATCCCGAATACGGGTATGTGGCGCTGGCGCACGTCCGGCCGTCCACAACGCACACCGTGTTTCACGGGGACTTCGTCGGCGAAGGCATCCGCTCCGACCTTCGGCCCCTGGTGGACAAGGCCTGGAACAGCAGGGCCATCGAGCGCTCCAGCGAGACAAACTGGAGCAGCGACATGGCCCTGCGGGTCGAGGCTGTTCCCATGGTTCGGAATGGACGGACCCTGGCCGTTGTCACTACCCACATGGACCTGTCCAGCTCACGGATGCCGTCCCGGCTAGAGCTGACGTACCGTCAGTGCGCCTATGACCTGTTAAGGATGGGGACGCTTGGCCTGTGGCCCGACTTCGCTTCACCAACGGGGTCGCGCCGCGGCGCACCGCGGGTAGGGGACGGATTGATCAGGCTCGACGCCGACGGTGTGGTGCAGTACGCCAGCCCCAACGGCGTTTCTGCCTTCCGCCGGCTGGGTGATGGTGAATCGCTGGAGGGCCGTTCCTTGGCGGAAGTAACCGCCAGCCTCCTCAAGGACCGCCGGATGGTCGATGAAACCTTGCCCCTGGTTGTTACCGGCCGGATGCCGTGGCGCAGTGAAATCGAGTCCCGCGGCGTCAGCCTGTCCCTTCGGGCGATTCCCCTTCGCGACGAACAGCAACGGTTCGGAGCCCTGGTGCTGTGCCGCGATGTGTCGGAGCTCAGGCGGCGGGAAATGGAGCTGGTCACCAAGGACGCCACCATCCGCGAGATCCACCACCGGGTGAAGAACAACCTGCAAACCGTTGCCGCCCTGCTGCGGATGCAGTCGCGCCGGATGGTCAGCGAGGAAGCCAAACAGGGCCTGGAGCAGGCGATGCGCCGGGTTGCGACGATCGCCCTGGTCCACGAAACCTTGTCCCAGGGCCTGACCCAGAGCGTCGATTTCGATGAGCTGATCGGACGGCAGTTCAGGCTGTCCGCGGAGGTCGCCTCGCCGTCCCAGCAGGTGAAGACGGAGCGTTCGGGTACCTTTGGCGAGCTTCCCAGCGATCTGGCCACCCCGCTCGCGCTGGTGATCAACGAATTGGTCACCAATGCTGTGGAACATGGCCTTGAGGGGCGGGCAGGGACTGTGTGGCTCATTGCCGACCGTGCCGAGGGCGAAGATGGTGACGACGAAGAGCTCACCGTGACCATCGCCGATGATGGCGTGGGACTACCGGATACTCCGCACGTCGAGGGTCTTGGCCTTCAGATCGTGCGGACCCTGGTGACCAGCGAGCTTGGCGGAACCATCCAGTGGCTGCCCCGCGAAGGCGGCGGCACAGCGGTCCGCATCCGCCTCAGCCTCTTGGGCAGGTAGCCGGACGCCGCCTGCTGTCCGGCGGCGTCCCCTGGCATTGAATGGAGAGAGCCCCGGCGGCAACCTGATCGGTTGCTGCCGGGGCTCTTTCTACTTGGCGGATATCCTTCCGCTGTATGTCGGGGGGGCTGCCGCTTATGAAGCGCGGCGTGCCCGGGCTGCCCGGCGCTTAAGGGCGCGGCGCTCGTCTTCGCTCATGCCGCCCCAAACGCCGGCATCCTGGCCGGACTCAAGTGCCCACTGGAGGCAGGTATCGACTACCGGGCACCGGCGGCAGACACTTTTGGCTTCCTCAATCTGCAGGAGAGCCGGCCCTGTGTTCCCGACGGGGAAGAAGAGTTCCGGGTCCTTTTCGAGGCACGCTGCGCGGTTACGCCAATCCATGCTGATTAGTTGCTCCATTTCTGGGAATCGCCCTTTGTGAAATTATTCACTAGTAGCTACAAAGGAAAAGGGCCCGGCGGGGCCCCCTTGGTCATCTCCATCAAGCCTGTCATGTTAACGCTGTGTAAACAAGGGGTAATAACGCTTGATATCCCGGGAATGCTGAGCGATACATCACACTGCTGGCACTGGCCCTCACCAGTCTCCGACTATGTCGGGTAGGGTGCCAGTGTGTCAAGACCCCCTTCCAACCCCGCAGATTCCTCGCCTCCTCCGGGGGGAACCCACCCTGGCCAGGACGGTGCCGTTCCATCAGTGAAAGTGCGGCCTCCCCGCGCCGCTGTCCTTATTGCCGTGGTGGTTGCGGTTGAGGCGACGGCCCTCCTGGCGGCAGCTGCCTGGTACGCATTCGAGTTGGTATCGGGGAGCCCTGTCCTGTCGTTCTGGGGTGCGGTGTTTACCCTCGGGCTTTTGCTCGCCTTTTCGGCGTGGTTGTTCGCGGTCGGTCATTTCCTGTACCGCGGGTTCCGGTGGACCCGTGCGGCGGCCCTGGTAGCCCAACTGTTCGTTCTGACGATCGGTTTCCCCACCCTGACCAGCGGACTGATCCTGGCTGGATTGGCGATGGTCGTTCCTGCGGTGGCAGCCCTTGTGCTCCTGTTCCATAGCAGCGTTATCGCCTACGCTTCCCGGACCGGAGGAGCGCCGCCGGCCTTATAGCCCGCCTACGCTTCCCGGACCGGAGGAGCGCCGCCGGCCTTATAGCCCGCCTACGCTTCCCGGACCGGAGGAGCGCCGCCGGCCTTTAGCCCGCCTTGCGGCCTCCGGCGACCCCTCCCGGCGGCGCCCACGCGACCTGGAGGGCGGCCGACCCTCCTCCGGAAATCAGCACTGCCCTGCCCGGCGGAGCAGTGGGCTCCGCTTCGAAGCGGACGCCGAAGAGGTCCCCGTCCGCCATGGAGCGCGGCGCGAGCAGCATTCCGGTGCCGTGAGCCCTGGACGCCATAACAAGGGGGAGGCGTTGCAGCAGCAGGGGATTGTAGTTTGCTGTCAACAGGACGTTATGGCCCCGTGACTGGAGTTCCGCCAGTGCGGTCAGGGCGTCGGCAGACAGTTGGTCGGCGTCGTCGGCGATGAGGATCCGGCGCCCGGCCGCGGCCCGGGACGCGGGGTCCAAGCGCAGTGATGTCCAAAACCTGTCCGGCTCTACGGTGTCCGGCGGATGCACCCAGCAGGCTTCCGGGTTCAGGATCCTCAGCGCGCGGAGGCTGTTGGTTTTACCACCGCCGGGGCGGCCAAGGATGGTGAAAACGCCGCCGGCGGGTAAGTTCAGGCGGACCGGGGAGAGTTCGTCCCCACCCACGCCGATCAGAAGTCCGGGCGGGGTGGACCGGGCGGCGGCCACGGATGAGAACGGGCTCGCCGCAGACTCCTGAACGTCCGTCGCTGAGATAAGCGGGGGCAATGACTCAATCCGGAAGGGCGGGACTTCAGGCGTGGAGTTCAGCTCCATGTCCGGGTCCCGTTGCCACTGGTCCGCTATGGCGAGGTCGTAGACCTGGCAGACCGCGGGCTCGCTTCCGGCGACTGGTCCGAAGGCCACCGCCCGCCCTTTTACCTTTTCCGTGGAAGGCATCCTGGGCCACGCGAGCCTGCTGTCCTCGTTGGAGGCTGCGGGGAAGTACAGCCGGTTGGGCAGGGAACCGCCAAAGCGGGCGGTGGCCAGTTCCCGTTCCCCGGATATCGCGACAGTTATCCCGGCGCGCTGACCGTCCCGGACCAGGTCCTGTACCACGTCCTCAGCCCACGCAAGCGGTCCGGACCTGAAGGCAGACATCCACGATCCCCATCCGGAGATGACCAGCACCAACGGAGTAGCCCCTTCATCAGGGCGGCTGAGGCGGTGCCCAAGCTCGAGGGCCAGCCGCTCCAATATCCGGACCGCGCGGCGGAGTTCGTGGATTCCGGCATGGGCACCCGTCCTTCTATGGCCGGCGGCATGCTGGAGTCCGCCAGGGGCGTCGAGGAAGTAGCAGTGTGACTCACGCGGGTGCGCCAGAAGGCGACGGACTGCGAGGTCCAGGGCTTCAACGGCGCCGGAGGAGGCAGAGCCAACAAGTGCCAGGTGGCCGTGCCGGGATGGTTCCCAGGTCAGGGGAAGGACGCATTGGGCATGGGGCAGGTCGAGGGCGCCCAGCTCAACAGACCAATCCGGCCGCGATCCGGTTGGCGGCTGGCCGCTTGCCTGCGCCGGTGCCGAAACAGGGTCTCGGAGATCATGCGGGAGGGGAGGCGCTACTGGGTGCCGGGGCAGGGACCGGCCCCGTGATGTCCAAAGCCTGCGGACCATTTCAACATAGGGCCGCGCGGCCTGCGCTGGGGTTGGCGTTTGGCATCCGGGAGCAGCTCCTTCTTCCGCCCTCAGGAAGTCGAAGGTGCGCTGAACGTGAAGGGCATCGATCCGGGTTTCACTGCCGGAAAGGTTCAGTGTTGCCGCTTGGAATTCCTGGGCAGGCTCCGTTCCCCGTGCAAGGAATGCGCGTCCTGGGCAGTCCACTCCGATGCCCGCCGCAGCTTTGGTGCCGATAATGTCATGGGATTCCATGTCGGACTGGACCCGCAGGGCAATGCTGGATGTCACGTTGGCCCTGATATCGGCTGTCAGTGCTCCCTGCGGCCGCTGCGTGGCCATCACCAGATGGATGCCCAGGGACCGTCCGATGGCGGCAATGCGCATCAGCTCCCGCAGGACGTCCGGGGCGTCATCCACGAGCATCCTGAACTCATCAATGATGATGACCAGATGGGGGAGCGCAGGGCCGGCCGCATCCTGCGTGGATTGGTAGGAGGCCAGATCCGGCACGTTGGCCGCGGCGAGGGCCTCCTCACGGAGCCGGATCTCAGCCCGCAGTGAGGCAAGCGTGCGGTCAAGCTCACTGGCGGACAAGTCAGTCAGCAGCCCGACACAGTGCACGAGGTCGGCCAGCGGCCCGAGTCCGGAGCCACCCTTGAAGTCGACGAACAGGAAGTTCACCAGTTCTGGCGGATGATTTAGTGCCAGCGCAATAACGAGGGTTCGCAGCAACTCCGACTTCCCCGAACCGGTGGTCCCCGCCACCAGGAGATGAGGCCCGTCTCCGTCAAGGTCCCAGGACCTGACGCCTCCGGCGCTGAGCCCCAACGGAACTGCCAGCCCGGTGGTCTGCGCACCCTTCTCCCACCGGGCAGCCGTTGCGTCCGCCGATAAGGGCATGACGTCCGCGAGGGCGCACGTATCCGGGATGCAGTCTTCCCGCGCCCTGCCATCCGCTCCGGCTGCAAGGTTTCGGCAGAACGCGTCAAAGACCTTCGCAGGGGCCAGATCGGAAACGAATTTCGTGTGGGTTTCCGGGCAAAGGAGGGACGATTCCGGTTCGGACAGTTCCACATCCGCGGTACTGGCTGGCTCTGCCGGGGTGGTGAACCTGAGCACCTGCCATCCGAGCTGGACGCCAGTCGCGGCAAGGGTGTTGTCCGTTTCCCGGCAATCGGACGGGCCGGCCAGAATGAGGACTCCATGCGGGCAACCCCCTAATAACTTCTCCGACAGATGCCGTCGGCATGACTCCCCGGTTGCCGTCAGGACGACTCGCGGAAGGAACCTTGCAGCGAGGGGCAGGACTTCGGGCCGGCCGTGGATGACCACCCTGGTCTCACGGCCCCTGGGATAACCGGCCAGTTGCATGACCAGCGCCCTAATCATGGCATCCAGCGCCGGGCGTGCTCCTTGAAACACTGTTTCCGGCCGGGACGGGTCGAGGAGGAGTGGCACTGCACCCGCGGACGGCAGGTCCCGGACGGCGCGGGCATGCTGGACGCTGATATTCGCGGGCTGGACGCCGAGGCCGAGTCGAAGCCAGATCCTCCCTTCGCCGGCGCCTGTTCCGTTGGATCCAAGGCGCGGCGTACTCAAGGCGAGTGTGGCCAGGGATGGCCCGGCCCGCCGTCGTCGTTGTCTGTCTTCCTGGACAGCACCAGCGACTGCGGCTGCGGTTTCCCGCCGTTGCCTTCGCCCTGTTAGCAGCGGAATCAGCATCGAGACGGCTGAGGCGCCGGCGAACGCCAGGAACATCCACATTCCCGTAAAGACGGCCAACCCGACCCCGATGGCCAGGGGGAGCGTTGCGGTCAGTACGAGGACTGCGCGGTTTCCATGATCAGTGCCGGCGGTAACGGGGATGGGGTCCGCCACCGAAGCGCCCGCGTCCGCCAGGGGCGCCGGCGGGCCGTCCGTGAAGATCAGGGACATGGCCGACGTTCCGCACCGGATGTCGGATGCCGTGGACACCGCCGCATTCCGGACTCTCCGGCCATCCACCCATGTTCCGTTGGAGCTGTCCAGGTCTTCGATGAAGATGCCCGTGTCCGTGACGGTCAGTTTTGCGTGCTCCCGCGACATTTCGGCGTCGTCAATGGATATCCGTGCGCCGCTCCTGCCAATCGTGAAGGTCCCGCGGGCGAGGGCTACAACGGTGCCGGCTCCCGAGCCGCTGTGGACAGCCAACGCCAGTCCAGCTTCCGCCTCGTCTGCAATCCGGGGCAGCTGCTTCCGGAGCGGCGGCCTGGCATCTCCGGCATCGACGAGTACCGCGCCGGCGACTAGGGGAGCCGTGCCAACGTTGAGCGAGCCCAGGCGTATTCCCCGGACGGTAACCTCCCCTGTGCCGAACTTGCGGGCAAGAAGGTGGTGGATTTCCGTCCCGGCCGTTCCGGCGGGAGCCTCGATGGTCAGCTCCAGGGGCTCGTTGCCCGAACCAGGGCCGGCTGCTCTTACCAACGTGCAGTGGAGTGTCATGTGGTGGATTCCTTTGAACGTTGTTTCCAAGCTAAGGGCCGGGCTCCGAACGGGCAGGCCCGTACCGGGGCTATGTGGAAAACCTCGAATTGTTCCGCAGGTACTGCCTTGCTGATCCTTCGCTGGGCTAGGATCGCCCACACGGACCTCCACCGGCGGTCCTGCGGCCACGAAGGAGACCTGTGAGCACCATTGCTGCCAGTGCCGATGTTTCCCCCGATTCCGTCATCGGGTCCGGTTCGAAAGTGTGGCACCTTGCCCAGATCCGGGAATCGGCGCGGCTGGGGAGTAACTGTGTGATTGGACGCGGGGCCTATATAGGTCCGGGAGTGGTCCTGGGGGACAACTGCAAGGTGCAGAACTACGCCCTTGTCTATGAGCCCGCCGTCCTTGCCCCGGGCGTCTTCATCGGACCCGCCGTTGTACTCACCAATGACGTCTTCCCCCGGGCGGTCACGCCCGACGGGGGCCTGAAGGCGGAGGGGGACTGGGACAAGGTAGGGGTAACCATCCGGGAAGGTGCCGCCATTGGAGCGCGGGCCGTGTGCATTGCGCCCGTAACGATCGGTGCTTGGGCCACCGTTGCTGCGGGCGCCGTCGTCACCAAGGATGTGCCGGACTTCGCCCTTGTCGCGGGGGTGCCTGCCCGCCGCGTTGGATGGGTTGGCCGTGCCGGGCACCCGTTAAAGCAGGAGGGAACCTTTTGGGTCTGTCCGCAGACCGGGGCCAATTATGTGGAAACAGACGGGGAGCTGCGCGAGGTATGACCCGCATCCCTGGCCGAGCCGGTAAGGGAGGCGATTCGACTGGCGCCGCAGTCACTCGGGTAGGCTAGAGCAGCAGACAATGCTCAACATTGCGCTGCCCGCATTCGAACCAGGAGATTTTGTGACCGCTGACCTCGTCATCGTAGGGTCCGGCTTTTTTGGCCTGACAATCGCAGAACAGGCCGCCACTGAGCTCGGCTTGAAGGTCGTTGTCCTCGACCGTCGCCACCACATCGGCGGAAACGCCTACAGCGAAAAGGAAGAGCAGACAGGTATCGAGGTGCACCGCTACGGTGCCCACCTGTTCCACACCTCAAACGAACGCGTGTGGGAGTACGTCAACCGGTTCACCAGCTTCACCAACTACGTGCATAAGGTTTACGGCGTTCACAAGGGTGAGGTTTACTCCCTCCCCATCAACCTCGCCACCATCAACCAGTTCTTCCGGGCAAACCTCACTCCGGGCCAGGCCAAGGACCTGATCCAGGAGCAGGCCGGAGAGCTTGCAGGCACCGACCCGCAGAACCTTAACGACAAGGGAATCCAGCTGATCGGGCGTCCCCTGTACGAAGCTTTCATCAAGCACTACACGGGCAAGCAGTGGCAGACGGACCCGAAGGACCTTCCCGCCGGGATCATCTCGCGGCTGCCGGTCCGCTACAACTACGACAACCGGTACTTCAACGACAAGTACGAGGGCCTGCCCACCAATGGCTACACGGCCTGGATCGAAAAGATGGCGGAGCACCCGAACATCGAGGTCCGCCTGAACACTGACTTCTTTGACGAGTCGCACGAATACAGCAAGAACAAGGTTGTCGGCAATATTCCGGTCGTATACACGGGTCCCGTTGACCGCTACTTCGATTACGCCGAGGGTGACCTCTCCTGGCGCACGATTGATTTCGAAGAGGAAGTCCTCGATGTCGGCGACTTCCAGGGTACGTCCGTGGTCAACTACAACGACGAAGACGTGGCTTACACCCGCGTTATCGAACCCCGGCACTTCCACCCCGAGCGGGAATACCAGACGGAAAAGACCATCATCATGCGCGAGTTCTCGCGCTTTGCGGAGAAGGGCGACGAGCCCTACTACCCGATCAACACATCGGCAGACCGCGACCGGCTGCTCAAGTACCGCGATCTTGCGGCCGGTGAGAAGGACGTCCTCTTCGGTGGCCGCCTGGGCACCTACAAGTACCTTGACATGCACATGGCCATCGGTTCTGCCCTGACCATGTTCGACAACAAGATCCGTCCTCACTTCGAGGCGGGAGCCGACATCGAAAGCGGAGGAGTCGACGCATGAGCGTCCCCACCGATACCAAGAACCAGAACAAGGCCGAGGGCGGAGCGGTGGAAACCGGCCAGCAGTGGCAGACGCTGCAGCGCGTCATCCTCCCCAGCGCCAGCCAGATGGATACTGTTCCCCTCTACATGGACATGGGCACTGCCACAGGGATCCAGTTGCCGACAGCCGGCGACAGGGACGGGAAAACCCCCAAGGCCCGGACTATCAGCAGCCCCACCAAGGAAGCCCACGTGGAGGATTTCCTCTCGCGGCACTCGACTTCCGTACGGTCTGGCGAACGGGTGTCCTTCGGCAGCTACTTCAATGCCTTTCCTGCAAGCTACTGGCGGCGCTGGACCACCGTGGACAAGGTCCGGCTGCAGGTCCGCACGCAGGGTGCTGGTTCTGTCATCGTGTACAAGTCGAACGCCCGCGGCTCCCTGCAGCGCGTAGACACGCGCCGCGTTGAGGGTACTGCCGAGAACTTCTTCGAGCTGTCGCTGGCACCTTTCGGTGACGGCGGTTGGTATTGGTTCGACCTGTTGGCCGGAACCGAGCCACTGGTGATGCTCGATGCGGAATGGCAGGGCCCTGCCGTTGAGAGCAGCCCCGGCTCTGTGACCCTCCAGATCACCACCCTGAACAAGACCGACTTCTGCCTCAATAACCTTCGGCTCCTGGCCGAAAGCAAAGAGGCTCTCGACCACGTACAGGAAATCCTGATTGTGGACCAGGGGACGCAGAAGCTCGCCGATGCGGATGGCTTTGAGGACATCAAAAAGATGCTCAACGGCAAGTTGCGCATCATTAACCAGTCCAACCTCGGCGGGTCGGGCGGATTCGCCCGTGGCATGTTTGAGGCCGTTGAAAACGGCAGCGACTATGCACTGCTCATGGACGACGACGTCGTCGTGGAGCCGGAAAGCATCATCCGGCTGCTGACCTTCGCGGATCGCTGCAAGACGCCAACGCTGGTGGGCGGGCACATGTTCGACCTCTACAACCGGACGGTGCTGCACACCTTTGGAGAGGTGGTTAACCCCTACCGCTTCCAGCCGTCCCTGCCCAGCGACGAAATGATCCTGGGTCACGACTTCCAGTCCTCCAACCTTCGTCAGACGTCCTGGTTGCACCGCCGCTGCGATGTTGACTACAACGGGTGGTGGATGTGCCTGATACCCACGCAGGTAATCCGGGAAATCGGGCTCTCCCTTCCTTTGTTCATCAAATGGGACGACTCGGAGTACGGGCTGCGTGCGAAGGCCCACGGTTACTCCACTGTCTCTCTTCCGGGATCGGCCGTGTGGCATGTCTCCTGGATTGACAAGGACGACCTCGTCGGTTGGCAGGCGTACTTCCACGCCCGGAACCGCGTAGTGGCCGCCCTGCTCCACAGCCCTTACGAGTTCGGCGGGCGCGTGATCAAGGAATCGCAGTATGCCGATGTCAAACACCTTGTTTCCATGCAGTACGCCACCGCGCAGGGCCGCCAGTGGGCGCTCGAAGACGTCCTGAAGGGACCCGAAGCCCTGCCTGACCTTCTGCCGGCCAAGCTGCCCCAGATCCGCGAAATGATGTCCGCGCACCCCGACGCCGTCTTCAAACCGAATCCTGAAGACTTCCCGGCGGCCAAGATGGACAAGCCGCCGCGCCGAGGACACGGGCCGGCCCAACCGTCAAAGATTTCCCTGCTTCCCTGGGCAGCAAAAACCGTCGTCCGCCAGCTGGCGAGCCCGGTGAAGGGAACCAGCACTGAACGCCCGCAAACGACCATTGCCCACCAGGACAACCGGTGGTGGCGCATGGCGCAGTACGACAGTGCAGTTGTCTCGAACGCCGAGGGGACCGGTGCGTCCTGGTACCAGCGGGACCCCAAGCAACTGAGGAAGATGCTGGCGGAGAGTGCGCGCCTGCACACCGCGCTGCTCAAGGAATGGCCCGCGCTCAGCAGGAAGTACAAGGCAGCTGTCGCAGACCTGACGTCGATGGAGTCGTGGAGGAAGACGTTCGAGCAACACACGCAGAACGAAATCAAGTGAGTGCATCTTCTCCGGCTGAACTGACAAGTCCAGGGCTTGGGGGTGGACTGCGGGACATCCGGCAGTCGGGATTCCTCCTCAAGCTGTTGGTCCGCAAGGAACTCAAGGTCCGCTACCGAGGGTCCGTTCTCGGACTGCTGTGGTCCTACGTAAAACCCGGCGTTCAGTTCGTCGTCTTCTACGTTGCCCTTGGTGTATTCCTGGGGCTGGAGCGCAGCGCCAGGAACCCCGAGGGTCTTCCGAACTATGCGGTCTACCTCTTCTCGGGGATCGTTCTGATCAACTTCTTCTCCGAGGCGCTGGGAAACGCGTCCCGTTCAATTGTGAACAACGGAAACCTGATCAAGAAGATCTACCTGCCCCGTGAGCTCTTCCCGGTTGCCTCTGTGTGGGTGTCCGCGGTTCACTTTTTCCCCCAGTTGGTGGTCCTTGTGGCCGGCTGCCTGCTGGCAGGATGGCACCCGAGTGTGTTCCAGCTCCTGGCAGCTGTGGCGGGTTTCGTGATCGTGGGCCTGCTGGCCACCGGCCTTGGCCTGCTTTTCGGATCTGCCAACGTGTACTTCCGGGATTCGGAGAACCTGGTGGACATGCTCCTGATGGTTGCAACCTGGGCTTCGCCGGTGATGTATGCGTGGTCGATGGTGGAAGCGAAACTCGGTTCAACGTGGTTTGCCATCTACCAGGCGAACCCCATCACCATTGGTGTGGAACTGTTCCATTACGCGTTCTGGTTCCCCACCACAGATGGCACCACCGCTATGCCACCAAATCTCTTCACCCTGTGGACACCGCTGGGCCTGGTTATCGCCTTGGCCATTGTCATTTTGGGTCAGTTCACCTTCCGGCGGCTCGAGGGCCGCTTCGCTCAGGAGCTGTGAGTGGTCAACGCAATTGAAGTTTCAGACATCAGCAAGCAGTTCGTCCTCCGCCACACGCGCTCCATCAAGGAGGCAGTTGTTTGGTTGGTCAAGGGCCGGAAAGGCGATCTGTCCGAGAAGTTCCACGCGCTGAAGAACGTCTCTGTCGACGTCAAAACGGGGGAGACCGTGGCGCTGTTGGGCCTCAATGGTTCCGGCAAATCGACGTTGCTGAAGCACATCTCCGGAGTGATGCTGCCGGATTCGGGAACCGTAAGGACCAGGGGGCGGGTGGCGGGCCTCATCGAAGTGGGGGCCGGATTCCATCCCGACCTGTCCGGCCGGGACAACGTCTTCCTCAACGGCGCCATCCTGGGAATGACCGAGCAACAGGTCAAGGACCGATTCGACGACATTGTCGAATTTTCCGAGATCGGGCAATTCATTGATACCGAGGTCAAGTTCTACTCATCAGGAATGTATTTGCGGCTCGCATTTTCCGTTGCCGTCCATACTGATCCCGAAGTGTTCCTGATCGATGAGATCCTTGCCGTGGGCGACGAGCCTTTCCAGCGAAAGTGCATCGACAAGATCCAGGAACTCGCCCGCGACGGGAAGACGCTTGTGGTGGTGAGTCACGACCTGGACCTGGTCTCCCGCATCTGCGACCGGGGAATCCTCCTGGAGCACGGTAACGTGAAATTCGACGGACCAATCCACGAGGCAGTCTCGATTCTGCGGGCCTGACAGTTAGCTGCGCGAGGACGTTCGCTTCGGGGCGGATGATGGTCCCTTATCGTCAAAGTTTTGTGGCACGGCGTGCCGCTCTGGCCGCTGTGCCACTGAATTTTCGGAGGATTCTTGTCCTGGTTTGATACAGTCCCTCAGTTTGTCCTGGCAGCGGCATTGCTGTTTGTTCCGGGACTCGCCGTGGGTGCGGCAGCCAGGCTGAGGGGATTCCGTATCTTCGCCTTGGCACCCGGAATCAGCGTCTCAATCGTGGCCATTGCTGCGATCGTGGCTCCGTTCGCGGGAGTCCGGTGGTCGCTGCCGCCAGTCCTTGTTATCACTGCGATTTTGGCCGGACTCGCCTTTGTGGCGTCGGTTGTGGTGGCGAAGAAAGGCACGGCAGTTCAGCCGCATGACGGCGGCAATCGGCGTTGGGTCCTGGGCTCCATCGTGTTGGCGGTTGTCATGGCAGCCTTTTTGGTTGCGCGCCGGCTTGTGGAAGCGATCGGCCACCCGGAGTCATTTTCCCAGACATTTGACAATGTCTTTCATCTGAACGCGATCCGGTACATCCTCGACACCGGCTCAGGCTCATCCCTGACGCTCAATGAGATGACCGGTGCGGCCTCCTACCCCGCGGCATGGCATGACCTTGTTTCATTGCTGGTCAGCGTTGGCGGCGGCGGAATACCGGTCTCGGTCAATGTGATCAACATTGTCGTAGCCGCCGTTGTCTGGCCCCTGGGCTGCCTGTATCTCGCACGTACTGTCTGGGGAAAGCGCCCCGCGGTCATCCTGTCCGCCGGTGTCCTGTCCGCCGGTTTTGGCGCCTTTCCCATTTCACTGCTGGATTTTGGGGTGCTGTACCCGAATTTCCTTGCCGTTGCCCTCCTGCCCCTGGTTCTGGCTGTCTCGCTTGAGGTACTCGGATTGTCCGCGGTGCCGATCCATTCCAGGATCATCGGAGCACTCTTCCTCCTCGCAGTACTCCCGGGCGTCGCCCTCGCCCACCCCAGCGCCGCCATGGCCTGGATTGCCCTGATGACTCCGCCTGCGGTTTTCGTCTATGTGCGCTTCCTGGTGCGGACATGGACTTCGGCGCGCGGGCGAACCCGATGGACGGCCACGGCGGCCCTGATGGCGATGGGCGTGATCGCCGTCGTCGTTGTGCGCATCCTCTGGGACCTCGTCCGGCCACCGGCGGAGGCTGCCTTCTGGCCGCCCGTTGAGAGCAGCGGCCAGGCCATAGGAGAAGTCATCGCCAGCTCCGCGATTGGCCGCCCCGTGGCGTGGGCCGTCATGGCGCTGACCCTTGTTGGCATCTTCGTGGTAATCAGGTCCGGCCGGCATCTGTGGTGGTTGGGAACCTATGCCGTGGCGGCGTTCCTCTTTGTTGTGGTCAGTTCTTTCCCTGCTGACAACTTCAGGGCCTACTGGACGGGAATCTGGTACAACGATCCTCCCCGGCTTGCCGCTCTCCTGCCGTTGGTCACGATTCCCCTTGCCACCCGTGGTGCTGTTTGCGCTTGGGAGCTCATGCTTCGGGGCGTCACCCGCAGCGCGGGGATTGTGAAGCGGAAGACTGCAGCGGAACGGGGCAAGCCCTTCGAAAAGGGCGCCCGTGTACCGCAGGCAACCTACATGGTGGTTGCCGGCCTGATTGCCGTCCTGGCGCTGGGTGTGCTCACCCAGCGTGGAAGCGTGCGCCAGGCGCAGGACTCCATGGCCGGTTCATACAGGCTTTCTGCTGACTCACCCCTGATCTCCAGTGATGAGCTGGAGCTGATTGACCGCCTTTCGGAGGAAGTGCCGGAGGACGCCGTCATGGTGGGGAACCCCTGGAACGGCAGTTCCCTGGCTTATGCCCTGGCAGACCGGAAGCTCATCCAGCTGCACATCCTTAGCGCCGTTCCTGACGGAACGGGAGCGCTCCTCAACGGGCCAACCCCGTCCAAAGACGATCCCGCGGTTTGCCCTGCGGTCCAAAAGCTGAACATCGACTACATACTGGACTTCGGCCACCGTGAAGTGCACGGCCGGGACAGCGGTTACAAGGGGCTGGACAGCCTCATTGCCGCAGGCATGGCCACACTTGAAGATTCGGAAGGCGACGCAAAGCTTTACAAGCTCCAGCTTTGCGGCAACTGAGCGAGGGACCCGCCAGCGCCACATACCGTGGCGTTGACGGAAACTGGTACTGGGCTACGCCTTTTTCAGCAGGCGTAGCCCAGGCACCAGCAGGCCCAGGAAAAGTATGGCCTCGCTGAGGGCCATTGCCAGCGCGATGCCATCGGCCCATCCTCGGCTCGCAGCAAGAAACATGAGGGTAATTCCGATGACGGCCGAGATCAGCGTCCAAACAAGGATGAGACGCTGGCGGCCCTGCGGGAGCAGGAGGTTACGGATGAACGGAGTGCTGGCGGAGATGAAAAGGAATGACAGGCCGTAGAGAGCGCATGTCGCTTGGCCGGCCTTGTTGACGGATCCAAGGATAATCTCTGTAGCCAGCGGTCCCAGGATCGCCAGGAAGGCAGCTCCCGCCAGCCCCAGTGCAAGGTGGGACACAATGGCGGCGGTGTGGCGCTTCTTCGGACTGGCCTCCTGCGGCTCCAAAGTCCAGCCTTGGAACGTATTGCCCAAAGCCATCACGGAGAAGAGACCGAAACGGTAGACCGTGTCCGCGGAACTGAATCCAGCCATAACGGTATTGGGAACAAGGGCCTGGCCTATGGGGACAGGTGTTGCTGCGTAAGTTGTGCCGGACAGGCTGATGGCGGCCGGCCCGAAGTGTTGGCGCAAGTAGCGCCAAGTTCCGCCCCAGGACGTGAAGGTTTTACCCCGTTCCGGGACTACGATGCGTTGGAATATGGCCAGGCTTACGCCAACGGCAGCGAGCAGGATGACTCCGTACAGCCAAATATGAGTCGTCAGCAAGATCACGGGGACGGCAACAATTGTGGCCGCCACCCGGGGAAGCGCGTCGAACGTTGCCAGAAGGGCAGGCTTTCCTGCGCCGATGCAATACCAGGCCGGGGATAGTCCAGCAACAGCGGTGGTCATGGACATCGCTGCGCCATCCAGCCGGTGGTCAGGGGCTGCCAACTGCCAGGCCAGTATGAACACAAACGGGAAAACCAACGCCGACAGGACCAGCCTGGTTCTGATGCTTTGCCGGTAAACCTCGGCACGGTGCTGCTGGGAAGGGTTCTGGGCTATCTCTACTGGGCCGAGGGTGTTCCAACTCCACGCGATGACTGCACCGCCAAAGGCCCCAATGGCCTGCCCGGATGCGACGGTAGACCAGCCGCCCTCCCCGGCAACGCGCGCCACTATGGGAACAAGAAGGAACGGGGTCAGTATCGACACCAGGGGCAACCCTGTAAAGCCGGCCAATCTTAACAACACAGCTTTCATGCTCTAAGTGCTTCCTTCTGTTGGTATTGCCGGCTGGCCGTGGGGCAGCTCCGTCCGGTCTTGTTAGAGCCGTTTGCTGCGCGTCCCAGGGCCGCGTGCGTGGATGTTTGACGATCCCGAGCCAGATCGTGGCGGAGCGCCGCCTCAGGTCTCTACCGCCGGTGCTCTGGGAGCGACACTGGGTTACCGTGGATTGCTGATCCCGCTGTGCCGGTTCCATGGGAGCACGACGCCGAGGTAAATCTCCGCAGCCCGGATGGGAGCGACGTTCTTGCGCCGCACCCCGTCCCTCAGGGACCTGAACAGGCGCCAGGCCCGGGGCCGTGCATACAAGTTCAGGGCATCCTGCAATTCCGGGTTCGTGGAGGAGCCGGCCTGCGCGGAGCGTGCCAACAGAGTCCTCGCCATGAGCGTCCGCCATCCGAGCCCGGTCTTATAGATGATGCTGCAGATACTCCGCGGTGAGGTGCTTCCTTCGTACCGCTTCACGAAACGGAGCGTGTTCCGTATGGAAGTGGGCAGGCTTTGCCGCGATTCGCCCACCACGTTGCCGCCGTGCTGGATGTAATCCTGCAACACCTCGTCAAGGATGCTGATGCCTCCGGAGGCGAGGGCGCACAGCGCAAGCCAGTGGTCGTGATATTGGGACGGCGCTGCCAGCGACGGGAAGGGGATAGCTGTCTCAAGCAATTCGCGCCGGAATACGCACAGGGATCCGGTGACCTGGTTAGTGGCGATGAGGTCCGCAGCCCCGACATTTCTCCTATCGGTGAGCCTCCCCCTTGCGGGGTCCGAGTCGGTTGCGGAGATTTCCGGCGACACCACCCGTGCCTGCCCTGTAACCAGGGCGGCACCGTCAAGGCGGGGGAGAAGCGCCTCCAGTTTCCCGGGATACCAGTAGTCGTCCTGGTCGCTGAGGGCAACCCAGCGGGCCTCTTCCGGAACGGCTTTGAGGGCCCGCTCGAAATTGTGGTGGAACCCAAGCCGGCTGCTGTATCCGAGAACCTGGAAGCGGTCATCCCCGCCACAGATCTGCCGGACCATATCCGCAACCTGCTGGTAGTCGCCGTCCACCGAGATGAGACAGACGAAATGCGTGTGGGTCTGTGCCTGGATTGACAGGAGTTGGCGCGCAAACATGGGATGGTCCGGCTTGTAGGCGGCCAAGGCCACCGCGCCGAAGGTTCCGGCGTAGGTACCCGCCCCGGATGGGTGCGGTGCAGGGGTCCCTTGCGATGTCATCGAGTTCCCGGCTTCCGCACCAGGGCCACGAAAATGGCGCGAAGGAGCATGATCCTTGCCCGCAGGATCACTGCGACCGGACGGCGGGATTTGGGGGTCGTATTCTCGTCGTGCAGCCTCCGGGCAACGGTGGGGGCTGCCACGTGGACCATGCTCCGGTTGAGGTTGGCGACGATAGCGATCCATTGATCGTGGGTTTCGGTGAGGAACTCCGGGAAGGGGAGGATCTGTTTCTTGGCTGCCGCCCGGAATGCCATGGTGCACCCGTAGTAGGGGCGGATGCCTATCCACGTGGTGACCAGGTTGGCCACCCACCTACCGCTGTCCGATTCCTTGAGCTGAACTTTGTGATATCTGTTGGCCGGGCCCCCGAACACGGTGAAATTACTCGCGGCGAAGTCCTTGGTCTGCAGGGCGTCCACTAGCTTCTCGACGCGTCCGGGAAGCCAGATGTCGTCCTGGTCCGACAGCATGATGTACTCGCCCCTGCTGGCAGAGACTGCCTTTTCGAAACTGGCAACATAACCCTTGTTTTCCGCGCTTGGCAGGAGAACTATGCGCGGGTCCTCAATGCGACGGACGACGTCGAGCGTGGAGTCCTTTGACGCATCGTCCACGACGATGAGCTCGTCCTCCGGTGACAGCTGCGAAAGGATGGATTGAATCTGTTCTGCAACGTACTCCTGGCCGTTGTACGTTGCCATGCACACGGATACCCGCACAGCGCCGGCCCCGCTCACGCGCTGATCTTCCGCTGGAAAGACGGATCGATCTTGCCGAGCCGTCCCAGCCAGCCATCCACGAAGCCGCGGGCGAACGCCCGGTACTGCCCCTTCCGATTGGCGCCGTACAGCATCCTGAAAACGTCACTTTCCACTTGGAAGCGGAGCCTGCGGAGCAGCCAGATCGGGAATCTGGCGCCGTACTGCCGCCAGAGGTGGATGTTGTTCCGGGTCATGTAGTACACCCGGAAAGCGGCATGTGAATGTACGTGGCGCTTTCGGCCCAAAACGCTGACATGCCATCCGAAAAGCATCATTGGCTGTGCCTGGCCGAGGGCATGGGTCATGTTGCACCCCTTGCCCACAAGGGTGGCCAGGCCGTGGGACCTGACACGGAGGTTGAATTCAGAATCGACGCAGTCAATGAACAACCTGCCGTCGAGCATTCCAGCTGTTTTGAGCGTGGATACCGGGATGACGGCGCCCGACTGCAGGGGGTCAAAGGCTTCGGGAAACCGTGCCCTCTTGGCCAGCAGCGGAACGTGGAGGCCGTTGTGCGACTGGGCACTGACCAGGCCGACGTCGACCCCGTTGGCACTTGCCTCCGCGTACGTGGCCAACGCGGCAGCGATGTATCCATCATCAAGCGCGGAGTCCTGGTCAAGCGTGACGAGGAAATCCGGAGACCACGCCTTGAGCGCTTCATCGATTCCTGCGTTGAGTGCTGCCGCAATTCCCACGTTCTCGGGCATGCGCAGCACGGTGCATCCCAGGGCTTCCAGACCCTTCAGCACGCTGCTCGTTTGCTGGGGGTCGGAACCGTCGTCTACAACAACTGTGTGGACGACTTGCTGGTTGAGTTTTTCGACCCTCTCGGGAAGGTCCTGGGGAGGGTGGAAGGCCGAGATAACAGCCACCACCCGCGGGTCACTCTGGTGCGTCACGTCTTATAGTTCCTTCTCGCTTACCCAAATAGACCGTTCCAATGCGTCAGGGAACTGTCAGACAGCAGGCTTCAGTCTATCGTCGGGGCGGAGGGGCCTCCATTTGCCCAGGGTCAGGGGCCGGGACAGGCAGCTGGAAGCCGCCCGCACAGGCCGACACGGTAGCATTGACCGGGGTGCTCATCTCCGGGCAAACAGATCCAACCCTGTGAATCTTCAAGAAAAGGACCTACCTGGCACATGGCCATTGATGTATTGCTTCCGTACTACGGCGACGTCGACCTGATGAAACTTGCGGCGCAAAGCGTCATGAGCCAGCAGTTCGAGGATTGGCGCCTCATCGTGGTCGACGACGGTTACCCCAGCCCGGAACCCCAGCGTTGGTTCGAATCCATGTCTGACCCGCGGGTCAGCTACCAGAAGAACGAAGAGAACCTCGGCGCCAACGGCAACTACCGCAAGGCGCTGGAACTGGCCGAAGCTCCCATTGTTGTGGTCATGGGTGCCGACGACATCATGCTGCCGAACTACCTCGACGTCGTGTCCAGGGCGTTCGAAGCCTACCCCGAGGCCAGTGTTGTCCAGCCCGGCGTTCAGGTTATCGATGAGCAAGGGCGTGCATGCTCCCCGCTGGTGGACATCGTCAAGAAGGTATACGCACCCTCCACCAAGTCCACAGTCCTGCTGCAGGGCGAAAAGATGGCCACCAGCCTTGTCCGGGCCGACTGGGCGTACTTCCCGTCCCTGGCATGGCGCACGGATGTTATCCGCCGTATCGGCTTCACGGAGGGTTTGCACGTGGTGCAGGACCTTGCGCTGCTGTTGGATATTGCAGCCGAAGGCGGTGCCATGGTGGTTGACCCGACGCTCGCGTTCCTCTACCGCCGGCACTCGGCATCGGACTCGTCGGTCAAGGCACTTGACGGGCGCCGGTTCGATGAAGAGCGCGCGTACTTCGAAGGACAGGCACGGCGTTTCCGGGAACTTGGCTGGAACGGGACGGCGCGCGCTGCGGCCTTCCACACGACGTCGCGGTTGAACGCAGCCACCTTGGTTGCCCGCTCACTGATGATCGGGAAAACCGATTCGCTGCCCAGGCTGCTGAAGCACGTGGTTTCCTAGCGGACTGAATAAAAAGGTGGCTGCCCCCAGATCCTGGGGCAGCCACCTTTTTTCGTTAAGCTGTTGGTTCGGGTGGGAGCGTTTCCGGGTGTGTTTCATTGCCGGCGGCTGTGCCACGCTGCGTCAGGCTCTCTTCCAGCTGGAGGACTTTGAGCCGAAGGATACCCACTTCCTCCGCCAGGACGCGGACTTCGTCTTCCGCCTGGGACTGTTCGAAGGACAGGTGCAGGCAAACGGACACCAGCAGCACGATAGCCATGGCGAACAGGAGGTTTGAAGGCACCTTCACGCCGAGCACTCCGCTTGACCAGAAGAGAAGCTGCGGAAAGGCCACCAGCACCAGGACGCCAATCCCAATTATGATCCAGATGACGGCGTACTTTTCGCGCAGGTGACGGCGGCGCAGCATTTCGAAGATGATCAGCAGAATGACCAGCACAAAGATGAAGCCAACGAGGGTGGCCATGGAAACTCCTAGTTGGACGACGGTTCGTTCTTCTTGCGCGTCAACGCAAAGAGGAGGGCAAAGGCTGACCGGCCCAGGTAGATGGCGGCCTTGACGGGGTCATGGCTTGGGGTCCCGCCCTGCCGTTCGCGCATCGAGACGCCCACCTGGCGCACGGTACATCCCGACCGGATGGCGACGACCAACGAATCGATGGTGTCGCCAAGGTATTCGGCGGGGTAGTGGTCCACGTACTGGCGGATGGCCTTGGCATTGGCAGCGCGGAAACCGGACGTCACGTCCGTGAGCCGGGTGCCCGCAATCCGCGAGATGGTCCAGGCCAGGACGTTCATGGCCCACTTGCGGGGGCCCCTGACGGTGTACGTGCCCTTGTCCGCGAACCTGGCCCCGATAACGATGTCCGCTTCCTGCAGGCCGTCGAGGACGGCCTTGATATCACGAGGATCATGCTGGCCATCGGAGTCCACCTGGATGACCCGGGTGTAGCCATGCATTTTTGCGTACTTGAAGCCGGTCCGCATCGCTCCGCCCACCCCCATGTTGAACGGGAGCTGCACCACCAGTGCGCCGGCGTCGCGGGCAACCTGGGCAGTGTTGTCGCGTGAGCCGTCGTCCACGACGAGGACGCTGCAGTCAGGGCCGAACTCGAACACTTCCCGGATGGTGCCGCCGATGGCCTCCGATTCGTTCCAGGCCGGCATGATCACCAGGGTGCGGTGGGCTTGCTCTGCAGGAGTCATGCTTTATCGTTTTCCGCCTTTAGGTAGGCAGTCAGCCGCTCATCGGCATTGGCGACATCAAAACCCGTGGAGTGTGCCTTCGCCAGGTTCAGGGCACTCTTGAGCGGTCGCGGAGCGGCGGCCTTGTCCTTGAAGTATTCAGCAGTGGTGATTCCAGTGACATCAGCCCTGGAGGCGCCGGCCTGCTCGTAAACGTCCGCAGCTATGTCGGCCCAGCTCTTTACGGGTCCGGCGTTGCTGAAGTTGTAGGTACCGTAGGCGGCTTCGGTGGTCAGCAGGTGGCTGATGAAAGCTGCGATGTCCTGGGTGAAGGTCAGGCGGCCGGTCTGGTCATTGACCACCGCCGGCTTGATCCCCCGCCCAGCGAGGCTGGCCATGGTCCGGACAAAGTTGTTGCCTTCACCGATAACCCAGCTTGTACGCACGATGTAGTGGCGGGGAACGACACCTGCCACCGCCTCGCCTGCAGCCTTGGTCTGGCCGTAAACGCCCAGGGGTGTGAGGGGCTCGTCCTCGTCGTGGTTGTCCTGGCTCCCGTCAAAAACGTAGTCGGAGGAGACGTGGACCAGCGTGAGGTCATGCTCGACGGCGGTGCGCGCCAGGTTGGCGACGGCCGTTACGTTGATGGCCCAGGCGGCAGCCCGGCCTTCCTCGGATTCGGCAGCGTCCACAGCGGTGTAGGCCGCGGCGTTGACGATGGCGGAGTAATTCTTCCAGTTCCGGTTCTTGAAGGAATCCTCCCGGGCGAGGTCGAACTCACCGCGGCCGGCGAACTCGACCCTTGCGTCGCCGTCGTACTGTTCGCGCAGTGCCTTGCCCAGCTGGCCGTTGGCGCCAACGACGAGGATCTTCTTGGCCGGCATCGGGGCGACGTCTGCCATCCGCGGGTGGGCTTTGTCCTTGTCGGAGAGCTCGGCCTGGTCCAGCGGGATCGGCCAGGAAATGGCAGCGGTTTCGTCAGCCAGGTTCAGGAAGGTGTACTGCCCCTGGGCATCGGCGGACCAGTGGTCGTTGACCAGGTAGGTGTAGGCCGTGTTGTCCTCGAGGGTCTGGAAGGCATTACCGACTCCGCGCGGAATGAAGATGGCCTGGCTGGGGTCCAGTTCAGCGGTGAAGACAGCGCCGAACGAGGGCCCTTCGCGAAGGTCAACCCAGGCCCCGAAGATCCGGCCCGTGGCAACGGAGATGAACTTGTCCCACGGTTCGGCATGGATGCCGCGGGTGGTTCCGGCTTTTTCGTTGAAGGAGATGTTGTTCTGGACCGGCCGGAAGTCCGGCAGTCCCAGGGCAACCATTTTTTCCCGCTGCCAGTTTTCCTTGAACCAGCCGCGGTTGTCGCCGTGGACCGGGAGGTCGTAGAGAACGACGCCGGGAATGGGGGTTGTGTGGCCGGAAAGCTTTTTCGAGAACTCCAGAGACATGGACTACTGGCCCTGTTCCTTGTATTTGGCTTCGGTGGCGGCTTTTTGCGGGCGCCACCACTGTTCGTTGTTGCGGTACCAGTCGATGGTGTCTTCGATGCCGGCGTCGAAGTTGGAGAACTGGGGTTCCCAGCCAAGTTCGTTGCGGAGTTTGGTGGAGTCGATGGCGTACCGCAGGTCGTGTCCGGGGCGGTCCACTACATGGTCGTACGCGTCCGGGGCCAGGCCCATGTGCTTGAGGATCAGTTCAACGACGTCCTTGTTGTTCTTTTCGCCGTCAGCACCGATCAGGTACGTTTCCCCGATGGTTCCCTTGGCGATGATGGCCAGGACGGCGGAGGAGTGGTCGTTGGCGTGGATCCAGTCGCGGACGTTCTCGCCCTTGCCGTAGAGCTTGGGACGGATCCCGTCGATCACGTTGGTGATCTGCCGCGGGATGAACTTCTCCACGTGCTGGTACGGGCCGTAGTTGTTCGAGCAGTTGCTGATGGTTGCCTGCAGCCCGAAGGAGCGCACCCAGGCGCGGACCAGGAGGTCCGAGCCGGCCTTCGTGGACGAGTACGGGCTGGAGGGGTTGTACGGGGTCTGCTCGGTGAACCGCTCGGGATCGTCCAGCTCGAGGTCGCCGTAGACCTCGTCGGTGGAGATGTGGTGGAAGCGCTTGCCGTGCTTCCGGGCCGCTTCGATCAGCGTGTAGGTGCCGATGATGTTGGTGTCCAGGAAGGGGCGGGGGTCGTGCAGGGAATTGTCGTTGTGCGATTCTGCTGCGTAGTGGACCACGACGTCGGTGCCTGCGACCAGGCCGTCCACGATGCCGGCGTCGGCGATGTCACCCTCAACAAAGGTGAAGCGGTCCTCGGGCAGGCCGCGCAGTGATTCAAGATTGCCGGCGTAGGTCAGCTTGTCCAGAACAGTGACGTGGTCATCAGTGTTTTCCAATACATAGTGGACAAAGTTTGAGCCAATGAAGCCGGCTCCGCCGGTCACAAGAAGTCGCTGCATAATTCCCAAGGGTACCGGATTTGCCGCTGCACTTAGCGAAGGGAAAGATGGGGGGCATGCGCGGAATAATACTTGCCGGCGGAACCGGCTCAAGGCTTCACCCCATCACACTGGGTGTCAGCAAGCAGTTGGTACCTGTCTACGACAAGCCGATGATCTACTACCCGCTGTCGACCCTCATCCTTGCCGGGATCAGGGACATTCTTATTATCACCACCCCGCATGACGCCGAACAGTTCGAGCGGCTCCTCGGAGATGGCTCCCGTTTCGGCGTCTCCATCACCTACAAGCAGCAGCCCTCGCCGGATGGCCTTGCCCAGGCATTTGTCCTCGGAGCAGAGCACATCGGCGACGACAGTGTGGCCCTCGTGCTCGGCGACAATATCTTTTACGGCCAGGGCATGGGCACCCAGCTGCGCCGGTTCAAGACCATCGACGGCGGTGCGGTCTTCGGGTACTGGGTCAAGGATCCGTCGGCCTACGGCGTGGTCGAGTTCGACGAACAGGGCAAGGCACTGTCCCTGGAAGAAAAGCCAGCTGCACCGAAGAGCCACTACGCGGTGCCCGGACTGTACTTCTACGACAACAACGTGGTGGACATCGCCAAAAACCTGAAGCCCTCGGCACGCGGAGAGCTTGAGATCACGGATGTCAACCGTAAGTATCTCGAAGCCGGAAAGCTGCAGGTGGAGATCCTGCCACGGGGAACTGCCTGGTTGGACACGGGGACATTCAATGACCTGAACGACGCTTCAAACTTCATCCGCACCGTCGAGAACCGGCAGGGTCTCAAGATCGGGGCACCGGAAGAGATCTCGTGGCGCCTGGGCTTCCTGACGGACGACGAGTTGCGCGAACGCGCCGAGCCGCTCGTCAAGAGCGGTTACGGGGCGTACCTCCTGGAGTTGCTGGCCGAGAGCAACAACTAGTTACCAACAGAAAGAGGGGTGAAGCCGAGCTTCACCCCTCTTTCTGTTGGCCGGGCAGCCCCTAGTACGTCAGGGTCCGGCAACCCAGCGCCGTGTTACCGGTGGTGAACGGTGACACTCCGATCCCGTAGGTGCACAACGTATAAGTTCCACGGACCGTGGTTTTGACGTTGACGGAATATCCGTGGGTACCCGTGATACCGAAAGCCTTGTTTGCATCGGGCCGGTCCACCGTCGTTGAGAAAACGTATCCCGTGGTCTTGCCGTCGGGGCCGGTGACATAAGCGTGAACAGGATTCGAAAGCGTGGGCATATCCGGGTCGTAGGTCCACCCCGTCGCCTCCAGCGAGGTAACCCCCGCAACCGTCTTGATTGCTACAGAGTCGAGCACGCCCACTGGTACACCGCTCTTGCCGGCGTCAGCCGTGCGGCAGCCGATCAGCGGGTTGTTGGACGCCAGAGGGCTGGGCGCGATGGCGTAAGCACAGGCAGTGTAGACGCCGGGGCTGGTGATGGGGATCGAGGGAGCGAAGCCGTGGTCGCCCGTCACACCGAACGCAGTATTGACGTCAGCCCTGGGGCGGGACGCGTTGAAGGCATAGCCCTTAGTGGTTCCATCAGGTGCCGTGACATATACGTGCACGTCGATGGGCCGCGAGGCGTCTGCCTTATCCACGGCCCAGCCGGCGAGGGACAGCGAGGCAGCGGTGCTCGTCTTGTTGACAGTCAGGCTGTCGAGGCTCCCGATTGGTGGTGCGACCGCTCCGACATCGACGTTGCGGCAGGACAGCAGGGGGTTTCCGGGGGCAAGCGGGCTGAGTGCTATGGCATAAGAGCAGACCTTGTACTGTCCGGGCGCCGTGATGGGTATGGCCGCGGCAAAGCCATGGTTCCCCGTCACCCCAAGGGCGCTGTTGACGTCGGCCCGGGCCTGGGCGGCGGAGAACGGATAGTTCTTGGTGGTGCCGTCCGGCGAGGTCACATAGACGTGGACAGAGATGGACCGTGTTGAGTCCCCGCGGTCCAGCGCCCAACCACGGACTGAAAGTGCGGCTGTGGTGGAGGTCTTTATCAGGGACGCGTCATCGAAGCTGCCAATGGGAGCGGCCGCCGGGGCGAAGTTCAGCTGCCTGCAGCCGATCTCGGTGTTGCTGTACTGGCCGATGGCATAAACGCAGAGTTTGTAACTGCCGGGCGCCGTAATGGGAATATCGCGTTGGTAGCCATGATTGGCGCCCATCCCCAATGCTTGGTCGACGTCGGGTCGCGACAGGTTCGCGGGCATCACGTAACCGGTCCTGGTACCGTCCGGCGCCGTCAGGTAGGCATGGGCTTCTGTTGCCGTGGCCGGGTTGGCACCGTCAATTGCCCAGCCCCGAAGGGAAAGCGTGACCTTGTCTGCGCTCCGCACTTCCCTGGCGTCATCAATGCTGCCCATGGGCGACTCAACGCCCTTTGCATCAATCGACTTACAGCCAATTTCAGTACTGCTGAATGCGCCAATGGCGTAGGCGCAGACCTGGTAGGTTCCGGATTTCTGAATCTGGATGCCTTGCTGGAAGCCATGTTGCCCGGTGACTCCAAGGGCAGCATTCACATCCGGGCGGGCTATGTTGGCGGGGAGCGCATAGCCGGTGCGCACGCCATCCGGGCCGGTGACATAGACATGAGCCTGCGTTGAGGCCGAAGAATTGGCAAAGTCGACAGCCCAGCCGCGCACGTTCAGTTGCGTAGTGGATCCGACCCGCTGCACGGACATGTCGTCGAAGGACCCGTCGGGAGCCGCAGCTCCGGCAAACGTCCGCAAGGAGGCGTAGTCGCCGTTCCAGACGTTGGAATCGCCGGCGAAGGGGCCCGTGGAACTGTATTGCCAGATGCTGTAGGTGCTCCAGCTACCCGTCGGGACAGGGCCGGCATTGTTGGTGGCAGAACTGGGGTAGGCGGCCATCCACAGTGGATAATCACCGAACCCGGAAGGATTGCCCACACATTGGTTCCACCAGCTCGTGTTGGTGTAGATAACGGGAAGCCGCCCGGTCAATGAGCGCATGGTGTTTCCGAAGTCCCGGATCCAGGACTGAAGCTGCGCTGCGGACATGTTGTAGCAGGTGTTGCCGAAGTAGAAACCGTTGATCGTTCGGCCCTCGTAAGGGTTGAACTCAAAGTCCAGAACCGGCGGCATGGTGTAGCCGTCCGAGGACCAACCGCCGCCATTCTGCACAAAGTAGCGGGCCTGGTCTGCGCCGGACGACCAGTTGGGGATGGCGAAGTGATAGGCGCCCCTGATCATTCCCACGTTCCGCGCTCCCTGGTATTGGGAACTGTAGGAGGGATTGGTGTAGTAGTTCCCTTCAGTTGCTTTCACATAGGCGAACCGGGACCCCATGTTCCACTGCTGTTTCCAGTCCACGCTTGGCTGGTGGCCGCTCACGTCGAGCCCCTGGACCCCGAACGTGGGCATCCAGGTGCCTTCGCTGGTCAGCGCTTCGGAACTAAGCTTCCGTACGGATTCCGAGGGGGCCGAGCGCACCACCCGTGCAGATCGCTGGCCCATTTCGGCGCCGCCAATCCCGACCGCTTCGGCCATGGACTGCTGGGCTTCCGGAGAGGGCGCCGGAGCCGGCGGCTCGGTGGCTGCCGCGGGCTCCTGCGATGCCGGGGTGGCTCCGCCCGGAGATGGCGAGGCGGGTGCAGGCGGTGTGGTCGGCGAACTTGCTTCTGGTGCTGCCGACGCAGTTGGTGAAGGCGCCGGTTCAACAGCCACGGCGGCGCCCGTAATTCCGGGGCTTGCCATTAGCGAGGCTGCGAGCAGCATGACCCACAGCGATTTCACGGCGGGGCGACGGGACTGAGACGGGTTCCGCTTCATATTGGCTCCGGAGACAATGTGGCGCTCTCCTGAGCGCTCATTTCGATAACTGGCCAAATGCTGCCCCCCAGGGAGGCACCTGACCGTGGTAATTCGACAATTAACGCGCTCACCATAGCACTGGTGTGACCAGCGTAACCAGTGGTTCTTTTGGGGCTGGAGTGATAAGGGGCGGCGCTGTGGTGGTTTATCCACATTCTGTGGAATTTGACTTGTTGCCATGGTGTAGCCTCCCTAGGCTGGACCCAATTGCACTGCCTCCGCCGGGGGCGGCAGTCAACTGGGGGAAACTGGCATGGATGCTCTGGGGATAGTCGAGGACGAAGTCCGGGAACTGATCAGGCGCAGGGGGCTTGACCCGCTCAACCAATCAGGCGAAGTGCGACGGCTAGTCGACGCCGCGGTAACGGACTACGACGAGCGGGCCCTCATGGGGCCGCTTCCGCCACTGGGTCCCTTGGACGCAGCGCGACGGTTTCTGTTCGACGCAGTTGCACGCTTCGGAGTGCTCCAACCGCTGCTGGACGATCCTTCGATAGAAGAGATCTGGCTGAACGCCCCCAACGAAATCTATGTGGCACGCAACGGGGAATCAGAGTTGACCTCGCTCAGCCTTACTGAGCAGCAGGTGCGGGACATGGTGGAGAGAATGCTGAAGAGTTCCGGCAGGCGCCTGGACATGTCATCTCCGTTTGTTGACGCTGCGCTCCCTGATGGCTCCAGGCTCCACGTCGTCATTCCGGACGTGACGCGCCGCCACTGGGCCGTGAATATTCGAAAGTTTGTCGTCAAAGCCAGCAGGCTCGAACACCTGGTGGAGCTGGGCACCCTGACGCCGCAGTCGGCCCGGTTCCTTGGGGCGGCAGTGTCCAGTGGTCTCAACATCCTGGTATCAGGGGCAACCCAGGCCGGTAAGACCACCATGTTGAACTGCCTCGCCGCCAGCATCGGCAGCCGGGAGCGGGTCATCACGGTGGAGGAAATCTTTGAGCTGCAGTTTCCCCTGCGTGATGTGGTGGGACTCCAGTGCCGGCAGCCGAACCTTGAAGGAACAGGCGAGATCCCGCTCCGGCGCCTCGTCAAGGAAGCGCTGCGAATGCGGCCGGACCGCCTCGTGGTCGGTGAAGTACGGGAGGCTGAAAGCCTTGACATGCTGATTGCGCTCAACAGCGGATTGCCGGGGATGTGTACCGTCCACGCCAACTCAGCCCATGATGCCGTCACCAAGATCTGCACGCTTCCCCTGTTGGCAGGGGAGAACATCTCGTCGGCTTTCGTCGTTCCAACGGTCGCATCCTGTATTGACCTGGTGGTTCACTGCAGCCGGCTTGCCAACGGACGCCGGGAGGTAACCGAGATCCTTTCCCTTGGGCGGCGGGTTGAAAACGGAATCATTGAGTCATCGCCGGTGTTCGCCATGGCCGACGGCATTCTGCAGTCACGCGCCAACGCGATGCCTGCGATAGAAAAGTTTGCCCGCGCAGGCTATGACGTTGCAGCCCTGCTGGACCCGCGATGATGTCCGCACTGCTGGGAGCCACGGCGGGAACGGGCCTGTTCCTTATTTGGTGGTCACTGTGGGAATCGCCGGAGCGCAAGCCCCGCCAACGGAAGCCCAGCCGGATCGCAGACCTGCTGGCCGCCGCAGGAGTCGAAAAGGTCTCTGTGGGCGGACTGCTCGGAACCTGCCTCGGATTGGGATTGTTCGTAGTCCTGGTGTTCTTCGCCGTGAGCAGGTCGTGGCCGATCGCTGTGTGCTTCGGGCTGTTCGCCGGCTGGCTTCCGCTGACCATCCTTCGGTGGCGCGCGAAGAAACGGACTACACTCCTTCGCCAGCTGTGGCCCGACGTCGTTGACCATCTGCGATCCGCGATCCGGGCCGGACTCCCGTTGCCGGAGGCGCTCATCCAACTGGGTGATAAGGGGCCTGAGGAGCTAAGACCGGTCTTTCGCGACTTCGGCGCGGACTACAGGGCCGGAGGACAGTTCGACGGTTCCCTGAACAAGCTGAAGAACCGGCTCGCCGACCCCGTGGCCGACCGGATCGTCGAAGCCTTGCGGCTGACCCGTGAGGTCGGAGGGTCGGACCTCGGCAAGTTGCTGGGAACCCTGGCCGAGTTCCTCCGCGAAAACGCCCGAACGCGCAGCGAACTCGAAGCCCGCCAGTCCTGGACCGTCAATGCCGCCCGGCTTGCCGTCGCGGCGCCGTGGATTGTGATGCTTCTTCTCGCTACCCGGCCCGAGGCTGTGCAGGCATACAACACAGCCATGGGAGCGGCGGTACTCCTCGGCGGGCTCGTGATCTCGTTGGTCTGCTACTCAACGATGCTCAGGATCGGTGCCCTGCCCCAGGATGAACGGGTGCTCCGATGATCACCGTGTCACCGGCCGCCGCCGTTTGCGGTGCCGTGCTGGGAATCGGACTGTGGCTGGTCATTTTCAGGTCTCCGCTCATGCGGGCGACCACTCTGGCCCAGCGCGTTGAGCCCCAGCTTAAATCGCAGAACCTGGAATCGCGCCTTCTGTCCGGTGAACACACCCTGACGCCCTTCGGACCGTTGGAGCGGATCCTCCGCCCGTTTATCCGCGATGGCATCTCCGCCCTGGGAAAGATGAGTCCCGCTCCGGGGGCAACAGCCCGCCGGCTCGCACAGGCCGGAATCAGCAAGTCAGTCATAGATTTTCGCGCCGAGCAGGTCATGTGGGCCGCCGCAGGTTTTGCCCTCACTTCGGCCATTGTCGCCGTGGGGGCTGCGGCCGGAAGGTTTAACGCCCTGCTGGCTGCTGTGGCCATCATCGGCAGCGGGGTGGCGGGCTTTGTTGTCCGGGACTACTGGCTGGGTGTGCAGGTCCGCAGGAGGGAAGAGCGGATGATGGCCGAGTTTCCCAGCCTCGCCGAACTAATGGCACTGGCCGTCGGTGCAGGGGAGAGTGCCACCGGAGCCCTGGACCGGGTCTGCCGGAGCGCCAAGGGCGAGTTGTCCAAGGAGTTCTCCACGATCCTGGCAGAAACGCGGGCAGGCAAGCCCTTGATCAACGCCCTACAGGAGTTCTCCGCGCGTACGGACCTTGCACCTCTCGTCCGGTTCGTGGACGGAATCGTTGTTGCGGTCGAACGGGGTACACCCCTCGCAGACGTACTGCGGGCGCAGGCCCAGGATGTCCGCGACACAGCCAAGCGGGACCTGATGGAAGCCGCCGGAAAGAAGGAAATTGCCATGATGGTGCCCCTCGTCTTCGGCGTGCTTCCACTGACGGTGGTATTTGCCGTCTTTCCCGGCATCGCCGCAATCAGCCTGGGTCTCTAACGGCGTCAACTGATCGGGACGAAAACAGCACGCAATCCAAGACAACGCCGTCAACGGCACGGAAAACAACAGGACAGGAAGAGTAAATGAAGATTCGAGCACTCCGCTGGGCAGTATTACTGATTGCGCTCGCCGCCTCACCCGGCGCTTGGGCCAGCACGGGCGTGCGGCGAGCGGCCCGGTACCGTTTCCCTGCCGTCCATCGCCGCGCGCAACAGCGGGGGCAGTCCCACGTTGCCGATCATCCCGAGAGGGGTGATGTTCCTGGGTGGGTCATGATCACATTGATGTCCGCGGTGCTCGTGGCTGCTCTGCTGGCGCTAGCCGGTCCCGCCCTTGAGGCCATGTTCAACCAGGCAATGGACAAGGTGGGCAACTAGCCCCATGGCCGCTTCCGTACGCGCCTTCGGTCGCGCTCAGCCAGGTGTCCCTGGCCGGGAGCAGGGTTCGGCAGTGGTGGATTTTGTGCTGGTGGGTGGCCTGCTCACGATGTTCTTCCTGGCAATTCTCCAACTGACCCTTGTACTCCACGTCCGGAACACACTGATTGACGCGGCAGCTTCTGGCGCGCGGTACGGAACACTCGCGGACCGGGGTCCTGGTGATGCGGAAGAACGGACCCGCGGCCTCATCATGACTGCCCTGAACCCATCCTTCGCTGAGGAGATCAGCACGAGCGAAGTGACCGTCCAGGGGCTAAGGACGCTGGAAGTAACGGTCCGGGCTCCCATGCCTGTAGTGGGGTTGATCGGACCCCGCGGAATGTTGGAGGTGACGGGCCATGCCGCGGTACAGCCGTGACTCCCGGCGAGTGCTCCGACGTGTCTGTTGCCGGTTGCTGGAGGCACTGTGCCGGGGACCGGAATCATCCGGCCGGCGAGCCGCCGGGAGCAGCGAGCAGGGAAGTGCGGTTGTGGAGTTCACGTTCCTTGCCCTGCTGCTGATGGTCCCGCTCGTTTACTTCATCATCACCGTCGCGCAGATGCAGGGCGGCTCGTTCGCTGTGGTGGGGGCGGCCGACCAGGCTGCGAAGGTCTACGTCGCCCAACCCGACAGCACGTCAGCCCAGGCGGCCGCGGAGCAGGCCGTGGCGTTGGCACTGGCCGACTTTGGACACAGCCCGGATCAGGCCTCGATGGCAACAACCTGTGACCCCGCTGACTGTCTCGCGCCGGGCACTGCTGTGACCGTCACCGTCAGGTTGTCCATCCCGCTGCCGTTCGTTCCGTTCCAGGATGGCGTCCGGCTCTCTGCCACCGAGGTGGAGGCAGCCGCTACCCAGATTGTGGGGAGGTTCCGGTGAGGGAGTCGACATCCGAGGACGGCCAGATAACGGTGATGATAGTCGGGTATGTGGCGTTGGCGCTGCTGGTGGCCACAGTCGTGATGGGAATTTCTTCCGTTTACCTGGAGCATAAGCGCCTGCTGTCACTGGCAGACGGCGCCTCCCTTGCTGCAGCGGACAGCTACACGCTGGGTGAGGTGGCTTCCCAGGGCGGCAGCCCATCTGCCGTCCTCAACCCCGCGAGGGTTCGGAGTGTCGCGGCTGACTTTGTAGCCAGGAGCCCCGCCTCGGTACGGTTTGACGCCCTGGCAGTTGCCGGGGCAACCGGTACCCCGGATGGCTCTACCGCCGTTGTGGTGCTCACCGCCGCGGTCCATCCGCCGGTGGTGAACTTCCTGGTTCCAGACGGAATCCTGATTGAAGCGACGTCGACAGCGCGCTCGCGGTTAACACGGTAGGCCGGCAAACCCGCGGCCGGGTGCGGAGAACAGTGCCTTTCGCCGGATAGCGTAGGCTTAAACGACCATGGCCAATATTGATTTTTCCGCTGAAATCCGCGCGCTCCGCGCCACCTACGAGTCCATTGAACGGGTTACCGACATGGAGGCGCTGAGGGAAGACATCGCCGAACTCAGTGAGCGTGCGGGGGAGCCGGACCTGTGGGATGACCCCGCCGCGGCCCAGAAAATCACGTCCCGCCTCTCGCACCGGCAGTCAGAGCTTGAGCGCTTGACAACCCTGGCATCGCGCATCGATGACCTTGAAGTCCTGGTGGAGCTCGGCCAGGACGAAGGCGACGCCGACTCCATGGGAGAAGCGGCCACGGAGCTGGAGTCGATCCAAAAGGCGCTGAAGAACCTGGAGGTGGTCACGCTTCTGTCCGGCGAGTACGACGAGCGTGAAGCTGTGGTCTCGATCCGTGCCGGCGCCGGCGGCGTTGACGCTGCCGACTTCGCTGAAATGCTGATGCGGATGTATCTCCGCTGGGCAGAGCGCCACGGATATCCCACCACTGTCATGGACACGTCATACGCCGAAGAAGCCGGGCTTAAGTCGGCCACGTTCGAGGTCAAGGCACCGTACGCGTTCGGCACCCTCAGCGTTGAGGCCGGCACCCACCGGCTGGTGCGGATCAGCCCCTTCGACAACCAGGGGCGGCGCCAAACGTCCTTCGCCGCGGTGGAGGTCATTCCGCTGATCGAGCAGACGGACTCGATCGAGATCCCGGATAACGAGATCCGGGTAGACGTCTTCCGGTCCTCCGGTCCTGGCGGCCAGTCAGTCAACACCACAGACTCCGCTGTCCGGCTCACGCATATTCCCACCGGCGTAGTGGTGTCGATGCAAAACGAAAAGTCGCAGCTGCAAAACCGGGCAGCTGCACTGCGCGTCCTGCAGTCCCGCCTTCTGCTGCTGAAGAAGGAACAGGAAGACGCCGAGAAGAAGGCGCTGGCCGGGGACGTCAAGGCATCCTGGGGAGACCAGATGCGCTCATACGTCCTGAACCCGTACCAGATGGTCAAGGATCTGCGCACCGAACACGAGGTGGGCAACACGTCGGCTGTTTTCGACGGCGAGATCGACGACTTCATCGACGCCGGCATCCGCTGGCGCACGGACAACCGCAACGCTGAGAAGTAGGGCCGGAACGCGGCCACGGCAGATCGGCTTACCGCGACACGCCCCCAAAGCCGCGTATTAGCCAGCGAATCCTGCGTATAGTCGAGGGGCCGGGGCCCTACTTCCCCCAACGAACACCCGTGCACCGGCTGCAGAACTGGGCTGCATTCCGAATCAGCCATGCCCTGCAGGGTACTTAGGGCCATGATCCGATTCGAAAATGTCACCAAGGTCTACGACCAGAAGGCCCGGCCGGCGCTGGACTCCATCAACCTTGAGATCGACCGCGGCGAATTCGCGTTCCTCGTCGGAGCATCAGGCTCCGGAAAATCAACATTCCTGCGGCTCGTGCTCAAAGAGGACCGCGCCACCTCGGGCGCCGTCTACGTGGCCGGCCAGAACGTCGCGAAGATCTCGAGCTGGCGGGTGCCCCGCCTCCGCCGCGGCATTGGCGTCGTCTTCCAGGATTTCCGCCTCCTGCCTCAAAAAAACGTCTTCGCCAACGTGGCTTTCGCCATGCAGGTTATCGGCAAGAGCCGCAGCGTCATCCGCGACACCGTCCCCGAGGTCCTGAAGACCGTGGGGCTCGAAGGCAAGGAGCACAGGATGCCCCACGAGCTCTCCGGCGGTGAGCAGCAGCGTGTCGCCATCGCCAGGGCCGTCGTGAACCGCCCCGGCATCCTCCTCGCTGACGAACCGACCGGAAACCTGGACCCCACCACCTCCATGGGCATCATGGGAGTGCTGGACAAGATCAACCAGAATGGCACCACGGTGGTCATGGCCACCCACGACGACGACATCGTCAACGAAATGCGCAAACGGGTGGTGGAGCTCAAGAACGGCGTGGTGATCCGCGACGAGGCCAAGGCTCTTTACACCTCGATGATTCCGGTCATCGGGCAGTCCCGCAGGCTCAAGGACGCCAGCGGCAGGGACGAACCCGACGCGCGCCCGGCGGACGAAGGCAGCGAAGGTGAGGCGCAGCGATGAGGCTCGCATTCATCCTTTCCGAAATCGGCAGCGGCCTGCGCCGCAACCTTTCGATGGTGGTCTCGGTCATCCTGGTCACGTTCGTCTCGCTGACATTCGTGGGTGCGGCCGGAATGCTGCAGATGCAGATCAACCAGATGAAGGGCTACTGGTATGACAAAGTCCAGGTAGCAGTCTTCCTGTGCAGCGACGGCTCGACGGCCACCGGCTGCGCGGGCGGTTCGGTCACCCCGGAGCAGCAGGACAGCCTCAATACCCTGCTCGAGTCCCCGGCAGTGGCCCAATACATCAACGACTTCCAGTTCGAGTCCAAGGAAGATGCCTACAAGCACTTCAAGGACCAGTTCTCGAACTCACCGATCGTCGATTCCGTAACCCCGGACCAGTTGCCGGCTTCCTTCCGGATCAACATGAAGGACCCGGAAAAGTACGAAATCATCAGTGAAACCTTCAGCTCTCAGCCCGGAGTGGAAACCGTGATCGACCAGCGTCAGCTGCTGGAGCGGCTCTTCTCGGTGATGAACGGGGCTTCCCTCGTTGCGGTGGGCATCGCGGGTGTCATGATCGTGTGTGCCATCCTGCTGATCGCCACCACCATCCGGCTTTCGGCCTTCAGCCGCAGGCGGGAAACCGGAATCATGCGCCTGGTGGGCGCCTCGAAGACCGTCATCCAGTTGCCCTTCATCCTCGAAGGCGTCATAGCAGCGGTGATCGGTGCAGCCCTTGCCTCGGCAACGCTGTGGGCCGTGGCCCACTTCTTCCTGGGGGAGTACATGTCCAAGCAGTATCCGGACACCGCGTTCATTTCCTCGGGCCAGACACTGATCCTGGTGCCTGCACTGCTGATCCTTGGCGGATCCTTGGCTGGAATTTCGTCCCTCTTGACCCTTCGCAGATATTTGCGCGTTTAGGCTATGCAAACCGACCAAGGAATGCCGATGAACGTAACGTCAGAAAATCCCGTGCGCCTGCGACCGAGGCGTCATGCAGGGCGCCGCTCGGCGCTCCTGAGCGGGGTACTCGCCGTCGTCCTCGCTTCCGGGCTTGCCTCGTCCACACCGCCGGCATTCGCCGATGAGCTGGAAGACAAGCAGGCCGCGCTCCAGGCCGAAGCGCAACGCGTCCAGCAGTCTTTGGAGTTCGTTGACTCGCGGATTGCCAAGGCCGCCGGCGACCTGGTCCTGTACCAGGGCCAACTGCCCGGCGCCCAGCAGGCGCTGCTCGAAGCGCAGGGGCGCGTGGCCAGCGCCGTCAAGGAAGTCGAGGCACTGTCCGCCCGCGTTGACATGGCCCAGCAGAACAAGGCGAAAATCACACAGCAGCTGGAAACGGACAAGCAGAAGATCGCCGACACCAAGAAACTGATCGGCCAGATCGCCACGCAGGCATACAAGTCCGGCGGTGTCCCCTCCAACCTCTCGCTGTTCTTCGGTTCGAACAACGGCGGCAGCCTCACCGACACCATGGACCTTGCGGATCAGGCCATGCGCAGCCAGAACGCCGCCATGGACAAGTTGAGCCAGCAGAACGCCACCAACGTCAACTCCGAGGCACGCCTCCAGGCCGTGGAAGCGGAAATCAAGGACCTAAAGGCCAAGGCCGACGCCGCCCTTGAGCGTGAGAAGGCGGCCCGCGACGAAGCCGCAGCCAAGAAAGCCCAGGTTGACCAGCTGATCGCAGACACGACGCGCCTCGACGCTGAGCTGCAGGCCGCCAAGCCGGGAATCCAGGCCCAGCTCGCCGGGGTCCAGGCAAGCCAGAACCAGGTGGCCAACGAGATCGCCGAGCGCGATCGCAGGGCACGGGAGGCATGGGAAGCTGAGCAGCGCCGGCTGGCCGAAGCAGCTGCTGCGGCTGCCGCCGCCGCGGCCGCGGCAGCGAACCGCCCGGCACCGCCGGTCCAGCCGTATGTGCCCCCTGCTGCCGGATCGCCGTCGGCCTTCGGCCTCCGCCATCCGTTCGACGGCAGCATTCCCATCACGTCCGGTTTTGGTTGGCGGACCACTCCGCCAGGGACCATCGATTTCTACGGCCAGGGCGGCTATGTCCACACTGGTATCGATTTCGGTGCCGCCTGCGGTACTCCTGTGTACGCCGCAGCAGCCGGTGAAGTCTTCAGCTCCGGCTGGAACTCCGCTGACGGCGGCGGCTGGCGGGTGAAGCTGGACCATGGGGTGGTGCAGGGCAACTCGCTGACCACCATTTACTACCACAACTCCAGCATCGTGGTGTCGAATGGGCAGCGGGTCTCGCAGGGCCAGCTCATCGCCTACTCCGGCAGTACGGGCAACTCCACAGGTTGCCACGCCCACTTCGAAACCTGGCTGAACGGTGCCGCCGTCGACCCGATGGGCCTGCTCTAGGGCTGCGCGGCCCTGCCGTACACTGGTATGACTCCGCTGCGACCCGGCCGGAGGACATTTCGATTCGATTGAGGAGCTGTTCCGTGCCCAAAGAAAGTGGCCGTAAGGTGGTGGCCACCAACCGCAAGGCCCGGCATGATTACCACGTGCTGGATACCTATGAGGCCGGCATTGCGCTGATGGGCACCGAAGTGAAATCCCTTCGAGAGGGGCACGCGTCCATGGTGGACGGGTTCTGTACCTTCTATAACGACGAACTGTGGATGGAAGCCATCCACATTCCGGAGTACAACCAGGGCAGTTGGACCAACCACGCTGCCCGGCGCCGCCGTAAGCTGCTCCTGCACCGCGAAGAGCTCATCAAGATCTCCCGCAAGGTCCAGGAGGCCGGCTACACCATCGTGCCGCTGCAGCTGTACTTTGTGGATGGCCGCGCGAAGGTTGAAATAGGCGTAGCCCGCGGTAAGCGCGAGTACGACAAACGCCAGACACTCCGCGAACAACAGGACAACCGCGAAGCCCAGCGCGAGATGCGGGAACGCAACCGGCGGCGCGGCTGAGCGGTGTTGCCCGGAATGAATCCGGCACAACATGCGTTACTATGAATAGTCCGGCGGGTACGCCCGCGGGATTGGGTAACATGGATTGGTAACAAAATACGGGGATGATCGGTTTCGACGATGTTAGTCGCGACAGGTGAAGCGGGCCGAGGATGCAGAATTATCTCGTAAACGCTGTCTGCAAACCAATAAGTGCCGAATCTAAGCGCACTGACTTCGCTCTTGCTGCCTAAGCAGTAAGACAGTCCGTCAGCCCGAGGTTGCTATTGCCCCGGATCCTGGCGTCATTTAGATAGCCACTGCTGTTTGCCCCCGTCATCGGGGTAAACGGGACTCTTAGATGACTGGGCCCGGATCAGCCAGCTGTTTGCAGCATGGCTGGGGCCGAGAAAGTCCGACGCAAACTGCGCCCGGAGAAGCCCTGACAACACGACATCGGACGGGGGTTCAATTCCCCCCATCTCCACACCCAAGCGGTGATTCGGGACATCCTTCGCGGATGGGTCGAGTCACCGAAAAAGCACCCCGGTCTTCGGACCGGGGTGCTTTTCTTTGCCCGGATTGCCCAGGCTGGTGCCTCAAACAAAGAGCGGACCCTGGACCAGCGTGATCCAGGGTCCGGTTCCTCAGACCTCTGCAGGCAGGGTTATTGCCGGGCCTCGTTGAACCGCTGCGCCACCACGGGCATCAGCGAGTGGATGTAGCTCCGTGAGGCGTGGTCGAAATCGGCGTAGACCTGCAGGCCGCCGATGACCGCGTAGCAGGTCTGGTCGTCGCAGAACTGGTCCGACATGTCGAGCACCTTCACCGAGGGCTTGCCCATGCCAACGGCTGCACTCGCAATCGGGTCCGGCACCAGAGCCTCGGTACGGGGGTTCGCGCAGTTGATGGGCTGTTGCTGGTTGAGCGCCACGCAGTCCGGGCTGCTGTGGCGCAGGGTCAGGGGGGGATCGCGGAAGACGAAGACCCGGGACCCCGCACCTGTCCAGGCGAGGAAGCGCTTGGCGACGGCGTCGCTGTACTGTTCCAACTGGGGGCGGCCGGTGCCGTCGTCAATCGTCTCGCCGGCGCCGAAGGAGGACGCGAAGACCATGCCGGGTTTTTCCTGGACGATCCTGTCCGTCACCTGCTTGCTCCATTCCAGGCACCGTTTCTGGGAGCGTGCGTCATCCGCGGGTTCGCCCATGAAAGCGACCCGCTTTACATCGACGAACGGACACCCGCCCACCATGGACTCTTTCAGCTTCCACTTGTGCAGCCGGGCCAGTTCATACAGGGCGCTTTTCCACTGCTCCGCGTGCGAGTCGCCGATCAGCCAAACAGTTGCGGAGGCCGGAGCGCCGCCGGTGAAATCGCATTCCGTCAGGAGTTTCTGGTCCTCAAAAACGATGGGGTCTGCGGCCGGGTGGCATTCCGGGGCGTCAAAGCGCGGTGCCTCGTTCGGGCCCACGTTGGCAACCCGGGCAGCGCCAAAGGGATCACCGCAGTTGTTTTTCGGGTCCAGGCTGCGGGCGCCGTAGCAGGGGTCCCCGGAAAGATTCTGCAGCTTGGCTGTCTCTGCCTCCTGCGCTTTTCCGAAACTCAGCAGAAGGCCCCCGCACAAGGCACAGACGGTGGCCATGGCGGCCGCCATGACCAGCACGACGCGGAGCGGTTTGGCCCCCTTCAGGAGCTTGGTGCGGCCCGGGTCTTCAACGAGTTTCTTCGAGGCGTAGGAAAGTCCGATGGCCAGTGCCAGGATGCCGATCTTGTCCAAGGTGCCGAGCGGGCGGCTCAGGATGGCCGGCGCCAGGACGATGAGCGGCCAGTGCCACAGGTAGAGCGAGTAGGACACGTCGCCCACAAACTGGATAGGCCTTGCGGCAAGGACCTGGTTGGGCGACCAGAAGGGGCTGTTCGGCCCCGACGCAATCACCAGTACAGTGCCGAGGACGGGAACCGCGGCAGCGAAGCCGGGAAAAAACGTCTGCTCATTAAACGTCAGGGCGGAGAACGCGATCAGGCCGTACCCCAGCCACTGCGCTGTTCCGGAGAGGGCCAGGTGGTAGGAGGGCAGCCGCAGGCGCAGAGCTCCCACAGCGTGGGCGCCCCCAATGGCTAACAGGGCCCCGGCGCCGAACTCCCAGACGCGGGCCGGCGTGACAAAGTAGGCCGGGCTCTTGTTGGTGTATGTAAACCAGATGCAAAACACCAGCGCGATGACGCTGGCAAGAGCGACCCCCAGGGCCAGAAGCGCCCGCCGGCGGAGCCGGAACCTGACCGCGGCGGTAAACAGTCCGAGCATAAGCAGCGGCCAGACCAGGTAAAACTGTTCCTCGACGGAGAGCGACCAATAATGCTGCACTGTGGACGCGGCTTCGTTGTGCGCTGAATAGTCCACGGATTTGGCGGCCAGAACCCAGTTTTCGACATACAGGACCGATGCCATGGTCTCCTGGGCTATGGCCACCCAGCGCGAGAACGGAAGGAGCACCCAGGCGGCCAGGAGGGAGACGACGCCCACAAGGGTTGCTGCCGGAAGGAGCCGCCTGATCCGCCGGGCATAGAACTGACCAAGGTTGATGCGGTCTGACCGTTCCAGCTCGCCGAGCAGGTGCTTGGAGATCAGGTAGCCCGAGATCACGAAGAATACGTCGACGCCGACGTACCCGCCTGGAAGCCGGACGGGCCACAAGTGGTTGAGGACCACGAGCATGACTGCCAGGGCCCGAAGGGCCTGGATGTCCTTGCGGGTCGCGTTGACCGATTCTTTCCGTCGCAGTTCCGACCGCGTTCGGAACAAGACCTGTCCGGTCACACGTACTCCTTGTTATTCGTCCTGTGGGTTCACCTTGGTACGGGGTCCTGTGCCGGCACAGCTTTGGCGGCCAGGCGTGCTTTCCGCGGGAACAACGCCCGGGTGGCATGAAAACCGCTTCGTCGGTGAAGCCAGTACAACCCACAAAGTTTGGGGTTGTGGAGGAATTCCCCTCGGGTACTTTAGCACCGCACATGCCCCGGTGATGGTGCGGGCGGGCCAAGGTGAAGGCGGCCCGGGGTGCGCCGGAGATGCGGTTGCAGCAGGGGAGGAGCACGAAGAGCAGGCGTTCACCGAAGGCGTAGCCGGCCCGGGACTAGGGTTGCCCGGCCGCCGGTTGTATCCGGTATGCACCCCAAGCGCCGCAGGCGCAGGGTGCCAGGACAGGGAGGTGCGTCATGGAGCGCGCACGGGAAGAGGCTTCGGGCAGGTACGACGACGACGCCTTGGATTCGTATTCACGCACAGTCATGCGGGTGGCAGCGGCGGTCACGCCGCATGTTGCCGCCATCGAAATGTCAGCCACCCGCCGCAACGGCCGGATGCGCGTTGGAGCGGGTTCAGCGGTGCTTTTCACGGAGGACGGCTACCTCGTCACGAACTCCCATGTGGTGACGGGAACAAGGAACGGGCACGCTGTCTTTGCCGATGGGAGCAGGATGGAGTTGGAATTGGTGGGCGCTGACCCGCTGTCCGACCTTGCAGTGGTCCATGGCCGGCGCCCCAGGGTCCGGCCCGCCGAGCTGGGAGATGCCGAGTCGCTCCGCGTCGGGCAACTCGTCGTCGCCGTCGGAAACCCCCTGGGACTTGCAGGATCCGTAACAGCAGGAGTGGTCAGCGGCCTGGGCCGCGCCATACCGGTCTGGGCGGACGGCAACCGGAGGGTGATCGAGGACGTCATCCAGACCGACGCTGCGTTGAACCCGGGGAACTCAGGCGGCGCCCTGGCCGATACGCACAGCAGGATCGTGGGCATTAACACCGCTGTGGCCGGGGCAGGGCTGGGCCTGGCAATCCCCATCAACTCCACCACCCGGCGGATCATTTCCGCCCTGCTATTGGACGGCCGGGTGCGGCGGGCCTACCTGGGACTCGTCAGTACCCCGGTCCGGCTCAATCCCAGCGCTGTCATCCGGAGCGGCCAGCGGGACGGCCTCCGCATCGTTGAGGTGCTGCCCGGCTCTCCGGCAGACCGGGCTGGCCTGGCTGCAGGGGACATTGTCATGACCGCCGGCGGGAGGGCAGTCAGCAACGCCGAAAGCCTGCAGCGGCTGCTGTTCTCCGATGCCATCGGTGAGCCGCTGGACCTGGAGGTGCTCCGTGACGGGGCGGAACTCCGCCTGGTGGCGGTCCCTGACGAAATGACCAGCAACCCCAAGTGAGCCTGGCCGAACGGGTCAGCGTCCGCCGTCGGGCGCTTCCACGTCCGCGATGCCGACGAAGCGGGTGCCCACGCCGTCGAACTCGCTGCGGACAAATCCCGGCTGGGCCGGCGGCACTTCGTCCGGGCGGTGATGGTCGCACACCACATAGGTGAAGTCCGGCCACCATTTCTTGGGCCGTGCCGCTTCCTCGTAACCGCACACCGCGCACACGAGGTGAACCCAGACCGGCCGTTTGCCCGTCCGGTTGGCACGGGACTGTTCCAGCCAGGCCGGCGGGCTGTCCAACAGCGCGCTGAGTTGCTCCTCGGACATGAACTTGGGGAGGCCGTGGCGCTGGGCCATTTCCATGGGGATATCGAGGGCTATAGCCACGTCGCGTCTGCTGATCATCACCTCCACAATACGTGAACGGGACAGGCCGCCATGGACGGGACGGCGTCCTCAGGACACCAAGGCGATCCCGGCGGCGGCGGCGCCAAGGCCCAGTACCAGGTTCACTGCGAGGTTCATGGCTGCGGCTCCGAACCTTGCCTCTCCGAGCAGGCGCACCGTGGCAGTGGTCCAGGAACTGAAGGTTGTCAGGCCGCCTGCAAAGCCCGTAGCCAGGCCAATGCTCCACTCGTGCCCCAGCCCCAGCTGCGTGGTGAGGCCGTACGAGATCCCGATGATGAAGGAGCCTGCCACGTTGACCACCAGTGTTGCCCAGGGCCAGTGGAGCCGGTCCTTCGACAGTCCCAGCCGGACGGTGCGCCGGGAGCTGTGGTGGGCGAACCAGCTGTCCGTGGCGAACCTCAGGAGCGCACCCGAGATACCGAAAATTCCCACCAACACGGCGCTGATCACTGCCGGCTCCCGGAGCCGTCCGGGGTGGACAATCGCCCGGTGAGCTTACCGAGGCGCCAGCCCAGGGCGGCCGAGAGCAGGCCCAGCAGCAGGGAGAGCCCCAGGTAGGCGATCCACACCATGTGCTGCCCGTCGCGCGCCAGCTGGTCCACGGCAAACACCACCGCCGAAAACGTTGTGAAGGAGCCAAGCAGTCCAGGCCCCAGCCCGGCACGGAGCCAGAACGCGGTGTGCGGCCGCGCCATCCAGGCGGTGGTCAGGGCGGCCAGGACGAAACTGCCGACGACGTTGATCCAGAGCGTTGTCCAGGGCACCGACCCGGCGGGGTCGGGGAAGGCCAGGCCCAGCCCGTACCGGAGTTCAGAACCAACGAGGCCGCCGGCGGCTACCGCCAGCCAGGCACGGCCCGACGGAATCCACGACTCCCTCATCCGGCCGTGCGCATGTCAGGACTCCGCCAGGATGCAACCCTCGTGGGGGCGGCCGGTGTGCACCCACAGCGCGGAGGTGACCTCGTCCGCGAGATCGAATTCCCTGGTCCGGCCGGCACTGCTGATGCGCACGATGAGTGCACCGCCGAAGGGCCGCCGTCCCAGGATTTCAACCTCGGAATCAAGGTCGATCTCTTCGGCCGCGAGGTAGCGCAGCAGCTCAGGGTTGTCATCGCTGATACGGGTGATCCGGCCGGTGTGGCCCTCGTCGAGTTCGCCGAGGAGGCGGGCAACGGGCATGTGGACCTTGCCGTCGGCCGTGGGAATGGGATCACCGTGCGGGTCGCGGTCCGGGTGGCCCAGTTGCGCTGACACCCGTTCGATAAAGGTGTCTGAGACAGCGTGTTCCAGCAGTTCGGCTTCGTCGTGGACTTCATCCCAGCTGTAGCCCAGCTGCTGGACAAGGTACGTTTCGATGAGCCGGTGGCGGCGCACCATGGACAGCGCAAGCCGGAGCCCGGCATCCGTGAGGGTAATTGCGCTGTAGGGCTTGTGGTCCACCAGCCCCTGGTCCTTCAGCTTGCGGACCATCTCCGAAACTGAGGAATTTGCCACTCCCAGGCGCTGCGCCAGCTGCGAGGACGTGATGGGCTTGTCCTGCCATTCAGTGAACGAATAGACCACCTTGACGTAGTCCTCAATGGAGGAGGAGGGCGCGCTGGTCTTCACAGTTCAAGCCTACCCGTTGGCGGGACGCGGCCGGGATCCGCGTGTCACGCGCGGACGGCGCGCCAGGACAACGTCAGGTACGGCAGGCTGAGTTCTTCACCCTCGGCGTGCCCCAGATGTTCGTGGAGGTACCAGGTGAGGTTGGCCAGGACCTTGGCACGGGTCTGTTCATTGGCCCGCAGGTAATAGCTCCGGGATTTGGTCAGTTCCATCAGGTCGGCCGGCGTGACAGGATCCTGCCAACGGGTCACGTGACCTTCGAGGCCCTCGAATTCGGGGCCTACCAGCGGCCGCTGTCCGGGCTTGTAGACGTCCCCGGCATGCATGATGCGGGAAAGCCGGTGCACCCACGGCACTGAGGTGTCCAGCTGGTTCCACACCAGTCCCAGCGTTCCCTGCGGGCGGAGGACCCTGGCCAGTTCCGTGCTGGCCGCGAGGGCGTCGCACCAGTGCCAGGCCTGGGCAACGCTGACGACGTCGAAACTTGAGTCCTCGAGCCCGGTGGCCTCGGCAGTGCCGCGCAGGGCTGCAACGGCCGGGTATTGGCCGGACAGTTGCGCGAGCATGTCCGCGGACGGGTCGACGGCGGTTACGGACAATCCCAGCGCCAGCAGCAGGTCGGTAAATTTTCCCGTCCCGGCACCGACGTCGAGCGCATCATGGGCGCCCGCGGGCACCAGCCACTGCGCGGATTCCGCCGGGTACCCCGGACGGACCCTGTCATAGTGCTTGCCGCCGTCCTGGAAGCTCTGGCCGAGCTCACGGCGCCGCCCGTGATCGAGTTTGGGCCCACCCCGAACCACGTACGGCCTCCTTCAGCTGATTCCCTGCGGGTACCGTCCGAATTTACCGCATGCACCCGGGTGCGGGCTTCTGGCCGTCAGTCGTCGAGGCAGGGAGCTGCGCCGGCAGTTCCCGGGGTGTTCGGTGCCCAGTGGGGGTAGGTCCTGGTGTCGTTGGCCGGCACCCATCGTCCGGCATCCACTACGTAGTCCCAGCCGAGCCCGTCCCGGCGGAGCTTTTCAATGCCTGCGAGGAGCCGCTGGGCATCTTCGAGCCGGGAGCCGACTCCGAAGCTTGCCCGCAGCGATCCCGATGGCAGGCCGAGGCGCTTCAGCAGCGGGTGGGCGCAGAAACGGCCATCACGGAGTCCCACACCGTGCTCGGCGGACAGGTACGCGGCTACCAGGCCGGCGTCGTAACCCGCCACCGAGAAGTTCACTACCCCGATGGTGTCTTTGTCAGGATCGGTGTCCTTGAAGATCTGGTGCACCGTGACGCCGTCGATCGCCTGCAGGCCTTCCACCAGGTAGGAACGGATGGCCGACTCGTGGGCGTGCCAGCGGTCCTGGTCCAGGCCCGCGATAACCTGTGTTGCCCGCGCCAGGGTAGCGGCGCCCAGCACGTTCGGGGAGCCGCCCTCATGGCGGGCCGGGCCAGTGGCCCAGCTGACGCCGTCGAGCCTTGCTTCCTTGACGGCGCCGCCGCCGGCAAGGTGCGGGGTACCAGCGTCGAGCCAGTCCGGGCGGCCCACCAGGACGCCGGCGCCAAAGGGTGCGTAGAGCTTGTGCCCGGAGAAGGCAAGGTAGTCGACGTCGTCGGCGCTGATGTCGACGCGGCGGTGCGGCGCCAGCTGGGCCGCGTCCACCACGATGCGGGCACCGTACCGGTGGGCGAGGGCGGCGAGCTCACGGATGGGAAGGATTTCGCCGGTGACGTTGGAGGCGCCGGTGACGGCCAGCAGGCTGACGCCGCCCTGCTCAAGCTCGGCGCGCACCGAATCGATGGTCCCGGCGATCGTGTCGGCCGCAACGATGCTCCGGTGGGGGACACCCTGCCACGGCAGCAGGTTGGCATGGTGTTCGATGTCCAGGTAGAGGACATCCCCTGCGGGGCGCCCGTCCGTGGTGGGCAGGCAACCTGCCAGGAGGTTAAGGGAATCGGTGGTGTTCCTGGTGAAGATGACGGAATCGTCGGGGCGTCCGCCGACGAACTCGCGGACGATGTTGCGCGCGTTCTCGTAAACGGACGTGCTGATCTGCGAAGCGTAGCCGGCGCCGCGGTGGACGCTGGCGTAGAACGGCAGGATCTCGTTGAGGTAGGCCGACACCACGGTCAGGGCCGGGGCGGACGCCCCGTAGTCGAGGTTGGCGTAGCGGACGTGGCCACCTGAGATCAACGGGGCCAGGATTTCAGCGCCGGTAACCGCTGAAAGCGGACGTCCGGCGGCGGCCAGGCGTTCGTCAGGGACGTTTTCGGCCGCGATGGCGGTAATGGGGGAGTCGACGGCAGTAGTCATGGAGACCTCACTTCAGGACAGGACTCCGGCAGTGCTGGAATCCGCGCTTGCCGCATCCGCTCCGGACCGGCCTGGTCGTCACCCGGGGCACCCCACCGCGAATGGAGGGTTGCCGGCCAGCAAACCGGGGTTTAGCGCTGGCACTCGTGACCTGGATAAAACCTTAGAACATCCGGCGGCCCCGTCTGAAGCCGGGAGGATTGTTAAGGGTTTTGTTACGTGCGGCCCGGAAACGGGACTTTCTTCGAAGATTACGACGGCGGGCGCCACCTTTCGGAGGCGCCCGCGGTCGATTGTTCGGGAGGAGGCCGGCCTACAGCAGGTCGTCCAGGCCGGGGTTCAGCCGGTGCAGCACTTCGGTGTGCAGGATGGAATTGGTGGCCAGGGCGTTCCCGCCGAATGGGCCGTCCTCGCCTTCGAGGGAGGTGAAACGGCCGCCGGCCTCCACCACGATGGGCACGAGGGCGGCCATGTCATAGAGGTTCAGTTCGGGCTCGCAGGCGATGTCCACGGACCCTTCGGCCACCATGCAGTAGGACCAGAAATCGCCGTAGGCGCGCGTGCGCCAGACGTCCTCAGTCAGGCCCAGGAAGTCGTCAAGGTTGCCGCGTTCCTTCCAGCCACCCAGGCTGGAATAGGACAGCGAAGCGTCGGACAGGGTAGAAACGTCCGAGACCCGGAGCCGGGTGGCCGACGCAAGGGAACGGCCCATGTAGGCCCCCATGCCTTTGGCGGCCCACCACCGCTTTCCCAGGGCGGGTGCGCTGACGACGCCCACTACCGGCTCGCCCTCATCAACCAGGGCGATGAGCGTGGCCCAGACGGGAACACCGCGGACGAAGTTCTTGGTGCCGTCGATGGGATCGATGATCCACCGCCGGGAGCCGTGGCCGGTGCTGCCGAACTCTTCACCCAGCACGGCGTCGCGTGGCCGGGAGCGTGAGAGCTGGCCGCGGATGGCTTCCTCGGCGGCCTTGTCCGCATCGGTGACAGGCGTCAGGTCTGGCTTGGTCTCCACGTGGAGGTCCTGCGCCTTGAAGCGGCTCATGGTCTGGTCATCCACGGAATCGGCCAGGACATGGGCCAGCCGCAGGTCGTCGTTATAGGTCGAAGCGGGTTGGATCATGGTTCCAAACTACCGTCTGGCGCCGGTTCTGCCGGGAGGTCGGCCGTGCCGGTTGGCGCTGTCAGCTGATGGTGCCGAGCTCCTTGGCCTCCTGGGCTTCCATCCTGGGATCCGCGCCCAGGAGCCGGCGGAGCGAAGCCAGGCGTGCTTCGCCGGTGGGTCCTGCGTGTCCGCCGGTCACCCAGGCGTCGAGCCCGCAGTTGACGGCAGTGGCGGTGTGCTTGCAGCCGCGTTCGCAATCATCAGTGCCCGGCGAAAGATCCGGGAACGACCTCAGGATCCGGTCCGGATCCACATGGGCAAGGCCAAATGACCGGATGCCTGGGGTGTCGATGATCCAGCTGCCGGGAGGGGCGTCGGCCAGGCGCAGGGCAAGGGCCGACGACGACGTGTGCCGTCCCCGTCCCGTTACCGCGTTCACGCCGCCGGTGGCCCGTTCAGCGCCGGTCAGGGCGTTCACCATGGTTGATTTACCGACGCCGGAGTGCCCCAGCATTACGGTGACCTTGCCGCCCAGGTGTGCCCTGAGCCCGGCAACGGCGTCACTGTCCAGCCGGGCCGACAACCCGTCATCGGAGCGGGCGTCGATGCCTGACGCCTCCAGGTCGGCGGTCCGGCTGATGATGACCGGGAAATCAAGGTGCGTGTAGTTGGCCAGGAACTCGCCGGGATCCTTCACGTCCGCCTTGGTGACCAGCAGGATCGGCTCAATGCCGGCGTCGTACGCTGCCACGAGGGCGCGGTCGATGAATCCTGTGCGGGGTTCGGGGTTTGCTGCTGCCACCACCACCACCAGCTGGTCGGCGTTGGCCACGACGGCACGTTCAATGGGGTCAGTGTCGTCTGCACTGCGGCGCAGGAGGGTGGTGCGGTCCTGGATTTTGACGAGCCGCGCCAGGGTGTTGGGGTCCCCGGACACGTCACCGACGAGGGAGACGAAATCGCCGGCTACCACCGGGTTCCGGCGCAGCTCCCGCGCCCGCGCGGCAACGACTGTCCGCTCATCGCCGGAGTCTTCGTCAACGACGGCGGTGTAGCGTCCGCGGTCGACCGTAATGATGCGGCCTGTTACGGCGTCGTCGTGGCTGGGGCGGTCCTTCGTGCGCGGCCGGGTGCCCTTCTTGTTGGGCCGGATCCGGACGTCGGATTCGTCCCAGGAGTCAGTCCTCCGCGGCACCGGCGGAACCTCCCGCTCCAGCTTCGGAGCCCAGTGAGGCCGTTCCCCGTTGTTCGAGCATGCCCGTCCACAGCCGCGGGAAGTCCGGCATGGTTTTGGCCGTCGTCGCGATGTCCTCCACCTGGACACCCTCGACCGCGAGGCCGAGGATTGCCCCGGCGGTGGCCATACGGTGGTCGGCATAGCTGTGGACGACGCCGGCATGCAGCTTCGCCGGGCGGATGACCAGGCCGTCACTGGTTTCCTCCGCGTCGCCGCCCAGGCGGTTGATCTCGGTGACCAGTGCGGCGAGCCTGTCCGTTTCATGCCCCCGGAGATGGGCGATGCCGCTCAGGCGGGAGGGGCCGGTGGCCAGGGCACAGAGCGCGGCCACTGTGGGTGCCAGTTCGCTGGTGTCGGCGAAATCCGCCCCCTTGATTTCGGACCCGCCCCGGACCGTCAACACCCCGTCCAGCAGTGTCACTTCTGCGCCCATGCGGGCCAGGATGCTGCGCCACAGGTCGCCTACCTGCTGCGTCTGCTCCGGCCAGCCCGGGATCCTGACGGTTCCAGCGGATGCGAGGGCGGCGGCCAGGAACGGACCTGCATTGGAAAGGTCCTGCTCGATCTGCTGGTCAAAGGCACGGATGGGCCCCGGAGCAACAACCCAGTGGTTGGGAACGGAATCGTCCACCTGCACACCGGCGCCGCGGAGTACAGCCACCGTCATGTTGATGTGGTCGAGGCTGGGCACAGGCTTGCCCACGTGCTCCAGGTGCAGGCCTTCGGTGAACCGTGCACCGACCAGCAGGAGCGCGGAGACGAACTGCGAGGACGCACTGGCGTCGATAACCAGGTGCCCGCCGCGGACTGCTCCGGTTCCTTCGACGACAAACGGCAGCGACGCGGGGGTGCTGCCATCTTCGGCCGAGACATTCACGCCGAGGGCTTTAAGGGCCTCGATGATAGTCCCCATGGGGCGCTTCCGCGCGTGCGGGTCGCCGTCGAACGTGCTGGCACCGCTGCGCAGCGCCGCGAGTGGTGGAACGAAGCGCATGACGGTGCCGGCAAGGCCGCAGTCGATGCGCACCGCGGTGCCCGCTGCGTTCCCCTGCCCCTCAGGTTCCCGGTGCCGCATCGGAACCACCTCAAGGTCGGGGCCGAACGCGCCGTCGCCGGGAACCTCGGTGATCGTGGCGCCCAACTGGCGCAGCGCCTCGATCATCAGGACGGAGTCCCTGGAATGCAGGGGCGCCCGCAACCGCGATGGCCCGTCAGCCAGGGCTGCCAGGACCAGGTACCTGTTGGTCAGGGACTTTGAGCCGGGCACCGTGACGGTGGCGTCTACGGGACGGTCTGCGTAGGGTGCCGGCCAGTGGGGGACAGTCGTTCCGGAGTCATTCCGGGCAGCGGCTGCAGCGATCATGTCCTTTAGGCCCCCGTAGCCTGCTCCACGGCGCGGCGCACGGCCTTGTCGGCCTTGGTCAGCTTCTTGTTCGTGGTCTTGCGCGCATCCGCGGCGAGGTGGGCGGCACCCTTGCGGGCGTCGGCAGCCAGGTGTTCCGCGCGCCACGCCAGTCCGGGCCTGCCTGCGGTGTCAACGGAAGCCAGCAGTGCGCCGCCGCTGAGCGACAGGTTCTTGAGCAGCTGGCCCCGGCGCGCTTCGCGGCCTTCCTTGCTGCTGATGTCCGCGCTGCGCCATTCAACGAACGTGTTAAGCAGCGAGACCACCGTCAGGACGGTGGCGGAAAGCCGGGAGAACTTGCCCAGTCCGAAGAGCACTCCCGCGCCTACCTGGGTTCCTCCGATGACCCGGGCGAGCGTCTTCTCGTCCGTTTGGAAGGGCAGGGACGCCGCCGCCTTGCGGAGCAGGGGTGACAACTGCTGGGCAGTGTCGTCGGCGTTCTTGAGCTTGTCCAATCCTGCAATGACGAAGCTGGAAGCCAGCATGGGGCGGGCGAGCGTGCGGACAAAGGACATGGATTTCCTCCTGGCTGGACGAACCGCATCGGCAGCGGCATAAGTCCGTTCTAGTCTTGCACTTTTAGGGAATATTTGCCCAAGGCCGGCGGTTATGGCTCTTGGGTCCGCGCAGGGGGCTGGACCCGAAAGCAAGCAGCAGAACGGGACACCGGACAGAGAGCGGAGTTGGGCCTTGGCGAGGGTGTTGGACGGAGTTGGTGCTCCAGGGCCGGTGGCACTGGACCTGGTATCGGACGCGTTGCCGGAGTATGGCAGCGCCGGGCCGAGGAGCCTGACAGTAGACTTGAAGGCAATGAGTACCTTGGATCCGGCCGTTTCGGCCATGTATGAAGCGTCCGGCGCTGAAGCTAAGGGCGGAAACGTTGCAGTGCCGTCAGACGGCGGGGAAACCCGGGACGTACCCACCGGCGATTCGGGCGGCAACGGCCTGGACGTTTCCACCGAATCGGTGGAGGAACGCAGGCTCCGGTTTGAGCGTGACGCCATGCAGTACGTCGATCAGCTCTACTCTGCCGCAATGCGGATGGCCCGGAACCCGTCCGACGCCGAGGACCTGGTGCAGGAGGCTTACACCAAAGCGTTTTCGGCCTTCCACCAGTACAAGCCGGGAACAAACCTGAAAGCCTGGCTGTACCGGATTCTGACGAACACCTACATCAATCTGTACCGCAAGCGGCAGCGCGAACCCCTTCAGTCCAACTCGGACACCATCGAGGACTGGCAATTGGCGCGGGCCGAATCGCATACCTCAAGCGGACTCCGTTCCGCCGAGGCAGAGGCGTTGGACCACCTTCCGGACTCTGACGTCAAACGCGCCCTTCAGGCCATTCCCGAGGAGTTCCGGCTTGCCGTGTACTTCGCGGATGTGGAGGGGTTCGCGTACAAGGAAATTTCCGACATCATGAACACCCCCATCGGAACGGTGATGTCCCGGCTGCACCGCGGCCGGAAGATGTTGCGGGACATGCTCGCGGAGTACGCCGCAGAGCGCGGATTCAAGACGGGCGTGGAATCGCAGGCCGCGGCCAACACCAAACAACAGGAGAGCCGGAAATGAGCGACTGCCAGGGATTGGGCGATTGCGACGACGCCCGGATGCAACGCATCTATGAGTACCTCGATGGTGCGCTGACCCGTGAGGACATCACGGAGATCAAGAACCACCTCGACGAGTGCCCGGAATGCACGGAGCAGTATGACCTCGAGTGCGTCATCCGGAACATGGTGAAGCGCTCCTGCACCGAAGCGGCCCCGGACAACCTCAAGAACGCCATCCTGGACCGCATCCACGCCATCAGGCCCGTGGACGCCTAGACCAGGACGCAGCGGTGCGCTGAGCACGCGCCGCGACGGCAGCCCGCACCCAACGGGATACGTTGGGTGCGGGAGCAGTAACAGGTTTTAAACAGTGAAAGACCCCGGAAGCCGATTGGCGTCCGGGGTCTTTCACTTGAACCGTGGTACCTGGCTGTTGCCTAGGTGTTGGGGCGCTTCCCGTGGTTCGCGCCGCCACGCTTACGGTCACGACGCTTGCGTGCACGCTTGCTCATAGCTGGCCTCCTTACTTTCGGTACTCAAAAGAGCTGCCCTCCAGTCTCCCACATGATCAGACCCGCCGCGAACCGGCACCGCCGCATGACCTGCAGCTGGACCCGGCGGCTGTGGCAGCTGCTAGCGCGCCAGGGAGTTCAGGACGGCGATCCTGGCTTGTTCCAGGACAGTGCGGACCGTCTCCAATGCCACCGGGCTCAGCGGCTCCTTGCCCGCCTTCAGCCGCAGCTCCCGCCGGAGGTCGTCGCGGAATGCCTGCAGCATCATTTCCGCTGCCTTCAGTGCCCGGTTTCCCTCGGCCGGCGTCCGTCCGCTCCTGCCCCTGAACTCAGCAGCGGTTGCGGTGGCGCGGGCTGCCTCTGCCGTGGCTGCGAGGTCCGCGCGGAGGCCGCGCATGTTGCTTCGGATGTCTTCCCGAAGGCTGTCCGCCAGCCGGCGTACGGAGGCCGAGATCTCGTTCTCCACCCCGGCCAGTTCGTCGCGGCGGCTGTTCAGCTCCGCCAGGCCGGACTCGGTGATGCGGTAATTGGTCCTCCTGCCGGCGGTTTCAGTGGATACCAGCCCTTCCTCCTCAAGCTTGCCGAGGCGAGGGTAGATGGTGCCCGCGCTGGGGGAGTAGGTGCCGCCAAACCTGTCCTTTAGGGCCTTGATGAGCTCGTAGCCGTGTTTCGGCCCCGACTCCAGGAGCGCAAGGAGATACAGGCGGAGGGCGCCATGCGCGAATACCGGGGGCATCAGAGCCCTGCTTCCGCGTTACCGCGCTCCGCCCCGTGGAAGATCGACGTGGTGCCGGAGATCGAATTTGTCCGGACCAGCATCAGTTGGCGGTCCGGCCCGGCGATGGTTTCCACCTTCCCGCCCACCTGGGCATAGCGGTGGTCGTTGATGACTACCGCGCCGCTGGCCGATTTGGCCACGATGTCCACGCCGACGTCGTGCGGCAGCCGGATTGTCAGGTCCCCGGACACCGAGTTGGAACCGAAGTCCTCCGTAAAGCCGTGCAGGTCGAAGCTGAGGTCCCCACTGACCGTATTGGCCCGGACGTGGCTGAGGGTGCCGGAAACGGTGACCTCGCCGGAAACACTCTTGGCGGTCAACACGCCGGAGTGGCTCCGGGCGGTTACATCCCCGCTGACGGTATTGACGTGCAACTCGCCGGCTGTGCCGTCCGCCATGACTGATCCCGAGACGGTGTTCAGCCTGGTGTGTCCGGAGATCCCGGACACCAGCCCGTCGCCGCTGACAGTGCCTGCCTCAACTTCGACATTCTCCGGGACTGCGATGCTGATGATCGCGGAATTGTCGCTGTGATGGCTGACGGTGCCCATCAGGTTCTTGAACCAGCCTTGGGGGCCGTGCAGCTGGTGGCGAATCTCAAGCCTGCCGTCCACCACCGAGACAGCGACGGGATCTCCCTCGACCTGGGAGATCTCGATGCGGGTTACCGGCTCTCCATGGGTCACAACATCGAACCTGCCGCTGACCATGCCGAGCTTCAGCGACGTCACGGCGTCGATATCGATGGTTTGCGGACTGGTGACTGTCCAGCTCTGCTCAGGCATTGCCCCTCCAAAGACGATATATCGCGGTTGCATCCACCGTACGCCGGAGGCGCAGGCGGGTCAAGATATATCGCGAAACCGGGCTACTCCGGGGCGTTGATGCGCAGCCACTGGAACCAGCCGCGGTGCAGGACCAGCCAGGCCATGAGGCCATAGCCGGCCTGCCCGGGAGTTCCTCCGTTGGCGGCGAGGTCCTGGCGCCATTGCTCATGGTTGAGCAAGGGGGAGAAGGTGTCCACGTAGAGGTGCTTCCGGCGGGTGGTGACATCTGCGAAGGCAGTGTTCAGCTCGTCGAGGCGGCGGTTCTGGGCCGGGTCCAGGGTGGGCGGCGGGCCCACGACGAAAACCTCGATCCGGTTCTGCGATGCGGAGTCGAGGATGTTGGCGAGGTTGAGGCGGCTTCGTGCCGTGGACAGGCCGAACTCAACGTCGCGGCCCGACAGCCCGATGACCAGCCGGTTCTCCGCCTGGTCGCTGAAGCGCCGTCCGGCCTCGCCCAGCCAACGGGCGGCCAGCCCCTCGGTGCCTTCCTGGGGGCAGGGCAGGGCATAGCTTTCCAGCAGCATGCCGTCCTGTGGTGTCCGGGCAAGGACACGCCCCAGCCAACCCAGCGCGCGGGGGTCTCCCAGTCCGGCCAGCAGTTCGTCTCCTACAGCTGCAATGCGCAGCTTCCTGTCTTCCACACGATCCTCTTTACGTTCGTACTGACCGGCCGGTGTGCGCCGGTTGCCGCCTGGAGCTGCAACCGGCACACAAAGGGCGCTGTCCATCCATTAAACAGAACTGCCCGGCCGGAGTCTGGTATTTCGACTCCGGCCGGGCAGCGCGCTGCCTACTTCCGTGCAAATGCCTGCTTCAGGAGCAGATCCTGCTCAGCAGCGTGCCGCTTCATGGAACCGGCCGCCGTCGAGGCCGATGCGGGCCGGGACACCAGGCGGACCCTGCGGTCAAGTGCGTCCGGCAGGTTCAGGCCAATGAAAGGCCACGGTCCCTGGTTGGCGGGCTCGTCCTGGGCCCAGATAACCTCGGCGTTCGGGTACTTGGCAAGCTCGGCCGCAATGTCAGCGCTCGGCAGCGGGTACAGCTGCTCAACGCGGACAATGGCGGTGGTCTTGTCGCCGGTCTTCTGGCGGGTTGACAGAAGATCGTAGTACAGGCGGCCAGAGACCAGGAGGACCCGTTCGACGGCGTTCGCATCCAGGTGCTCGTGCTCGGCGATCACCGGGCGGAAGGTACCGGTGGTGAAGTCCTCGACGGAGGACGCGGCGGCCTTCAGGCGCAGGAGCTGCTTGGGAGTGAAGATGATCAGCGGCTTCCGCGGCCGGCTGTACGCCTGGCGGCGCAGCAGGTGGAAGTGCGATGCCGCGGTGGTGGGGTTGGCCACGATCATGTTCTCTTCGGCGCACATCTGGAGGAAGCGCTCGATGCGGGCGGACGAGTGGTCCGGCCCCTGGCCCTCGTAGCCGTGCGGCAGCATCAGGACCAGCGAGGAGCGCTGGCCCCACTTCTGCTCAGCGGATGAGATGAACTCGTCGATGATGGTCTGCGCGCCGTTGACGAAGTCGCCGAACTGCGCTTCCCAAAGGACCAGTGCATCCGGACGCTCCACCGAGTAGCCGTATTCGAAGCCCATGGCCGCGTATTCGGAGAGCAGCGAGTCATAGATCCACAGCTTGGCCTGGTCATCTGACAGGTTGCCCAGCGGCAGCCATTCGTTGCCGTTGGCGCGGTCGTGGAACACGGCGTGGCGCTGCACGAAGGTACCGCGGCGGGAGTCCTGGCCGGCGAGCCGGACGGGGACGCCTTCCATGATCAGGGAGCCGAACGCGGCGATTTCGCCGAAGCCCCAGTCGATGCCGCCTTCGCGGGACATCTGCTCGCGCTTCTCCAGCAGCTGCTTCAGCTTGGCGTGCACCGTGAAGCCTTCAGGGATCTCGACGTGCGCCTTGCCGATGCGGGCCAGGGTGTCGGCAGAGATCGCGGTGCTGGCCGGGGCGTTCGTACCGAAATCGGACTGCTGGGCGATGGGCCGCTCGATGTCCGAGACGGCCGCGGAGTCGGCGGTGACGATCGGGATCGGGGACGTCTGCGCTGCGTGCGTCTCGGCGAAGACGCGCTCCAGCCGTTCCTGGTAGTCGCGGAGCAGCTGCTCTGCTTCTTCCTCGGTGATGTCGCCGCGGCCGATGAGGGCCTCGGTGTACAGCTTGCGGACCGAACGCTTGGCTTCGATCAGGTTGTACATCATCGGCTGGGTCATCGAAGGGTCGTCGCCTTCGTTGTGCCCGCGGCGGCGGTAGCACACCATGTCGATGACAACGTCCTTGTGGAAGCGCTGGCGGAACTCGTAGGCAAGCTGGCCGATGCGGACCACTGCCTCGGGGTCGTCGCCATTGACGTGGAACACCGGTGCCTGGATCATCTTGGCGACGTCCGTGGAGTAGGTGGACGAACGCGATGACGACGGCGCGGTGGTGAACCCGACCTGGTTGTTGACCACCACGTGGATGGTGCCGCCGGTGCGGTACCCGCGGAGCTGCGACAGGTTCAGCGTCTCGGCAACAACGCCCTGGCCGGCGAACGCGGCGTCGCCGTGGACCATGATGGGCAGGACGGGGAAGGCCTCGCCCTGGTCCAGGCGGTCCTGCTTGGCGCGCACGATGCCTTCGAGGACGGAGTCCACGGCTTCGAGGTGGGACGGGTTTGCGGCCAGGTAGACCTTGGTCTCGTTGCCGTTCTCCGACGTGAAGGTACCTTCTGTGCCGAGGTGGTACTTGACGTCGCCCGAGCCCTGGACGGAGCGGGGATCCTGAGTACCTTCAAATTCGCGGAACACCTGGGCGTAGGTCTTGCCGGCGATGTTGGTCAGGACGTTGAGGCGGCCGCGGTGGGCCATGCCGATGGCAACCTCGTCGAGGCCGTCGTCGGCCGCTTCCGAGATGACGGCGTCGAGCAGCGGAATCAGTGATTCGCCGCCTTCGAGGGAGAAGCGCTTCTGCCCGACGAACTTGGTCTGCAGGAAGGTTTCGAATGCTTCCGCGGCGTTGAGCCGGGAGACGATCCGGAGCTGCTCTTCACGGCTGGGCTTCGAGTAAGGGTGCTCGAGCTGGTCCTGGAACCACTTGCGTTCTTCCGGCTCCTGGATGTGCATGTACTCGATGCCGGTGGTGCGGCAGTAGGCGTCGCGGAGGACACCCAGGATGTCGCGGAACTTCAGCATCGGCTTTCCGCCGAAACCGCCCGTGGGCCACTCGCGGTCCAGGTCCCAGAGGGTCAGGCCATAGGTCAGGACGTCAAGGTCGGGGTGCTTGCGCTGTACGTACTCCAGCGGATCGGTGTCCGCCATCAGGTGGCCGCGCACGCGGAAGGAGTGGATCAGCTGCTGGATCCGGGCAACCTTGTTGATCTCGTCGGCCGGGTCGACCTGGAGGTCGGGGCTCCACCGTACGGGCTCGTAGGGGATGCGCAGTGCTTCGAAGATCTCGTCGTAGAAGTTCTGCGCACCCAGCAGCAGCTGGTGGACCAGCTTGAGGAACTCGCCGCTGCCGGCGCCCTGGATGACGCGGTGGTCGTACGTCGAGGTCAGGGTGAGGACCTTGCTGATGGCGTTCTGGGCGATGATCTTTTCGCTGGCACCCTGGAACTCGGCGGGGTAGTCGAGGGCGCCGACGCCGATGATGGCGGCCTGGCCCTTGGAGAGTCGCGGAACCGAGTGCACGGTGCCGATGCCGCCGGGGTTCGTCAGGGACACGGTGGTGCCCTGGTGGTCGTCGGCCGTGAGCTTGCCGTTGCGGGCGCGCTTGATCAGGTCCTCGTACGTGTGCCAGAACTCGGCGAAGTTGAGGGTTTCGGCCTTCTTGATGTTCGGGACCATCAGCAGGCGGGTGCCGTCAGGTTTGGGCATGTCGATGGCGATGCCGAAGTTGACGTGCGCCGGCTGGACTGCGACGGGCTTGCCGTCCACCTCGTCGTAGTACACGTTCATGGACGGGAACTGGGACAGGGCGCGGATCACGGCGTAGCCGATGAGGTGCGTGAAGGAGACTTTGCCGCCGCGGGCCCGGGCGAGGTTCGAGTTGATGACCACGCGGTTATCAATCAGCAGCTTCGCCGGGATGGCGCGCACGCTGGTGGCGGTGGGAACCTCAAGGCTGGTGACCATGTTGGTGGCGATGGCCTTGGCCGGTCCGCGGAGGACGGAGACGACGTCCTCTTCCGGAGCGGTGGGTGCCTTGACGTTCTTGGGCAGCTGGGCCGGGATGGGCTGGGCTCCGGCGGCGGGCTTCCGGCCGCCGTCGCGAGCTTCCGTGGCGGGAGCCTTTTTCGCAGGTGCCGCGGCCGCGGGTGCTGCGGCCGGTGCTGCTGCGGGCGCAGGCGGTGCGGCGGCCGGCGACGGTGCCGGTGCTGCAGGTGCCGCGTTCACAATAGGCATCTTGGTTGTGGGAGGGTTCGCTGCGGCATTCGCCGAGTGTCCGTTGGAAGAAGAACTGCTGCCTGAGTCGAACGATTCAAACAGCGGCCACCACTTGGCATCCACAGCGTTCTTGTCCTGCTGATACTGCTCGTACAGTTCATCAACGAGCCACTCGTTCCCGCCAAATTCCTCTGGTAGACGGTGGCTTGGCTGCTCTGGCACTTGAAATACGCCTCTTCCATGAGTTTGATTTCTCTGCCGGCCATACGGTGCTACAGCACTCTGACGGACCGGTTTCCCTGAGTCCTCTGAACCCAGACCTTTGCAAGTCTAGTAACCCCGATGTGGTATCTGCCAATAAGGGTGACCCAAATCATGAAGTGACGTTCTGGCCGTTGATTATGGCGGCTGGAAGAGACCCCGGATGGTGTCCCCGGGTATGGGGATCCGGAGTCCGCTGCCGGTGCCGGGGGAACGGGCCGGGGACAGGTGCTCCTGTAGACTGAAATCCTTATGGACAGTAAATCTAGGTGCCGGCCTGGGGGCTGTCAGCGGAGCATGAACCACAGCGCCGCACAGCCCACCCGCAGAGCCGGCAAACCCCGAACACGCGCCCATCATCTGCTGTCGGCCTCCCCGGTCGAATTCCCCGGGGACAGGGCATCCGCCGACCACCCTCCGCCGGACCGATATTCCAGCCCCGTGATTCCCGGACCCCTGTCCGGGCCGGCGGGGTGCTGAATGGAATGGCTACTCCTGGCGGCAGGACTGCTGCTGATCGCCGGCACGGGCTTCTTCGTCGCCGTCGAATTCTCCCTGATCGCCCTTGACCAGCCGACGGTCCAGCGCGCCGTCGACGCCGGTGACACCGGTGCCGTGCCACTGCTGGCCTGCCTCAAATCGTTGTCGACCCAGCTCTCAAGCTGCCAGCTGGGCATTACCCTCACCACGCTGCTCACCGGCTACGTCATGGAACCGTCGGTGGGCCGCCTCCTGGAGGGCCCGCTCACTGCCCTTGGCCTGCCCCAGGTTGCTGCGGCCTCAATTTCGCTGGTCCTCGCCATGGTGCTGGCCACGCTGCTGTCGATGCTCCTGGGCGAACTCGTTCCCAAGAACATGGCCATCGCGTTGTCCTTCCCCGTCGGCAAGGCCCTGGCCCGGCCGCAACTGATCTTCACCGCGGTCTTCAGGCCGGCCATCGTGGTCCTCAACGGCTTTTCCAACCGGGTGCTCCACATCTTCGGGCTGGAAGCCAAGGAAGAGATTTCCGGCGCCCGCACCCCGTCCGAGCTGGCGTCACTGGTGCGCCGCTCGGCGGCGATGGGAACGCTCGACGCCGGTACGGCCAACTTCGTGTCCCGCACCTTGAACTTCTCCTCCAGGACCGCGGCCGACGTCATGACGCCGCGCATCCGGGTGGAGATGGTCGATGCCGACCAGCCGGTCTCCGACATCGTTGACGCGGCGCGCCGCACTGGTTATTCACGGTTCCCCGTGATTGGCGATTCCGCGGACGACATCAAGGGCCTGGTTCATGTCAAGAAGGCCGTGGCCGTGCCTTGGGACAGGCGGCACAAGCTTGAGGCCGGCGCCATCATGACCGAAGTCCTCCGGGTTCCCGAAACCATCCACCTTGACGCCCTGCTGGCGGAACTCCGCGAGGGCAACCTCCAGCTGGCTGTGGTCCTCGACGAATACGGTGGCACCGCAGGCATTGCCACGCTTGAGGACCTGGTCGAGGAAATTGTGGGCGAGGTAGCCGACGAGCACGACAAGGTGCGGCCGGGGCTGCTGCAGAGCGCTTCCGGGGACTGGTATTTCCCGGGACTCCTGCGCCCGGACGAGTTGTCCGAGCAGATCCCGGGCCTGACGGTCCCGGACGAATCGGCCTACGAAACCGTGGGTGGTTACGTGATGAGCAAACTCGGCCGGATCGCAGCGGTGGGGGACACGGTGGCCGTCGATGGCGGAACGCTGAGCGTCACCCGGATGGACGGGCGCCGCATCGACCGTATCTGCTTCCGGCCGGCTGCCCCTGAACCGGACAGCAACAACGACGGGAGCGCATCATGAGCGACTGGGCCGGCATCGTCTGGCTGGCGTTCCTGCTGCTCGGCAACGCGTTCTTCGTGGCGGCCGAGTTCGCCATCATGTCCGCCCGGCGCAGCCAGATTGAACCATTGGCGGAGTCCGGGTCAAAGCGGGCCCAAACCACCCTGAAGGCGATGGAGAACGTGTCGCTGATGCTGGCCTGCGCCCAGCTTGGCATCACGGTGTGCTCGCTGCTGATCCTGCTGGTGGCCGAGCCCGCGATCCACCACCTCCTCGCCGCGCCGCTGGAGCTGGTGGGCCTGCCCGTGGAGGTGGCCGATATCGCCGCGTTCGCTGTTGCCCTGATGTTCGTGACCTTCCTGCACGTCACCTTTGGCGAGATGGTGCCCAAGAACATTTCGGTCTCGGTCGCTGACAAGGCGGCAATGTTCCTTGCCCCGCCGCTGGTCTTCGTGGCACGGCTGGTTCACCCCGTCATCTCGGTGCTGAACTGGTCGGCGAACCACATCCTCAAGCTGTTGCGGATCGAGCCCAAGGATGAGGTCAACTCGTCCTTCACGCTCGAGGAGGTCCAGTCCATCGTGCAGGAATCCACCCGGCACGGACTGGTGGACGACGACGCCGGCCTGATCACCGGAGCCCTGGAGTTCTCCGAATACACGGCGGGGGACATCATGGTGCCGCTGGACAGCCTGGTCATGCTCAAGGCTGCCACCACCCCGGTGGAGTTTGAGAAGGCCGTCAGCCGCACGGGCTTTTCACGGTTCCCCATGCTGGACGAGGACGATCTTTTGTACGGCTACCTGCACGTCAAGGATGTGCTGTCCATCCCTGCGGCGGCCTACGAGCTGCCGATCGCAGAAAGCCGGGTCCGTTCCCTGGCCAACCTGGCCCTCGGCGATGAAATCGAAAAGGCCATGTCCGTCATGCAGCGGACAGGCTCGCACCTTGCCCGCGTCATCGGTAAGGACGGCAACACCCAGGGCATCCTGTTCCTTGAGGACGTGATTGAACAGCTGGTTGGTGAGATCCGGGATGCCACCCAGGCCACCGGCATCCGCCGGCTGGGGCAACCCAACGGGGGATAGGCGCTGCAGTGCCGGTGAGCCCGGTCCCTGGGGGGTCCAGAGGGCCGGGCTTACCCATACCTAAATAGGAATGATTCCTATTTAGGTATAAGCTGGGCACCTGTTGTTCCCCTCCCCAGTGAACCGAGGTTTTCCGTGCACCGCTCCGCCGTCCGTCCGTCCCTGGCCGCCCTTGCCGGCCTTGGCTTGCTGCTCTCCGGATGCAGCGCCCAGCCGGACAACGCTTCGCCGGGGGCGCAGTCCGGTGGCACTGGAATCAATGTGGTTGCCTCCACCAACGTCTACGGCGACATCGCGTCGTCAGTGGGTGGCGACAAGGTCAGCGTAACTTCGATCATCACCAAGACCAGCCAGGACCCGCACTCCTACGAGGCAACCGCCCAGGACCGGCTGGCGGTGTCCAAGGCCGACCTGGTGATCACCAACGGCGGCGGGTACGACGACTTCATGAATACCCTGGTGGACGGCAGCAAGCTCGACGCCGGAAACGTGCTTGACGCCGTAGAACTCTCCGGCCTGGAGCATTCCGGCGAGGAGGCTGAGCCCTCCGCCAGTGCCGATGCCTCGGCAGGAGACCACGGGCATGACCATGGCGATTTCAACGAACACGTCTGGTACAGCCTCCATGCCATGGAACATCTCGCCGACGAGCTGGAAGCCAAACTGTCGGCCCGGGCGCCGGAATCCGCGCAGGAGTTCAAGGCCAACGCTGCCTCCTTCAAGTCGTCGCTGGAGGAATTGCACGGAAAGCTGGACACGCTGAAGGCGTCAGGCGGCGGAGCCCGGGTGGCTGTCACGGAACCCGTGCCGCTCTATCTCCTGGAAGACGCAGGCCTGGTCAACGCGACCCCCGCGGACTACACCGCAGCGATCGAGGAAGGCACGGACGTGCCGCCCGCCGTCCTCAGGGCGGCCACAGACCTGATGTCCGGCAAGTCCGTTCGGATGCTCGCCTACAACGAACAGACCGAAGGGCCCCAGACCGAGGCCCTGAAGAAGGCGGCGGAGGCCGCAGGCGTCCCGGTGGTGGACTTTAACGAAACCCTCCCCGAAGGCAAGACGTACCTGCAGTGGATGACGGACAATGTGGACAACATCAGCACGATCCTGGAGAGCAAATAGGTGGAACCAGTCGTCAGCCTTACCGGAGCGTCCCTGAAGTTCGGCGAGCGGACGCTCTGGGAGGACCTCGACCTGGACATCAACCCCGGCGAGTTCTTTGCGGTCCTCGGACCCAACGGAAGCGGTAAAACGAGTTTCCTGAAAGTCCTGCTCGGCCTCCAAAACCTCCACCGCGGCAACGTCGATATCGGCGGCAAGCCCGTGGAGCGTGGCAGCAGGCTGATTGGCTACGTCCCGCAACAAAAATCCTTTGCTCCCGACACCCCCATGCGCGCCCGCGACCTGGTGGGACTGGGCGTGGACGGCCACCGCTGGGGGCTGCGGCTCCCGTCGGCGAAGACCAGCCGCCGGATCGACGGACTCCTGGACCTGGTGGGCGCAGCCGACTACGCGAAGGTGCCTGTGGGCCAGCTGTCGGGCGGCGAGCAGCAACGGCTGCGGGTGGCCCAGGCCCTTGCCTCGGACCCCCAGGTGCTCCTGTGCGACGAGCCGCTCCTCTCACTCGACCTGCACCACCAGCAGGCAGTCAGCGCGCTGATCAACAACCAGTGCCGCGAACGCAACAGCGCCGTGGTGTTCGTAACCCACGAAATCAATCCGATCATCGACTACGTAGACAGGGTGCTGTACCTGGCTGGCGGCCGGTTCAGGGTGGGAACACCGGAAGACGTCATGACCACCGAAGTGCTGTCCGACCTGTACGGAAGCCATGTTGAGGTCATCCGGGCAAATGGCCGGTTGGTGGTGGTTGGACTCCCTGACGCCACCACCCACCACCATGCCGAAACGCATGAGCTGGCGGGGGAGGTTGCCTGATGGACGCTGACAGCATCCTCGGAGCCATCTTCAACTTCGACAACTACGGTGAGCTGCTGGTCCTGGTGCAGAACTCCATCTGGGCCGGAGCCATCCTGGGCCTCCTGGGCGGCCTGGTGGGAACCTTCGTCATGAAGCGGGACCTCGCCTTCGCGGTGCACGGCATCTCCGAGCTGTCATTCGCCGGTGCGGCGTTCGCCCTGCTCATCGGCGCCGATATTGTCTTTGGTTCCCTCGTCGGCTCCGTCGCCGCGGCACTCCTGCTGGGGCTGATGGGCGTCAGGGCGCGGGACAAGAACTCGATCATCGGCGTCATCATGCCTTTCGGGCTCGGCCTGGGAATCCTCTTCCTGTCCCTTTATGAGGGCCGCGCCGCCAACAAGTTCGGCCTGCTGACCGGCCAGATCGTGTCCGTCGACACGGTCCAGCTCCAGGCGCTGGCAGGAACCGCCGTGGTGGTCATGCTCGCGCTCGTTGCCATGTGGCGGCCGCTGAACTTCGCCAGCGTGGATCCCGAGCTTGCCGAAGCACGGGGTGTTCCGGTGCGGACCCTGGCCATTGTCTTCATGGTCCTGCTGGGCGTCAGTGTGGCGTTGTCCATCCAGGTGGTGGGCGCCCTGCTGGTGCTGGCCCTGCTGATTACGCCTGCTGCAGCCGCGCTTCGGGTGACATCCTCCCCTGTGGCCGTGGTGGCGCTGAGCGTGGCCTTCGCTGTGACGGCGACGGTGGGCGGAATCCTGCTGGCCCTCGGCGGACGGATTCCCATCAGCCCCTACGTGACCACGTTGTCGTTCCTGATCTATGTGGTGTGCCGCGTCATCGGATCGGTCCGGCAGCGCAGGGGCATCAACGGGCGGGTCCTGCAGCCGCGCTGACAGGATTCGGCCGGAAAGCCTCCGGGCTTAGAGCCGGCCGGCGGCCTTGAGCGCGGTGCAGTCCGGGCAGAGGCCAAAGATTTCCACGGTGTGCGCCACCTCGGTGAAACCGTGCTCGGCAGCGGTGCGGGCAGCCCAGGTTTCGACGGCGGGCGCCTCCACCTCCACGGCCCTGCCGCAGTTGCGGCACAACAGGTGGTGGTGGTGCTCCGTGACGGCGCAGCGCCGGTAGACGGCTTCGCCTTCGCCGTTGCGCAGCACGTCCACCAATCCCTCGTCCGCGAGCGACTGGAGGATTCGGTAGGCGGTTGCCAGGGATACCGAGACGCCCTGGTTCTGCAGGATCCTGTACAGCTCCTGGGTGCTGACGAAGTCGTCCAGTTCGTCCAGTGCAGCGCTGACGGCACGGCGCTGCTTGGTGACGCGCTGTTCCTTGCCGACACCCGCAGGCGGGGCAGGCGGGGTGGAATCAGCCTTGGCGCCGAGCGGCATGGATGAACTCGCTTCCGTGGTGTTGGTGGCAACTATCAAGATTACCAGCCGGAGCTCCGTGGACACCTTTCCGGGGGCCGCCCTAGGCTGGCGCTATGAAGCTGACGAAATACACCCATGCCTGTGTCCGCCTCGAGAAGGACAACCGGGTCCTGGTGATCGACCCCGGCAACTTCTCCGAAACCGGGGAGGCGCTGGCCGGTGTGGAATCGGTGCTGGTGACCCACGAACATGCTGACCATATCGACGTCGACGCAGTGGCAGGTGCCCTTCGCAACAACAAGGATCTATCGCTGTATGCCCCCGCAGGCGTCGCGGCGCAGATGCGCTCCGAAGCCGGGGACGCGCAGGACCGCATCCACGCCGTGGAACCGGGCTCCTCATTCCAGGCAGCAGGATTCGATATCCGGAGCTTCGGCGGCCAGCATGCACTGATCCACCCGCAGATTCCGGTGGTGGCGAACATCGGCTACCTGCTGGATGAAAACCTGTACCACCCGGGCGACTCGTTCATCATCCCCGACGGCATCAGTGTGAAGACCCTCCTGGTCCCGTTGCATGCGCCCTGGAGCAAGGCCGGTGAGGTGGTGGACTTCGTGGTGGGCGTGCGCGCGCCGAAAGCCTTCCAGATCCATGACGGACTGCTCAACGATAACGGCCTGAAGATCGTAGAGGCCCACGTCAAGCGGATCGGTGCCAAGTATGGGACCGACTATGTCCACCTGGCTGCAGGGGAGTCCGTGGAAATCTAGGCTCCCGTCCACCGGCCGGTCTCGAAGAACTCCGCGATGACCGCTTCCCACGGCGCGGGTTCAAGGCCTTGGGAGGCCAGCCACTGGGCGTTGTGGTAGCTGCCCGCGTAGCGTTCGCCGCCGTCGCACATCAGCGAGACGACGCTGCCGTGGCGGCCGTCCGCCAGCATCTCCGCGATCAGCTGCCAGACGCCCCAGAGGTTGGTTCCCGTCGACGGGCCGGCATGGAGCCCGGCGAGGGAACGGAGGTGCCGCATGGCAGCCACCGACGCTGCGTCAGGGACCTGGACCATCCGGTCGATCACGGACGGCACGAAACTCGGTTCCATGCGCGGCCGCCCGATCCCTTCGATGCGGGACGGCAGCCCCGTGGCGGGGCCAGTGGCGCCGGTCCTCCCGCCAAGCCAGCCCGGGTAGAAAGCTGAATTCTCGGGATCCACCACAAGCAGCTGCGTGGGGTGGCTGTGGTACCGGAGGTAGCGGCCGATGGTGGCGCTGGTGCCGCCGGTTCCGGCTCCCACCACGATCCAGTCCGGCACCGGATGCTCTTCCTGGCTGAGCTGGCCGAAGATGGATTCGGCGATGTTGTTGTTGCCACGCCAGTCAGTGGCCCGTTCGGCATACGTGAACTGGTCCATGTAGTGCCCGTTGGAGGTGGCGGCCACCTCTTCCGCCGCCGAATACACATCGGAGGCGTGGTCCACCAGGAGGCAGGAACCGCCGAACTGTTCGATCAGGGCGATCTTTTCGGGGCTGGTGCTGCGCGCCATGACCGCGACGAACGGCAGCCCCAGCAGTTGGGCGAAGTAGGCCTCGGAGACGGCGGTGCTGCCGCTGGAGGCCTCGACGATGGTGGTACCGGGACGGATCCAGCCGTTGACCAGGCCGAAGAGGAAGAGGGAACGTGCCAGCCGGTGCTTCAGGCTCCCTGACCGGTGCGTGGACTCGTCCTTCAGGTAAAGCTGGACGCCCCAGTGCTCCGGCAGCGGAATGGAATAGAGATGGGTGTCGGCGGAGCGGTTGTTTTCCGCCGTAATCCTGCGGATCGCCTGGTCGGCCCAATCCCGGTCCTGCCGCCCGCGGCCGCTCCCGTCCGCACCCGCCCTGCTGCCGTCGCCTGCGTTGCCCCCGCCTGCATAACCGTTGTATCCGTTTGCCACCGCACCAGCCTACCCGCGGACGGGAGCGCGCCGCCTAGAGTGGAAGCACAATGGCAACCACCCAAGGAGAACGATGAATCCCCTGATGGACGTGGCCCGGCTGACGGAGCTCCTCGCTGAAGGCCGGCGCACCGTACTGCTGGACGTGCGCTGGGCGCTGGGGGATCCGCACGGCAGGGAACACTACCTCGCAGGCCATCTGCCCGGCGCCGTGTTCGTGGACCTGGCCACGGAACTCGCTGCCCACGCAGAGCCCAGGCGGGGGAGGCACCCCTTGCCCGCTCCCGCCGACTTCCAGGCGGCCGCCCGCCGCTGGGGAATCAACGACGGCGACGTGGTGGTGGCGTACGACGACACCGGAAACATGGCCGCCGCCAGGGCGTGGTGGATGCTGCGGAACGCCGGGTTGCCCGAGGCATACCTGCTCGACGGCGGATTGGGCGCCTGGCGTGCCGCCGGCCTGGCCATTGAAACGGGCCCGGTGCAGCCGGTCCCAGGCATCGTCACCTTGGGCGACGGAGCCATGCCTGTGGTCGACGCCGCTGCTGCCGCCGCGTGGGCGGACAGCGGGCTCCTGCTCGATGCGCGGGCGGGGGAGCGGTACCGCGGCGAGGTTGAGCCGGTGGACCCGCGTGCCGGTCACATCCCCGGGGCCGTCAGCGCGCCGACGTCGGAGAATGTCGACGGGACCGGCGCATTCCTGCCGGCGGCCGTGTTGAGGAGCAGGTTCGAGGTGCTGGGCGTCCGGGAAGAGACACCCGTGGCCGTGTACTGCGGTTCCGGCGTGACTGCCGCGCACCAGGTGGCCGCGCTGGCCGCCGCGGGATTTACGGCGGCGCTGTACCCGGGCTCGTTCTCCGAGTGGTCCAACCATCCGGACCTGCCGGTGGCCACAGGCCCCGAACCCGGAAGCACCGCCCGGGAGCCGGCTGGAAACGGCGCCGCAGGCAAGGGTAGCGTCGCACTATGACCCCAGGACGCCCCGTTCCCCCGCCCCTTGACAAACCCATCGAACCCGCCGCCGACCTCCCCGGCAGCCGTCTCCCCGCCAGCGCGGTCGAGGGCCTGCTGGCGGCAGCCCGCGGAGCCGTGTCCCCGGACAGCGGACTGGTCCCGCTGACTGTCGCCCGGCGCGCACCCAAGGCCGACGACGTCGAAATCGCCATTGAATTTTGCGGTCTCTGCCATTCAGACGTCCACGCCGCCCGGGGTGAGTGGGGCGGCCAAACCTACCCGCTGATCCCAGGCCACGAGATTGTGGGACGGGTCAGCCGCGTCGGTGCCGGCGTCACGGACTTCGCCGTGGGTGACCGCGTGGGTGTCGGCTGCATCGTGGATTCCTGCCGGGAATGCGAAAGCTGCCTCGACGGCCTGGAACAGTACTGCGAAAACGGCATGACCGGAACGTACGGCGCCACGGACCGGAGGAACGGTGACGCCATGACCCAGGGCGGCTACTCCTCCTCAATCGTGGTGGACCGACGGTACGTCCTCCGCATCCCGGACGCACTGGACCCGGCTGCCGCCGCGCCGCTGCTGTGCGCAGGTGTGACAACTTACTCCCCGCTGCGGCACTTCGATGTCGAAGAAGGCGACGTAGTGGGTGTGGTGGGCCTGGGCGGACTCGGGCACATGGCAGTCAAGCTGGCCAAAGCCATGGGTGCGCGGGTGGTCGTTTTTACCACCTCGGAGTCCAAGGTGGCCGCCGCGCTGGAGCTGGGAGCTGACGAGGTGGTCCTGTCCCGGGACGCGGACGCCATGGCGGGCGCCAACCGGACCATCGACGTCATCATCGACACCGTGGCGGCACCGCACGACCTGAACGCGCTGTTCCGCACCCTCCGCGTGGACGGCGCCCTGTTCCAGCTCGGCCTGCCGTCCGGGGAGATGCCTCCGGTCAATCCGCGGACCCTCATCCGCCGCCGCGTGGCCTATGCCGGCTCGCTGATCGGCGGTATCGCAGAAACACAGGAGATGCTGGACTTCTGCGCGGAACACGGCGTGCTGGCCGACATCGAAGTGGTCGGTGCGCACCAGCTTGATGAGGCTTACGACCGGATGGTTGCCGGCGACGTCAAATACCGTTTCGTGCTGGACGCCGGAACCCTTCAGTCACCCGCCAAGGAGGCAAACGCATGAGCACGCTTTTCACCAAAATCCTGAACGGCGAGATTCCCGGCCGGTTTGTGTGGCGTGAGGACGGTGTAGGTGCCTTCCTGACTACCGGGCCACTGGCAGACGGCCACACTCTGGTGGTTCCCACCGAGGAAGTGGACCGTTGGACCGACGCCTCGCCCGAGACGCTGGCGAAAGTCATGGAGGTGGCAAGGCGGATCGGCGCAGTCCAGGTGGACATCTTTGGCGCGAGCCGGGCCGGGCTGATCGTGGCCGGGTACGAGATCAACCACCTGCACGTCCACGTGTGGCCGTCCCGGACCATGGCTGACTTCGACTTCGGATCCGCGGACCAGAACCCGGACCCTGCCGTGCTGGATGCCAATGCCGCCAAACTCCGCGAGGGGCTCCGGGCCGCCGGCTACGGGGAGTTTGTCCCGGCTGACTAGGCCCTGCTGATTGCCGGCGCCATGTGCCGGCAATCAGCAGCGCGGTGGGGTCCGTTACGCGCGGCGGGGCGTCATCGCCACCATGCCGGCGTAGGTAAAGCCTCCGCCGAACCCGAAGAGCAATGCCGGGACGTCCGCAGGGATTTTGCCGGAGTGCCACCACTTACTCAAGCCGAGCGGCACGCTGGCAGCAGACGTGTTCCCCGATTCGGTGACATCGGTGATGACAACGCGGTCCGTCATGCCCAGGGCCTCGGCCAGCGGCTCGATGATGCGCAGGTTGGCCTGGTGCGCGGCCAGCACCTGGATGTCGTCCAGGGTCAGGCCTGCGCGGGCAACGGTCTCGCGGGCGCGCTCCGGTGCCTTGGTGAGGGCCCAGCGCAACACCTCGCGGCCGTTCTGGGCGAAGCGTCCCGAGGGCGGGGAGATCTTGACGGCGTCGGCCATGCCGATTTCCGAACCCCACACCACCGGGCCGATCCGCGGGGTGACGGAGGGGCGCACGACGGCGGCGCCCGCACCGTCGGCGGTGAGCACCGCCGTCGCACGGTCCGTCCAGTCAGTCACCGCTGAGAGGGTCTCGGCCCCCACCACGATCGCGTGCGAGGCGCTTCCCATGCGGATGGCCTGGTCGGCGATGCCCAGGGCGTACTCGAATCCCGAACAGGCCGTGTTGACGTCCATGATGGCGGGTCCCCGGCCGTCACGTCCCAGCCCGAGGGCTGCTGACACGCGTCCGGCGGTGTTGGGTGACCGCTCGGCGGCAGTGGTGGTGGCCACGACGACGAGGTCGATGTCCGCGGCCGGAACGCCTGAGTCTTCCAGCGCCATCCGTGCGGCGGGAATGGCGAGGTCCACTACCGTTTCGCCTTCCGCGGCGATCCGCCTGGTGATGATGCCGGTGCGCTGGCGGATCCATTCGTCGTTGGTGTCCATCATGCCTTCGAGCTCATGGTTGTCCATGACGCGTACCGGCTGTGCGTGGCCAAGGCCGGCTATCTCGGTGCCGGCTGGCCCGTGGGCAAGCGAAATCTCCATGGGGTTTCCTCTCGGGGTAAGTTGCCCGCTATGCCGGGGCCAGGGCTTTGTTGAGTACGGTGCGGATGCGCTTCTCCGAGACGGAGTAGGCAGTTCCAAGTTCGACGGCGAAGAGGCTCACCCGGAGTTCCTCGAGCATCCAGCGCACCTGGGTTAACTCACGCCCGGCGCGCCGCCCCGGCAGCAGCGCCGAAACTGCATCGTCGTAGTCGTCTTCGAGGCGCTGGACCACGGCCATGTTGAGGGCGTCGCGCTGGACGTTGCCCGGCAGGCGTTCCAGCCGTTTCTCGATGGCCGTGAGGTACCGGGGCAGCTGGCTGAGCTGTGCGTAGCCCGTGCGTGCCACAAAACCGGGGTAGACCAGCTGCTCCAGCTGGCTTTTGATGTCGTTCAGGGCGCTGATCAGGGCCAGGCTGGTAGTGCCCTTAAGCTGCTTTTCGATCCGGCGGGTGCTGGCGAGGATGCGCTCCACGACGGCAGTCACGCTGAACACGGTGTCAATCAGCTCCGCACGGACCACCTCATAGAGCCGGTCGAAGGCGTTCCTGTCCCACGGCAGCTCGGCCGGGGTGAGCTTATCGATGGCCGCCAGTGCACAGTCGGCAATCAACGCCGACACTGAGCCGTGCGGATTTTGGCTGAACGTGAGCTTTTCGGTGTTGCTCAGATGTTCGAGGACGTAGCGGTCCGGCGCCGGGACGCGCAACGCCAGCAGGCGGATGACGCCGCCCCGCATGGCATCGAGCTGCTCATCCGGGGTCTGGAAGACCTGCAGTGACACGGATGTGCCCTGGTCCACCAGCGCCGGGTACCCGGTCACCGTATGGCCCTTGACCATGTTGCTGACCTTGCGCTCTACGCTGCCGAAGCTCCACTCCGTCAGACCGTCGCGCTCCACGAATCCGGCAGCGGCCCGGCTGCCGCCGGCGTTGGTGGCGGCGGGCTGCCCGGCCGGTGCCGCTCCGGCGTCGCGCGTTGCTCCCGCTGGAGCGGCCCCGGATGCCCCTTGGCCCTTGCCATGGGCCTTCGCGCGGGTCGTGGTGGCGGGTGTGGCTCCGAGGGATTCGGCAATGGCGCGCCGGGTAGCCGGGGCCAGGCTCTCCTGGAGCGCCGCAAGGTCCTTGCCTTCGCCGAGGGCCTTGCCTTTGCTGTCCACCACCGTAAAGCTCACGCGCAGGTGCGGCGGCACGGCGTCCCAGTTCCACGAGCCGGGGGGAATGACCGCTCCGCGGAGGCGGCGCAGGGCCAGCTCCAGTGACGGCTCAAGCCCGTCCGTAGCGGGATCGAAGTCGGCCTCCAGCAGTGCGACGGCCTGGCGTGCCACGTCGGGGGCCGGGACAAAGTTCTTCCGCACCTGTTTTGGCAGCGATTTGATCAGGGCCGTCACCAGCTCCACGCGCTGTCCGGGGATCAGCCACCGGAACGGGGCGTCATCGAGCTGGTTGAGGAACAGCACGGGAACTTCCGCCGTCACGCCGTCGGAGGGGTTCGGGGGAGACCCGGGGGCCACCGGGTGGAACTCGTAGGTCAGCGGAAGTTCGAAGCCCTTATGCAGCCAGGTCTTCGGGTACGCGGCCTCGTCAAGGTCCTCGGCATCGTCGCTGAGCAGAAGTGACTTGTCGAAGTCCAGCAGGTCGGGATTGTCCCGGCGGGCGTCCTTCCACCACTTGTCGAAGTGGCGTTCCGAGACCACATCGGCGCCCACCCGGGCATCGTAGAAGTCGAAGAGCGTGTCGTCGTCGACCATCAGGTCACGGCGCCGCATCCGGGCTTCAAGCTCTTCCACCTCGTGCAGGAGGGCACGGTTGCGGTGGAAGAACTTGTGGTGGGTGCGCCAGTCGCCCTCCACCAGGGCGTGCCGGATGAACAGCTCCCTCGCCACCACCGGGTCCACCCGGCCATAGTTGATCCGCCGCTGGGCGATGATGGGGACACCGTAGAGGGTCACCTTCTCGTAGGCCATGACGGCGCCCTGGCGCGTTGACCAGTGCGGCTCGCTGTAGCTGCGCTTCACCAGGTCCGGTGCCACCTGCTCGGCCCAGTCGGGATCGAACTTCGCGGCCACCCTGGCCCACAGCCGGCTGGTTTCCACCAATTCGGCAGCCATGACGAACGTAGGTGACTTCTTGAACAATGCGGAGCCCGGGAAGATGGCGAACCGGCTGCCCCGGGCACCGGCATATTCGCGCTTGCGTTCGTCCAGGATGCCGATGTGGCTCAGCAGCCCGGACAGCAGGCTGATGTGGACACCCTCGTGGTTCCCCACCGGATCCGTGAGCCGCTTGTTGTCCAGGCTGATGCCCAGCGGGCGGGCCAGCTGGCGCAGCTGGGTGAACAGGTCCTGCCACTCCCGGACCCGGAGGTAGTTGATGAACTCCGCCCGGCACAGGCGGCGGAACGCCGACGACGACAGTTCCTGCTGCTTCTCCTGCAGGTAGTTCCAGAGGTTCAGGTAACCGGTGAAGTCCGAGTTTTCGTCCTTGAACCGGTTGTGCTTCTCTGCCGCCAGTTGTTGCTTGTCCGTGGGGCGCTCGCGCGGGTCCTGGATGGTGAGCGCAGCGGCGAGGATCATGACTTCCCGCACGCAGTTGCGTTTGCCGGCCTCCACGATCATGCGGCCCAGGCGGGGGTCCACGGGCAGCTGGGCAAGTTTCTGCCCGACGGCGGTGAGGCCGCCGCCCTGGGGTCCGCCCCGGGTGCCTGTTTCCGCCTGCCCCGCCTTGCCTTGGGACCGCGGGGGAGCCAGGGCGCCGAGCTCGCGAAGGAGGGTGACGCCGTCGTTGATGGCCCGGGTTTCCGGCGGTTCAACGAAGGGGAATTCCTCCACGTCCTTGGGTCCGCGTGCCACGCCCATGGCGGTCATCTGCAGGATTACTGCTGCCAAGTTGGTTCGCAGGATCTCAGGATCGGTGAACTGGGGGCGGGACTCGAAGTCCTCCTCCGAGTACAGCCGGATGGCGATGCCGTCGGAGACGCGGCCACAGCGGCCGGACCGCTGGTTGGCTGAGGCCTGGGAAACCCGTTCGATGGGCAGCCGCTGGACCTTGGTGCGGTGTGAGTACCGCGAGATGCGGGCCGTGCCGGTATCGATGACGTATTTGATGCCGGGGACCGTCAGCGAGGTTTCTGCCACGTTGGTGGCCAGCACGATCCGGCGCTTGCTGCCCGGGTGGAAGACCTTGTGCTGTTCCTGCAGGCTCAGGCGAGCGAAGAGCGGTAGCACCTCGGTGCCTGCGAGCCGGCGGTTCCCCTGGATGCGCGCCTGGAGTGCTTCGGCGGCGTCTCGGATCTCGCGCTCGCCGGAGAAGAACACGAGGATGTCGCCCGGGGCTTCCGCCGCGAGTTCGTCCACGGCGTCGCAGACGGCGTCCAGGGGGTCGCGGTCCTCTTCAAGCTCGTCGTCCGAGGCGTCATCGTCTTCCTCCCTGGGCTGGGAGAGGGGGCGGTAACGGATTTCCACCGGGAAGGTACGGCCGGAGACCTCGATGATGGGTGCCGGTGTTTCCGGCGTGCCGAAGTGGTTGGCGAAGCGCTCGGGATCGATGGTGGCCGAGGTGATGATGAGTTTCAGGTCCGGCCGCTGGGGGAGGATCCGCTTCAGGTAGCCGAGGATGAAGTCGATGTTGAGGCTGCGCTCATGGGCTTCATCAATGATGATGGCGTTGTACTTGCGGAGCAGCTTGTCGCGCTGGATCTCGGCCAGCAGGATGCCGTCGGTCATCAGTTTGACCTTGGTGGCCTTGCTGACTTCGCCGGTGAAGCGGACCTGGAACCCCACCTCTTGGCCGATCTCCACGCCCAGTTCCTCGGCGATGCGTTCGGCGACGGTGCGGGCGGCGAGCCGGCGCGGCTGGGTGTGGCCGATCAGCCCGTTCTCGCCCAGGCCCAGTTCCAGGCACATCTTGGGGATCTGGGTGGTCTTTCCGGAACCGGTCTCGCCGGCAATGATGGTCACCTGATTGGCCGCAATGGCTGCCATCAGGTCCTCGCGGCGCTCGGAGACCGGCAGTTCGGCGGGATAGGAAATGTGAAAAGTCATGGCTGCAGACAGTCTACTGCGGCGGGGCCGGCTCCCTGTGGTTCGACTGCCTGCGGCGGTTGCTGGTGGCTAGAAGATGCGGAGGGTGTAGTTGGTGCTGGGCAGGTCCAGCGCGGACCAGTCCTGGTGCGAAGCGACGGGAGGCGTGTGCCCCCGGCCGTCGCTGAGGAGTGCCGCCACGGTGGCCGCGGCGACGAGGAGGAGGACGATGATGAGGATGGCTGCGAAGATTTCCATATCTCCATGCTTCTCCTGTGGACCGGCAGGAAACAGTGGCAGAAATGCCCAAAAAGGGAAAATTTCTGCCACACTGAAGACATGCTGAAAACCGTGGCAGTGATCGTGGTTCCCAACTTCTCGATGTTCGAATTCGGCACCGCCTGCGAGGTGTTCGGAATCGACCGCTCGGACCGGGGGAACGGCGTTCCCGCTTTTGAATTCCGGGTCTGCACGCCGTCGCCGGGGGACGTGCCGCTGAAATCCGGCCTGTCCATGAACGTCAAACTCGGTCTCGAAGCGACAAAGGACGCGGACCTGGTGATCATGGCCCCGTTCGGACGCGACCAGGACCTGCCGGAACCGCTCCTGGATGCCCTGCGCGCCGCTGATGCCAGGGGAGCCTGGGTCATGTCCATCTGTTCCGGCGCTTTCGCCCTGGCCCGGGCCGGGCTGCTGGATGGCCGCCGCTGCACCACGCACTGGCATTACTCGGACCAACTGGCCGCGTCCTATCCGGCCGCCCGGGTCGATGAAAACGTCCTGTATGTCCAGGACGGCAACATCATCTCCTCCGCCGGAACGGCCGCAGGCATTGACGCCTGCCTGCACCTGGTGCGGGTGGAGCTCGGCGCACAGGTTGCCTCCGCCATCGCACGGGACATGGTGGTTCCCCCGCACCGTGACGGCGGCCAGGCCCAGTTCATCGACCGGCCCATGCCCACGTGCGGCTCGGCGCCCATGGAGGCACTGCTGCGCTGGATGGTACAGAACCTGGACCGTGAGCACTCGGTCAATGAACTGGCGGCCCGGGTGCACATGTCAGCGCGCACGTTCGCACGGAAGTTCCGGTCGGAAACCGGGGCCACGCCCGCCGCGTGGCTCAATTCCCAAAGGGTGCTGCGGGCGCAGGAACTGCTCGAGTCCACGGACCTGAATATCGATGAAGTGGCCAAGGAATCAGGATTCGGCCACCCGGTGCTGCTGCGGCACCATTTCGCAAAAGTACTGGATACCAGCCCGCAGTCCTATCGCCGGGCGTTCCGGGGGCAACTGGCCGAGGCGGGCTAGCTCACGCGCCGGACGTCCCGTCGTCGTCCGCTGTCGCCTGGTCCTGTTCCGCTGCGGCCCGGGCACTCTCCACGAGGATGCGCCACGGACCGGTGACTGCGCGCTCCGGCAGGGCGGCGCGGCGCCCGCCTGCACGGATGGAATAGATAAACCGATCCGGCTGGGCGTCGGCGAACTCCCTGGCCGCCGCCACCGCGGTCCGCGGGACGGCGTCCCAGGGGCACGCCTCAACGATCGGCTGCCACTGGTTGATGGCAGTCTCGGACCGGGCATCCACGGTCCACACCCTGGTGATCGCCGCGATTCCGCCGGTGCGCTCAACACTGATCTTCATGGCCTGGTTCCTGGGGCTTCCGCTCAGCCTGGCGGACTGGAATCCGGCAGCCAGGCATCTGTTAAAGCTTGACCTTCACAGTTTCCCACGCCTTCCGGACGGCGTCATGCTCCTTGCTGTCCGACCCGAAAAGTTCCACCGCCGCCGCGAGTGTGGCGCGGGCAAAGACGGTGAAGGTGGCCGTGGCGGGAAGCGAGCCCCCGGTCAGGGTTTCGTACCAGATGCGCCCCGGTGCGTCCCAGGCGTTTCCGCCCAGGGCGTCCGCCACGAGGTAGAACGCCCTGTTGGGGATGCCCGAGTTGATATGGACGCCGCCGTTGTCAGCGCTGGTCCGGACGTAGCCGTCCATGGAATCAGGCTGGGGATCCTTGCCGAGCACATCGTCGTCGTACGCCGTTCCCGGGGCCTTCATGGAGCGCAGTGCCTGCCCTTGCACCTCCGGTGTGAAGAGTCCCTCGCCGATGAGCCAGCTGGCTTCCGCCGCGGACTGGCCCTTCACATACTGCTCCACCAGTGCGCCGAAGACATCCGACATGGATTCGTTCAGGGCTCCGGCCTGGTTGCGGTACGCCAGGCCGGCGGAAAACTGCGTGACCCCGTGCGCCAGTTCGTGGCCGATGACACTCAGTGAGGCGGTGAACCGCTGGAAGACAGCGCCGTCGCCGTCACCAAAGACCATCTGCTTGCCGTCCCAGAAAGCATTGTCGTACAGCTTGCCGAAATGCACGGTGGCGTCCATCGGGAGACCGCGGCCGTCAATGGAGTCCCGGCCAAAGACGTCCGCGTAGAGGCGGTGGGTGTGGCCCAGGCCGTCATAGGCTTCATCGGCAGCGGCGTCTCCGGTCTGTGGTTCGCCTTCCTTCCGCACCAGTTTTCCGGGGAGGGATTCGGCGCCGTGGGCGTCATAAATGGTCCTGATTGCCGGGCCCGGTTTGGCAGCCAGCATCCCGGCGGTGGTCTCCGGCCGGGCGGTTATCCGGGCGGCCTGGACACTCTTCACATGGACCAGGGCTTCCTTGGCAGCCCTGGCTGCCGCGGAGTACTCCGGTGCGTCCTGCCGGGCAAGACGCCGCAGCAGGTACGGCGGAACGATGGTGCAGAACGGAACGTGCATGGCGTACCCCCTCAAGTAGGTAACTTCAGGTTAGGAGGGGGCACGGACATTTGGCGGCAGCCACACGGCAGCCACGTTTCCGCCGGACAGCAGTCAGCAGCCGCGGCTGTGCACGCATGACAGAGCGGGCTGCTGTCCGGCGGGTTAAACAAAACACCCCGCCGTACTGGACGGCGGGGTGTTTGCTGTGCCCTCGATAGGATTCGAACCTACGACCTTCTGCTCCGGAGGCAGACGCTCTATCCCCTGAGCTACGAGGGCAATCCGGGGTTCCTGCCGTTGCTGGCGGGACGTCCTAGAGCTTAGCAGGAAGGTGCCCCGCAAAGGAAAATCGGCGCGGGTTCAAGGCCCCGGCCAATCCCTGGCAGTGCCGGAACGGCCTGCCCGGGCACCCTGGGCCACGCCCATCAGTAACCGGAGAAGGAGTCCACATGCACGCGCCGTGCCCCGGCCTGGCGCGCGGCGCGGCGCAAGGACGCCACGCTGGCGGGCGAGCCGGACACGTAGACGTCGCGGCCCTCGATGTCCGGGACGAGGGCCTTCAGCGCATCTGCGTCGAGCCTGGAAGTGCCGGCCGGCGCAGCGTCGAGGCCTGACGGCGGTTCTGACCCGTCGGAGGTGCGTACCAGGACCCGGACACCCGAAGCCCTGAGTTCGTCCGCATAGGCGACGTCGTCCGCGCTCCTGGCCAGCAGGACCAGTACCGCGTCGCGTTCCTCAAGTGCGCCGGAGGCGACGTGCGAGAGGAACGGCGTGATGCCGATGCCCGCCGCGACGAGGAGCACCGGACGGTTCGGATCCCGGGACAGGACGAAGTCGCCGCCCACGGAAGTGGCCGTGAGCTCATCACCGGGCTGCAGACCCAGCAGGACCTTTTTGGCCGCAGAAAGGGGTTCGGCAGTACGGACGCCGAATTTCACGAGGCGTTCCCTTGGCGAACCGGCAAGGCTGAAGACGCGCCGCCTGCCCTTGCCGTCGGTTTTTGCGTGCGGCAGGTCCAGTTCCATGTACTGGCCGGGAAGGAACCGCACGGGATGCGATGGCGTGAACGAGAACTCGGTGGTGCTGGGCGTGAGTGGCCGGCTGGAGGCAAAGCGGAGCTTTACGCCGCCGCGCTGGCCCAGCAGGAAGGCCGCAAGGTTGCCCACCAGAAGTGCAGCCTCGGGTGAATTGGCGATGAAGCCGAAGTTGTACGGGACGGCGAACAGCACGCCCACCAGTGCCGCCAGGGACAGCTGCTGCCAACGGCGCGGCGGCAGCGTCAGGGGTTCGGACAGCATGAAGCCCACGAAGAACAGCACAGGACGCTGCGCCAGAGCCTGCCAGAGACCCATCCCCGCGCCCATACCGGCCCGGAGCAGTTCCAGCGTGATGATCGATGTTGAGACCACCGTGAACACCGAGGCCATCAGGAGCTTCCTGGTCCGGTAAAGGACCAGCAGGACGCCGGGAACCAGCAGCCACAGCATGGCCGGCGTGGCCGCCCACCAGGTGGCGATATTGAGCCCGGTCAGGCCGGTCACGAAGGCACCGAGGGCTGCAGGGTTGAAGACGTGCCTGCCCCGCCACGCCAGTGCGTATTTCGAGGCGGAGGCAAGGACGCAGGCTAACGCCACTCCGGCGACGTCCATTGCCTGGAACGTAGGCCAGAACAGGAAGTAGAGCAGCAGGCCGGTGATGAGGGAGGACTCCGAGTGCGGGCGTACCCTGAACAACGCAGCCAGGCCACGGTTCGAGGCATAGGTCAGGAAAAGGCACAGGGCCAGGTGGGCCAGCATCTCCGGAACGCCGAACGTCAGCCATCCCAGCACGTCCAGCAGCAGGCTGTAGGCCACCAGGCCCGCCAGGACCAGCAGGATGAGCCGGTACATCGTGAAGCGGCCAAGCACGGTGTCCAGCCGCCCGGCAATGGTGGGTGCCGGGCCGGCGGACGGCGTCTCAACGGTGCTCATGTGAACAGTGTCCCTTCGAATTCTGCGGAATAGGCGGCGCTGCCGTCGGAAAAAACCGTCAGCCAGGAAACGTCGAATGACTCCTCGAGCACAGCGCCGGGGACGAAAAAGAGGGCGGTGGCGAGGGCGTCGGCCACGGCGGCGGTGTCCGCCAGCGCCCAGGTTGCGACGGCGGTGCGCACCGGTTGCCCGGTGGTCGCGTCAAGGACATGGTGCAGTCCGTCGCCCCAGGCCCGGCGGTTGGCGGCGGAAGCGCACAGTGCCCTGCCGCCAAGTTCCACCACGCCGATGGCCTGGGCCGGGTTATACGGGTGTTCAAGCCCCACCGGGACGGTACCGGGGCCGCGGGCCAGCAGGTCCCCGCTGGCGTCCACCATGAAGGCCTCCACGCCGTGTACCTCCAGGGCGGATGCCAGCACATCAACCAGCAGGCCCTTGCCTGCTGCCCCGATGTCCAGCACCACCGGGGCGGTGGTGCTGATCGACGTCCCGTTCCAGTCCAGGACGTCCTCCCAGCGCGGGGCCGGCAGCGGGTCACCCGACGGCCGGAGCGTATAGGCGGCGTCGTAGCCCAGGCGCTCGAGGCTTGCGCCCACCAGCGGCGTCATGGCGCCGCCGGTCAGCCCGTACAGCGTCCTGTACAGTTCCCCGAGCCCGGCGGCTTCTGCTGGAAAGCTGTAGCTGCCGGGCTCGCGGGCCATGGCACTGACCAGCGAGTCGGCGCGGAAACGGGACCAGACGGCGTCGAACTTTTCCACGAGGGCCAGCAGGTCCTGTTGTGCGGACAGCCCAAGGACGTGCGGCGTGGAAACCTCCCAGCCCGTCCCGATTCCCTCGAACGAAAAAGCAGCCCAGTCCGCGTGCGGCACCGCCTACTGCGCCTCCGACTTGATCTGCTCCACGGCCTGGTTGAAGCCACCGCTGGTCAGGGACGAACCGGCCACCTTGGACACATTGAGGTCCTCGATGTTCTTGCCCACCACCTGGGCGGCGATACCGCCGGCGAACTCGCCCTGGAACTTGCGGGTGTTGGGATTGGACGGGTGCTGGGTGATCTGGACATCAGTCACTTTGCCCGACGCCAGGGTCAGCTGCACCCCCACCGTTTCGTTTCCGTTGGGCGAGACGTACGTCCCGTCAGCGCTGTAGGTACCGTCCTTGTAGCTCGAACCACTGCTGGCCAGTGCAGATTCCCCTGCGGAGGGTGTGGTTGCCGCGGCAGAGGCGCCGCCCGCGGTCGAAACGGGGTTGCTTTCGGCCGCCGAGGGGGCGCAGCCGGCCACAGTGCCCACGAGGGACAGCCCGGCGATTCCAACATAGATGCTCTTGCGTACCGGTCGGTTCAGTGCTGAGGGTCTCATGAAGGCTCTCGTTTCGTAGGGTGATCACAGGTATGGGCGGACGTTACGACCTTGTCAACGCTGAAACCACCATATTGGTTCAACCCTGTGCATTCTCTGGGATTTCCTTGGAGGCGCCCTGCGTGGATACACGACGAAGCAAATGCCCGGAATTCTTTGCTGTGACTGGCCCCCGGTACCCTAGAAGGGTGACTCCCGAAGAACTCTCCCTCGCCATATCCGCATGCCTGAAGGACGCCGTCGCCGCCGGCGAAATCGCCCTGGCAGAATCAGCCGTCCCCGAGGACGTGCGCGTGGAGCGACCCAAGAACCGGGACCACGGCGACTGGGCCACCAACATCGCGCTGCAGCTCGCGAAGCAGGCCGGCACGAATCCCCGCGAATTCGCCACCATCCTCAGTGCGCGGCTGAAGACGATCAGCGGCGTCGCCGCCGTGGACATCGCCGGGCCGGGCTTCCTGAACATCACCGTTGACGCCGCTGCCGCCGGTGCCCTGGCCAAGGTCATCGTGGAGGCCGGCACACAGTACGGCACGAACACCGCGCTCGCAGGCCACACCGTCAACATGGAATTCGTCTCCGCCAACCCCACCGGGCCGCTGCACATCGGCCACACGCGGTGGGCCGCCCTCGGCGACGCCATTGCCCGGGTGTTGCGGGCCTCGGGCGCCGACGTCACCGCGGAGTACTACATCAACGACGCCGGCTCGCAGATGAACACGTTCGCCAACTCCGTGTACTCCCGCCTGCACGGCCTGCCCGTCCCCGACGGCGGCTACCCGGGCCAGTACATCGCAGACCTTGGCCATGAGGTCCTCACGGCGCATCCGGACATCCGCGAACTCACCGAGGTCGCTGCTTTGCCGGTCATCCGTGCTGCCGCCTACGAAGCCCAGATGAAGGACATCAAGGCCACACTCGCGGACTTCGGCGTCGAGTTCGACGTCTTCTTCTCCGAGCAGGAGCTGCACGACGCCGGTGCCATCGAAAGTGCCGTGGCGCGCCTGCGCGAGCAGGGCCACGTGTTCGACGACGGCGGTGCGGTGTGGCTGCGCACCACGGACTTTGGCGACGACAAGGACCGCGTCATGATCCGCGCCAACGGCGAGCCCACCTACTTCGCCGCGGACGCCGCCTACTACCTTTCCAAGAAGGACCGCGGCTACACGGAGAAGATCTACCTGCTGGGAGCCGACCACCACGGCTACATCCACCGCCTCAAGGCCATCGCTGCCGCCGCCGGGGACGATCCCGAGGTCAACATCGAGGTGCTGATCGGCCAGCTCGTTTCCGTCAACGGGGCCAAGCTCTCCAAGCGCGCGGGCAACATCATCGAGCTCAAGGACCTCATCGACTGGCTGGGCAAGGACGCGGTGCGCTACTCATTGGCCCGCTTCCCGGCGGATTCCCCGCTGACGCTGGACCCGGAGCTGCTGAAGAAGAACAGCAACGAAAACCCGGTGTTCTACGTGCAGTACGCCCACGCCCGTTCCCGCGGTGCCGCGCGCAACGCGGTGGCAGCCGGCGTGGAACGCCAAGTGGACGGCGCGGACAGCTTCGATGCCTCGCTGCTGGACCACGCCACCGAGAACGAGCTGCTCTCCTTCCTGGGCAGCTACCCGTCGGTGGTGGCCAAGGCCGCGGAACTGCGTGAACCGCACCGCGTGGCACGGCATCTTGAAACCATCGCCGGTGCCTACCACCGCTGGTATGACGCCTGCCGGATTGCCCCCATGGGAGACGAAGCCGTCACCGATACCAACCGCACGCGCCTGTGGCTCAACGACGCCACCAGCCAGGTCCTCGCCAACGGACTCGACCTGCTGGGTGTCTCCGCCCCGGAACGGATGTGAGCGCCATGACAACCACTGGAAGGACTGTGCACGCCGGGCACGCGGCGTCCCCGCTGGCCCCCGAATGGCTGCAGGTCCCGGCCGACCTGAATGCGCTGCACGAACCCATGTGGGCTGGCAGCGTTGACCGGAACAGTGCCGGCGCCCTCACTGTCGGCGGCGTTGGCGTGCAGGAGCTCAAAGAGCAGTTCGGCACGCCCCTCTTCGTGATGGACGAGGCCGATTTCCGTGCCCGTGCCCGCGCCTTCAAGGACTCCTTCGACGCAGCCTTCGCCGATATCTGCGGCGGCGTGGACGTCTACTACGCCGGTAAGTCCTTCCTGTGCACCGCCGTGGTGAAGTGGGTGGAAGAGGAAGGGCTCCGCCTCGACACCGCGTCCGGCGGTGAGCTCGCCGTGGCTGCCCGCGCCGGCATCGCAGGGGAGCGGGTTGCGCTGCACGGCAACAACAAGTCCGACGCCGAGATCACCCGGGCCCTGGACATGGGCCTGGGCCGCATCGTGGTGGACAGCCTGGACGAGCTGGTCAGGGTAGGGGACATCGCCCGTGCCAGTGGCCGGTTGGCAAAGGTCATGCTCCGGCTCACTCCGGGTGTGCACGCGCACACCCACGAATTCATCGCCACCGCCCACGAGGACCAGAAGTTCGGCCTCTCCATGGCCGCGGACACCACGGACCAGGCAGGGCTCTCCGCAGCGGAGGAAGCCGTGGCCGCAGCATCGGCCCACCCGGGCATCGAGCTGCTTGGCCTGCACTGCCACATCGGGTCGCAGATTTTCGAACCCGACGGGTTTGCCCTGGCCGCCGAGAAGCTGCTGCGCTTCCTCGCGGCCATGCAGGAAAAGTACTCCATCACCATGCCCGAGCTGGACCTCGGCGGTGGCTACGGCATTGCCTACACGCCGGTGGACACCCCGCGTCCCGCGGCGGAGATCGCGACGGCGATGGCCGCCGTCGTGCGTTCGACCTGCGCCGAGCTGGGCATCGACGCGCCGCGCATCTCCATCGAGCCGGGCCGCGCGATCGTTGGCAGCACCACTTTCACGCTGTACGAAGTGGGAACGCTCAAGACCGTCCGCGTCGATGCCGCTGCGTCGGACAATGGTGACGCCGCAGGTGACGCAGGCAACAACGTTACGTATCCCCGCCGCTATGTTTCAGTGGACGGCGGCATGAGCGACAACGCCCGACCGGTGCTGTACGACGCCGATTATTCGGCCGTCCTCGCCTCGCGCACCTCCTCGGCCGCCCCGCAGCTGTCCCGAGTGGTGGGCAAACATTGCGAGAGCGGCGACATAGTTGTTAGAGATGTATATCTGCCCGGGGACGTGGCAGCCGGTGATCTGCTTGCTGTACCGGGAACCGGCGCCTACTGCTGGGCCCTCTCGAGCAACTACAACTATCTGGCCCGGCCGGGCGTTGTCGCGGTGCGCGACGGATCTGCCCGGCTGATTGTCCGCGGGGAAACCGAAGAAGATCTGCTGAACCGCGACATGGGAGCCTGAATGACGGAAATGCGAACCCTGAAAGTAGCCCTGCTGGGCTGTGGCAACGTTGGGGCCCAGGTTGCGCGGATCCTCCTTGAGGACGCCGACGCCCTCGCCGCCCGCACCGGTGCGCGGCTGGAACTCAGCGGCATCGCCGTGCGCAACGTAAACTCCAAGCGCGACGTCGAACTGCCGCAGGAACTGTTCACTACCGACGCCGAGACCCTGGTCAAGGACGCCGACCTGGTCATCGAACTGATGGGCGGCATCGAACCGGCCCGCACGCTGATCCTTTCCGCGCTCACTAACGGTGCCTGCGTGGTCACCGGCAACAAGGCCCTGCTCGCGCAGGACGGCCCCACGTTGTACGAAGCAGCGGACAAAGCCGGCGTGCAGCTGTCCTTCGAGGCCGCCGTGGCTGGTGCGATTCCCATCCTGCGGCCCATCCGCGACAGCCTGTCGGGCGACCGGATCACCCGGGTGCTGGGCATCGTCAACGGCACCACCAACTTCATCCTTGACCAGATGGATTCAACAGGTGCCCAGTTCGCCGACGCCCTCGCCGAAGCGCAGCGCCTCGGTTACGCGGAGGCCGACCCAACAGCCGACGTCGAAGGCCATGACGCCGCCGCGAAGGCCGCCATCCTCGCAACGCTGTCCTTCCACACCCGCTTTGCGCTGGAAAACGTCCACTGCGAAGGCATCACCTCCGTCACTGCGGCAGATATCGCCGCGGCCAAGGACGCCGGCTTCGTCATCAAGCTGCTGGCAATCGCCGAGAAGTTGACGGCCGGAGGCACGGAAACTGACGGTAAAGACGGCGTTTCCGTCCGCGTGCACCCCACGCTGCTGCCCCGCGAGCACCCGCTGGCTGCTGTCCGCGGCGCCTTCAACGCCGTGTTCATCGAAGCGGAAAATGCCGGCGAACTGATGTTCTACGGACAGGGTGCCGGTGGCACGCCGACGGCGTCTGCCGTCCTGGGCGACCTCGTCTCAGCTGCACGGCGCCTGGTCCTGGGCGGACCCCAGCGCACCGAAACCACCACCGGCCATGTCCCGGCCCTGCCGATCGATGCCTCGGTCACCAGCTACTACATCGGACTCGACGTCGCGGACCAGCCGGGCGTCCTGGCCAGGATTGCCCAGCTGTTCGCCGGGAACGGTGTCTCCATCGAAACCATGCGGCAGACCATCCACCGCGACGCGGAGTCCAACGTGGAATCCGCCGAACTCAGGATCGTCACCCACCGCGCGTCCGAGGCCGCCCTTGCGGCCACCGTCGAGGCCGTGAAGGGCCTGGACGTCATCAATTCAGTTACATCCGTTCTGCGGGTAGAAGGAGTCTAAGTGGCTCACCAATGGCGCGGCGTCATCCGCGAATACGCTGACCGCCTGCCCGTCACGGCATCCACCCGGGTCATCACCCTGGGCGAAGGCGGCACCCCGCTGGTGCACGCACAGAAGCTCTCCGAGCTCACCGGCTCCGAGGTGTACCTCAAGGTTGAGGGCATGAACCCCACCGGTTCCTTCAAGGACCGCGGCATGACCATGGCCATGACCGCCGCCGTCGAGGCCGGGGCCAAGGCAGTGGTGTGCGCCTCGACCGGCAACACCTCCGCCTCCGCAGCCGCCTACGCAACGGCAGCGGGACTGAAGTGCGCCGTCCTGGTGCCCGAAGGAAAGATCTCCATGGGCAAGCTGAGCCAGGCCATCGCGCACGGCGCCACGCTGCTGCAGGTGGACGGCAACTTCGACAACTGCCTGGACATCGCCCGGAAACTGGGGGAGTCCTACCCGGTTTTCCTGGTCAACTCCGTCAATCCCGCCCGCATCCAGGGCCAGAAGACCGGAGCGTTCGAGGTTGTTGACGCCCTTGGCGACGCCCCGGACATCCACGTCCTCCCCGTGGGCAACGCCGGCAACATCACCGCGTACTGGAAGGGCTACAAGGAGTACTCCGCGCCGTTCGAGTCCGAAACCGCCGGCACGCTTCCCGCAGTGTCCACCAAGACGCCCACCATGTGGGGCTTCCAGGCCGCCGGTGCCGCGCCGTTCGTTGCCGGCCACCCCATCACCGAACCGGACACCATCGCCACGGCCATCCGGATCGGCAACCCCGCCTCCTGGGACGGTGCCGTGGGTGCCCGCGACGAGTCCGGCGGCCTGATCGACGCCGTGACCGACGACGAAATCCTGGCCGCACACCGCTGGCTGTCCGCCAAGGAAGGCGTCTTCGTTGAGCCCGGTTCCGCTGCTGGTGTCGCCGGACTGCTCAAGAAGCACGCTGCCGGTGAGGTTCCTTCCGGTAAGACCATCGTCATCACTGTCACCGGGCACGGGCTCAAGGATCCCCAGTGGGCGCTGCGCACCGAGGACGGCAGCGACGTCCAGCCGGTAAAGGTTTCCAACGACGTCGTCACTGTTGCTGCTGAACTGGGACTGGAAGAAAAATAGCCTTGAACGCCACCTCGCAGGCCGCCGTCGGACTGCAACTCATTAAGCCCGGCCAGCGCGTCACGGTCCGGGTCCCGGCCACCACGGCCAACCTGGGACCGGGGTATGACAGCCTCGGAATGGCACTGGCCCTGCACGACACCCTGACGGTGGAGAGCCTGGACACGGACGAACTGGTCTTCGACCTGAGTGGCGAAGGGGCAGATACCCTGCCGCGGGATGCCAGCCACCTGGTGATCCGGGCAATGGATGCGGCCTTCGAACGGCTCGGCTTCCGCCACGGCGGCCTGAAGGTGACGGCCCAGAACGTCAACCCGCACGGCAGGGGGCTGGGCTCCTCCGCATCGGCAGTGGTTGCAGCAGTGTCTGCCGCGAATGCCATGGTTCCAGCGGAAAGCCGGCGCGGCCGGGACTGGATCCTGCAGCTCACCAGCGAGATGGAAGGCCACCCGGACAACGTCGCACCGGCGATTTATGGCGGACTGGCGCTGTCATGGCAGGACAGTGACCAGTACAGCAGCACCCGCGCCGAGGTGGCCGGAACAGTGGTTCCCATTGTGGCTGTCCCGGACTTCGAGCTGTCCACCGAAGCGGCGCGGGCCCTCCTGCCCGCCTCGGTGGGACACCACGCGGCCGCCATGAATTCCGGCCGGGCCGCGCTGCTGGTCCACGCCCTGACCCGGGACCCCAAATTCCTGCTGGCGGGCACGGAGGACTACCTGCACCAGAGCTACCGTGCATCGGCCATGCGGCCCAGTGCGGCGCTGATTGGTGCGCTGCGGCAGGCGGGCCATGCCGCAGTGGTTTCCGGTGCCGGCCCCACCGTGCTGGTACTGGCCAACGGCGAGCCGGAAGCAGCCGACATCCTGGCCTTCATCACCGCGTTTACAGGAGCCAACACGCCGGAAGTGAACTGGCGCGTGCTGAAGCTCGCAGTGGACGTGGAAGGTGCTAAGGTGGACGTGCACCGGCGGTAATTCCGCCTATCTGATCTGCTTCTGCACTCAGTGGCAACTGATCTCCTACTGCGAATCTATTCCGGTGCCACCTGCTTGGTCTGTCGCAGGAATTTGCAGCATCCAACTGCCCCCCACGCGTCAGCCCTCCGTTCCGCCACGGGCGGTACGGAAGGTGAATCAGTACCGGCCCTGCTGGCCGAAATCCAACCGGCAAGGCCGCAAAATGCGGCTGCAGATCTGAACTGCAGCCCAGATCAAATCATCGCGTCCAGCTCCCAGTCCGGACGCCGTCGAGGGGGAAGGATCCTTCGTGACCGAAACCACTGAGCTGTCACCAGCTGTGGAACTATCATCTTCTGTTGCCGAGTCACCGGCAGCACCCGCCAAGAGCAGCGGCCTTGCAGGCCTGAAGCTCGCCCAGCTGCAGGCCTTGGCCAGCCAGCTTGGAATCTCGGGCGGTTCCCGCATGCGCAAGGGGGACCTGGTGGCTGCCATCTCCGCCCACCGTGCCGGCACTCCCACCACCAAGGCACCGGCCCGGGCAACTGAAAAGGCCACCGCTCCTGTTGCCGCTCCCACTGTTTCCGCTCCGGCCGCCCCTGAGGCTGCCGAAGCACCGGCCGCCGAAGGCACCCGTGCCCGGCGCGGCCGCAGCCGCCGCGCCGGCAGCGATGGTGTTGTTGTGACCCCGGCCGCTGAAACCGCTCCTGCAGTTGAAGCAGCGCCCGTTGCGGAAACCGCTGCAGCGCCGTCAGCCGCTCCCGCTGCGGAAGCCGCCGAAGGTGCCTCCGAGCGCCGCCAGCCCCGTACCCGCAACCGCCGCCGTGGCGAAGCCGCCACCCAGGAGGCTCCCGCCGAAACTCCCGCGGAGCAGCCGGCCGGCGAACCCAAGGCCGCCGATCAGGGCAACACGGAGCAGAAGGCCGCCGAGCAGCGCTCCGAGTCCACCGAAACCGTGGATGCCGGCCAGCGCAATGACCGCCGCGACCGCAGCCGTGGAGGCCGCGACAACCGCGATGCCGACGGTGGTCAGCGCGACAACAGCCGTGACGCCGGCCAGCGCGACTCCGGCCAGCGCGACAACAGCCGTGATGCCGGCCAGCGTGACTCCGGCCAGCGTGACAACCGCGATAACCGCGATGGCGATGACACCGACGGCAGCAGCCGCCGGAACCGCCGCAACCGTCGCGACCGCAACGACCGTAACGACCGTTCCGGTGGCCAGGACCGGGACAACACCTCCCGCAACGACCGCTTCCGCGACCGCAACGACCGCCGCCGCGGACGCAACCAGGGCCCGGACGTCGACGACGTCGAGGTCACCGAGGACGACGTCCTCCTGCCCGTCGCCGGCATCCTGGACGTCCTGGAGAACTACGCGTTCATCCGCACCTCCGGCTACCTGCCCGGCCCCAACGACGTTTACGTTTCGCTGGCACAGGTCAAGAAGTACAACCTGCGCAAGGGTGACGCCGTCGTCGGCGCCATCCGTGCACCGCGCGACGGCGAAGACCGCAGCCAGCAGTCCACCCGCCAGAAGTTCAACGCCCTGGTCCGCGTCACGTCCGTCAACGGCAAGACCGCCGAAGAGCTCAAGGACCGCGTCGAATTCGCCAAGCTGGTCCCGCTCTACCCGTCCGAGCGCCTGCGCCTCGAAACGGACCCCAAGAAGATCGGTCCCCGGGTCATCGACCTCGTGGCTCCCATCGGCAAGGGCCAGCGTGGCCTGATCGTCTCGCCGCCCAAGGCCGGCAAGACGCTCATCCTGCAGTCCATCGCCAACGCAATCACCACCAACAACCCTGAGGTCCACCTCATGATGGTGCTGGTTGACGAACGTCCCGAAGAAGTCACGGACATGCAGCGCACAGTCAAGGGCGAGGTCATTGCCTCCACCTTCGACCGTCCCGCAGACGACCACACCACCGTGGCCGAACTCTCCATCGAACGCGCCAAGCGCCTCGTGGAAATGGGCATGGACGTGGTGGTCCTCCTGGACTCCATGACCCGCCTGGGCCGTGCCTACAACCTGGCAGCACCGGCCTCCGGCCGCATCCTGTCCGGTGGTGTGGACTCCGCCGCGCTGTACCCGCCGAAGCGCTTCTTCGGTGCAGCCCGCAACATCGAAAACGGCGGCTCGCTCACCATCCTGGCCACCGCCCTCGTCGAGACCGGCTCCAAGATGGACGAAGTCATCTTCGAAGAGTTCAAGGGCACCGGCAACATGGAACTGCGCCTGTCCCGCCAGCTGGCAGACAAGCGTATCTTCCCCGCCGTGGACGTCAACGCATCGGGCACCCGCCGCGAAGAGAACCTGCTCTCGCCGGAGGAAGTCAAGATCATGTGGAAGCTGCGCCGCGTCCTCTCCGGACTCGAAACGCAGCAGAGCCTTGAGCTGCTGACCAACAAGATCCGGGAAACCGGAAGCAACGTCGAGTTCCTCATGCAGGTACAGAAGACGACGCTTGGTGCTAAGTCGGATAACGACAAGTAGCTGAGTTTAGGGGCGGGGTGCCGGAAAATCCCGCGGCTTGGGGGCCGCGCGGATTTTCCGCCCCCGCCCCTTCGCGTGGCGGCTCAGTCCTGACGGACATGAGCCGCCACGCTCCGGCAGCGGGCAGGGGCCTTCCCAACGCTCGCAAGCTCGCGTAGGGTCCCTCGGCCCGGCCCTTACGGGCCACTCCCGGAGCGGCAAAATCCGAACGCCATGCATTTATCCCACCAAATGCGGGCGTGCGTCCGGACGTGCGGTCAGTCTCCGCATGGCAGTCATTAGACTTGTACAAGTCGAAAGAGGTTTATAAATGTTTGAGTCCGTACAGGGCCTGCTTGATGAGCATGACTCCATCCAGGCGCAGCTGGGGGATCCTGCTGTTTATGCTGACCAGCGGCTTGCCCGGAAGCTGGGGCGGCGGTCGGCTCAGCTTAATGGCATTGTGGAGGCCTACCACCGCTGGGAGGGGCTGCGGGACGATCTTTCCGCTGCCAGGGAGATGGCAGCCGAGGATTCCGAGTTCGCTGCAGAGGTTCCCGAGCTGGAGGCATCCCTGGAGACTGCTGCGGCCAAGCTTCGGCGACTGCTGATCCCGCGCGATCCGGACGACGCCCGCAACGTGATCCTCGAAGTCAAGGGCGGCGAAGGCGGCGACGAAGCCGCGCTGTTCGCCGGTGACCTCCTGCGCATGTACACCCGGTACGCGGAATCCCGCGGCTGGAAGACCGAAATCATCTCTTCCACAGAGTCCGACCTGGGCGGATACAAGGACGTCCAGGTGGCTGTCAAGGGCAGCTCCAACGATCCCGCCGAGGGCGTCTACGCACGGCTCAAGTTCGAAGGCGGCGTCCACCGCGTGCAGCGCGTCCCCGTCACCGAGTCCCAGGGCCGCATCCACACCTCCGCCGCCGGCGTGCTGGTCCTGCCCGAGGTTGACGAGCCCGAAGAGCTCGAAATCAACCAGAACGACCTCAAGATCGACGTGTACCGGTCCTCCGGCCCGGGTGGCCAGTCGGTGAACACCACGGACTCCGCCGTCCGCATCACGCACCTTCCCACGGGCATCGTGGTGGCCATGCAGAACGAAAAGTCGCAGCTGCAGAACCGTGAAGCCGGCATGCGCGTGTTGCGTGCACGCATCCTTGCCCACCAGCAGGAGCAGATTGACGCCGCCAACTCCGAGCAGCGGAAATCCCAGATCCGCACCATGGACCGCTCCGAGCGGATCCGCACGTACAACTACCCGGAGAACCGGATCGCGGACCACCGCACCGGCTACAAGGCGTACAACCTGGACCAGGTCATGAATGGGGACCTGGAACCGGTCATCCAGTCTGCCATCGAGATGGACGAACAGGCACGCCTGGACGCCATCGGCGACTAGTCCGCGCGTATGAGTGCAGGCCAGTCCCTCGCTGACGCCGTCAGTGCGGCAACCGCTGTCCTCCGCGAGGCGGGTGTGCCCAGCCCCCGCGTTGACGCCGAGCTCCTCGCCGACCACCTGCTCCAGGTGGGCCTGGGCCGGCTCCGCGCCCTGATGCTGGGCGACACCCCGGCGCCAGAGGGGTATGACGAACTTGTGGCGGAACGGGCAGGCCGTGTACCCCTTCAGCACATCACCGGGGTGGCCCACTTCAGGTATCTGGAACTGGCGGTAGGCCCGGGTGTCTTCATTCCCCGTCCCGAGACTGAATCGGTGGTCCAGCTGGTGATCGACCATGTGGCGGGAATGGACGCGCCGAGGATCGTGGACCTCGGAACAGGGTCCGGCGCCATCGCAGGCTCCATCGCACATGAGGTTCCCGTCGCCGAAGTCCACGCCGTCGAATTCAGTCCGCTGGCCCACGCCTGGGCGGCCCGGAACCTCGAACCCCTCGGCGTCCACCTCGTCCTGGGGGACCTGCGAACGGCACTTCCGGAGCTGAACGGAACCTTCGACGTCGTGATCTCCAACCCGCCCTACATCCCCGCCGAAGCCATCCCCAACGAACCCGAAGTGGCACTGCACGACCCGCCGGAGGCACTGTACGGCGGGGGAGCGGACGGTATGGAGCTCCCGACGGCGGCAGCGGCCTCCGCTGCGCGTCTTCTACGGCCCGGGGGCTACTTTGTGATGGAACACGCCGAAGTCCAGGCCGGCTGGGTCGCCGCCATGCTCGGCAGGCAGGGAGCCTGGACCGGTATCAGCACGCACGTGGACCTGAACGGCAAAGAGCGCGCCACCAGCGCCTTCCTTGCCGGACCTGGCCACACGGAATGAAAGAATAGGCCTGTGACCACAACCTACGACTGCAGCACCGACAGCCAGCGCGCCGAAGCCCTCGAACATGCCCAGCGGGCCATCAGCGAGAAAAAATGCGTGGTCCTGCCCACGGACACCGTGTATGGAATCGCCGCCGACGCTTTCTCGCCGCAGGCCGTCACCATGCTCCTGGTGTCCAAGGGACGCAGCCGCACCATGCCGCCGCCCGTGCTGATTCCCCGTATCAACGCCCTGGACGGGCTGGCCACGGACATTTCCGCGGAGGCCCGCAAGCTTGCGGAAGCCTTTTGGCCCGGCGGCCTCACGCTCATTTTCCACGCCCAGCCCTCATTGGACTGGGACCTTGGCGAGACCAAGGGGACTGTAGCGCTGCGGATGCCGGCCGATGAAATTGCGCAGGAGCTGCTGACCCTCACCGGGCCCCTGGCCGTATCCTCCGCAAACCGGACCGGACACGCCCCGGCACAAACCGCCGCCGCAGCGCGCGAGCAGCTGGCGGACTCCGTGGAGGTCTACCTGGAAGGCGGCTTCCGCCCGGCCGAGGGCGCGGACGCGGTTCCTTCCACCATTGTTGATGCCACCGGGCCCCGCCTCCGCGTTGTCCGCAACGGTGCGGTCAGTCTCGACCAGCTTCGCGAGCACGTTCCGGGCGTCCTGGGCCTCGGCGAGATTCCCATGGCTGAGGAGAATGCCGAGGAGGATACTGCGGAGCCAGCCGTGGCAGCAGAGCCGGCCGATGAGGGAATCGTCGGCAACGAAGCGGGCAACGGTGAATCTGCAGGGAAGGCCGAGCCGGCGGATGCCGCCGCACCGGCCAGGGAACAGCAGCCTTGATGGCACTGGACCGCCAGCAGATTCCTGTCCTGGACGTCCACGCCACGCCGCTGCGGGTTCCCGAGCTGGTTGAGGAGCTCAGCCGCTTTATCGAGGACGGCTCCACCCGGACGGTGCTGGGACACAACCTCCACAGCGTCACGCTCACCCTCTCCGATGATGGGTTTCGCCGGCTCTACGAGGCCAGTGACATCGTGCTCCTGGACGGGGCGCCCGTGCTGTGGCTGTGGGGGAGGACAGGCAACGCGGCGGGTCCCGTCATGGACTACCGGCTCGGCTCCACCGACTGGCTGCCCGCCCTTGACCAAGTGCGCGGCCTCGAGCGGATTGCTGTGGTGGGCGCCGGCAATGAAGCCAATTCCGGTGCTGTCGCCCGGCTGAGGACCATCGTTCCCGGTGCCCGGGTGGAAGGTTTTCCGGGCGAGGACTGGAACCCTGAACTGGAGGATGCCGCCGTCGCCTGGCTGCACCGCGAGCAGCCGCAGCTGGTGCTGTTGGGCCTGGGCATGCCCCTGCAGGAGGAAGTGCTGCAGCGTCGGCTCGACGGCTTGCCGCCGGCCATTTACTGCGCCGTGGGTGGTGCCATCGAACAGCTGGCCGGGATCCAGAAGCTGGCGCCCCGCTGGCTGGGCCGGCTGGGCCTTGAATGGGCCTGGCGGCTGCTGCTGCACCCGCGCCGCGTTGCCTACCGTGTTTTCGGCGAGCCCTGGGTCCTGCTGTGGCTCCTGGCAACGCGCCGTTTATCCAGCAAGGGCTAACGGGCTCCTCCGGCAGCCCCTACGCGGGGAGTGCCGCTAGAACTTCTGGTCCTCCAGCGGGCCGAATCCTTTGCCGCGCAGGCCGGCGCTGAAGGTCCGTGCCCAGGCAAGCAGCCCGGGAAGGTCGCGGCGCTGCAGGAAGTACCCCAGGTAGCCGCCTACGTCCGCAATGAACGAACGGACCCGGAAATACCGGCGGATGAGGTACCCGCGGTTGCGGTAGTAGTAATAGCGCTTGAACGCCGATTCCGGAACGATGACGTGCCATCCGGCGCCGTACACGTGCTGGGTTTCGGAAAACGCGTGCGGGTGTGTAATGGCTGTGGTGGTGACTGTTCCAAACCTGATCCCTGCCTGGCGGAGCCGGATGGTGAAGTCCACCTCGTCGCCGCGGATAAACAGGCGCATGTCGGGCAGGCCCACCTTGAAGAACACGTCGGACCGGATGAGCGCGCCATTGAAGAAGTGCCCGTCGTCGGGAAGGAACCCCAGTTTCTCCACCTCGGCGCGGTCGTGGGTGACCTTGCCGTCCAGCCGGAAGAAGAAGGAAAGCCTGTCGGGCTGTCCGGGTGCCGTCACGAGTGGAACCACAGCCTCCAGGTCGCGGGCTTCGGCCTCCCGGACCAGCGTGGCGAGGCATTCAGGATCGGCGGGCACGGCGTCGTCGTCCATCATCCAGATCCACTTGGCACCGCTGGCCACCGCCTTGAGGGCCGCGAGGGCAAACCCGCCGGCCCCGCCAAGGTTGGCTTCGGACCGGACATAGTCAACGTTGGCATGTTGATCCGCTATGCTGCGCGCCGGCGTTGTGCCACTGTCCACCAGGCAAATGGTGTCCACTGCGGCCGTCTGGGCCTTGATCGAATCCAGCAGTACCGCGAGCTCCTTCGGACGGTCGAAGGTCACGGCTGCAACTGCAATGCGGGCGGTCATGGGGGTCCTTTCAGCATGGCTGTCAGGGGTTTCCCTGCTCCTTCTGCGCGAGTGTGGCGCGGAGCCATGACGCCGTTGGCGCTAGTATCTTTGACTAGAGTCCACTGTAATACAGCCCTGTAAGGCACTGCGTAAAGCTATCTGCGTACTGTCTGCTGCGCGCTCGGCGACGGAGAAGTTTCATTTATCGGAGAACAGATTCCCGGCCAGTGAGCCCACCTATCCCGGACCTGCCGCCGGCGCGGCGGTCCATTCCCGGCCCCATCAATCCTGAAACGGCCATCACCCCATGATCATGTACCTGCTCATGGGCCTGACGGCCGCCGTCGTGTCCTACGCCGCGACCTGGGGTGCCCGGGTGGTGGGCCACAGGCTCGAACTGCACCAGCCCATCCGCAGCCGCGACATGCATTCCACTCCCGTTTCCAGGCTTGGCGGCGTTGCCATCTTCCTGGGGGTGATGGTGGCACTGATCGTCGCGAGCCAGTCCTTCTTCGTCAAGGACATCTACCGGAACAATTTCTCGCCGTGGGGAGTGCTGGCCGGGGCCGCGGTGATCGTCCTGGTGGGCGTGGCCGATGACCTCCTGGACATTCGCTGGTGGGTGAAGCTGATCGGCCAGAGCCTGGCTGCGCTTACCGTGGCCACCTGGGGCGTACAAATGACCATCGTTCCCTGGGTTCCCGACCCCATCTACCTGGAGAACGGAACGCTCCGGGTGGTGCTGACCGCAGGGCTCATTGTCACCACCATGAACGCCTTCAATTTCATCGACGGCTTGGACGGTCTTGCCGCAGGAGTGGCCGTGATCGGCGGAACGGCGTTCTTCGTCACCGCCTACTGGGTACACCGCAATGCGGTTCTGCTGGATTACTCAGACCTTGCCACGCTCATCACGGCGGTCCTCGTAGGCGGCTGCCTCGGGTTCCTGCCCCACAACTGGTTCCCCTCAAAGATCTTCATGGGGGACTCCGGGGCCATGCTGATCGGGCTGCTGATGGCGTCGGCAGGTGTGGTGTCCACGGGACAGATCACCTCGGGCCTGTACGACCGGGCCAACGGTATTTCCACGGTCATCCCCATCCTCCTTCCCTTCGCCGTGCTCTTCCTGCCCTTGCTGGACCTGGGCCTCGCCGTGGTCCGGCGCACCGCGCGAGGACGATCGCCGTGGTCTGCGGACCGTGGACACCTGCACCACAAACTTCTCGACATCGGCTACTCGCACCGCACGGCCGTAATCCTTATGTACCTGTGGACAGTGGTGCTGTCCTTCGGCGGGCTCGCCTTTGCCATCTTCCCCTGGCAGATCGTCCTCGCGGTTGACCTCTTCGCCACGTTGGTCATGGGCCTGATCACGGCGTGGCCGTACCTGTCCCGCAGCGGCGAGGAACCAGCCACGTAACGCCGTGCGGAAACATTTTCTATCTCGTGTAGAATTTAGGGGCAGCACAAGCTGCCACTCCACCCTGCTGGCTCCCCGCCAAATGCCCCCGACGATTGGGATCGAATGACCTCCAACGCCGAGCCCGGACCTGCGTCCGGCAAAGGACATGTTGGTGCTTCCGGTCCCACCGCATCGCTGTGGCTGCACCTGCTCAAGATCAGCGCCGCTGCCGCGGCAATAGGCCTGGTCCTCTGCAGTGCAACCGCGATGTTCCTCAACGGTGGTGCCGCCGCACTCTCAAGTGCTTTGGGCGGTTTGCTGGTGATGCTGTTCTTTGGAATCAGCCTCCTGGTTGGCCACTTCGTTGGACGAAGCAACCCCTCCGGTGCCATCGGCGTCTTCGTGGCCACCTACTTCATCAAAGTCGTGGGATTCGCCATTGTGATGTTCGTGCTGGGGGCGCCCCAATGGCTGCAAGGCCGCTGGTTCGTCGCCGGAGCCGTAGTGGCCGTCGTCCTGTGGCAGGCGGCCGAAATCTATGGTTTCAGCAAAGTCCGACTTCAGATCTACAACGATCCAGAGGACAAAGGGGAGCCCCGTGCGTAACTCAAGGAAACGTGACGCTGCCGGTAACGGCAGCCGTGCGGAGGGCAGTTCTGCGCCCGGCGTCTCCAGCGAAAACACCGACGGCGGATACAACGCCGGGATGGCCGTCTTCAGCTACATCATTGGCGGAATCATCGTCTGGAGTTTGATAGGGTGGGGATTGGATTTTCTGTGGGGAACGCGCTGGATTGTGCTCGCAGGCGCTCTGCTTGGAGCCGTCGGAGGTTTTTACCTTTCCCACATGCATGGCCTCACCAGTTCCCGCAAAAACACTGGTGATCGTCCTGCTGCCAGCGGTCCGTCCCAGGACGGCGGCACGAATGCCAAATAATTTCACAGGGGGAACTTCAGGCCGCAAGGCCCCTGCTCCCCGCCCAACGCCCAATGATGGACACTGCAGAGAGGAAACGCGTTGATCGCGCTTGCGCTCCCGGCCCAAGATTCAGGAGAGTTTACACCTCCTGGTATTAACGAAATGCATTTGCCGGCAATCCTGCCGTGGGGTGCCGCAGAAGGATTCTCCAAGCAGATGCTGCTGGTCCTCCTCTCTGTCGTCTTTATCGCCGTCTTCTTCGTGCTGGCTGCACGCAAGCAGCAGCTGGTACCCGGTAAGCTCCAGTTCGCCGGCGAGGCCGCCTACGGCTTCGTCCGCAACGGCATCGCCAAGGACATCATCGGCGGCCGCGACTTTATCAAGTACGTGCCCCTGCTGTTCAGCCTGTTCTTCTTCATCCTGGTGAACAACATCTACGGCGCCATCCCGGTCATCCAGCTCCCCACGTTCTCGCACGTCGGCGGAGCATACGTCCTGGCCGGCATCGTCTACTTCACCTGGATCGCCATCGGCGTCAAGAAGAACGGCCTTCGCTACTTCAAGCTGGCCACCGTTCCGTCGGGTGTTCCCTGGTTCATCCTGCCGATCGTCATCCCGATCGAGATCATCTCCAACTTCGTCGTCCGGCCCGTGACGCACAGCCTCCGTCTGTTCGCCACCATGCTGGCCGGCCACCTCATCGTGATGATCGCCGGTTCCGGCATCGAATACCTGGTCATGCAGGAAAGCATCCTCCTGAAGGGCACCTCTGTCCTGGTGCTCGCCGGTGCGATCGCCATGTACATGCTTGAGGCCCTGATCATGGTCCTGCAGGCGTACGTCTTTACCCTGCTGACGGCGATCTACATCGAAGGCGCCCTGCACGCCGACAGCCACTAGGCGCCCTGCCGACAGGCACACACAAATCTTCCCCTCACGGGGATGAAGCAACCCAAACAACCTGCCACATGGGTGGCATCTTGAAAGGAAGAAAAATGGAAGGCACAATCAACGGCTCCCTCAACCTCATCGGCTATGGCCTCTCGGCCATCGGCGGTGGTATCGGTGTGGGTCTCGTGTTCGCCGCTTACATCAACGGTGTGGCACGTCAGCCGGAGGCTCAGCGTGTGCTGCAGCCGATCGCATTCCTTGGTCTGGCACTGACCGAAGCCCTCGCCATCCTTGGTCTCGTCTTCGCTTTCGTCCTTTCCTAGTCCTGGCGCGAAGCGAACATTCAGAACCGAGTAGATAAGGACGGGTGAAATATGAATCAGCTGATCATCTCAGCCGCCACTGAAGGCGAAAAGGTTAACCCCCTCGTTCCCAACCTTTGGGAAATGGGCGTTGTCCTGGTTGGCTTCGCGATTCTCATGTTCATCGTGGTCAAGTTTGTTGTCCCGATGTTCGAGAAGACCTTTGCCGAGCGAGCCGAAGCCATCGAAGGTGGCATTGCCAAGGCTGAAAAAGCCCAGGCTGAGGCGTCTGCTGCACTCGAAGAGTACAAGCAGCAGCTGACCGACGCCCGCACCGAAGCAAACCGCATTCGTGAGGAAGCACGCGCCGAAGGTGCGCAGATCCTCGCGGACCTCAAGGAGAAGGCTGCTGCCGAGTCTGCCCGCATCACTGCGCAGGCACACGCACAGATCGAATCCGAGCGCCAGGCGGCCGTTGTGTCCCTGCGCTCTGAGGTTGGCACCCTGGCCACCACCCTTGCCGGCCGCATCGTGGGCGAATCGCTCAACGACGACGACCGCTCAGCACGGGTTGTGGACCGGTTCCTGGCAGATCTGGAGACCCAGAGCGCAGGTGCAGCTAAGTAATGGCAGGCGTATCGAGCGAATCGCTGGCAACAGCACTGGCCGCGCTGGAAGTAAAGCTTCCCACCGCATCGTTGCAGCTGGCTAAGGAACTCTTCGGAATTCTGGGAATGGTGGACAGCTCGGCTGGCTTGCGCCGCGCCCTGACTGACCCGTCCCGTAACGGTGACGAAAAGTCGGCGCTGGTCAGGCAGCTGGTTGGCGGAAAAGTCTCCGCTGATGCTGCAGAGGTCGCGGGCGGATTGGCCAGTTCACGCTGGGCATCTGCTCGGGACATCGGCGATGCACTCGAGACTCTTGCCGCAACGGTGGTCATTTCCGTTGCTGAAAACAAGTCGGCCGTTTCTGCCTCCGGCATCACTGGCCTGGAAGAACTGGAGAACGACCTGTTCTCCTTCAACCAGGCCGTGGCGTCCAGCCACGAGGTACAACGTGCTCTGTCCGAACCACAGGCCAGCGGGGCAGCCAAGGCTGCCCTTGCCGAAAAGCTGGTGCCCGGTGTCAGTGAGGAAGCAAAAGTCCTCATTACCCAGGCAGTCACCCAGCCCCGCGGCATCAAGGCGACGCGCCTGGTGGAACGGTTCGCCGAGTTGGCGGCCAAGCGGCAGCAGCGCTGGATTGCAACGGTCAGCGTGACCCGTCCCCTGACGTCGACGCAGCTGTCCCGCCTCCAGGCGGGCCTGAACGCGCTGTACGGACGGGAACTGAAGGTCAACATCAACGTTGATCCGGCACTCATTGGCGGCATCCGCGTCCAGGTGGGTGACGAAGTGCTCGACGCTTCGGTCATCAGCCGCCTGGGCGAGCTGCAACGCCAGCTGGCCGGCTAGCCGGACAAGCACAACCAAACTGATAGAAACCCCGGTCACCTGACGGTGATCACAAAACAGGAGAGCAGGGACTGCAGATGGCCGAATTGACCATCAACGCCGACGACGTCCGTAATGCGCTGAACGAGTTCGCGGCGTCCTACGAACCCGGAAACGCAGAACGCGTAGAGGTCGGCCGCGTAACCACCGCTAGTGACGGCATCGCCCGTGTTGAGGGCCTTCCCTCGGTCATGGCGAACGAGCTGCTGCGCTTCGAGGACGGCACGCTGGGCCTCGCCCAGAACCTTGACGTCCGCGAAATCGGCGTCATCATCCTCGGCGACTTCACCGGTATCGAAGAAGGCCAGGAAGTCCACCGCACCGGACAGGTTCTGTCCGTGCCCGTGGGCGACGCCTTCCTCGGCCGCGTAGTCGACCCGTTGGGCGTGCCCATCGACGACCTCGGCGAGATCAAGGCTGAAGCCACCCGTGCCCTGGAGCTCCAGGCTCCCGGCGTGACGCAGCGCAAGTCGGTTCACGAGCCGATGCAGACCGGTCTCAAGGCCATCGACGCCATGATTCCGATCGGACGCGGCCAGCGTCAGCTGATCATTGGTGACCGCCAGACCGGCAAGTCGGCCATTGCGATCGACACCATCATCAACCAGAAGGCCAACTGGGCTTCCGGCGATGTGACCAAGCAGGTCCGCTGCATCTACGTGGCGATCGGCCAGAAGGCATCCACTATTGCCGCTGTCCGCCAGACCCTCGAGGACAACGGCGCGCTCGAGTACACCACCATCGTGGCGTCTCCCGCATCCGACCCCGCCGGCTTCAAGTACCTGGCACCGTACGCAGGTTCCGCGATCGGCCAGCACTGGATGTACGGCGGCAAGCACGTCCTCATCGTGTTTGATGACCTGTCCAAGCAGGCTGAAGCCTACCGCGCCGTGTCCCTGCTGCTCCGCCGCCCGCCGGGACGCGAAGCCTACCCGGGTGACGTCTTCTACTTGCACTCCCGTCTCCTGGAGCGTTGTGCAAAGCTCTCCGACGAGCTCGGTGCCGGTTCCATGACGGGCCTGCCGCTGATCGAGACCAAGGCGAACGACGTGTCCGCCTACATCCCGACCAACGTCATCTCCATCACCGACGGCCAGATCTTCCTGCAGTCGGACCTCTTCAACGCCAACCAGCGTCCCGCAGTCGACGTGGGCGTTTCGGTGTCCCGCGTTGGCGGTGCAGCGCAGGTGAAGTCCATGAAGAAGGTCTCCGGCACGTTGAAGCTGGAACTCGCCCAGTACCGCGACATGCAGGCGTTCGCTATGTTTGCCTCGGACCTGGACGCCGCGTCACGCCAGCAGCTCACCCGTGGAGCCCGCCTGATGGAACTGCTCAAGCAGGGCCAGTACTCACCGTTCCCGGTTGAGGACCAGGTTGTCTCCATCTGGGCAGGCACCAACGGCCACCTGGATGACGTTCCGGTTGAGGATGTGAACCGGTTCGAAACCGAGTTCCTGGAGCACCTCAAGCACAAGTCCTCCATCCTCACCACGCTGGCGCAGACCAACGTGATGGACGATGACACCGCAGCAGCTCTGAAGTCCTCCATCATCGACTTCAAGAAGGGCTTCTTCGGCGAAGGCGACAACCACTTGGTGGGCGCAGGCCACGAGGCACATGACGCCATCTCCGAGGGCGAAGTCGACCAGGAAAAGATCGTCAAGCAGAAGCGCTAGTTCCGATGGCCGGGTGTGCCGGGCCCGCAGGGTCCGGCACACCCGGTTTACGGAATGTTAGGAAAGGATAAGTATGGGAGCCCAGATCCGGGTCTACCGCCAGAAGATCAGCTCGACCACGTCGATGCGCAAGATCTTCAAGGCGATGGAACTGATCGCTACCTCGCGCATCGGGAAGGCCCGTGCGCGCGTAGCAGCTTCACTGCCTTACGCGAACGCGATCACGCGCGCCGTTTCTGCTGTCGCCAGCCAAAGCGAAATCGACCACCCGCTGGTCACTGAGCCGGAGCAGATCCGCCGTGCCGCCGTCCTGGTAATTACCTCGGACCGCGGCCTGGCAGGTTCGTACTCGGCCAGCGTCCTCAAGCAGGCGGAAGGTCTCAACGAGCTGCTCCACGCCGAAGGCAAGGAAGTCAAGACCTACCTCGTGGGACGTAAGTCCCAGGCTTACTTCGACTTCCGGAACCGCGAATATGCGCGGGTCTGGACCGGAGGAACCGACGCACCCGAATTCAGCACCGCGCGTGAAATCGGGGCCGCACTGCTGGCCGACTTTGCTGCGGACTTCGAAGACGGCGGCGTGGACGAAATCCATGTTGTCTACACACGCTTCAAGTCCATGGTCACCCAGGAGCCCACGGTCATCCGCCTGCTGCCGCTTGAGGTAGTGGAGGAAGAAGCCGCCTCCGAGTCGGAGCTTCTGCCGCTGTACGAGTTCGAGCCGGAGACCGAACAGGTCCTCGACGCGCTGCTGCCCCGCTACATCGAGTCACGCCTGTTTGCAGCAATGCTGCAGGCCGCCGCATCCGAACTGGCCGCACGCCAGCGCGCGATGAAGTCGGCAGGGGACAACGCCACCGATCTGATCAAGAAGTACACGCGTCTGCGCAACACGGCCCGCCAGGCCGAGATCACGCAGGAGCTCTCCGAGATTGTTGCCGGTGCCGACGCGCTTGCGTCCTAGCCTGCACTGACCCGGTTTCCGCGGAACCTGCACCACAACAGATAAACTTAACCCCACGCCATCTACTGAGTGAAGTGAGAGAGATGACTGCCACTGCTACCGAACACGTAGCCGCAACGTCCGGTGCCACCGGCCGCATTGCGCGCGTAATCGGCCCGGTTGTCGACGTCGAATTCCCGGCTGACGCAATCCCGTCCATCTATAACGCCCTCACCACCGAGATTACTCTCAACGGTGAGACCAAGACCATCACGTTCGAGACCTCCCAGCACCTGGGTGACAACCTCGTCCGCGCCATCTCCCTGCAGGCTACTGACGGACTGGTCCGCGGCACCTCAGTGGTGGACTCCGGCGCCCCGATTTCCGTCCCCGTTGGCGACGGCGTCAAGGGCCACATCTTCAACGTGCTGGGCCAGCCCCTGGACGTTACCGAGTCGGAACTGGACATCAGCGAACGCTGGCCGATCCACCGCAAGGCACCCAGCTTCGCTTCGCTCGAAGGCTCCACCGAGATGCTGGAAACCGGCATCAAGGTCATCGACCTTCTCACCCCGTACATCAAGGGTGGCAAGATCGGCCTGTTCGGCGGCGCCGGCGTGGGCAAGACTGTTCTGATCCAGGAAATGATCACCCGTGTTGCGCGCAACTTCGGTGGTACTTCCGTGTTCGCCGGTGTTGGCGAGCGTACCCGTGAGGGCAATGACCTCTGGGTTGAAATGGAAGAGGCAGGCGTCCTCAAGGACACAGCCCTTGTATTCGGCCAGATGGATGAGCCGCCGGGAACGCGCCTTCGCGTTGCACTGTCCGCACTGACCATGGCGGAGTACTTCCGCGATGTCCAGAACCAGGACGTGCTGCTGTTCATCGACAACATCTTCCGCTTCACGCAGGCAGGTTCCGAGGTTTCCACCCTGCTCGGCCGCATGCCGTCCGCCGTGGGCTACCAGCCCAACCTGGCCGACGAAATGGGTCTCCTGCAGGAACGCATTACCTCCACCAAGGGCCACTCCATCACCTCGATGCAGGCCATCTACGTTCCCGCAGATGACTACACCGACCCGGCCCCGGCCACCACGTTCGCGCACCTGGATGCCACCACGGAGCTTTCCCGTGAAATCGCATCCCGTGGCCTGTACCCGGCCGTGGATCCGCTGACCTCCACGTCGCGAATCCTGGACCCGCAGTACATCGGCAAGGATCACTACAACACGGCTGTCCGTGTGAAGCAGATCCTGCAGAAGAACAAGGAACTCCAGGACATCATCGCCATCCTCGGCGTTGACGAACTCTCCGAAGAGGACAAGATCGTCGTGTCGCGTGCACGCCGTATCCAGCAGTTCCTCTCGCAGAACACCTACACCGCCAAGCAGTTCACCGGCGTTGAGGGCTCCACGGTCTCTATCAAGGACACCGTCGAAGGCTTCACGGCGATCTGCGACGGCGAGCTCGACCACATTGCGGAGCAGGCGTTCTTCAACGTCGGCGGCCTCGATGACGTTGAGCGCCAGTGGGCCAAGATCCAGGAACAGACCAAGTAATATGGCTGAGCTTGAGGTTGAGATTGTCGCAGCGGACCACTTCGTGTGGTCCGGAGCGGCCACGATGGTCAAGGCCCGCACCAGCGATGGTGAGATCGGAATCCTGCCCGGCCACTCGCCCCTGCTGGCGATCCTGGCCGAAGGTGAACTCGCGATCCAGCCGGTGTCCGGGGACCGTATTTCGGTCGATGTTGACGGCGGGTTCTTCTCCGTCGACAACAACCGGGTAGTCATCGTTGCTGACAACGCCCAGCTTGGCGGCTCGGCTACCGCTGGGATCCGCTAGCACGACCTTGATGGACGCACCGGGTATTTCGTTCATCGCACTGGCAATCGCCTTTGGATTGCTGATTTTTGCACTGTGCCTTTCGGGGGTGCGCCGCTTCAACCTGCGGCGTGCCCTCGGCACGGTGGACGCCTCCATTTGCATGGCTGGAAACAGCTGGCAGATGGGGGTTTGTCGTTATCAGGACAACGACCTTGAGTGGTTCCGGCTGCTCTCGCTCAGTGTCCGCCCAAAACACAAGTTCAAGCGGCATTCCCTTGAACTCCTTGGCCGCCGCAAGCCCACCGAGGCCGAAGCCGTCAAGGTACAGCCCGACGTCGTCATCGTGGAACTTCGCTACGAGGGCCAGGACCTGCGGCTCGCCATGAAGTTCGATGCCTACACAGGCCTGTCGTCGTGGCTGGAAGCCGGGCCGGTCATCGGCATCGGCACCTGGCGTTAGACGCGTGGACTGGATCCTTGATGTCCGGCTGACCGACGGCCCCCTCTACTGGGCCTCGCTGATCCTGGGCCTCGCCGGCGCCGCGTTCCTCCTCATGCCACCGCCGCCCCACGGACCGGTGCGCTGGCTCTACCGGGTCATTGCCGCCGTTGCCGTGGCCTTTGCGCTGGTGGCCACCGTCCACTGGGCGCTGATTAACCTCTATTCCGTTTTCCCGGAAAACATCCCGGACCCGGTCCTTCTGTGGCTGGTGCCAGCTGTGGCCGCGGTACTCCTCTGGCTGTTCCTCCTGCCCCGCAACTCCTGGCGCCGCCGTGGCGGTGGCCTGGCTGCCGCACTGCTGGTGGTTGCCCTGTCCAGCGTGCAAATCAACGCCTACTTCGGCCTCAACCGTACGGTGAGCGACCTGATGGGGACCGCCCTTGCCCGCATTCCTGCCCTGGAACAGAACCTCGTCCGGCCGGCAGGAGCGCCCGACGGCGTGGCGCTGCAGGGCTGGCGTCCGCAAGGGGACATCCCGGACGGGGGAGTCCTGCGCAAGGCCGCCATTCCAGGCACCATCTCCGGCATGGATACCCGGGACGCCTTCATCTACCTTCCTCCGGCCTACTTTGCACAGAACCGTCCGGCGTTGCCCGTGTTGGTCCTCATTGCCGGCCAGCCCGGCGGTCCGGCCGACTGGCTGACCGGCGGAGCCCTCCGCGGCCACATGGACTCCTTTGCTGCCGCCCATGGCGGCGTGGCTCCCGTGGTGGTGGTCCCCGACGCAAACGGGTCGCAGAACGCCAACACCATGTGCATGGACAGCCAGATCGCCCACGCCGATACCTACCTGTCGCAGGATGTGCCGCGGTGGATCGGCTCCACCCTTGCCGTGGACACGGACCATTCGCACTGGGCGGTAGGGGGATTCTCCTTCGGCGGCACTTGCGCCATCCAGCTGGGAACCCGCCATCCTGACCTGTTTCCCGAGGTCCTGGCGTTCTCGGCAGAAGCCGAGCCCGCCATCGCCAAGGAACGCCAGAAGACCATCGACGCCGCCTTCCCGGGCGACCCCGAGGCGTTCCTGCGGCAGACGCCGCTGGCCATCATGGCGGACAAGCGTTTTGACGGCCATGGCCTGTACCTGACGGCCGGGCAGAACGATACTGAATTTGTGGGCTACCTCAGGACCCTGGCGGCCGCTGCCGGGGACGCCGGATTCACCGTACGCGCCTACGAGGTGGAGCACACCGGGCACTCGTGGGACACGTCGTCCCGGCGGTTTGGCGATGCCCTGCAGTTCCTCGCAGCCCAGTGGGGGACCGGCGGATGAGCGGCGGACAGGACACCCGGACCATGGCATTGGCTTGGGACACCGTGGTCCGGCCAACGCTGGGCAGGGCGGCGACGGGGCTGAAGGCCATGCCGTTCACGCTTGTGGTGCTCGCCGTGTTTGTGGGTACAGGCGCGGCTACGGACAGCTTCCTGGCCGGTCCGTCCGAGCAGCTGCTGGATGTTGCCGGCGTCAGCGGTCCCGGACTGCGTGAGGGGCGCTGGTGGTCGCTGTTCACCAGCCTCTTCTTCGCCACCAACCCCACTGCCTATGTGGTGGCCGCGCTGATGATCATTGTGCTGCTGGGCCTTGCCGAACGGAAACTCGGTTTCCGGAGTGCCGCTGCACTGTTCCTGGGCGGCCAGTTCGCGGCCGTCACGCTGTTCCTCCTGGTTACCCAGCTCGCGGCCTATGTGGGGGACGGGTGGCTCGACACCATGACCGACGTCATCCTGATCGGCCCCTACGCCCCGGTGCTCGCCGCAGGCATGGCAGGCAGCGCCCGGCTGCCGGTGCTCTGGCAGCGGCGCCTGCGGACGGCGGCACTTTCGATCTCGCTGCTGCTCGTCCTGTACGTGGGACATGCCGAGACGGTGATCGGCCTCCTTGGCGCGCTGCTGGGACTCCTGGTGGGCTGGTGGATCCAAGGCGACGAAGGCAGGCTCCACCGGCACCGCTCCACCGGACGGGAGGCCCGTAACCTGCTGGCCCTGATGGTGGCCGTGTTCGCCGTCGGGCCCATCCTCACCGGGATCACCCGGGCACCCACCGGGCCGCTGGCGCTGCTTCGGGACGTTGTCCTGAATCCGCTGCCCACGCTGGGCCAACTGGCGTTCAACTGCGGGGCCACTGTGGAAGCGTCCTGCCTTGAAGCGGGCAGGGCAGGTTTCGCCGGTCCGTTCGGCCTGGCACTGGCAGTGGTCCCGGTGGTCCTGCTGCTGATCTGCGCCGACGGGATGCGCCGGGGACGCAGGATGGCCTTGAACATTGCCCTGGCGATCCAGCTGGCTGTGACGGCCCTGGCCGCCGTGTACCTTGCACTGTTCGCCCTGGTTCCCTCCAGGCCGCAGGGCCCGCACGCGGCGCCCATGGGCTCCGCCTTTGCCCATGTGCTTCCGCTGGTGGTGGTTCCGCTGCTGCTGTCCGTCATCCTGTGGCTGAACCGGAGGCAATTCCGGGTGCAGACCCTGCCCACCGCCCGGCGCACGCTTGCCGTGCTGGTGGGCGGCTCCTGGGGGGTGCTGGCTGCCGCCTATGCCACCGCATGGTTCGCCTCTGGCGGGATGTCCCGCGACGGCGGTGTGCTGGGTCTGTTTGCCGAGCTGGCCCGGCAGTATGTACCGGTGCCGATTCCGCAGCATTTCCACCGGGTCTTCGCAGACCGGAACACGGTGGAGGCTGTCCTCTTCGCCTATTCCGGGCCCGTGTTTTGGCTTATTGCGCTGGCAGCCGTGTGGTGGGCGCTGCTGGGCGGAAACCACGGGCACGACTCCGGCCGGCAGGACCGGGCACGGGCGCGGACGCTGCTCCACCAGGGCGGCGGCCCGCTGTCCTGGATGGCCTTGTGGGAACCGAACGCATACTGGTTCAGCCCGGACGGCCAGGGAGCCATGGCCTACCAGCAGCACGGCAGTGTTGCCCTGACCCTCGGGTGTGCCATCGGCCCTGCCGGATCCCAGCTGGCCGTCACGGAGGGATTCCTCGCCCATTGCCGGCGCGAGGCGCTGATTCCGGCACTGTATTCCTGCGACGACTCGGTGTGGCCGGCCCTGCGTGAGCGCGGCTTCTCCCGGGTATCGGTGGCCCAGGAAACCCGGCTGGCCATCCGGGAGCTGGAATTCAAGGGCAAGGAGTGGCAGAACGTCCGGACGGCACTGAACCGGGCTGCCAAGTTGGGGGTGCATGCCGTCTGGGGTCCGTACAGCGGGTTGCCGGTAGCCTTGCGCACCCGGTTGAACGAAGTGTCCGAGGAATGGGCCGCCGGAAAGTCCGTACCGGAAATGGGCTTCACGCTTGGCAGCGTGGACGAGCTCGACGACGATGAGGTGCTGTGCTGCCTTGCCGTCGACGGTGAAGGCAGGGTCCACGGGTTCACCAGTTGGCTTCCCGTGTACGACGACGGCCGCCTCGTCAGCCGGACGCTGGACGTGATGCGCCGGGGCGCCGACGGTTTCCCCGGCGTGATGGAATTCCTGATCGCCTCCGCTGTCCTGGAACTGCGGGATTCCGTGGAGGTGATTTCGCTGTCCGGTTCACCGCTGGCGAATGACGGGGGAGCCGAGGACACCGCCCAAGGGGGAGCCAAGAACCTGGTCCGCATCCTTGACCTGGTGGGCCACGCGCTGGAACCCGTTTATGGATTCCGGTCGTTGGCGGCCTTCAAGTCCCGTTTCAAGCCCGAGTACCGGGCGTTGTACCTCTACTACCAGGACCCTCTTCAGTTGCCGGCCATCGGCCGTGCGCTCACCCGGGCCTACCTGCCTGGCCTGTCCCTGCCCCAGGGCGCCAGGCTGGTCCGGAATTTAGTCTGATAAGGATGCCGTTCGCTGCCGGATATCGCCCGGCCGGGGCCGCATAACGCAAAGGCTAAGGCTGGCCCAACAATGCGCCAGGCAAAAAGAATGGTCCCCGGCAATTATGCCAGGGACCATTCTTTGCTAATCAGGCTTAGCAGTCTGTCCGAAGACTAGACGAGCGTAACGCCGGTGGCCTGCGGGCCCTTGGCGCCCTGACCGATTTCGAACTGAACGCGCTGGTTCTCGTCGAGGGTCTTGAAGCCGCCGGTCTGGATCTCGGAGTAGTGGACGAAGACGTCGCCGTCGGAGTCGTCCGGGGTAATGAAGCCGAAGCCCTTTTCAGCGTTGAACCACTTCACAGTTCCCTGTGCCATTTATTTCTCCTCATTGTGGAACTTTCTTAAGATCGGCACACTTCGTACCGGCCTTGGTCACTCCGCGAGAAGAATCCTGAATAGCCGTCCGGAAAAGGAACTGGCCCTGCAGGAGCTTCGCGCTCGCAACATGTCTTGCGAGCATGAAAAACACCTACACAAAGACTGAGTTAAGAATTTCATGCCCGTTCCCGCAGGTCAACGCTTCGGCGGCGGAATCGGACAAATTTTAGGTAAAAACCGGGGTGCATGCCTTGTCGGGACACAATTGGCCAATGCCGAAAGGACAGGCGGCGTTAGAAGAGCCGGGATTCGCTGTCGTCGACACCGCGCATTGCGTCGTAATCGAGGGTCACGCAATCAATCCCGCGGTCGTTGGCGAGGACCTTGGCCTGCGGTTTGATCTGCTGGGCGGCGAAGATGCCGCGCACCGGTGCCAGCAGGGGATCGCGGTTCAACAGCTCAAGGTAGCGGGTGAGTTGCTCCACGCCGTCGATGTCCCCGCGCCGCTTGAGTTCGATGGCCACGGTTGCGCCGTCGCCGTCCCGGGCCAGGATGTCCACCGGACCGATGGCCGTGAAGTATTCGCGCCGGATCAGCGAATAGCCTGTTCCCAGCGTTTCGATCTGGTCGGCCAGGAGCCGCTGGAGGTCCGCCTCCACGCCGTCCTTGATCAGGCCCGGGTCCACGCCGAGGTCGTGGGAGGTTTCGCTGAGCTTTTCATGGATATTGATGATCAGCCGGTCATCCGTCTTCGCGGACTGGACCGTCCATTGCTCCGCGACTCCCAACTCCAGGTCAACGTCCTCCGGTGACGTAACACGGAGTGTGGCCGGCGGACTCATCCAGTTCAGGGGCTTGTACGAGCCACCGTCTGAATGCACAAGGACAGAGCCGTCCGCCTTGACCAGCAGGAGCCTGGTGGCGAGGGGGAGATGGGCTTTGAGCCGGCCAACATAATCAACGGAGCATCGGGCAATCACAAGTCGCACGCCGTACACACTACCGGGTGCCGGAGCGGGAATGACGACGGGGGCCGGCGGCAGTGCACCACTCTTCGCGGAGAGGCTGCAGTAGCGCCCCGTCCCGCTGGGGCAGAATGGATGCATGCCGCGCTCCAACCGTCCCCGCCGTCCCGTGTCCGGGAAGCCTGCGGCAACCGGGCGGGGAACCGGAAAAAAGGGGAACGGTGACGTTCCCGAACTGGACCTCGAACGGGCCCGGGCAGGCATCGCCCGCCGGGAAAGCGCCCCGGACGGGGAATGGATGGTCCGCAGCATGACAGCGCGTAACGCGGCGAAGACCTACATCTGCCCCGAATGTTCCACCGCCGTGCTGCCCGGGGTGGCACACCTGGTGGTCTGGAAGGACGACCACCTGTTCGGTGCCGCCGCCGGCCTCGCTGAACGCCGCCACTGGCACACGAACTGCTGGAATTCGCGCAGCTACAGGTACCGCTGACGCGGCACTGAACAGCTGGCGCGGAGGAGCCCGGGCCGTGGAGACCGCCCGCTGTCGCTAAGCTGGCAGGCATGACTTTTGATCCGGCGTCGTACGAATTCAGCCAGGCCGCTGGCCCCGTTCCCATCCGTGCCTCCACGGTCCTGCCGGCCAGGCGCGAGAACGTCGAGCTGCAGACAGCGGACGGACACACTCTGGTGGGCGAACTCGCCCTGCCGGAATCCGGCGAGGTCCGGGCCACGCTGATCACGTTGCACCCGCTTCCTACGCACGGCGGCTTCATGGACTCGCACGTCTACCGCAAGGCGTCCTACCGGCTGCCGGCGCTGGCCGGCATCGCAGTGCTGCGTTTCAACACGCGCGGCACCGGCTCCCCCCGGGGCACCAGCACGGGTGCGTTCGAGGAAGGCGTGGGGGAACGCCACGACGTGGAAGCGGCGGTCCGTTTCGCCGTCGAACGCGGGCTGCCCAACCGGTGGCTGGTGGGCTGGTCCTTCGGCACGGAACTGGCACTGATGTACGGTGCCACCGAACCTGTGGCATCGCAGGTGGAGGGTGCTGTCCTGCTGTCCCCGCCGCTGCACCGGGCCACGGACAAGCACCTGCAGCTGTGGGCGGAGTCGGGCAAACCGCTGACGGTCCTGGTGCCGGAGCACGATGACTTCCTCCAGCCCGCCGAGGCCGCAGCCCGCTTCAGCCTGGTTCCCCAAGCGCACGTGCTGGGCGTGGACGGCGCAAAGCATCTGTGGGTGGGCGAGAAGTACGCCGCGCGGGTCCTGAACGAGATTGTGGGGCGGGTGTCCGCAACGGACGGGAACGCCGCTGCACTGCCGACCGAGTGGGACGGGCCCACGGCGACTGCCGCCTCCTGACCCGTCCCCGAAGCGGGCATCCCCGCGGTTGCCGGGCTAGTGCTGGTCCTGCCGGACGATATAGATCTCCTTGATCAGCAACAGGATGGCAGCCGCCGTGGGAATCGCGATAAGGGCGCCCAGGACCCCCAGCAGGCTGCCGCCGGCGATCACGGAAATGACGGCGACGGCACCGGGAACGGCCACGGCCTTCTGCATGATGCGTGGCGAGATGAAGTAGGCCTCGAACTGGAGGTAGGCAAAGTAGCAGATGGCGTAGATGGCGGCCGTCTGCCAGCCCACGGTCAGGGCGATGAGGACTACGACAACGCCGGCGATCATGGCACCCACCAGCGGGATAAAGGCAAGCAGTGCCACCACGAACGCGAGCAGCAGGGCGAACGGAATGCCCACAATCGACATCACGATGAAGGCGAAGGTGGCATTGAGCAGGGCAACGCAGGCCTGGCCGATCACGTAGTTGCCCACGGACTTGGTGATGGCATCCGACAACGCCTCCACCCGGTGCCGGCGGGAACGCGGGGCCAGCCGGTAACCCCACTTCTTCATTGCCGGCAGGGCAGCAAGGAAGTAGAGGCTGAGCACCAGGACGATCAGGGCACCGAACAGGCCATTGGCCACCGTGGAGCCGAACCCCACGACGCCGCCGGCGATTCCGCCCACGGCGTTGGGATCGTTGACGAACTTGTTCAACTCATCGGCGATGCGGTCGCGGACACCGAACTGGTCGTCAAGGGTGCGGAAAAGGTCCGAGTTCATGAAATCCCGCACCCACGTGGGCGCCTGCTGCACTATCTCGGTGACCTGCTGGACGATCGTTGGGATCAGGGTGGCAAAGAAGCCCACTACGGCGACGATCAGCACGGAGACTGACATCAGGATTCCGGCCGGCCGGGGGATCTTCCGGTTCTCGAGCCACTTCACCACGGGCTCGAGGCCCAGCGCGATGAAGAGCGCCGCAACGATCCACAGGAGCAACTGGGTGGTGTGTGATCCAATCCAGTAGACCAGCAGCGCCACCCCGACGCCGACGGTTCCCATGAAGCCCATGTAGAGCGGATGTTGCGGGGACATCCGTGGTCCGGGGGCGCCGAACTGGGGGCGCGTCACGCCGTCGGGGTCCTCGGTGGTTTGGTCCTGCTGGGAGTATTCCGGGGGCATCTCGAAACGGAGCCGCGGCTGCGCGCCGGGCAGCGGCTGGCGGAGGCGACGTGCCAGGAAGCCCAGCGCTGCTGCGGCGGCGCCCTTCCGGTGGGCAGTTCCGGGCCCCTGGGGGACCGCGGGCGACGGTCCAACGTCCCTTGGATCGCCTGCTGCCTGGGAGGACTCGTCCGTCTTGTCAGTCACTGGTTTTTGGCGCCTGTTCCGTGCATGGCACCGCCTTGGCGGGCCGGTGTGATGATCATCGCAAACACTATCAGCAGGCTTGTCAACACCTGCGGAGGAGCACCGCAGAGACTCCTGGCGAGGACTGCCGGATAGCCATGAACCGGGCCTGAACTGGGGCTCGTGGTAACAAAATGGTTACTATTGAAGCTAAACCCCGCTGATGATAGGTGTTCCCTTGCGTTTAAAGACTGCAGCCGCACTTGTGCTGCTCGGCCTCCTGACACTTCTGGCCGGTATCGGCCAGAAGACCATCTGGGCCCCTTCCGAGACCTTTACGGCGTCCGCGCCGGCCGACGCTACGGCTGCCCCGTTGACCGTCTTCGACCAGAAGCTGCGGACACTCCACGGCGGAACCGTCAAGATCGATGTCCAGGGCGACGGCAACTTCATGCTTGCCGCGGGCCGGCCCGATGACGTTGAGGCATGGGTGGGCACCGCTGCGCACAACACCATCACGGGAACGTCCGAGGACGGCAAGTCCCTGCAGGTTGAACATACCGACGGCGAAGCCACGGCACCCAACCCTGCAGGATCCGACCTTTGGGTCACCACGGAGAATGCCAGCGGTGAGCTTGAATACTCCTGGACGCCTCCGGCGGACGGCGACTGGACGTTGCTGCTGGCCGCTGACGGAACCAAGGCTGCTCCCGCGACTGTCTCGATGACCTTTCCCAACGACACCGCCACCCCCTGGGCCATCCCGCTGATGGTCCTCGGCGCGCTGCTCATCCTTGGCGGGATTGTCCTCGCCGTGCTCTCGGCCCGCCGTCGCGACGGTGACGGCGACGGCGAGGGCAGCGGATTCGCCCAGCGTGCCCGTGCACGCAAGCAGGCCCGCTCCTCCTCCAGGGTCACCATGGCGGCCGCCGGCGTGGCCGCTGCGGTACTGGCCGGCACGGGAACTGCCGCCACGGCCGCCACATCGCCTGCCCCCGCTCCCACGGGCTCTGCCTCGGCGCCTGCCGCCCAGGGTGGAAACGCCGCCCCCGTCCTGCTGGACGTGCAGTTCCGCCGCATCCTTGAGCAGGTGTCCAGTGCTGCCGACGCCGGCGACGCCGCCAAGGATGCTGCAAAACTGGCTGACCGGGTGGGCGGTACGGAGCTGGAAGTCCGTACCTCGAACTACAAGATCCGCTCGCAGGTGGGCTCGTATGAGGCCCGCATGCCGGTCCGTTCCACCAAGCTCCTGACGACGGCGGTCACCACGGACCGCGGATGGCCGCGCTCGGTCCTCGCCGTTTCCCAGGGTGATGGCAACGTGGTTCCCCAGCTGCTGACCCTCGTCCAGAAGTCCCCGCGGGAAAACTACAAGCTCATGGAGACCACTCCGCTCCAGCCGGGCACCACGTTCCCCGCCATCAGCCGGAACGGCACTGAGACCGTGGAGGCTAAAGACAAGACCGGCCTGCTGTACACCGGGGAAGAGGCCCTGTCGGGCCTGGCCGACCGGCTCAGCAATGCCGATTCGGCGTTCAAGGACAAGATCGTGGAAGGCGAGTCCTCGCCGTACATTGCCGACACCCTGTCCTACCAGGCCGAGGTGGTCAAGGCCGGCGAAAACGGAAACTTCTCCTTCACCCACAAGGTGGCCCCCGAAGGCACCGTGGTGTTCCGCACCGAAGATGGCGGCGCACTGGTGCTGGGCCGCATCAACTTCGGCTTCGAAGGAACCCCGAAGGCCGCCGGAGACAAGCTCTCCATTGGTGACGACGCCGCAGCCCTGGCCGGAGGCAAGGAAACCACCACGGGCATGGTCCTGAGCTTCGCCGAGTCGGTGGCGGTCTACGTGCCGCCGGCGGGGTCCTCCGATCCCATGAAGCTTGTGGCAGCAACCCGCGGGCTCGTGGGCGCCAGCTTCAAGTAGCCGCCCGCACCAAGTAGTCCCATTACCGCAGTACCACCGGCAGCGGCCGCAGTGGCTAGAGTGGGAAGCATGAGTTCGCCTGCTTCCCGTCCAGTCCCTCCGGCCGCTGCCAACCTGCTTAACCTGCGCGGCGCCGTCGATCTTTCCAGCCTGAAGCAACGCCCCGCCGCTCCGTCGCCGTCAGCGGCACCGCCGTCGCAGGATGCCCCGGCGGGCACCCCGGCGGCCGGTGGGACAAGCGGTCCGGGAAATGGCCCCGAGTTGCGGGTCGAGGTGACGGAGATGAACTTCCAGCAGCTCGTGGAGCTCTCCGCGCAGGTGCCGGTGGTCTTCGCCCTGTGGGCTCCGTACTCCCCGGAATCCGCTGCGGCCCTTGAGGCCCTGGACCGCGTGGTGGCCGGCTACGGCGGCCGGCTGGTACTGGGCGCTGCTGACATCGAAGCGTTCCCCCAGCTTGCCCAGGCCTTCCAGGTCCAGGCCGTGCCCACTGCAGTGGCCGTCCTGAAGGGGCAGCCGGTTCCCCTCTTCCAGGGCCACGCCGAGGAAGAACAGGTGCGCAGCCTTTTCGATGAACTGCTGAAGGTTGCCGCTGCCAACGGTGTCACCGGCAGCCTGAACGCCGGGGACGGCGGCGAACCGGAAGAAGCTCCGTTGCCCCCGCTGCACCAGGCCGCGTACGACGCCATCGAAGCAGGGGACTACGAGTCGGCGGCAGAAGCGTACCGGCAGGCCCTTAACGAGATGCCGTCCGATCACGAGGCCAAGGCCGGCCTGGCACAGGTGGAGCTGATGGCCAGGCTGCAGGTGGTGTCTGCCCAGGACACCGAGGCCATCCGGGCGCTGGCGGCCAATGAGCCGGACAACATTGAAGCGCAGCTGGGCGTCGCGGACCTTGATGTCGCCGGGGGCCACGTTGAGGATGGGCTGAACCGCGTGGTGGCCTTTATCGGCCGGAACTTCGGCCCGGAGCGTGAGACCGCGCGGGTGCGGCTGCTGGAGCTGTTTGACGTCGTGGGGGCCTCGGACGAACGGGTGGCCAAGGCGCGCCAGGCCCTGGCGAGGGTGCTCTTCTAGTGCCGGCGCTCTTCGAGCCGCTGAAGCTGAGGTCCCTGGAACTGCAGCACCGGGGCTGGGTATCACCCATGTGCCAATACAGTTGCGATGCCGACGCCGCCCCGGGTGTTCCCAACGACTGGCACCTGATGCATTTGGGCTCCTTTGCCGCCGGCGGGGCCGCGCTGATCCTCACCGAGGCGGCAGCCGTGAACCCCGAAGGCCGCATCAGCCCGCGCGACGCCGGCATCTGGAACGACGATCAGGTTCACGCCTGGCGGCGGATTACCTCGTTCGTGCACCAGCACGGCACCGGCGGGGCCAGGATCGGCGTCCAGTTGGCCCACGCCGGCCGGAAGGCCTCCACGTTTTGGCCGTTTTCCGGCCGGCGCGGGACGGTGCCCGAATCGGAGGGCGGCTGGACCACGGTTGGCCCGTCGGCAATCGCGTTCGAGGGGTACGACACTCCGGCCGCCATGACCGGGGACCAGATCCAGGCAGTGGTTACGGACTTCGTCGCTGCCGCGGTCCGGGCGGTCGATGCCGGCTTCGACACTGTGGAGATCCACGGGGCCCACGGCTACCTGCTGCACCAGTTCCAGAGCCCCTTGAGCAACACCCGTGACGACGAATGGGGCGGCGACGAGGAACGGCGGAACCGCCTGATGCTCGCCGTCATCGATGCCGTTCGGTCCGCCATCCCGGACTCAATGCCGCTCCTGCTGCGGATTTCCGCCAGCGACTGGGCGCCGGGCGGCATCGGCCTGCCGGAGTCTGTCCGCCTGGCTCGCCAGGCGGCGGAGCATGGCGTGGACCTGATCGACGTTTCCAGTGGGGGAGCGGTGGCCCACCAGGAAATCACCGTGGGCCCGGGTTACCAGACCGGATTCGCTGCCGCCATCCGGGAGGAAACCGGAGTGCCCACCGGCACGGTGGGACTCCTGACCTCCGCCGGGCAGGCGGAGCACGCTGTGGCCACTGGCCAGGCGGATGCGGTGCTGATTGCCAGGGCGGCGCTCCGCGATCCGCACTGGTGGCTTCGTGCGGCCTTCGAATTGGGTCATGACCTGCCGTGGGTTCCGCAGTATGAGCGCGCCATTCCGCGGCGCTCGTTCTGAACGGCATGCCGTGAACGGGCCGAAGCCATCGGATGACGCGGCACCTCGCGGCGCTGCCCCGTCCGGCAAGTCCGCCTCCGGCAAGTCCGCCTCCGGCTCTTCCTCTTCCGGGCCCACCGGCAAGGAACTGGAGACTGCCATCCTGAAGCTGCTGGCCGCCCGGGCAGCCACATCCACTATTTGCCCGTCCGATGCCGCCCGCGCCGTGGGCGGCGAGCACTGGCGGGGTCTGATGGAGCCGGTCCGCCAAGCCGCCCGCCGGCTGGTTGACGCCGGCGACGTCGAGGTCACCCAGGGCGGTTCCGTGGTGGATCCGGGCACCGCCAAGGGCCCCATCCGCATCCGCAAGGCCCGCTAGGCACCCGCCCGCGGACGCCGTCGTACGCCTTTGTCGCTACTCCTCCGGGAGGACCCCAGGGGCGGCACCTGCGGGCTAGTCTGGCTTCATGACTGCTCCGCAACCGCACCCGGCGCTTCCACCCACCCCTGCCGGCCCACCCCCTGGCGGGGCCGTTCCGGCACTGTCCATCCGGGGGTTGGCCAAGCGTTTTGGCACCAAGATCGCCGTGGACGGAATCAGCCTCGATGTCCCGGCCGGCTCCTTCTACGGCATCGTGGGTCCCAACGGCGCCGGCAAGACCACCACCCTGTCGATGGCGACGGGGCTTCTCCGCCCGGACTTCGGCACGGCCCTGGTGCACGGCGTGGATGTCTGGGTGAATCCCCTGGAGGCCAAAAGGCTGATGGGCATCCTCCCGGATGGCGTCCGGCTCTTCGACCGCCTCACCGGAGAACAGCTCATCACCTATGCCGGGCTGCTGCGCGGCATGGACCGCGGGGTGGTGGCTTCCCGGGTGGGCGAGCTGCTCGCTGCCATGGACCTGGCCCAGGACGCCGGCACCCTGGTGGTGGACTACTCGGCCGGCATGACCAAGAAGATCGCCCTCGCTTCGGCACTGATCCACGCCCCGCGGCTCCTGGTCCTTGATGAGCCTTTTGAAGCCGTGGACCCTGTCTCGGCGTCGAATATCCGGTCAATCCTGGACAGCTACGTCGCCTCGGGCGGAACAGTCATTGTCTCCAGCCATGTAATGGACCTGGTGCAGCGCATGTGCGACCACGTGGCAGTGGTGGCAGGCGGCCGTGTGCTGGCTGCCGGAACCGTTGACGAGGTCCGCGCCGGAGCCTCCCTGGAAGACCGCTTCGTCCAGCTGGTGGGCGGCCGGAGCCACACGGAAGGGCTGGAATGGTTGCGCACCTCCTAAGGCTCAAGCTGACTCTGCTGCGCAACGGGCTCAAGCGCAGCCCCTGGCAAATCGTGGGTATTGCCTTTGGCGCCCTTTATGCCGTGGGAATCGTGGGGGCGCTGGTGGTCGCGCTGATCATGGTGGGGCGCGAAAGCCACGAAATTGCACAGACTGCCGTGGTGCTGGGCGGATCCATCGCCATCCTTGGGTGGGGGCTCATCCCGGTGGCCGTATCCTCTGCCGATATGACCCTGGACCCGCTGCGGTTCACCACCTTCGCCGTGCCCATGCGGCAGCTTCTGGCGGGGCTCGCACTGGGCGGCCTGATTGGCATCCCCGGGGTGGCCACCGCACTGGTGGGTCTTGCCACCGTGGCAACCTGGTCACGGGGCATCCTTTCGGCCGGTGCCGCACTGGTGGGGGCTGTCCTGGGAATCCTGACCTGCATCATCCTGTCCAAGGTGGTGACCACGGCTACGGCCAGCCTTGCCTCGTCCCGGCGCTTCAAGGACATCAGCGGCGTAGTCTTCATGATTCCGCTGATCCTGCTGGGACCCATCGTGGCAGGTGTTGCACAAGGCATCAGCGCCTCGGCGGCGTTCCTGCCTGACTTCGCCCGTGCCCTTGCATGGACGCCGCTGGGTGCGGCCTGGTCCCTCGGCGGAGACATTGACGCCGGGCAACCCGGGGCCGCCGGTCTGAAACTGCTGATCGCCGCCGCAACGCTGGCGGCCCTTACCTGGTGCTGGAAAGTCCTCCTGGAACGCGCGCTGGTCAACCCGCCCTACGCAGGCGGTGGAAGCCGGAAGGGCGGAAAGCTGGGAATGTTCGCCTTGCTGCCGCCAACACCCACCGGAGCCGTAACGGCCCGTTCACTCACGTACTGGCTGCGGGACCCCCGCTACGGCGGATCGCTCATTGTCATTCCGCTGCTGGCCGTGGTGCTGTTCTTCCAGGCCAGCCAGGGGGACAGCCTGGGCGCCCTTTCCGTGCTCGGCCCGCTCACGGCTTTCCTCATGGCCTGGTCCATTTCTGCAGACATCTCCTATGACAACACCGCCTTCGCCCTCCACCTGGCCACCGGGGTCCGGGGAACCGCAGACCGCCTGGGCCGTGCACTGGCGTGCCTGATCCTCTCCGTCCCGGTGGTGCTGGCCTTCACGGTGGTGCCCTTTGCCTTCACCGGGTCCTGGGAGTGGTTGCCTGGCGTGCTGGGCCTGTCACTGGGCATGCTGCTCAGCGGGCTGGGACTGTCATCAGTGGTGTCCGCCCGGTACAACATCGCCGTTCCGCTGCCGGGCGACAGCCCGTTCAAGAAGCCGCCGGGAAATGTTGGCCAGACCATGCTGGTGCAATTCGGCGGCATGGGCGTGCTTGCCTTCCTGGTCATTCCGGAGGCCGCGCTGCTCATCGTGCAGAGCGTCACGGGTAATCCGTTCTTCGGGTGGCTGAACCTTGGCGTAGGCCTGGCCCTGGGGCTGGTACTTTTTGTGGTGGGCGTCAGGGTTGGCGGCCGCTGGCTGGAAGCCCGCGGTCCGGAAATGCTGGCCCAACTCACTGTGAACCGTTGATCCACCACCCCCGAAGGACGGCCTGACGTGGAAGTTGTAATCCTTGGCGGCAGCCGTCCCATCGGGAAGCTGGCCGCTGACGCCATCGAAGAGCTGTTGCGGCGCAAACCGGACGCTGTGCTGGGGCTGGCCACCGGGTCCTCGCCCCTGCCCGTCTACGAGGAACTGGCCGCGCGCCACGCAACAGGGCTGGATTTTAGCCGGGCGTCTGGCTTCGCCCTCGATGAATATGTGGGACTGCCCGACGGGCACCCCGAGCAGTACCGGAACGTGATCCGCCGCGAATTCACCGACCGGATCAATATCGATCCCGCCAACGTCCATTCGCCGGACGGCTCCGCCGCGGACATCCCGGCAGCCTGCGATGCCTATGAAGCCGCCATCGCCGCTGCCGGGGACGTGGACCTGCAGTTGCTGGGCGTTGGCACCGACGGCCACATCGGTTTCAATGAGCCCGGGTCCTCCTTCGCCTCGCGCACCCGGATCAAGAGCCTGATCGAACAGACCCGCAAGGACAACGCGCGGTTCTTCACCAGCCTGGCGGACGTTCCGCACCATGTCATCACGCAGGGCCTGGGCACCATCATGGACGCCCGGCACGTGATCCTGATCGCAACCGGAGCCCAGAAGGCGCAGGCGGTCCGGGACTTCGTGGAGGGACCCGTTGCTGCGATCTGCCCGGCGTCGGTCCTGCAGTTCCACCCGCACGCCACCGTCCTGGTGGACGAAGCCGCCGCTTCGGCCTTGAAACTCGCCGATTTCTACCGGCATACCTACGACAACAAGCCCTCCTGGCAGGGCCTTTAGCGGCACCTCCGGCACCCGGGCGCGTCGCGGAAACGTACGACGCCGGGCTTCGCCGGGATGCGTCCGGCCCGGATGGACGTGCCCCCGGGAGCCGCGCCACCGTCGGACGCAGCCCTGCCGGAAAGGCTAAGATGGTTGGCATGACTAGCATGACGGACCCTCTCGAAAACGACCCGATGCGCGAGCTTTCCGGGGCTGGTACGTCCACGGCCACCATTGAGCGCGAGGAACTGCGCCAGGAGGTCGAACCGGGGGACCGGGAGCGCTTTTCGCACTATGTCCGCAAGGAAAAGATCATGGAGTCGGCGCTGAGCGGTGAGCCCGTCATCGCACTGTGCGGCAAGGTCTGGACGCCGGGCCGGGATCCGAAGAAGTTCCCGGTGTGCCCCACGTGCAAAGAGGTCTACGAGGGCCTCCGCCCGGGCAATGACGGCGGCAAGGGTCCCGGAGGGGACTCAGGCAGCAACAAATAGTGACGGAGACGCTCTTTGGCGGCCCCACCCTGCCCCCGGCCTATCCGGAACGCGCAGCCTGGGGAACCGCCCCGAAACTCCGTGCCTGGCAGCAGGAGGCCCTTGACCTCTACTTGGCCAAAAGCCCCCGCGATTTCCTTGCGGTAGCAACGCCCGGCGCCGGTAAGACCACCTTCGCCCTGCGCATCGCCTCAACGCTCATCGATTCCGGTGCGGTAAACCGCGTGACCATCGTGGCGCCCACCGACCACCTCAAGCGGCAGTGGGCTGACGCTGCAGCCAAGGTGGGCATCGCGATCGACCCCAACTTCAAGAACTCGGACGGCCAGCACGGCCGCGGATTCATCGGGGTTGCTGTCACGTATGCCCAGGTTGCCAGCAAACCGATGCTGCACCGCGCCAAGACCGAGGCCGCCCGCACGCTGGTGATCCTGGACGAGATCCACCACGGTGGCGAAGCCCTGTCCTGGGGCGACGGTCTGCGGGAGGCCTTCGACCCCGCGATCCGCCGGCTGTCCCTGACCGGAACACCGTTCCGTTCGGATACCTCGCCTATTCCGTTCGTGGAGTACGCCGAGGACCGCGACGGCATCAGGCGCTCCAAAGCCGATTACACTTACGGCTACGGCAACGCCCTGCGCGACCACGTGGTCCGGCCCGTGATGTTCATGGCGTATTCGGGCCAGATGCGCTGGCGTACCAGTGCCGGCGAGGAGATGGCGGCGTCCCTGGGCGAGGCTGCCGTCACGAAGGACATCACCTCGCATGCCTGGCGGACAGCACTAAACCCGGCCGGCGAGTGGATCCCCGCCGTCCTGGCGGGCGCGGACAGGCGGCTCAGCGAGGTGCGCCGCACGGTGCCCGACGCCGGCGGCCTGGTGATTGCCACGGACCACGAGGACGCGCGGGCCTACGCCGGGCAGCTGAAGCGGATCACGGGGGAGTCGCCCACGGTGATCCTCTCCGATGACGCGAAGGCCTCGAGCAAGATCGAGGAGTTTACCGCTAGCGAAAAGCGGTGGATGGTGGCTGTCCGGATGGTGTCCGAAGGCGTTGACGTGCCCCGGCTGTCCGTCGGTGTGTACGCAACGTCCACGTCCACGCCGTTGTTCTTTGCCCAGGCTGTGGGGCGTTTCGTGCGTGCCCGCAAGCGCGGCGAAACTGCCTCGGTGTTCCTGCCGTCCGTCCCCACGCTGATGGCGCTGGCCAACTCCATGGAAATGGAGCGGGACCACGCCCTGGACCGGCCGGAGAAAGAAGACGGCGACGGCCTGTTCAACCCCGAGGACTCGCTGATGGCCGAGGCGAACCGGGAGGACAAAGCCTCGGACAGCCTCACCAAGGGCAAGTTCGAGGCACTGGACTCACAGGCCTCCTTCGACAGGGTCCTGTTCGACGGCGGCGAGTTCGGCACCGGCGGCGAGGTGGGGTCCGACGACGAAATGGACTTCCTGGGCATCCCCGGGCTCCTGGATGCCGAGCAGGTGGGCACGCTGCTGCGGCAGCGCCAGCATGAACAGCTGAACCGGAAGAACCGGAAGGGGCCGGCGGCGGCGGAAACCGTGATTCCAGCCGTACCGGACCATAGGATGCTGATGGACCTGCGGAACGAGCTGGCGAAAAACGTGGCTGCATGGGCGGCCCGGACCGGCACTCCGCACGGCATGGTGCACACCAAGCTGCGCACCGTCTGCGGCGGTCCACCGGTGGCCCAGGCCAACGAGGAACAGCTGCAGGCGCGGCTGCGGAAGCTTCAGGACTGGTTCGTCGGCCGCAAGTAGCGGACAGGAATACAGGAATGGCCGGGCCCGTAGGCCCGGCCATTCCTGTAGGTTCCGGCTTTCAGGCGACGTCTACGCCGCCGAGTTCCATCTCCGCCACGGCTTCTTCCAGGTCTTCGGCAATGCCCGCCGTGAGGGACCGGACCACGGTGACCGAGTATCCTGCCTGGACGGCGTCGAGGGAGGTGGCCAGCACGCAGTAGTCGGTGGCGATCCCCACCACCACAACGTCCTCAACGTCATGGCTCTGCAGCCAGTCGTCGAGGCCGACGGCGTCCCCGTCCGGCTCAAGGGCGTCGCCTGTTGAACCGGCCTGGCGCTCCCCGGTGGGGACGGCGTCCTCGGGCGCCAGGAGTCCCTCGAAGCCCGAGTACGCGGCAGCGTACTGGCCCTTCCGGAAATACGCCTCGATGTATTCGGTGTCCAGGTCCGGGTGGAGGTCCGCGCCGCGGGTGCCCGCCACGCAGTGCGCCGGCCAGCTGTCCTTGAAATCAGGGGTTTCCGAAAAGTGCCCGCCCGGATCGATGTGCCAGTCCTGGGTGGCCACAATGTGGTCGAATTCGTTGTGGTGGGCGTCGACGTATTCGCTGATGGCGCCGGCCACGGCAGCGCCGCCGTCAACGGCAAGCGAACCGCCCTCGCAGAAGTCGTTCTGGACGTCGACAATAATTAGTGCGCGTGACATCAGTCCTCCTCAGTTGTCTTCGTAGATGGTGGGGATTGCTGCCTCGCCGCGCTGCAGCCGGTTGACCACCGGCGGCAGTTCGGCCATGGAATCGGCGTGCCGCCGGGCCGCCCGGACCACTCCCTCGTGCCCGGTCCAGCCGGGAAGGAGCTCGCCGTTCTTCATGAACTGCTGCAGCAGGGGGCGGTCGTTCCCATCGTCTTCGGGGCGGTGGCCTACGCCCACTACCTCCGCCGTAGCCGTGCCTCGGCTGTCCAGCTTGCGCAGCGCATATTTGCGCCCGCCCACGCTGGCTTTGTTCTTGGCGGCCTTGGCCACGGAGACGTACGCGCCGTCGTCGTCCGTGCGGCTGACCAGCTTGTAGACCATGCTGGCGGTGGGAGCACCGGAACCGGTGACCAGCGACGTGCCCACACCGTAAGCGTCCACCGGAGCGGACTGCAGGGCGGCGATGGCGTACTCGTCGAGATCGGACGTGACCATGATCTTGGTGTTCTCGTTGCCGAGGTCGTCCAACAGCCGGCGGACCCACTGTGCCTGGGCCACGAGGTCGCCCGAGTCCAGCCGCACCGCACCCAGCCGGGGACCCGCAATGTCCACGGCCGTGCGGACGGCCTGTTCGACGTCGTACGTGTCCACCAGAAGGGAGGTGCCCTCGCCGAGGGAAGCGATCTGCGCCTCGAAGGCTTCGCGCTCGGTGTCATGCAGCAGCGTGAAGGAGTGCGCGGCGGTGCCCACCGTCCTGATGCCGTACCGGATGCCGGCCTCGAGGTTGGAGGTGCTGCCAAAGCCGGCGATCACGGCGGCACGCGCGGCCGAAGCAGCCGCTTCCTCGTGGGTGCGCCGCGACCCCATCTCAATGCAGGGGCGGCCGCCGGCAGCGCTGACCATGCGCGACGCGGCGGAAGCGATGGCGCTGTCATGGTTGAGGACGGACAGGATGTACGTCTCCAGCATGCAGGCTTCGGCGAACGTGCCCTCGACGATCAGGATGGGGGAGTTGGGGAAGTAGGCCTCACCCTCCGCGTAACCCCAGATGTCGCCGGAGAACCGGTAGGAGGACAGGTACTCCAGCGTGGCGTCATCCACCACGTTGGTGCGGGCCAGGAAATCCAGCTCCGCCTTGCCGAAGCGGAAGTTGGCGATGCCCTCCAGCAGCCGGCCGGTGCCTGCCACGATGCCGTACCTGCGGCCGTCCGGGAGCCGCCGTGCAAAGGCCTCGAACACCGATTTGCGGTGGGCCGCGCCGGAATGGAGCGAAGCCTGCAGCATGGTCAGCTCGTAGTGGTCTGTATAAAAGGACGTGCGGGGATGGTCCCAGCCGGCAGAGGTACTCACGAAAATCACTCTAGTAGCCAGCCCCATAGAATGGACAGATGAGCATTAGCGTTGCGCCCGGCCCTGATACGCAGGAGGGCACCCGGACCGGAACAGCGGAGTCCATAGACACCCTGGCCGCCCCGGACATCCCCTGGAACCTGGTGATCTGGAACGATCCCGTCAACCTCATGAGCTACGTCAGCTACGTTTTCCAAAGCTATTTCGGGTATTCGGAGACCAAGGCGAACAAGCTCATGATGGAGGTCCACAAGAAGGGCCGGTCCATCGTGACGCACGGCAGCAAGGAACAGGTGGAGCGCCACGCGGTGGCCATGCACGGCTTCGGGCTGTGGGCCACAGTGGAAAAGGCAAGCGGCACGTCCGGCAACCCGGGCCGGGGCAAGGGGAAACGTGGCTAAGGCATTCAAGTACGGACTCAAGGGCATCACCGGATTCCTGGAACCAACCGAGCGCGAACTCCTGCGGAGCCTGATTGCCGATGTCATCTCCATGCTGCAGCCGGAGGAACGCGAGGGCCAGGACCCGCTGGCGGCACTCATCGGACTGGACATGGACGTGGTTGAGCCCACCGACCGTGCGGTCAGGCGGTTGCTGCCGAACGTGGTCAAGGACGACGGCGACGCCTCGCTGGAGTTCCGCCAGCTCACCGAGCGCTCGCTGCGGGAAACCAAGATCGGAGCCCTGCGGGCCGCGGCGCTGGACCTGGACAAGGACGAGATCGTGCTGACCACCGAGGGCGCGAAGCACTGGTCCACGGCGCTGAACGACGTCCGCCTGGTGCTGGCTGAACGGCTGGACATCCGCGACGAACAGGATGCCGAGCACGTCCACCTGATGCAGGACTGGTCCCAGGCCGAAGACGTGGAAAGCTACCTGGCGCTGGTCTACAACTTCACCACCTGGCTGCAGGAATCCCTGGTGCAGGCCATGCTCCAGTCCATGGAAAGCCGCCGTTGAGCGGCGGCCGCCGCGCCGGCAGCCGGGCCTGTGACACATCAGACACGAGTTCCAGGCCACAACATGATGGCTGAGGCTTCAGGGAAGACCTATCCTCGAATAATCATGACAACAGCCTCGAGCAAGGAGCCGTCAGCGGTCGCTGCACAGGTGTCCGCAGCCAGCGACCCTCCCGCAGCGGCGCTGGAAACCCGGCCCATCGGCGTTTTCGATTCCGGCGTAGGCGGCCTCACGGTGGCCCGCTCCATCATCGACCAGCTGCCCAACGAGTCCATCCTCTACGTGGGGGATACGGCACACGGGCCCTACGGGCCGCTGCCCATCGCCGAAGTCCGCGCCAATGCCCTCGGCGTCATGGACGAACTGGTGGACTCCGGCGTCAAGCTGCTCACCATAGCCTGCAACTCGGCGTCGGCCGCTGTGCTCCGGGACGCCCGCGAGCGGTACACGGCCAAGTACGGCATCCCTGTCATTGAAGTCATCCAGCCGGCTGTCCGCCGCGCCGTGGCGGCCACCCGCTCCGGGCGCGTCGGCGTCATCGGAACTTCCGCCACCGTCGGCTCCCGGGCCTACGAGGACACCTTCGCCGCAGCCCCGGACCTGCACATCACCTCCGTGGCCTGCCCTGAATTCGTCAGCTACGTCGAGGCCGGCATCACCACCGGGCCGGAGCTGCTGGCCGTTGCCGAGGAATACCTCGCACCCCTGAAGGCCTCGGGCGTGGACACCGTGGTGCTGGGCTGCACCCACTACCCGCTGCTGACCGGCGTCATCTCCTATGTCATGGGGGCGGATGTCACCCTCGTCTCCAGCGCCGAGGAAACCGCCAAGGACGTCTACCGGGCCCTGGCAACCAACAACCTGCAGCGCACGGCGGCCACCCCGCCCGAGCACCATTTCGTGGCCACCGGCGACGCCGCGCAGTTCGAAACCCTGGCCCGGCGGTTCCTCGGACCCGAGGTGCTGTCCGTCCGCCACGTGGACCACGTGGCTGCGCAGTACCCCACGGGAAGCCTTGCCCGCATCACGCCGGAGATGATCGCAGCGGCCCAGAGCGCGCGGACCCGGCCGCGAATCTCCAATTTCGTGGACCGCGCACTTGCGGACACCGGCCCCGCCGGCAGCAGCGGGGGGACCGGCCTGTGAAGCTCACCATCGTCGGCTGCACCGGCTCGTTCCCCGGCCCCGGATCCCCGGCATCCTGCTACCTTCTGACGGCCACCGACGGGGAGCGGACCTGGAAAGTGGTCATGGACCTCGGCAGCGGTGCCCTCGGCGCCATCCAGCGCTACACGGACCTTGAGGACATCGACGCGATCTTCCTCACCCACCTGCACCCGGACCACTGCATGGACCTGTGCGGACTGCACGTCGCCGTCCGCTGGAAGCCCGGTGGGTGGGACCGAGGCCGCATTCCCGTGTGGGGACCCGCCGCCACCGCTGACCGGATGGCCACCGCCTACGGGTTGGACCTGGACCCCGGGATGCACGAGGAATTCGACTTCACCAACTGGAGCGAACGCCAGCCCGTGACGGTGGGCCCTTTCACGGTGACGCCTTACGCCGTGAACCATCCCGTGGAGGAGGCGTACGCGCTCCGGGTGGAGGTGGTGGAACCGGACAAGGATGGCAACCCGGTGGCCCGCACCCTCACTTACTCGGGGGACACGGACTCGTGCCCCGGCCTGGAAGAGGCAGCGAAGAACGCCGACCTGTTCCTGTGCGAGGCGGCCTTCGAAGAGGGCCGCGACGACGGGATCAAGGACGTCCACCTCACCGGCAAGCGCGCCGGCGAAGCAGCAGCGGCCGCGAACGCCCGCAGGCTCCTGCTGACCCACATCCCCGTCTGGACCTCGCAGACCACCGTCATGGCTGAAGCGCGCCCGGTTTTCCCGGGCGATGTGGCCGTGGCCGTGGCCGGAGTGCACTACACCATCTAGCGGCCGGTCGAGCATGCCCGGCTGCCGGGGCGGACCCTGCCCTTGGCACTCGATAAGCTAAAGGCATGACTTCTGAAGCAACTGCAGTGCCCATTGTGCGCGCCGACGGCCGCGCCCCCGACCAGCTCCGGCCCATCAGCATCACCCGCGGATGGTCCAACCAGGCTGAAGGTTCGGCGCTGATCGAATTCGGCAACACCAGGGTCCTGTGCACCGCTTCCCTGACCGCAGGCGTCCCGCGCTGGCTCAAGGGGGAGGGCAGGGGCTGGGTCACCGCCGAATACGCCATGCTCCCGCGTGCAACCAACACCCGCTCCGACCGGGAATCCGTCAAGGGCAAGATCGGCGGCCGCACCCATGAGATCTCCCGGCTCATCGGCCGGTCCCTGCGCTCGATCATCGACACCAAGGCCCTGGGCGAGAACACCATCGTGCTGGACTGCGACGTCCTGCAGGCCGACGGCGGCACCAGGACCGCGGCGATCACGGGCGCCTACGTGGCCCTGGCCGATGCCATCCGCTTCGCCCGCGACAACAAGCTGATCGCGCGGAACGCCCAGCCGCTGACCGACACCATCGCTGCCGTGTCCGTGGGCATCATCGACGGCGTTCCCATGCTGGACCTGCCCTACGTTGAGGACGTCCGGGCCGAGACGGACATGAACGTGGTGGTCACCGGGTCCGGCAAGTTCGTGGAGGTCCAGGGCACCGCAGAGGGTGCGCCCTTCGACCGTGACGAGCTGAACCAGCTCCTGGACCTGGCGCTGCTGGGCACCACCCAGCTCGCGGCCATCCAGCGGGAGACGCTGGCGGACACCCTGTGAGTGACGGGGCCACCCCGCGGCTGGTCCTTGCCACGCACAACAAGGGCAAGCTCCGGGAGCTGCGCGAGCTCCTGCGCGGCCAGGTCCCAGGGCTCGACGTCGATACCCAGGTGGTCGATGCGGCTGCGGCGGGTGCGCCGGACGTCGTCGAAACGGGTGTCACGTTCGCGGAAAACTCGCTGCTGAAGGCCCGCGCCGTGGCCGCCGCCACCGGCCTGGTGGCCATCGCGGATGACTCTGGGCTCGCCGTCGACGTCATGGGCGGCGCGCCGGGCATCTTCTCCGCGCGGTGGTCCGGCAGGCATGGCGACGACGAAGCCAACCTCAATCTCCTCCTGGGCCAGCTCTCCGACGTGCCGGACCAGCACCGCGGTGCTGCGTTCGTCTGTGCGGCGGCCCTGGCTGTCCCGGCAGCCGATGGGGAGGACACGCGCGAGGTGGTGGAGTACGGGCAGCTCGAGGGCGTCCTGCTGCGCGAGCCCCGCGGGGCCGGCGGCTTCGGTTATGACCCCATTCTGCAGCCGGCCGGCCACGACCGCAGCTGTGCCGAACTGTCGGCCGCGGAGAAGAACGCCATCAGCCACCGCGGCAAGGCCTTCCGTGCCCTGCTGCCGTCCATCGTGGCGGCCCTGGAAACTCAGCCCGCCTGACGCAGCTCGGGCCGGGAACCTCCCGAGGATATGCATGAAAAAGGCGCGGTCCCCATGGTGGGGACCGCGCCTTTCGCTATCCGGCTACTTAGGGTGGCGGGGGGTCTTGTGTTCGTCCTCCGGGGTGTGTTCCTCGATGAACTCGTCAACGGCGTCGGTACCGTAGGCCTGGGCCTGGCGCTTGGCGGACATGCCGCGAAGGACCTCGATGCCGATGGGCAGCACCGATACCAGCACGATGGCGATGAAGATGATGTCCAGGTTGTCCCGCACCCACGGGACCTTGTCGCCGAGGAGGAAGCCGAGCAGCGTCACGCCGCCGCCCCACAGCAGCGCGCCGATGACGTTGTAGAGGAAGAACTTCTTCTTATCCATCTGGGCCACGCCCACGATGACCGGCACGAAGGTCCGGATGATGGGGACGAAGCGGGCCAGGATCAGTGCCTTGCCGCCGTGCTTTTCGAAGAACGCGTGGGCGTTCTCCACGTTTTCCCGCTTGAACAGCCGCGAATTCGGCTTGTTGAAGATGGCGGGGCCGGCCTTGGACCCGATGAAGTAGCCGGCCTGGTTGCCGATGATGGCCGAAATCACAATCAGCAGGGCAAGCAGCCACACGTTGAACTTGATGGTGTCCGTGGCAACCAGCAGGCCCGCCGTGAACAGCATGGAATCGCCGGGGAGGAAGAAGCCCACCAGCAGGCCGGTCTCCGCGAAGACGATGCCGCACACCAGCAGGACCACCCACGGCGCCAGGGCAGGATCAGCCAGGAAGATCTGGGGGTTCAGCCAGTCGGGAAGGAAGGAAGCCAGCTGCGGCTGGACCGGTCCTGCACCGCCCAGCATGGACACAGCAAGGTCATTCATCACGGGAAAGTTCACCCTTCAAGGGTACTTGACGGGCCTGCGCCGGGCGGTCCGGCAGTGCCGCCAGCCTGTCGGGTCCGGGCGCCTTCCGGCGGTAAGGTTGCTGGCGTGGGTTTGGACTTTACGGCGATTGACTTTGAAACGGCGAACGGCTTCAGGGGCTCTCCCTGCGCAGTTGGCCTGACAAAAGTCCGCGGCGGCAAGGTGGTGGAGGAGGCCGCGTGGCTGATGCAGCCACCGGCTGACCACGACCACTTCGACTACCACAACGTGCGGATCCACGGCATTACCGCCGCGGACGTTGCGGGCCGGCCCCGCTTCGGTGATCTGTTTCCCGAAATCGGGGCCTTCATCGGCGATGACGTGCTGGCCGCCCACAACGCCGCCTTCGACCTGGGAGTGATCCGCTCGGCCCTGGAGGTCTCCGGACTTCCCGGCCCCGCGTACGACTACGTCTGCACCGTGATGCTGTCCCGGCGGTGCTACTCCCTGGTGTCCAACTCCCTGCCGTTCGCGGCGGAGGAGGCGGGCGTCCCGCTGCTCCGGCACCACGACGCCGCAGAGGATGCCCGGGCCTGCGCCGGAATCCTGATCGACATCGCCCGGCGCAACGGGGCCAACAGCCTGGCCGAGCTCTACCTTTCACTGGGGCTCGTGATGCCGCGGCAGCACGCGTTCGATCCGGCGGTGGATCCGTTGTCCAAGCAAAGCCTGACAGCCCTTGCCGGCGGGTCGGGCAACGGTGCTGCGCTGGTCCGGCCCTTCCAGTCCGGCTGGCCGGACGAAGGCCCCAACCCGGAGCCCAACCCGGATGCGGAGCCCGGCCATCCCCTCTACGGGCAGACCGTCGTCTTCACCGGTCAGTTGTCCATCGGGCGGCCGGAGGCGAAGGTCCGCTCCGCCGAGGCCGGTGCCCGGACGGAAAGCCGCGTGACCGGCAGGACCACAGTCCTGGTGGTGGGTGACGGATTCGTGGCCGCGGACCTGCGCTCCGGGCGGCTGACCGGCAAGGCCCGCAGGGTGCTGGAGCTCCACGACCGCGGCCAGGCCATTGAGGTGTTGTCCGAGGGCGAGTTCCTGCAGATGGTGGGGAGCATGGCGGGCGCAGCAACCGCGTAGCCTCGCTTCATGCCAATCGGCCGCCCGGCATGCGAAGCGTTGCCTCACCTCCGGGAGTTCACGGGAAGCAACAATCCTTCCTCCCGGCGGCGGCCCGATCCTAGCCTTGCACCATGAGCCTCTTCGCCTTCCCCAACCCCGTCAACGAGTACGCGGCCCGCGTCACTGCAGGGCTGGTGGTGCTCGCGGCCGTGGCTACTGCCTTGAGCGGTTCCGTATGGGGTTTGGCGGCCATTGCCGCGGGTTTCTGGCTGAGGCTGCTGTTCGGCCCGCGGATCTCCCCGCTTGCGTTGCTGTCCGTCAAGGTCATCACGCCGCGGCTGGGCAGGGTCAAGCTCGTGGCCGGACCGCCCAAGCGTTTCGCCCAGGGGATGGGCGCGCTGGTGTCCACCGCGGCGCTGGTCCTGTTCCTCTCCGGTGCCGTACCGGCGTCGTGGGCTGTCCTGGGCGTCCTGATCGTGGCGGCTTCGCTGGAGGCGTTCCTGGCGTTCTGCCTGGGCTGCGTGATCTTCGGCTGGCTTCAGCGCCGCGGGCTGATTCCGGAGGACGTCTGCGAAGCGTGCAACAACATCAGCCTTCGCCGGTTGTGACTCCCACCAGGAGGTCCGCCATGCCCCGGATCACTTCCGGGGCCTCGAGCACGCCAAGCCACTCTTCCGGCAGGCACGCCTCGCCGTAGTAGGCGCCCAGGATGTTGCCCGCCACGGATCCGGTGGAGTCGCTGTCGCCGCTGTGGTTCACGGCCAACGCCACCGCTTCCCGGAAATGCCGCACGGGAGCGTCCGCGGCTGCGTCATCGGCGGGGCGGGTGGCGAGGACGGCGTAAAGGCCGACGGCGAGCGCCTCCTCCGCAACCCAGCCCTCGCCGAGTTCGGCAACGAGTTCCTCGGGCGGGACAACGCCCTTGGCTGCCAGCCGAAGCGCCACCTCAAGCCGCTGCGGCAGTTCCGGTGCCACGCCGGTGATGCCGGCGGCGTGGGCAGTTACCGCCGCGGCTGCATCGTGCAGGGCGTCGCCTGAGATGAGGCGGTGGATCAGGAGGCTGAATACCCCGGCGCTCTGCCGCGCCGAAGGGTGCCCGTGCGTCAGGGAGGCGGCGTCGGCACTCAACTTGTAGACGGCGTCGGCCGTCACATGCGGCACCAGGCCGAAAGGTGCCGAACGCATGACGGTGCCGCAGCCCTTGGAGTCCGGATTCACGGGCCGGAAGGATGTTCCCATTTCCCCGGTGGCCAATCCCGAAATGCAGGCACGGCCGGGGTGGCGGCGCTGGTGGAGGACCGCATGCCCGTCGATCCAGCGGGGCTGCGGGGCCGGCGCCGCGGGCCCGGCATCCTCACCCTGGGTGGCAAGCCACCGCAGGTAGGCCAGCCACAGGCAGGCATTGACGTCGGCGCCGACTCCCGAGTTGGCCCACTCCAGCGCTTCAACCAGGCCATCCACGGTGTACAGGGTCATCTGCGTATCGTCGGAGATGTGGGTGCTGCCCGAAATGTCGGCGAAGTCCCTCAGCCCGTCCGGGCCGAAGCGGCTCCGGATGTCGGAAATGGGATCGAATTCAACTTCGTAGCCGAGGGAGTCGCCGAGTGCGCCGCCGAGCAGGCATCCGTGGATGCGGGACTTCAGTGCGGGCACGGCAGTGTCAAAGCTCATGCTGCAAATCTACCGTGGGCGTGCAGTGGGCCGGAAAGCAGCGGCGCTGGACTGCGCCGCTGGATCGGCGACGGTGCCGGCGTCCGGCCGGTGTCCAGCCAACGCCCAGCCGGGGCTGGAACAATACTGGGGTTGCCCGGCGGCAGCACCCCTGGCCCCTACCCAAAGGTCCCATCATGAGCACTACCGTTCCTGACCGACACGATGCCCTTCCCGGCACCTCCGACGCCGTCCGTCCGGGCCTGCTGCCCAGGCTTGGCGCCGAAGCGTTCGGCAGCCTCTTCATCGCCGTCGCCGGCCTTGGGGTACCGCTGTTCAGCATCCCGCAGTCCAGCCCCCTTCCCGCAGCCCTGGCGGCCGGCCTTGCGGTGACTGCGGCGATGCTCGCGGTGGGGCACGTGTCCGGCGGGCACTTCAACCCGGCGATTACCCTGGGCCACCTTCTCGCCGGGCGCATGCGTGCCGGCGCGGCAGCCGCCTACGCCGTTGCCCAGCTGGCCGGCGCCGTGGTGGGGGCCCTGGTGCTGTTCGCGGTACTGCGCACCCTGCCGGGCATCGCGGACAGCCGCACCGCCTTCGATACCGTCACCGCAGGCTTCGGTGAGCACTCGATTATCCAGGCGCCCGTGGCTGCCGTGCTCCTCCTCGAAGTGCTGGGCGCAGCCATCGTGGTGGCCGTCTTCCTTGGTGCCGCCGCCCGCGAAAGGGCCGGCGCCGTCGTCGCGCCCTTTGCCGTGGGCCTGACCTTCGCCGCCCTCCTGCAGCTGGGACAGGCCGTGGGAAACCTGCCTTACAACCCCGCCCGGGCGCTGGCGTCCGCCGTCTTCAGCTCAGGCTGGGCCGTTGAACAGCTCTGGGTATTCCTGCTGGCGCCCCTCGCCGGTGCGGCCATCGCGGGCCTGCTGTTCCGCATCTTCCGCGCCACGCCGGCGCCCGCGCCCGTCACCGGGGACACGTCCGACGACGATGCCTCCCTGGACGGGCACCCTGCGGTTGCTGCGGGGGCCGGCGCGGACGCCACAGCCGGCTCCGCCGGGGGAGCCCGCAGCGCAGCGCAGCCGGATCGTGCGGTCGGGTCCACCGGCGGCGCCCCCAGCGAGGCCCAGGAGTTCTTCGACGGCAAGCGGGGCTGAGGGCCCTTTTACTGTGGGATGCCACTGACGGGTTGCGGCGCTGGCGCAAACTGTCAGTGGCAGCCGATAGCTTAGAAAGATGCGGTTACTTCATACATCGGACTGGCACCTTGGCCGGTCTTTCCACGGCGTGGGCATGCTTGATGCCCAGCGTGCGTTCGTCAGCCAGCTCGTGGCGGCGGTATCGGATCACGGGGTTGATGTTGTCCTGATCGCGGGGGACGTCTACGACCGCGCCCTGCCGGGCGTCGACGTGGTGCGCCTGCTGGATGAGGCCCTCGTGGGGATCACGGACGCCGGGGCAAAGGTGGTCCTCACCAGTGGCAACCATGACTCCGCCATCCGTCTGGGCTTTGCGGCCCGGCTGCTCGAACGCGGGGGAGTGCACCTGCGGACACGAGTGGAAGACCTGGACAAGCCGCTGCTTCTGCCGCTGGGTCCGGATGCGGCCGGCGGGGATGCCGTTGCCGCCATCTACGGCATCCCATGGCTGGAGCCGCGGCTCGTGGCCGAGCAGCTGGGTGTGGAGGCGGCCAGCCATTTCGACGTCACCCGCGCGGCCACCACCCTCATCCGGGAGGACATCGCGCGGCGCGCCGGCTCCGCTGCGGTCCATTCAGTGGTCCTGGCCCACACCTTTGCCAGCGGCGGCATCAGCTCGGACAGCGAACGTGAACTCAGCATCGGCGGGGTGGGAGCAGTCCCGCTGGACCTGTTCGACGGCTTCAGCTACACCGCGCTGGGCCACCTGCACGGACGCCAGTCCCTTTCCCCGCAGGTCCGGTACTCAGGCTCACCCCTGGCCTATTCCTTTTCCGAGGCCAACCACAGCAAGGGCGCCTGGCTGGTGGACCTCGGGCCGGACGGCGTCACGTCTGTGGAGGAAGTGCTGTGGGACGCCCCGCGCCGCCTGGCGGTCCTGCGGGGTCCCTTGGCGGAACTCCTGGAGTCACCGGACCATGCATGGGCCGAAACTGCCTACTGCCAGGTCACGCTGACGGATGACCAGCGGCCGGCACGCGCCATGGAGCGGCTCCGCGCAAGGTTCCCCGACACCCTGGTGCTGGGCTTCGACCCCCAGGGCGCCGCACCGGCGCTCTCCACCAGCTACAGCAGCAGGCTCGCCGAAGCCCCGGACGACCTCGCAGTGTGCTGCGGGTTCCTCGACCACGTCCGCGGCCGAACACCGGACGACGCCGAGAAGGCAGCGCTCGCGGCCGCGCTGGAGAACGTCCGGCTCCAGGAGGCGGCACTGTGAGGATCCACCACCTCCGCATCTCTGGTTTCGGCCCCTTCGCGGGCACCGAGGACGTTGATTTTGACCGGCTCAGCGGGCACGGCCTGTTCCTCCTCAACGGGCCAACGGGTGCAGGAAAAACCAGCGTCCTGGACGCCATCTGCTTCGCCCTGTACGGCTCCGTCCCGGGTGCACGGCAGGACGGCAAACGCCTCCGGAGCGACCATGCAGAGCCGTCCCAGGAACCTGCCGTGACCCTGGAATTTTCGGCGCAGGGCCGGCGCTTCGAAGTCACCCGTTCACCCGCCTGGGACAAACCGAGCACGCGGGGCAGGAACGGATTCACCACGCAGCAGGCAAAGACGCTCCTGCGGGAGCGTGCTGACGGCGCCTGGGTGGAAAAGTCCGCCCGCAATGACGAGGCCGGCGCGGAGATCACTGCGCTGCTGGGGATGGACCGCGATCAGTTCACCCGCGTGGTGATGCTCCCGCAGGGGGACTTTGCGGCCTTCCTCAGGTCGAAGGCTGCTGACCGGCTCGAGCTGCTGCAGAAGCTCTTCGGCACCCAGCGCTTCGAAGCCCTGGAGCAGGAGCTCTCCCGGGAGGCGCTGGCGGCCCGGGAAAGCGTCGCTGCACTTTCGGGACAACTGGAACTGCTCACTGCGCGTGCCGAATCCGAGGCCGCCTCCCTGGAATTGGCCGAGGACGGCGCCCCTGCGGCGGACAACGCCTCCGAACGGCTGGAGTGGCTGCAGGGAGCGGTCGCGCAACGCCTGGAGGTACTTCGCGGGTCCGCGGCGGAGGCCGAAACGGCGGCCGCAGTGCGGACGCTGGCTGTTGATGAGGAAACCGGACGCCGCGAACGGCGGCGCAGGCTTGAAGCGGCCGAAGCGCGGCGGAATGCTGTGGCGGATGCGGCGCCCCGACTCGAAGAACTTGCGGCCCGCCTGGCGCGGCACCGCAAGGCCGAAGTCCTCGAAGGTCAGCTGAAGAACGTTGACGGTGCTGCGGCCAGGGTCGCCAGCGCGTCCCGGGCCGCGGAGTCGGCACTGACGTTCCTTCGTCTTGCCGCTGACGACGACCCCGAACTGGCGCCGTTGGAACTCACTGACGGCGCTGCGGCCGGGAGCAGTGCTGCTTCCCTGCCGGCATCCGTCACGGCGTCTGCGGCGGATGAACTGGGCCGGCTCCGTTCCCTGTTGGCCGTGGTGGAGGCGCGCCTTCCGGACGAAGACAGGTTGCAGGCCCTGCGAAAGCGTCACGCCGACCTTGGCCGGAAACAGGCAGAGCTGGAGGCGGCCGGAGCCAAGCTCGGGACCCGCTCCGCCGCCCTCCTGGACGAACGGGCAGGCCTCGAATCCGGGCTGGGGCCCTTGGAGCTGCTGGCCGGAACCGCTGCCCTGCGGAGCAAGGAAGCAGCGTCAGCAGGAGAGCTCCTGGACGTGGTGCGCCGCCACGCCTCAGCTGTGGCGGCGCGCAATGCCGTGAAGCTGCGCTGCGATGCGGCCAGGGAACGCCAACTGGAGGCCAAGCAGCAATGGCTGGACCTGAGGGAGGAGCGGCTCACCCATGCCGCTGCCGAACTTGCCGCCCAGCTGCACGCCGGTGACCCATGCCCGGTGTGCGGCAGCGCCGAGCATCCTGCGCCTGCCGCCGGCGGCAGCCAGGGCCCCGGGCTGGCACAGGCAGAGGACGCAGCACACGCTGCCTACGAGGCTGCAGATGACGCCCTTTCCCGGGTTGGCGCCGAACTGGCCACCGCTGAGCAGTCGGTGGCGGTTCTTGCCGGGCAGGGCGGCGACACCCCCGAGGACGAAGCACTCGCCGCCGCCGAAGAGGCGCGTACTGCAGCTGCAGAGGCGGAGCGTGCGGCAGCGGACCTTTCAGTGGTCCGCGGAAAACTTGAGGCGCTGGACGCTGGAATTGCCGAGGCCACAGCCGCCAAGGCCGGAATCGATGCGGGGCTGGTGCAGGCGGAGTCCTCGCTGGCAGAAGTGTCCGATCAGGCCGCTGCGCTGGACGAGGCCCTGTCCGGTCTGCGGGCCGGCCGTCCCAGCCTGGCCCGGCGGCTGCGCTCGCTGGAGGGCGCAGTGGCTGTGCTCGACAAGGCCGTGGCAGCTCAGGCCGCGCTGACAGTGGCGCAGTCACAGGCGGACGACGCCCGCCAACAGCTCGAGCTGGCATTGCCGTCGGCCGGCTTCGCGACGGCCGAGGAAGCACGCAGCCAACTCCTCGACAGCGCGGAGGCGGACGGACTCGAGGCCGAGGTCCGTGCCGGCCAGGATGAGGCAGCCAGGGTGCGGGAGCTGTTCGCTGCCGAAGACCTGGTTCGCGCCGCGGAAGAGAAATCCGGAGAGTTTGACCCCAGCGGGGAAAGGCTCGCCGCGCTGGAAAACGCAGCTGCCGAGTCCCGCGAATTGGCGCGCCAGGCAGACCTCTCCGCCGGGATGGCCGCACGGTGCCTGGCATCGCTGGCGGCCATTAGCCAGGACTACGCAACGTTGGCAGGTTCTGCCAGGGAACCGGCGGAGCGGGCCCGGATGCTGGCGGGGCTGGCGGACGCAGCCGCCGGCCGGGGCGAGAACACCTACCGGATGAGCCTGAACAGCTACGTCCTCGCAGCCCGCCTGGAACAGGTTGCCATTGCGGCGTCCGAGCGGCTGGTGGCGATGAGTGACGGCAGGTACCTGCTGCAGCACACCGACGCCAAAGCGGCACGCGGGGCCAAATCCGGGCTGGGCCTGGAAGTGGTGGACCAATGGACGGGCCACCGCCGTGACACGTCCACCCTGTCCGGGGGTGAGTCCTTCATGGCTTCCCTGTCGCTGGCGCTGGGTCTCGCCGACGTCGTGCAGCAGGAAGCCGGGGGAGTGGAAATCGAAACCCTGTTCGTGGACGAGGGCTTCGGCAGCCTCGACGAGCAGTCACTGGAGCAGGTCATGGACGCCCTTGAGGGACTGCGTGATGGCGGCCGCGTCGTGGGGCTCGTCAGCCACGTCGGTGAGATGAAGCAGCGGATCGGGACCCAACTGCAGGTGCTCAAGGGCCGGACCGGATCCACGCTGAGGATCTCGGAGGCACTCGACGCCGGTTGACCCGCAGCCGGCCGGGCCGCGGTTGGGATGCAGGCGTAGAATGGTGTAGTTACCGGGTTGCGTGCATCGGGAGGAGGGACGATGCGCATGATCTGAACGAGCCCGGAATTGACTTCACACAGCCCTTCTCCCACGTCGCCGTCCACCGCGCCGCCGTCCCCGGTATCAACCGAACCCGGATCCCCGTCGCAACCAACAGCGGCCACGGGCGTTCCCCAACCGGCCAGGACCGGCCGGTTTGCCCGGCTTCCCCTGCTGGCCGGCCGCAGCTTCATTCCCCTTGGCCTTTTTGCCCGGCTTCCGCTCGCCATGCTGACGGTGGGAACCCTCACCATGGTCACGTCCGTCAGCGGGTCCTACGCCGCGGGCGGCACGGCTGCCGGGGCTGTAGGCATCGGCTCGGCCCTTGGCGCACCGGTGCTCGGTGCGCTCGCCGACAGGCGGGGGCAGCGGCCCGTCCTGCTGACCGCGGCGATCATCAACACCGTGGCGGTCCTGGCCCTCATTCTGGCGGCCACGTCGACTGTAACCTCCGGCGGACTGTTTGGAGCCGTCATCGCGGCGGCGCTTATTTCCGGCGCGAGTTCCCCGCAGGTGGGCCCCCTGGCCCGGGTGCGCTGGATGGCACTCGCATCGCATGGCCCGGCGTCACAGCAGGCCGCGGACCTGGACACGGCGCTGTCCTACGAGAGCACCGCCGACGAAGTGACGTTCGTCCTGGGCCCGGCCCTGGTGGGAATCCTGGCCAGCCTCGTGGCCCCGTGGCTGCCCCTCGTCCTGGCCGCCGCCATGACTGCAACCCTGGTACCTGCGTTCGCGGCCCACCCGACCCACCGGGCAGTGCGGCCCGCCCCGCGTAAGGCAGCAACCGGGAAGCCGGCGGCCCGGGCCGGAAGGCTGCCGGCCGCCGTCGCCCTCCCTGTCGCCGCCATGGTCTGCATGGGAACGTTCTTCGGCTCGACGCAGGCAGCCCTCAGCTCGTTCTCCGCGCCCATCGCAGGGCCGGAAATTGCAGGACTGCTGTACGCGGCCGTGGGTTTGAGCTCCGCCGCCGCGGCACTCTCGGTGGCCTACTGGCCGCGTACGTTCACCCTGCCCCGGCGATGGATTGTGTCCGCCGGGCTGATGGCGCTCCTGTCACTGCTCCTGCTGTTGCCGGATTCGCTGGCCGCCATGGTGGCTGTGCTGCTGATCCTGGGGATCCCGGTGGGCCCGGTCATGGTGACCGTCTTTACGGCAGGCGGCGTCCTGGCGCCGGCCGGCCGGCTGGGAACGGTCATGACCGCCTTGGCCAGCGGCATCGTGGCCGGCACGGCACTGGGTTCAGCCATCGGTGGTTACCTGGCAGAAGCGGGCGGCCATCACCTTGCGTTCCTGGTCCCCATCGCAGCGTCCATGCTGTTGGCACTGCTGGGCGCCGCTGCCGCCGTCGTGCTTGGAAAGCGCGGAACCGGCAGCCGCGGCTGATGCGGCTTCGCGTCCAGAGGCGGAAGCACGGCCGGACGGGTCAGGCCAACTGTTCCTGGATCCTCGCCGCGCTCCCCGCCAGCGCGGCGCCCACGGCCTCGGGGTCGTGGGCGGAACGGATGTAGACGACGGCCAGGGCGGCGGGCCGGCCGCCCGGCACCTTGATGGGGGCAGCCAGGGAGGAAACCCCTGCGATGACCTCGTCGTGGCTTGCCGAGTATCCCAGCCGGCGGGCCTCGCCGGCCTCCTGCCGGTAGGCCACGCCGGTGTCCAGCCGGTCCCATTCGGCCCCGGTGAACGCTGACTGGATGGCGATGCCCGGTGCCCCGGCGTTGATGGGATGCCTCGTGCCGGGGTGCTGGGCCACTGTGGCCCCCGAATGCCGCGGCTCGACGGTGACCAGCGTGATGCAGTCATGATGGTCCCAGACCGCGATGAAAGCAGTCATGTCCAAGCTGTTTGCGAGGTAGGTGAGCTCGGGGAGGGCGGCCGACTGGAGGTTTCGCGAGACTCCGCGTGCCAGGACGGCAAGGCCGGGGCCTGGCTGTACTTTTCCGGCGTCGTCCCGCACCAGCAGTGAGTGGTCCTCAAGTGTGCGCAGGATCCGGTACGCCACGGACCGGTGGACGCCCATGGCATCGGCCAGTTCGGCGATGGTCAGCGGGCCGGGCGCAGCTGCCAGGATCTCAAGGGCGCGAATACCGCGCGAGAGAGTCTGGGAGGGCGAAGCTTGGGCTGCCGGTCCTGCCGGGGCGGCTGCGGTGGAGGTCATGGAGTCCATCGTAGGTGCCCGGAGCGGGGTAGGTGTGTCCTTTATGGGAACTCACCATTCAAATATGGAACTGAGATGCCATCCCGCCGTTCACCGCAAAATTCGACCACACCGTGTTGCGTCTCACATTTTCGTAGTACTCTACTTACCAACTGACCGTTCTGTCGGTAATCCTGAAGGCGTCCGGCGGTGCATGCCGCCAATAAACAATGGAGTTTCAATGACCACACCTTCCCAGGTGGATACACTCTCCGGTCCCAGCACACGGAGGGAAGAGCGCAAGGTCCTCGCGGGCACGCTCGTCGGCACCACCATCGAGTGGTACGACTTCTTCATCTTTGCCCAGCTGACGGCAACGCTGCTGTCGCCGCTGTTCCTGGCGCCGCTGAACGAGTCAAACCCCGGACTGGCGCAGATCCTGTCCTTCGCCCTGATCGGCATCAGCTTCCTTTTCCGGCCGCTCGGTGCAGTGGTTGCCGGGCACCTGGGTGACAGGCTGGGCCGCAAGGCCATGCTGGTGTTCACGCTGGTCATGATGGGTGCTGCAACGGCCCTCATCGGCATGCTCCCCACCTACGCCCAGATCGGTGCCTGGGCCCCGATCCTGCTGATCCTCCTGCGCGTCATCCAGGGCTTCTCCGCAGGCGGCGAATGGGGCGGCGCAGCCCTGATGGCCGTTGAACATGCACCCCTGAACAAGCGCGGCCTCTTCGGTGCCTACCCGCAGATCGGCGTTCCCGTCGGCATGATCCTGGCCACCGGCCTGCTGTTCTTCCTCAACAGCAGCATGTCCAAGGAAGACTTCGCTGCCTGGGGCTGGCGGGTCCCGTTCCTGCTGTCCATCGTCCTGATCGTGGTGGGTTACCTGATCCGCCGCGCCGTGGCCGAGAGCCCTGTCTTCCAGGAGATGGCATTGCGGAAAAAGGAAAGCAAGGCGCCGCTGGGCGAGCTCATCCGCAACCACAAACTCCCCGTCCTGTACTCCACCCTGATCTTCATCGGCAATAATGCCGCCGGCTACCTGCTGATCGCGTTCTTCATCTCCTACGCCACCAGGACCCTCAAGATGCCCACCCCGCAGATCCTGCTGGCCACCACCCTGGCGTCCTTCGGCTGGCTGATCTTCACCCTGGCGGGCGGCTGGCTCTCCGACAAGATCGGCCGGGTCAAGACGTTCCTTGCCGGCTACGCCATCGTGTTCGCCTGGATGCTTCCCATGTTCGCCCTGATCGACACGAAGAACATCTGGCTCTACGGTGTGGCGCTGTTCGTCCTCACCATCGGACTGGGACTGTCCTACGGGCCCATGTCCGCTATGTACGCCGAAATGTTCCCGGCGAACGTCCGGTACTCCGGTATCTCGATCGGCTACGCGTTCGGCGCCATCCTGGGCGGCGCGTTTGCGGCCACCATTGCTGAAACACTGCTGCAAAGCACCAAGTGGGCCGGGTCCATCGGCATCTACATCATGGTGTTGTGCGTCATCTCGGCCATCGGGGTAGTGCTGGCCAAGGAAACCAAGGGCCGCCCGCTGGGCGTCAGCGCCCACCACTGACCACAAATCCCGCGCCCCGCTTCGCTTCGGCCAAGGAAACTTGACGGCGGGGCCCGGGGGAACGAAGGCGACGGCGGGCCGGACTTTTGCGTCCGGGCCGCCGTAGCTAATTCCTGAGGTAGTGGATGGCGGCGTCGTCGGACAGCTGTTCGAAGTGCCGGTAGAAACTGCCCACCGCCCGGAACTTGCCCGGCAGGTGCAGGCAGATCACGGCATCGCAAACGCGCTCCACTGACGCCTCGGCCTCGATCGAACCCACCGGAGCGGCGGCCACCACAACGGCAGCGCCACTCTCGCGGACCGCTTCCACGGCTGCCCGCATGGTGGCGCCGGTGGCCAGGCCGTCATCCACCAGCAGCACGGTCTTCCCGGCCAGGTCAATGGACGTTCCGGGGTAGAGGCCCACCCGGCGTTGCAGCTCGGCACGCTCGCGTTCTTCCACCTCGTCCAGCCATTCGCGCCGGACGCCGTGCTCCAGCACACGGTCCACCAGCGGCTTGTTGACCAGCCTGACGGTGCGGCCGCGGGCCCACGCCAGTGCTCCATATGCCGTTTCCTCGTGGCCCGGAATGCCCAGCTTGCGGACCAGGATGGTCCCCAGCGGAAGGTAGAGTGCCTTGGCCACGGCCGCTGCTACCGGTATCCCGCCGCGGGCCAGGCCCAGGACAACGGCACCGGGCCGCTCCCTGAATTGGGTCAGAGCGGCGGCGAGGCGCTCGCCTGCCTCGGTTCGGTCTTCGAATCGCGTACCCATCTGCCCCTCCAGGCTCTTCCGGCCCTGTGATTCCAGCCTACCGCTGGGCGCCGCCGGGATATTCAGGGTGCCGGCATGATCCGGGGTGCTGGAATCCTCAGACCGCCAGGAAGGCGATAGCCGCCTGTTTGAAGGCCCTGCTGGTGACGGCATTGGTATGGTTCCGGCCCGACAGGACGAGCTGTTCAGCCATGCCCCCGGTACTGTTGGCCAGCTCGGCGAGCTTGGGGAGGCTGCCGATCCGTTCATCCTGGTCGCCGGCCACCAGGAGCATTGGCACGTGGGGGACCGCTTCGGCGGGGTCATAGGGCTCGGCCTTGATGGCCTCGACAAGGGTGAGCAACGCAAAGATGTTGTTGGTGGGCAGCAGCAGCGCCATCTTCAGCAGTTGCGCGGTGGACCCGTCGGCGATCGGCGTGCCGTCGGCCAGGTAATCCTGGGCGGCCGTCAGGTCGAACTCGGCCAGCGGATCGGAGATGTTGGGTCCGCCAAGCACCAGGCGGTGGACGATCTCGGGCTGGGTGGAGGCAAACTCCCACGCCAGCCGCGATCCCAGGGAGTAGCCGACGAGGTCGAGCCCGCTGGAAGGATCGCCGTCCTGCAGTGGCCGGACGCCGGCGTCGAACGCTGTCTGCAGCAGATCGGCGCGGATGCGGCTGGGGGAGTACGAATCACGGTCCTCCGGCGCGCCGCTGCGGCCGTGGCCGGGCAGGTCCACCGTGATCACGCGGCGGCCCGCCTCCAGGAGGGCGCCCACCCAGCCGGTGTCTTCCCAGTTGAGTTTCCCCGAGGAGGAGAAGCCGTGCAGCAGCAGGACCGGCCGCAACCCGGCATCGTCAGCGGGGTCATGCACCGCCACGAACAGTTGGGGGTCCGTGCCCTCCACAGTGTGCGCATGCTGTTGGCCGGTGTGCCTGCCGCTCATGGTGTCAGTCCTCATCAACTCGAACACGGTGGCGGGGGTCCGCACGGATCGTGCGGCGCCGCCGAAGGTACTAGCCACTCTACCGGCCGGGCTGCCGGGTTTTTCAAGTCACTCGGACGGGCGGCGGCGGCCCTGGATCCGGGCGCCTGCGGCGCAGGCCAAGGCAATTCCCGCGATCAACGCAAACGTGCTGAACAGCTGCACCCGGCTCTCCTGGGCGCTGAAGCCCACCGCAAAGATCAGGCCCAGCAGGACAAGCCCCAGGACGGTCAGGGCGGGGAAACCCTTCATCTTCAGTGGAAGCGGTGTGCCGTCGCGTGCGGCGCGGCGCCGCAGGATCAGCTGGGACACCAGGGCACTTCCCCACACCACCAGGCAGGTTGAACCCACCAGCTGGAAAAGCGCGGGAAGGACCTTGTCCGGGAAGAGCAGTTCCAGCACGGTGGCCACGAAACCGAAGGCCACCGATACGGCCACGGCCAGCATCGGCACGCTGGCCCCGCTGAGCCGTGTCAGGAACTGCGGGGCTTCGCCGCGTTCCGCGAGCGAGTAGGCCATCCGGGAGGCGCCGTACAGATTGGCGTTGAGTGCGGACAGGAGGGCGACGACGGCCACCAGGGTGATCGCCGTTGCCGCACCGGGGATCCGGGCGGCGTCCAGGACGCCGGCGAAGGGGGACGCCAGGCTTTCGGAGGTGGCCGGAAGGACCGCAGCGATGACGAACACGGAGCCGATGTAGAAAACGAGGATGCGCCAGACCACCGTGCGGATGGCCCTGCCCACGCTGCGCTCGGGGTCCTGGGTCTCGGCAGCGGCGACCGAAACGATCTCCGTGCCGCCGAACGCAAAGATCACTACGAACAGTGCGGCGGCCACCCCGCCGAGGCCCTGCGGGGCGAAATCGGAGCTGATGTTGGACAGTCCCGGCGACGTGACGGCGGGGAGGAAGCCCAGCAGGAGGGCGGCGCCGACTGCCAGGAATAGCACGATCGCGGCCACCTTGAGGATGGCGAACCAGAATTCGAACTCACCGAAGTTCCGCACCCCGGCGAGGTTGATCGCGGTGAACGCCACCATGAAGGCAAGTGCCAGGGCCCAGACCGGAACCACGGGCCACACAGAGTACAGGAGCCCGGCGGCGCCAAGGGCCTCGGCGGCGATGACCACCACCAGCTGCAGCCACCACAGCCAGCCGATGGTGGCGCCGGCGGTCCGCCCCAGCGCGCGTTCGGCGTACACGGAGAAGGCGCCGCTGTTGGGGTTCGCGGCGGCCATCTCACCCAGTGCCCACATCACCAGGATGATCAGCGTGCCCGCCACGAGGTAGGACAGCAGGACGGCGGGGCCGGCAGCCTGCACCCCGGCTCCGGAGCCGAGGAACAGCCCGGCGCCGATGGCGCTGCCCAGGCCCATCATGGTGAGCTGGCGGGGTTTCATGGTGTGGCCCAGGTGGCGTTCCGGGCGTACGGATGCGGACTTCGTCGTCATGGTGCGGTTGAACCTTCTTGGGGTTTGGCGTGATGTTCCTCGTGGGACCTCTTGAATTTACTCCCTTCGCCGGGAGCGCGCCCACCGGGCCGGCCCGGTGGGCGCCCGGCCGCGTCAGCAGAAACATTTCCCATCGGGCCCCGCGTGGCCGTAGAATTAGTTCAGGTCAAAATGACTATAACTAGCGCGGCGCCCTGAGGGTGCCGTGTGGCTAATGGAACGAAAGGCGGTGTGGCCATGTTCTCCAGTTCGGCAAACGTCTCCGAACGCCAGGCCGCGCCGCCGTCGCTGGCAATCTCGACAGTCATTTTCGCGCTCCGCCCGAGTGAGACCTCCGGGCGGCCCACCCTGTGGCTGCCGCTGGTCAGGCGCATCCGTGAGCCCTTCAAGGGCCTGTGGGCGCTTCCCGGCGGCCCGCTGTCGCATGACGCGTCGCTGCAGGACGCAGCGTCGCGGAACCTCCGGGACACCACCGGGCTGGCACCGAGCTACCTCGAGCAGCTGTACGCCTTCGGCGGGCTGCACCGGTCACCCTCCCAGCGCGTGGTGTCCATCGTGTACTGGGCCCTGGTCCAGCCCACGGAAGCGGCGCTCGCTGACGAATCCGAGAACGTCAGGTGGTTCCGGGCGGACCGGCTGGGCGAGCTCGCCTTCGACCACAACGCGATCGTGGACTACGCCCTCTGGCGGCTGCGCAACAAACTCGCCTACGGCTCAGTGGCCTACCACCTGCTCGGCGAATACTTCACCCTGGCACAGGTCCGCGAAGTCTATGAGGCAGTCCTGGACCGCCAGCTGGACCCGGCCAACTTCCGCCGCCAGCTCAAGGCAACACCGGAAATCGAAGAAACCGGCGAATACCTGCAGGGTGGCAAGCACCGCCCGCCACGCCTCTACCGCTACACCGGCCGCCCCGGCCTCGACCCAGACAACAGGAGCACACCATGAGCAGCGTCAACACAGCCATCCAGCTGATCACGCGCGAGCAGGCTGAAAATGGTGCTGCCCGCGGCAGCACCTGCAGCCCTGCCCTTGCCAAGGGGCCGTGGGACTACGACCTCGCCGAAGCCCTGGCCGGCATCCCCGCCTACGGTCCCGGTGCCTCCAGCGCGGACGTTGCCCCGGCGGCAACCCCCCGGCAGGGCCAGTTGCCGGAGGAGTACAAGCGCGCCACTGACGCGGAGCTCGCCCGGCGGATCACCGCGGCCAAAGCCACCCTGGGCGACCGGGCTGTCATCCTGGGCCACTTCTACCAGCGGGATGAAGTCATCCAGTACGCGGACTTCGTGGGTGACTCCTTCCAGCTCGCCAACGCCGCCCTCACCAAGCCGGAGGCTGAAGCCATCATCTTCTGCGGCGTGCACTTCATGGCGGAGACGGCGGACATCCTGTCCACGCCGGAACAGGCCGTGATCCTGCCCAACCTGGCCGCCGGCTGCTCCATGGCGGACATGGCCGACGCCGATTCCGTAGCGGAGTGCTGGGAGCAGCTTGAGGAGATCTTCGGAACCGAGCCCGACGCCGACGGCAGGGTTCCGGTCATCCCCGTCACTTACATGAACTCCTCCGCAGCCCTCAAGGCTTTCTGCGGCGAGCACGGCGGCATCGTCTGCACGTCCTCGAATGCGAAGACGGTCCTGGAATGGGCCTTCGAGCGGGGCCAGCGGGTGCTCTTCTTCCCGGACCAGCACCTGGGGCGCAACACCGCCAAGGCCCTGGGCGTTCCCCTGGAGCAGATGCCCATGTGGAACCCGCGCAAGGACCTGGGCGGCAACGCAGAACAGCAGCTGCTGGACTCCAGGGTCATCCTGTGGCACGGGTTCTGCTCCGTGCACAAGCGTTTCAGCGTGGCCCAGATCGAGCAGGCCCGGGCAGAGCACCCGGGTGTCCAGGTCATCGTCCACCCCGAATGCCCCATGGAAGTGGTGGACGCCGCCGACTCCGCTGGTTCCACCGACTTCATCAAGAAGGCCATTGCCGCCGCCACCGAGCCCACCACGTTCGCCATCGGCACCGAAATCAACATGGTGAACAGGCTCGCCGCCGAATACCCGCAGCACACCATCTTCTGCCTGGACCCGGTGATCTGCCCCTGCTCCACCATGTACCGGATCCACCCCGGCTACCTGGCCTGGGTCCTGGAGGAACTGGTGGCCGGACGGGTGGTCAACCGCATCACCGTTGCCGACGCCGTCCAGGCCAACGCCCGCACAGCCCTTGAGCGCATGCTCGCCGCGAGGCCCTGATGAGCCGCCGGCTTGTCATCGTCGGCAGCGGCATCGCCGGGCTGTACGCCGCCCTGCTGGCATCCGACGCCGGTGCGGACGTGGTGCTGCTGACCAAGGGCAGCCTCGAACACAGCAACACCTGGTACGCCCAGGGCGGCATTTCGGCGGTACTGCCTGAACCGGCCCCGGGCGACACCGTGGCCGCCCACATCGCAGACACCCTGCGCGCGGGGGCGGGGCACTGTAACGAGGCCGCCGTCCGGCTGATGTGCACCGAGGCCGGCAGCGACATTGCCGCGCTCCAGCAGTTCGGCGTCCGGTTTGATGCAGGGCCCGACGGCGGGCCTGCCCTCGGACTCGAGGCTGCACACAGTGCTCCCCGCATCCTGCACGCCGGCGGCGACGCCACCGGTGCCCGTACCGCCGGCGCGCTGATCGGCGCCGTGCTGGCACGGGCAGCCCGGGGGACGCTCACCATCCACACCCACGCCCACACCACCGCCCTGAAGGAGCACAACGGGCGGGTGACCGGTGTGGAATACCTGCAGGACGGGACGCTCCGGTCCCTGGCCGCCGACGCCGTCCTGCTGGCTACCGGGGGAGCGGGCCGGCTGTTCGGCCAAACCACTAACCCAGCTGTGGCCACCGGAGACGGCCTGGCGCTCGCCGTCCGCGCCGGGGCCGCTCCCGCAGACCTCGAATTCTTCCAGTTCCACCCCACCTGCCTGGTGGCCGCCGCCACTCCCCGGCCCCACCGGCTGGACGGGCCATTGCTGATCTCCGAAGCCGTCAGGGGCGAAGGCGCCGTCCTGGTGGACGCGGGTGGCCGCCGCTTCACGAAGGCCTACCACCCGGACGCCGAACTGGCCCCCCGCGACGTCGTCTCACGCAGCATCGCCCTGCACCTTGCCAAGCTCGGAAACCCCGGCGGCCATGTCTACCTTGACGCCAGGCCCATCGAGCAAGACCACGGTGCAGGCTTCCTGGGCCGGCGTTTCCCCACCCTGACCCGGAAAACCCTGGACGCCGGTATCGACTGGACCCGGGAACTGGTCCCGGTTGCCCCGGCAGCGCACTACTGGATGGGCGGCATCGCCACCGACCTCCACGCCCGCACCAGCATCCCCGGGCTCTACGCCGCAGGGGAGGTTGCGTGCACCGGAGTCCAAGGGGCAAACCGGCTGGCCAGCAACTCCCTCCTCGAAGGGCTCGTCTTTGGCCGCCGCGCTGTTGAAGACTTCCTGGAAGGCAGTTACGCAGATCCCTCGGTGCCTGCGCTCACACCTCGCTCAGGTGCGCCAGTCGGGAGTGGGCCGTGCAGCAGCGGAGGGGGCGAGAGCCGGACTGAACCCTTTTCCCGCGAGGCTCTTCGGTCGTTGATGACGTCGCATGCCGGGGTGTTGAGGTCCGGGGAACTGTTGGCCGGGGCTGCCGGCACCCTGGCGCGCTGGGCCGCCGTCGTGCGCCCCGATGCGGTGCCTGGCTCCGCGGACCCTGCCGTGCATGAAGACCGCAACCTGCTCCTGGCCGCGCAGCTGCTGGTGTCCGCCGCCCTGGCGCGGCGCGACTCACTGGGCGCCCACTACCGCAGCGACGAAACTCTCGAGACCATCCCACTCCGGCCGAAAGCGAGCCTCTCCCATGACTGAACCCACCGTGATTGAGCACACCCGCACAAACACCGGCCCCACTCTGCCGCAGGCACCCGTCCGCGACATCCTCGAGCGTGCCTTCGCGGAGGACGCGCCGGCCGGTGACATCACTTCCCAGGTGCTTATCCCCGCCCAGGCCCGCGCCACGGCCGTGCTGAACGCCCGGGTGCCCGGCGTCTTCAGCGGCGCCACGGTCTTCCGGGACGCCATGCAGCTGGTGGACCCGGCCACGGAGGTGGACCTGCTGGTGCAGGACGGGCAGGCGTTCGACGCCGGCACTCACCTGGCCCGCGTCAGCGGAACGGCGCGTTCGGTACTGCTCGCCGAACGCGTGGCCCTCAACCTGGTCCAGCGGATGTCCGCCATCGCCACCAGGACCGCCGAGTTCGTCCGGCTCGCTGAAGGAACGCAGGCGCAAATCACCGACACCCGCAAGACCACCCCCGGGCTGCGGATCCTCGAGCGGTTCGCCGTGCGCTGCGGCGGGGGAGCGAACCACCGCTACAGCCTCTCGGACGCCGTGCTCGCCAAGGACAACCACCTGGCAGTCATGACCGGCGGCGACCCCGCCAAACTCACCGGACTCCTCCTGGCGGCGAAGGCCCAGCTGGGCCACACCACGCACTTCGAAGTGGAGGTGGACCGGATGGACCAGATCGAACCCGTCCTCGCCGCCGGGGTGGACACCATCATGCTCGACAACTTCAGCCTCGATGAGCTGCGTGCAGGGGTTGCCCAGGTGGCCGGACGGGCCCGCGTGGAAGCCAGCGGCAACGTGAACCTGGGCACCGTCGCCGCGATCGCCGCCACCGGCGTGGATGTCATCTCCATCGGCGCCCTCACCCACACTGTCGCCGCCCTGGACCTCGGCCTGGACGTGGAACTGACCGTCGGGTGAAGCCATGATCTTCCTTGACGCCGCCGCCACCACACCCGTCCGCCGCGAAGTGCTGGAGGCCATCTGGCCCTACCTGACCGGCGACTTCGGCAACCCCTCAAGCCACCACAGCCTGGGGGAGTCGGCGGCTGCCGCGCTCGCGGGTGCCCGGGCCTCCGTGGCAGCGGTCCTGGGGTGCAGGCCCGGCGAGCTGGTCTTCACCTCAGGCGGCACCGAGGCGGACAACCTTGCCGTCAAGGGCATTGCCCTGGCCCGGCAGGCTGCGAACCCCGCCCTGAACCGTGTGGTGATCAGCGCCGTCGAGCATCCCGCCGTGGAGGAATCCGCCAGGTACCTTGAACGCTTCCACGGCTTCTCCATTGACGTGGTTCCCGTGGACGCGACCGGACAGGTGACGCCGGAAGCGCTGCTGCCGCTGCTCCGGCCGGAAACGGCGCTGGTAAGCATCATGTACGCCAACAACGAGGTGGGTACAGTCCAGCCCATCCCGGCGCTCGCGGAGCTGGCCCGCGGCCGCGGCATCCCCTTCCACACAGACGCCGTCCAGGCGGCGGGATGGCTGCCGCTGGACACCGCTGCCCTCGGCGTGGACGCCCTCAGCATCTCCGGCCATAAGCTCGGCGCCCCCAAGGGCTGCGGCCTGCTTTACATCAGGGGCCGGGTCCGCTTGGAACCTGTGCTCCACGGCGGCGGCCAGGAACGCGGACGCCGGTCCGGCACCGAAAACGTCGCAGGTGCCGTGGGCCTCGCCACCGCACTGTCCCTGGCGCAGGCCGCACAGCATGAACAGGCCGGGCGGGTCTCGCGGCTGAGGGACGCATTCATTGACGCCGTGCTTACCGGAGTGCCGGAGGCCATCCTCACCGGGCACCCCACGGACCGGCTGCCCTCGGTGGCGTCCTTCTGCTTTCCCGGCACCAGCGGCGAATCGGTCCTGTTGGAACTCGAACGCCAGGGTGTGGTGTGTTCCAGCGGATCTGCCTGCGCGGCGGGTTCGGATGAACCCTCTGCCGTGCTGTCGGCCCTGGGCATTTCCCGCGAGGTGGCGCAGACGGCGGTCCGCTTCAGCTTCGACGCGGCGGTAACTGGCGAAGACCTGGATACCGCGGCCAAAGCCGTGTGCTCGGCCGTGGCCGGAGTGAGGTCACTCGGCACCAACTGATCCGGTGGACCGGTTAGCGGTGCCGGGCCCGGCGGAAAATCCAGTGGCGGAGCAGCGTGAACCGGACCGCCGTGGCCAGGAACCCGGACAGGGTGGTGGTCAGCAGCTCGTCCCCCACAGTGGCGTCCGGATTGATCCAGTGCAGCACGCCCAGGCTGCCTCCGGTGATCAGCAGTGCCACGGCGATCACCACCAGCCCGTTCAGGTGGTCGCTGGCCCGGCGCTGGGTCCCGGAGATCTTGAACGTCAGCCGCCGGTTCAGCGCGGTGTTCAGCAGCGAAGTCAGGACCAGGGCAACGGCGTTCGCCGGTTGCGGCCCGATCCACGGCCGGAGCAGCGCGTAAAGCGCCAGGGATGCGCCCGTGCAGATGATCCCTACACCCGAGAAGCGAAGAAGTTGCCGGACCACCGGAAACCGCAGGATTCCGCGGCGGCGCAGGGCGGCCGGCCTGCGGCGGGCGTCCTGCAGCTCCTGGACGGCTGCCGGCGCGCTGGTGGAATCCATCCGTCCACCCTGCCATACCGGGAGCACCGTCCCGGTTCAGTCCGTGGGCGCGGCGTTGTGTTTGGTGCCGGCGGGCAGGCGGCGCCCGGGTTCCTGAAGCGTCAGTAAAGCTCGCCGGCGGGGATTTCCACGGCCAGCCGGTTTGAGGGGCCGGGCAGCGGGCACGCCCAGGCGTCGTTGTACGCGCAGGACGGGTTGTAGGCAAAGTTGAAGTCCAGGACAAAGGTGGCGTCCGGGCCGGAGCCCTGCACACCGTGGAACGCACCCTTGATGGTGTCCAGCAGGTACCTGCCGGCCCCATAGGTGCCGCCCGGCCGGCCCGCCGTGGCGTCACGGAACGGCACGAAGATGCCGCCGCCGTATCCCTTGAGCTTCCACACGGCCAACTGCCCCATCTCGGGAAGGTCGAAGGTGCCCAGCCGGACAAAGTTGACCACGCCGTCAGTGCCCGTTTCCACGCTCATTTCCCGGCCTGCGCCCTCCTTGGTGAGGGGAACATGGAACCGGTAGATGGGATCGTAGTCAGCAGTCTTCAACCCGGAGAACTGCGCCTTGTCCGCCGGCGACAGCGCCGAGGCCGGGTGCGTGGCAAACATCAGGTCACGCTGATGGCGCCAGTACGAATGCGCTTCCGCCGGGTTATCGGCGGCGATCCGGCGCACATTGTCGTAAAGGTTGAAGGTCCGTAACCTCCAGTCGGCGATGTCGACGGCGGACATTTCCGCCAGGTTCTCTTCGTCCATGCCCTGCTGCCCGTACGCCATATCCCCAGCCTAGCCGCACTGCCGCGTACGGAAGGCGCAGCGCACGACGACGGCACCTCCTGCGGTTCGATGGCTGCGGTGCGGTGCGGTGCGGTGCGGTGCGGCGCGGTGCAGTGCGGCGCGGTGCAGTGCGGCGCGGAGCAGCGGGGTGCGGTGCAGCGGGGTGCGGTGCACGCGCGGTCCACACCCGGCACCGGGAAACGCCACGCGCCTGGGCGGCGGTGCAGCCCGGCGCGGATAGGCTGGCTGCATGGAAGCCAGGGGAACAGCAGCAGCACCGGCGCGGGGCCCGGCCAGGTCGGGGTCCCTGGTGGTCCTGACGGTGGTTGCCCTGCTGGTTACCGGGTGCAGCGGCCCGCAGGCCGGCGGAACCGGTTCGGGCTGGACCGCGCAGGCGGATCCCTCCAGCGGTGCCGCGGGTGCGTCAACCACGGCGCAGGCGGGCACCTCGACATCGGGTGGCGCGCCGGGACCGTCCGGTGAAGCCGGCGCCTCCGGCACTGCCTCAGCCGAACCCCGGCCGGCGGCTACCGCCGCGGCGTGGAAGACTTTCGCCGATCCTGCCAGGACGGTCAGCTTTGAACTTCCCCAGGACTGGATCGCCCAATCAGTCCAGCCCGAGGACGGCACCCTTCCGGGGGCGTTGAAGATCGAGGTGAAGAAGCCCGACGGGACCTTCATGGCCGCGCTGCGGACCGGCCTGCCGCCGTCGTCCGCCGAATGCCCCGAAGGTTCGCGACGGCCCTACACGGTGATCAGCAGCGTTCCCGCGTCCCCGGGCGCCTCCGCCGGGTCCGGCGAAGGCACCATCCCGCCCCGGGTGGTCTTCCGCGTAATCCAGGGCTACCGCTACTTCGGCTCCTACGGGATCACCAACGTGGTGGGCGGCACCGGAAACCAGGCCTGCGAACTGCGCAACACCGTCCGCGGGCCGGCGGGCAAAGGTGACTGGTCCTTCGGCGACCTGGTGGCGCTGAGGGCGTTTGCGCCGGATGAAAAAGTGGCGCCCGCCAAAGCTTTCGACACCCTTGGCGCGGCGGCCGCGTACGCCGGGGAAAGCCCGGACTTTGCCAATGTCCAGCGGATGCTAATGTCGCTGGAGATCAAAAACTAGTCCCGTTGCCGGCCCCCACAGGGCGCCCAGGCACGGCACTGCTTTCCAACGCCGACACCCCCGGAGATTCATGGAACGCTCTGTTTCCGCACGCCTGGCCTTCCGCACCGCGGCCAACACCAAGGTGGCCATGGCCATTGCCGCCGCCAGGAACAACGGATACTCGTCCTTCGAGGAATCCCTGTCGGTGCTGGCGGGCGGTGAGGAAGTCCCGCTGACGGAAATCTCCGACCACCACGGCGGCCGGTTCCACTACATGGAGTTCGCCGAACCCACCGATGTCACTGTCGAGTACTCAGCTACAGTGGCCGGCCGCGCCGAGCCGGAGGGTGCCACGCTGGCGGAACAGATCCGCTACGTCCGGCCCAGCCGGTATGCCGAATCTGACCGGCTCCTCCCCACCGCCTACGCGGAATTCGGGGGACTGCACGGGGAAGAACTTGTCCAGGCCGTCAGGAACTGGGTCTACGGGGAACTCCGGTACATCAGCGGTTCGTCCCGTGGCACAGACGGCGCCGTGGAAACACTGCTGCACCGCCGCGGAGTATGCCGGGATTTCGCACACCTGGCCATCGCGCTGCTGCGGTCCAAGGATGTCCCCGCACGGCTCGCCGCGGTCTACGCGCCGGGGCTGTCGCCCATGGATTTCCATGCCGTGGCAGAGGCCTACGTTAACGGCGCATGGCGCATCATCGACCCCACGGGGCTGGCCCCGCGGGAGTCGATGCTGCGCATCACGGCCGGCCGTGATTCGTCCGACACTGCGTTCCTGTCCACGGTGGGCGGAAGCCTGACACTCAACCAGCTCCGTGTCACCGCAGTGGTCAACGGCATGTTGCCGGCAGAGGACCCTGCCGCGCTGGTGGCGCTGGGCTGACCTGTCCCCGGCCGGTTCAAGCCCGGCCGGTTCAGGTCCCGCCCGGCGCTCCTATCGCGGCTGCTGGCCCAGTGAGTTCCGGAGCTTGTCCGTGAGCCGGCGCAGTTCCTTTTGCTCGTCGGGGGTCAGCGCCGGCGCCACCAGGGCAGAGATGTCGCGGACGTGCTCCCGGCCGATCTCCTTCTGGAGCTCCCGGCCTTCGTCGGTGAGCTTAAGCAGCACACCCCTGCCGTCCTCCGGGGCGGGCATCCGCGCCACGAGGCCGCGCTTTTCCAGCCGCTCCACCAGCCGGCTCAGGCTGGACTGGCTGAGCAGGACGTTGTCGTTGAGCTCGTTCAGCCGGAGCCAGCCCGACGGGCAGCGTGACAGCGTGAACAGGACATCGTACTCATTCACCGCCAGTTTCCGGAATGCCGGGCCGGACTGCAGCCTGCGCATCACGGCTACCTGCGCCCGGAACAGTGACTCCCAGGTTTCCGCCGCGAGCCGGACGGGGGACGTGGATTGGCTGGTTGCCATTACGCCTCCGCCGTGGCCTTTTCGGCGTCCTGGGCTGCCAGGTGCGCCGCGACGCGGGATGCGTGGGTGGGTGCGTCCGGCACGTGCGCGGGCTTGCGGTCCGCGTACTCCTTGCGGAGGACCGGCAGGACTTCCTCGCCAAACAAGTCCAGCTGCTCAAGGACCGTCTTGAGCGGGAGGCCGGCGTGGTCGATCAGGAACAGCTGGCGCTGGTAGTCACCGAAATGCTCGCGGAAGCTCAGGGTCTTCTCGATGACTTCCTGCGGGCTGCCCACGGTCAGCGGGGTCTGCGACGTGAAGTCCTCCAGTGAGGGTCCGTGGCCGTACACCGGGGCGTTGTCGAAGTAGGGACGGAATTCCTTCACAGCGTCCTGCGAGTTCTTCCTCATGAAGAACTGGCCGCCGAGGCCCACGATTGCCTGGTCTGCGGTGCCGTGGCCGTAGTGCTCGTACCGTTCGCGGTAGAGCCCGATCAGCTGCTGGTAGTGCTCCTTGGGCCAGAAGATGTTGTTGGCGAAGAACCCGTCACCGAAGTAGGCCGCCACCTCGGCGATCTGCGGTGTGCGGATGGAACCGTGCCACACAAAGGGGGCCACGCCGTCGAGCGGGCAGGGGGTGGAGGTGAAATTCTGCAGCGGGGTGCGGAACTTACCGGACCAGTTGACGGTGTCCTCATCCCACAGCTTGCGCAGCAGGCTGTAGTTCTCGATGGCCAGCTCCACGCCGTCCTGGATGTTCTTTCCGAACCACGGGTAGACCGGGGCGGTGTTGCCGCGGCCCAGCACCAGGTCCACGCGCCCATCGGACAGGTGCTGGAGCATGGCGAAGTCCTCGGCGATCTTCACGGGATCGTTCGTGGTGATCAGCGTGGTTGCCGTGGACAGGGTGATCCGCTCGGTCTGCGCGGCGATGTAGGCGAGGGTGGTGGTGGGGGAGGATGAGAAGAAGGGCCGGTTGTGGTGCTCGCCCAGGGCGTAGACATCCATGCCGATCTCTTCGACTTTCCTGGCGATGGCCACCGAGGCCTTGATGCGTTCGTTCTCGGTGGGGGTGCGGCCCGTGGTGGGGTCCGTAGTGATGTCGCTGACGCTGAAAACACCGAACTGCATGATGTGCCCTTCCGTTTCCTGGACTTGCTGGCTTGGTTCCAGTGTAGTCCAAATTAGATGCATTTGCATCTATCGCCGGATACAACGCATCCAGGCGGGATTTATTCCGTTTTTGTCAGTCGGGGCTGCCGGGCGCGGCGCGGCGTCCGCTGACCCTCGGCACATCGCCGGTGGTCCAGTCGCGGAACTCGTCATCGACGTCGGCCGCCTGCTCGAATTCCGGCTGTGCCTGCAGGTCGCGGAGGAGCGCCTTCCGTTCGCGCCGGCCCTCCACGAGCCGGTACAGGACAGGAACGAGGACCAGGGTCAGGGCCGTGGAAGAAACCAGGCCGCCGATCACCACCACTGCCAGCGGCTGGGAAATGAAGCCGCCACCGCCGGTGAGTCCCATCGCCATCGGAGTCAGCGCGAAAACTGTTGCCAGGGCCGTCATCAGGATGGGCCGGAGACGCTGCCGGGCACCGTGGGTGATGGCGTCCGCGACGTTCATTCCCGGCGAGGTTGTTCCGCCAGGGCCGGTTCGCGGCTGCCGGTACTGGTTGATGAGGTCGATCAGCACGATGGCGTTGGTGACCACGATTCCCACCAGCATCAGCATGCCAATCAGCGATGGCAGCCCCAGGGGGACGCCGGTGACCAGCAGCAGGGCAACGGCCCCTGTGGCGGCAAACGGCACGGACACCAGCAGGATCAGGGGCTGGACCAGGGACTTGAAGGTGGCCACCATGATGACGTACACGATGGCGATCGCGGCCAGCAGCGCCAGCCCCAGCTGCCGGAAGGACTCTGCCTGCTGCGTGGTGGCCCCGCCGATCTCAGCGGTTACACCCGCAGGCAGCTCGACGCCTGCCAGGCGCCCCTGCACCTCGGTGCTGACGGCACCCAGGTTGGACCCCGACGGCGTCACGGACACCTTCGCGGTGCGCTGGCCGTTGCTGGCCGTGATGGACACCGGAATATCCACCTGTTCCACGGACGCAATGCTGCCCAGGGTGACAGGCCTTCCGGCGGCCGGCAACGGGATGTTCCGGACGGCGTCGATGCTGGTGAACCTGGTTCCCTGGCCGATCCTCACAGGGAAGTCGTTGGTGTCGATCCGGACAGTGCCGGCGGGGACCGGGCTGATGGTGGCTGCAAGGACTCCCGCCACCTGCTCCTCATTCAGGCCCGCCGCCACTGCCTTGGCCCGGTCCACCTTGACCTGGACCACCGGCTGGCTCGCGGCGAGGTTGGTTTCCACCTCGCTGGTGCCGGGTACGCCGGTCATGGCCTTGACCATGGCGTCGCTGGCTGCCTGCAGGTCCTGGGTGCTGGCGGCCTTGAGGGTGATGTCCACGGTGGAGGACGTGCCGAAGCCGCCCTGCTGGGTTCCCACGGAGACTTTGCCGGAGCCCGGGACTTTGGCCAGTTCAGTGCGGACGGTTTCCTGCAGCCGGTCCTGGTCCGCCTTCTCATCCGTCACTACCGTGAAGGTTGAATTCGACGAGCCGGAGGACACCAGGGCAGCGAACCCGGCCTGTGCATTGCCGGAGGTCACCTGAACGTCCTTGATGCCGTCGATTCCGCGGAGGACCTCTTCGAGGCGGACCGCCGCGGCGCTGGTGTCCGCCAGGCTGGTGCCGGCCGGAAGCACCTGGCGGACGGTGAGGCTGTTCTGGCCGGAGCTGCCCAGCAGGTTGGTGGCCAGCAGCGGTGTCATTGCTGCCGTGGCGCCGAGTACCAGGACGGCGGCCACCAGGGTCAGCACGGGGTGTTTCTGCGTCTTGGTGAGGATGGGCAGGTAGCCGCGCTGGAGCCGGCCACGCTGTTCCTTCTCCTGCGCCGCTGCCCGGGCAGCCTCGGCGTCCGTGCGCCCGCCTGCACCGGACGGCGAGGGGCTCTTGAGGAACCAGTAAGCCAGCACCGGAACGATGGTGAGGGACACCAGCAGGGACGCCAGCAGTGCGATGGTCACCGTCAGGGCGAACGGCCTGAACAGCTCGCCGGCCAGTTCACCCACGAAGGCAATGGGCAGGAACACGGCCACCGTGGTGAGGGTGGACGCGGTGATGGCCCCTGCCACTTCACGGATGGCGGTGAGGATGGCAGTGACCTTGTCCTCGCCGTAGGTGAGGTGCCGCTTAATGTTTTCGATCACGACGATGGAGTCGTCCACCACGCGGCCGATGGCAATGGTGAGGGCGCCGAGGGTGAGGATGTTCAGGGAATAGCCGGTAGCCGAGAGCCCAATGAACGTGATGAGCAGGGACAGCGGGATGGATACCGCTGTCACCAGGGTGGAGCGGGCCGACATCAGGAAGACCAGGATGACCGCCACGGCGAATCCCAGTCCCAGGAGGCCCTCGGTGGTGAGGTCCTTGATGGACTTTTCAATGAAGGGCGCCTGGTCGAAGACCGGGGTGAATGTGGCGTTGGAGCCGAGCTCCGTTGCCAGCTCGTCCAGGCTGTCCCGCACTGCGTGGGAGATGGCCACCGTGTCGCCTTCGGGCTTTTTGGTGACGGACACCGCGAGGGTTTCAGCTCCATTGGTCCGGGTGATGGACGTGCGTTCGTCGTCCTTGATGGCGACGTCGGCCACGGATCCGATGGTGGCCCCGTCCTTGGCGCCGGACACCGGGAGGGCCTTGACGGCGTCAAGTGAGTCGACCGGACTGCCGATCTGCAGCGAGAGCGTCTTGCCCTGCTCCTCCAGCGTGCCGGCCGGAACCAGGGCTCCGTTGTTGGAGAGCGTGTCGCGGAGGGAGCCGATGGTGGCACCGGACGCAGCCATCGCCTCGGGGCGCGGAAGGATCTCGATGTGCTGGGTGGCGCCGCCAGTGACATCGGCGCCGCGGACGCCGTCGATTTTCTGCAGCCGGGGAACGCTGAGCCGCTGGAGGTCGGTGTTGAGTTCGCTGAGCGGCTTGTCCGAGGACACCGCCAGGAAGACGATCGGGAAATCGCTGATGCTCCCGGCGATGGCCTGCGGCTGGACGTCAGCCGGCAGGGTGCGCTTGGCGTTGGAGATGGCCCGGTCGATCTGGTTCCGTGCCCGGTCCAGGTTGGAACCGTAGGTGAACACCATCGTGATCTGCGAAACGCCGTTGCGGGACGTGGAGGAGGTGGATTCCAGCCCCTCCACGCCGTTGAGGGCCGTTTCCAGCGGGCTGCTGACCTGCTTGTCCACCACCTCAGGCGAGGCCCCCGGCATGGAGGTCAGCACGGTGATCTGCGGGAACTCAATGGATGGGATGAGTTCCTGCTTCAGCGACGACATGGTGATCACGCCGAAGACCGAAGCGAAGATGGTGATCAGCGCGATCAGCGCCCGGTTCGCCAGTGAAAGGTGTGCCAGCCGAAACATCGATGGTCTCCTGGAAGGGTTAGTGACTGGATCCCGGTAAGCCAGCCACTGGCCCCGGCAGGGTCAGTTGCTGGCGGAAACACTCTCCAGCTGAAGGGACGTGGCAGTTGCCCGTTCAAGCTCGGCGGCGAGCTCGGGATTCTCATCCAGCTTCACACCGTAACCGGGCATCATGTCCTTCAGCTTGCCCTGCCAGCCCTTGAAGTTCTTGGGGAACGTCTTCTGCAGCAGTTCAATCATGATGGGAACAGCGGTGGAGGCTCCGGGTGAGGCTCCCAGCAGAGCGCCGATGGAACCGTCGCGGCCGGCAATCACTTCAGTACCGAACTGAAGGATGCCGCCCTTTTGCGGATCCTTCTTGATGATCTGTACACGCTGGCCGGCAGTGATCAGTTCCCAGTCGCCGTCCTTGGCTTCGGGGTAGTACTCCCGGAGCGCCTCAACCTTGTCGCCGTGGCGCTTGGCCACTTCCTTGACCAGGTAGGCGGTGAGGTCCATGTTGTCCTTGGCTACGGCCAGCATCGGAATGATGTTGCTGGGCCGGATGGACAGCGGCAGGTCCAGGTAGGAACCGTTCTTGAGGAAGTTGGTGGAGAACCCGGCGTACGGCCCAAACAGGAGGGACCGCTTGCCGTTGACGTAGCGGGTGTCCAGGTGCGGGACGGACATCGGAGGGGCGCCCACGGACGCCTGGCCGTAGACCTTGGCGCTGTGCTGGGCGGCGATGGTTTCGTCCGTGCAGCGGAAGAACTGGCCCGAGACGGGGAACCCGCCGTAGCCCTTGCTTTCCGGGATGCCCGAGGCCTGGAGCAGGTGCAGGGCACCGCCGCCGGCGCCTACGAAGACAAACTTGGCGTGGATCCTGCCGTGCTCGCCGGACCTGGGGTGCTTCAGCGTCAGGTCCCAGCCGCCGTCGGAGGCCTTGCTGATCCCGGTGACGTCGTGCCCGTAGTTGATCTCGACGCCGTTGTTCCCGAGGTAGGTGGTCAGCTCGCGGGTCAGTGCCCCGAAGTCGACGTCGGTGCCCTCGGCGGCGCGGGTGGCGGCGACCTTCTGCTGGGCGTTGCGGCCCTTGACGATCAGCGGCGCCCACTTGGCGATCTGGCCGTGGTCCTCGGAGTACTCCATGCTCCGGAACAGCGTGTGCGGCTTGAGGGCCTCGTAGCGGGTCTTCAGGAACCGGGCGTGGTCATCGCCGATCACAAAGCTCATGTGCGGCACGGTGTTGATGAAGCCCTTGGGGGATCCGATCAGGTTCCCGTCCACCAGGTGGGACCAGAACTGGCGGGAGAGCTGGAACTGCTCATTGATCAGCAGTGCCTTGGCCGGGCTGACCGAGCCGTCTTTGGCTGCGGGGGAGTAGTTGAGCTCGCAGAGGGCAGCGTGGCCGGTCCCGGCGTTGTTCCACGGGTCGGAGCTTTCGAGGCCGGGCTGGTCCAGCCGCTCGAACAGGGAGATGCTCCAGTCCGGTTCCAGCTGCTTGAGGAAAGCCCCCAGCGTTGCGCTCATGATGCCGCCGCCAATCAGGACGACGTCGGCATGTTGGGTCTTGGAAATGAAGGTCACGATCAGTCTCCGATTGCAGCGGCTCTGGCTGTCACAGAATATCCCCGCCCTGCCGACATACTGAAATTGGCCCGGCCCGTCAAGGCTTTAATTGCACCTTCGTAAAAACTTCATTTAAGACCGGTGACGCAGGGTAGCTGACCACCCGGTCGGACAAAGCCAGCGCGGAGATGGGGAAAGCGATGGGGACTGCCGGGACGGTGGCCGCAATCTGGGCGTTGATGGTGTGATAGAGCTCATCACGGTCCGCACCCTCGGGCAGGCCCCTTGCACGGTTGATCTTGGAGAACACCTGCGGATCCTGGTAGCCGAACTCACCGTTTTTCTCGCCGAACAGCGGCCCCACGAAGTTGTCTGCGTCGGAGTAGGAACCGTTCCAGCCCAGCAGGTGCAGGGCATGGTCGCCGGGGGACTGGACCTTCTGGAGGTAGCCGTCGGCCCAGTCCACGGGGACCGGCCGCACATTGATGCCGACGGCGGTGAGTTGCCGGCTGATCTCGGCGTACACCTTCTCGGGGGTCGGCAGGTAGGGGCGGGTGACGTTGAGCGGGTAGTAGAACTTCAGTTCCTCGCCGGCATAGCCGCCGTCCTTCAGGTATTCCTTTGCCTTCGCCGGATCGTGGCCAAGCTCGGGGGCGTCCTTGTTGAAGCCGCTGATCTTCGGCGGGACGAACTGGGTTGCCTTGGTGGTGTTGTCGATGAAGAACCTGCGGATCAGGGTCTCCTTGTCGATGGCCATCTCGATGGCCTGCCGGACCTTCTGGTTCTGCAGGACCGGGATGTCCTGGTTGATGCCCACATACATGACCGAGAACGGGTCGCGCTGGACGATCTGCTTTCCGCGCTTCACCAGCTGGTCGAAGTTGCCCACGGTGACGGCGTCGTAACCGTCGATCCGGCCGTCGAGCAATGCCTGCAGCCGTGTTTGCGGGTGGTCGTAGGCCAGGAAGTTAATAGTGGCGATCTGGCCCCGCTCGCCCCAGTAGGTCTTGTTGGTCAGCAGGGTGACGCTTTGGTCCTCCCACGAGCCAAAGCTGAAGGGACCGGTACCCACCGGCGCGGTGGCAAAGGCGGAAACGGGCCGCCCGGCGCGGTTCTGGTCAAGGACATCGGCTTTACCCGCCGCCAGGGCTGCCGGAGATGCGATGGCGAAGGCGGGCAGCGTCAGTGCCTGGAGGAAGGCCGTGAACCTTTGCGTGAGGTCGATCCGGACGGTGCCCTGGTCCACGGCCGTGCAGCTTTTGAAGATGGACAGCGCCGCTTCGTCGGAGTGCGCCTTGAAGACGCCCTTGAACGAGCTGCCGGGAGCCTGCCGGCGCAGCTCAGCGGGGAAGGCGAACCAGCGGTTGAAGTTTGTGCAGACGGCGTCGGCGTTGAAGGGGGTGCCGTCCTGGAAGGTGACACCGTCGCGCAGCTTAAAGGTGTAGCTGCGGCCCTCGTTGGACTCGGACCATTCGGTGGCGAGCAGGGGAGTGGGCTTGCCGGTGGTCTGGTCCACTCCCACCAGGCCTTCGAGGACCTGCCGGGTGATGCGCTGGGATTCGACGTCGCTGGAGAGCGCGGGGTCCAGGCCGAGCGGCTGGGCTGCAGTACCGAAGTTAAACGTCGCCGCAGGTTCGGCAGCGACCGCGGAACTGGGGGAATCCGACGACGGCGAGGGGGACGGTGCGTTGGTGCACGAGGTCACGCCCCAGGCCAGGAGTGCGGCGCCGGCAGTGAGGACCGTTCGCCGCGATGTACTTCTGGTCACCCGTTTATCACCCCTGGATTGTGGATCTCCGCCGCCTGCGGACCGGGTCCAGTCTAGCCGCCGCCACCGGGCCGGCGCGGGCGCTGGCCGCCGCCGGGCGGGTACAGGTCCAACGCGCTGAAGCTGGGCCCGCTCACAGCGGGCCCAGCTTCAACGATTTGGGCCGGAAATCCGGCATTTCCTACTTGGGCATCAGCACCGAGTCGACCAGGTAAACGGTGGCGTTCTTGGTCTTGACGCCGCCGCAGATCACGTTGGCATCGTCCACCTTGAGGTTGTCGCCGCTGCCCGTTACGGTCACGGAGCCGCCCTGGACAGTTGCGTGCGTGCCGGCGATCTTGTCGGGCGTGATCTGGCCGGGAACCACGTGGTAGGTCAGGATCTTGCTCAAGAGGGCGTCGTCGGTCTTCAGCGTTTCAATGGTGGCGGGATCGATCTTGGCGAAGGCGTCGTCAACCGGGGCGAAGACCGTGAATTCACCGCCGTTGAGCGTGTCAACCAGGTCAACCTTCGGGTTCAGCTTCCCGGAAACCGCAGCGGTGAGGGTGGTCAGGATCGGGTTGTTCGAGGCCGCAACTGCTACGGGGTCAAGGGCCATGCCCTGGACCGATCCGGCGCCGGTGGGTACCTTCTCGGCGTAGCCGGCGCAGCCCGGGCCCACCAGGTTTGCGGCCGGGTCCATGGCGCCGGCGGAGGCGCTGGCGGTGGAGCTTGCCGACGGTGACGGGGCCATGCTGGAGGCCGACGGCGCCGCTGACGGAGCGGTCGAGGATCCGGAGGTGGTTCCGGAGCCGCCACACGCGGTCAGGCTAAGCAGCGCGGCAGCTGCAACGCCTGCGACCGTGAAAGTTGTGCGCTTGATTGTCTGCATTGCGTTCTCCTTGATTGTTGTGGGCCGGCCGCCTACTGGATGTCTGCGGTAAAGGTACTGATCCGGCTGGTGGGCACCTGCGCTGTGGCTGGCGTCTCACAGTGCATTCGGGCGGCCGGTCCATCCGGATGGGCGGTTCCGAAAAGTTTTTCCGGGATCCACCTGCTTAAACACAAAAATCCCCCGGCCGGAGCCAGGGGATTCCCGTATTTACTGAGTGCGCAAGGGGGGACTTGAACCCCCACGCCCGAAGGCACAGGAACCTAAATCCTGCGTGTCTGCCAATTTCACCACTCGCGCCCGGCACCCCTGTGCTGCGTCAAAAAACGCGCACGACGGCGGATGCCAGCTTCCATTGTAGCTGTGCGCATGCGCACCGCCCGGCAGCCCGGGACGTTAGGCGTCGAGCTTCAGGTCCCGCCGCAGCTTGGCAACGTGGCCGGTGGCCCGGACGTTGTACTGCGCCATTGCTACCTTGCCGTCCGGGTCCACCACGATGGTGGAGCGGATGAGCCCCTGGTAGGTCTTGCCGTAGTTCTTCTTCTCACCCCACGCGCCATAGGCCTCCGCCACGGCGTGGTCCTCATCCGAAAGCAGGGGAAAGGTCAGTTCCTCCGCGGCAGCGAATTTGGCGAGCTTCTCCACGGGGTCCGGGGAGATTCCCACCACGTCGTATCCGGCGGACTGAAGGGACGCCAGGCTGTCCCGGAAATCGCAGGCTTCCTTGGTGCAACCCGGCGTGGCGGCTGCCGGATAGAAATAGACCACTGTGTTGCGGCCGGAGCCGGGGGAGAGGGAAACGTCCTTGCCCGTCGCGTCCTTGAGCGTGAATCCGGGCGCGTCGTCGCCGGTAACGAGTCTTTCAGCCATTGTTTTTCTCCTTGTTGCGGGCGGGACACAACAGCCTAATAAGCAGGGGAAGCCAGCGCTAATCAGCATTTGGCTATACTTGCTGCTATGCCTGATATGGATCACTGGCCCACCGGGCGCCTATTGTCCACTGCTGCGCGCCTCGTCGAGCACTCGTGGAACGAAAAACTCGGCGCCATTGGCCTGACTCACGCCGGCGTTATCGCCATCGAGGTCCTTGCTGCGCAGGGTCCCATGACCCAGGCGCAGCTGGCCCAATACGTGCGTGTCCAGGCTCAGACCATGGGGAAGACCCTCAGCCGGCTCGAGACGCACGGACACATTGCCCGCGTCCGCAGCACGTCGGACCGCCGCAGCCACGTGGTCTCCCTCACCGAGAGGGGCAAGGAAGCGGTGGCCGAGGCTGTCGAAATGGAGCGATCGGTGCTGGCGTCCTCATCCATCGACCCCGAACTCCTGCGGCAGGAGCTCAAATCAGTGGTCCGCGAACTGGCCAGCCAGTTCGCCACCACCCCTTCCAACGCTGCTGCCTTGGTGGACAACCCTTCCAGCTGAAGGCTCCACCGCACGCGCTGATTCCACACACAACGTGGCCCGGGCTCCCGGGCCACGTTTTTTGTGCCCGTGGGGGGGCCTGTCCTGCGGGAGGAGTCTCCCTTGAGGCGCGCGTGGCGATGCGGGGTGCCGGGCAAAGAATGCCGGACAAAACAAAACAGCCCCTGGCTTGCGTTTCCGCGAGCCAGGGGCTGTTTTCCCAGTGGTGCACCCCCCGGGACTTGAACCCGGAACCCATTGATTAAGAGTCAATTGCTCTGCCAATTGAGCTAGAGGTGCATCTTATTTGTTTCAATCTCCCGGGCTTTTTCTTTCCCGTTGATCTCCGCAACGACATGAAACTCTACACGAACTTTTGGTGCATGTGAAATCGGCCTGCCCGGCGGTTCCATGTGGAGGGTCTTCGGGTCCAGGAACCGCGGAAACTCAGGGATTTCCGGCACGTGCGGACGGCTGCAAGACGGTGGAAAGGGGCCCGCTGCGCGCACTCCGGCCGCCCGGCCCCGCTGTGAGTTGGGACACAGCGGGGCGCGGGCGGGATTGACGGGTTGCCGCCACCGCCTCAGAGGCGCCTGCGGCGGGGAGCGCGGAAACCGGCGGCTTCGGCATGGGCGGCGGATTCAAACCAGACCTCGGCGCGTGTCCCGTCGTAGTCCGGGTGGCCCTCTTCGTAATAGACCATCGAGCCGGCATCCCCCTTGACCGTGTACTCAGCGGGGCCACTGCCGTCCGCACCGGCCCCTGCGGACCCTGCTCCGTACGGTTCCTCTGCCGCAAGATGGCCCTGCGGTTCCGGGGCTCCCTGCGCGGGAGCGGACGTGGGTGCCTGCAGGTGGTCTGCGCCATTCTCGGCGAGGGCAGATGACTGGGTGCGGTCCGCTGTTTCCGCTGCAGCGAAGTCAGTGGCAGCGGATTCCGCAGCGGGGGCAACAGCGTCGCCGCCGGGGCTGCTGCCCGTACCGCTGTCTGGTGAGCCGGGTGCAGTCGCTGCGCCCGTACCGACGGGGGCGTCGGCGCCCTGGGCCTGATCGGGGGAGTAGCGTGTGTGTGCGCCGGTCCGGGCGGCAGCCGACGGGCCGGCGTCGTCCTCTTCCACGGCTGCCGTCTCAGCGCCGGGAAGGGTGGGTGCGTGGGACTCCGTGTATTCCGCGTGGTGAACCGGCTGGGCGGTCGGCGCGGGGGCCTGTTCCGCCGCGGGTGCGGCGTGGGGTGCTGACTCCGTGGTGCCCGAACCGCCGGCCTCGGACCATTGCGTCTCCCATTCCGCCTGGTCCTGGCGGGTCCGTTCGTCCCTGGGGCTTTCCGTGCCGGCCTCCGCCGTCGAAACGGGTTCCGCGCCGGCGGCTTCCAGCGGCGACGACCCAGGGCGATCTGCTGCTGCTTCGTGATGGGATGTGCCGGAAACATCCTGGCCGGCGTTTGCGTGGTCGGCTGCTGCCGTGTGGACGGCGCCTGGCCGGGCTGTGGCTTCTGCCGGTGCTGTTGCCGAGTCTGCAGGCTCGTCGGCGGCTGTGGGTGCCGCGGGCTCGGCTGGACGTCCGAAGCCGGCAGCGGAGGCAATCCCGGCCGTTCCCGCTGCTTCGGCCGATGCCGCGGCGCTGCCGCCGGAAAGGGCCCCGTCCGTCCGACGGTCTGCCGGGGAACCCGGAGGCCGTGTTGCGGCCTGCCGGGTGTTCCCGGCAGGGCCTGCACCGGAGCTCTTTGCGCGGCTGTTGCGGCTGATCAGCCACCACACCACGCCGATGACAATGACTGCTACCACGATCCACATGACGATATCCATGGCAATCCCTTCAATTTGGCTACAACGCGTTCTGCCCCGACGCTACGTCGGGTCACCATGGCTGTCTAGGTTTGCCGGCAGTGGCGGGCGGGGGAATGCCTTGGCTGGCCAGGGCCGCGGCGGGGGCGTATGGAGTTGCCGCGCGGCGCAGTGGGAGGCGGGCGGTGGGCGGCATGCCCGGCGATCCGGTTTTAACCGTTCCCCTTCAGTCCGTTTGGCACTGCGGGGGTCATAGACTTTCCCTCATGAGTGAGAGCCAGATCGAAACCGAGAGCAAGCCTGACATCAAGCCCCGCAGCCGGGTGGTTACTGACGGCATCCATGCCGCACCGGCGCGCGGCATGTTCCGTGCGGTCGGCATGGGCGACGACGACTTCGCGAAGCCCCAGGTGGGCGTTGCGAGTTCGTGGAACGAAATCACTCCCTGCAACCTTTCCCTGAACCGGCTGGCCCAGGGTGCCAAGGAGGGCGTCCACGCCGGCGGCGGCTTCCCCATGCAGTTCGGCACCATCTCCGTGTCCGACGGCATCTCCATGGGCCACGAGGGCATGCACTTCTCCCTGGTTTCCCGCGAAGTCATCGCTGATTCCGTCGAGACCGTCATGCAGGCCGAGCGGATTGACGGTTCGGTGCTGCTGGCCGGCTGTGACAAGTCCCTCCCCGGCATGCTCATGGCCGCAGCACGCCTGGACCTGGCCAGCGTGTTCCTCTATGCCGGCTCCATCATGCCGGGCTGGGTGAAGCTGGAAGACGGTTCCGAAAAGGAAGTCACCCTCATTGACGCCTTCGAAGCCGTGGGTGCCTGCGCCGCGGGCAAGATGAGCATGGAAGACCTGACCCGTATTGAAAAGGCCATCTGCCCGGGCGAAGGCGCCTGCGGCGGCATGTACACGGCCAACACCATGGCCTGTATCGGTGAGGCCATGGGCATGTCCCTGCCCGGCTCTGCCGCCCCGCCCTCGGCAGACCGCCGTCGTGATGAATTCGCCCGCAAGTCCGGCGAAGCGGTGGTCAACCTGCTCCGCCTGGGCATCACCGCCCGCGACATCATGACCAAGAAGGCCTTCGAAAACGCCATCGCCGTCACCATGGCGTTCGGCGGGTCCACCAACGCGGTCCTGCACCTGCTGGCCATCGCCCGCGAAGCCGAGGTTGAGCTGACCCTCGACGACTTCAACCGCATCGGCGACAGGATTCCGCACCTTGGCGACCTCAAACCGTTCGGCCGTTACGTCATGACCGACGTCGACAAGATCGGCGGCGTTCCCGTCATCATGAAAGCACTGCTGGACGCCGGCCTGCTGCATGGCGACTGCCTCACCGTCACCGGCAAAACCGTGGCAGAGAATCTCGCCGCGATCAACCCGCCGGACGTCGACGGCAAGATCCTGCGCGCGCTGGACAACCCGATCCACAAGACCGGCGGCATCACCATCCTGCATGGCAGCATGGCTCCGGAAGGCGCCGTGGTCAAGAGTGCAGGCTTCGACGCCGACGTCTTCGAAGGGACCGCCCGCGTGTTCGACCGCGAGCAGGGTGCCCTGCAGGCGCTGGACAAGGGCGAAATCCATGCCGGCGACGTCGTGGTCATCCGCTACGAGGGCCCCAAGGGCGGCCCGGGTATGCGGGAGATGCTCGCCATCACCGGCGCCATCAAGGGTGCGGGGCTGGGCAAGGACGTCCTGCTGCTGACAGACGGCAGGTTCTCCGGCGGTACTACCGGATTGTGCATCGGCCACGTCGCGCCGGAAGCGGTCGACGGCGGTCCTATCGCCTTTGTCAGGGACGGTGACCGGATCCGCGTGGACATCGCAGCGCGCAGCTTCGACCTGCTGGTGGATGACGCTGACCTTGAAGCCCGCAAGGCTGGCTGGGAGCCGCTGCCGGCCCGCTACACCAAGGGCGTCCTGGCCAAGTACGCCAAACTGGTGCACAGCGCCAGCACTGGTGCGTACTGCGGCTAACCGGCTCCGGCAGCCCAACCGCGCCGTCCGCGGTTGAGCTGAGGCCACACGCACCCTGACCGCTGGCGAGGTTGGGGTGCGGGTGGCGAAACCTTTGGTCCCCATGCCATATGATCAAGGGGTGGACATTGGAGTCCACATGGTGAGATGGGATTGTCCCGCGTTGACACCCGTCACACCAGAGGGAAAACTGAACGCATGACTTTCGTTACCAACTGCGCAGTTGCAGTCGTCGTCCTTACCAAGCGCGTGGCTCACTAGCCCCGGCAACGAACTGTCACGCGCAAACCCCTCGAAGAGCCACCACGGCTTGAGGGGTTTTTTTATTCCCCGCAGTTTCACCGTTATTGATGATCCACAAGGAAGAGTCCGATGAGCAAAGGATCGCCGATCAGCCCCTCGCTGATGGCTGCCAAGTCCCCTGGAGCCCCCAAGGCTCCGGAACGCGCCGACCGGACGGCTGAGCATGCCGCCGTCGTCGCCGACCTTGCTGCTGTCTCTCCTGTCCTTGGGCCGAACAACGTTGTACCCCCAACGGTGATGACCGGCTCGCAAGCTATTGTCCGCTCGCTCGAAGAACTCGGCGTCGACGATATTTTCGGTTTGCCTGGTGGCGCGATCCTGCCCACCTACGACCCCTTGATGGCCTCCACCATGAACCACGTGCTGGTCCGTCACGAACAGGGAGCCGGCCACGCCGCGCAAGGCTACGCCATGGTGACGGGACGGGTGGGCGTATGCATCGCCACCTCCGGCCCCGGCGCCACCAACCTCGTTACCGCCATCATGGATGCCCACATGGACTCCGTGCCCCTGGTGGCCATCACCGGCCAGGTGTCCAGCGGTGTCATTGGCACCGACGCTTTCCAGGAAGCGGACATCGTGGGCATCACCATGCCCATCACCAAGCACTCCTTCCTGGTGACGGACCCCAACGACATCCCGCATGTCATGGCGGAAGCTTTCCACCTGGCCTCCACCGGCCGTCCGGGCCCCGTCCTCGTGGACGTTGCCAAGGACGCCCAGGTGGGCCAGATGACCTTCTCCTGGCCGCCGCGCGTTGACCTGCCCGGATACCGGCCTGTCACCCGCGGCCACAACAAGCAGGTGCGCGAGGCAGCAAAGCTCATCGCGGCGGCCTCCAAGCCGGTCCTCTACGTTGGCGGCGGTGTGGTCAAGGCCCACGCCAGCGCCGAACTGCGGGCACTGGCCGAAGCCACCGGCGCGCCGGTGGTGACCACCCTGATGGCCAAGGGTGCTTTCCCTGACTCGCACCCGCAGCACGTCGGCATGCCCGGCATGCACGGCACTGTCTCGGCGGTGACCGCCCTGCAGCAGTCAGACCTGCTGATCACCCTGGGCGCCCGCTTCGATGACCGTGTCACCGGTGTGCTGAAGACGTTTGCGCCCCACGCCAAGGTGATCCACGCAGACATCGACCCCGCGGAAATCTCCAAGAACCGTGCCGCCGACGTTCCGATCGTGGGCTCGGTCAAGGAGATCATTCCCGAATTGACCGAGGCAGTTCGGGCTCAGTTCGAGGCAGCCGGAACCCCGGACCTCACCACCTGGTGGGCTTTCCTGAACAACCTCAAGGAAACCTACCCGCTGGGCTTCACCGAACCCGAGGACGGGCTCACCGCACCGCAGAAGGTCATCGAACGCATCGGCGCCCTGACCGGCCCCGAAGGCATCTACGTGGCGGGCGTTGGCCAGCACCAGATGTGGGCGGCGCAGTTCATCAAGTACGAGCGCCCGCACGCCTGGCTGAACTCGGGCGGTGCCGGAACCATGGGCTACGCCGTGCCGGCAGCCATGGGCGCCAAGGTGGGGGAGCCGGACCGCGTGGTCTGGGCCATCGACGGCGACGGCTGCTTCCAGATGACCAACCAGGAACTGGCCACCTGCGCCATCAACAAGATCCCCATCAAGGTTGCCGTCATCAACAACTCCTCGCTGGGCATGGTGCGGCAGTGGCAGACCCTCTTCTACGAAGGCCGCTACTCCAATACCGACCTCAACACCGGCCATGACACCGTCCGAATCCCGGACTTCGTCAAGCTGGGGGAGGCCTACGGCTGCGCTTCGTTCCGCTGCGAACGCGACGAGGACATCGACGCCACCATCCAGAAGGCCCTCGAAATCAACGACCGCCCCGTGGTGATCGACTTCGTGGTGAGCCCCAACTCCATGGTGTGGCCGATGGTGCCCGCCGGCGTGAGCAACGACCAGATCCAGGTTGCCCGCAACATGACCCCGGACTGGGAAGAGGAAGACTGACCGTGAGCCGCCATACACTTTCCGTCCTGGTTGAAGACAAACCCGGCGTCCTCACCCGCGTGGCAAGCCTCTTTGCCCGCCGGGCCTTCAACATCAACTCCCTGGCCGTCGGCCCCACCGAAGTCCCCGGAATTTCCCGGATGACAGTGGTGGTCGATGCCGATGGTGAGCTCATCGAGCAGGTCACCAAGCAGCTCAACAAGCTGGTGAACGTGATCAAGATCGTTGAACTGACCTCCGAATCTTCCGTACAGCGCGACCACATCCTGGTCAAAGTACGTGCGGATGCCGCAACACGCCTGCAGGTGACCCAGGCTGCAGACCTGTTCCGCGCCTCGGTGGTCGACGTGTCCACAGACTCCGTCGTCATCGAGGCAACCGGCCATCCCGAAAAGCTCACGGCACTGCTTTCAGTGCTGGAGCCCTTCGGCATCCGCGAAATTGTGCAGTCCGGCACCCTGGCCGTTGGACGGGGATCCCGCTCCATGAGTGACCGGGCACTGCGCTCCGCCTAGGCAGCACGCCACGGCGGGACGTTTGCCCGCAACCGCAGCACCGCAAGACCACCATCTACAAAACCACTCAAGAGGAGTTACGCAAGTGACTGAAATGTTCTACGACGACGACGCCGACCTGTCGATCATCCAGGGCCGCAAGGTTGCCATCGTTGGCTACGGCTCGCAGGGCCACGCCCACGCACTGAACCTTCGCGATTCCGGCGTCGAGGTTGTCATCGCCCTGAAGGACGGCTCCAAGTCAGCCGCCAAGGCCGAGGACGCCGGCTTCACGGTCAAGAACGTTGCCGACGCCGCCGAATGGGCCGACGTCATCATGATCCTGGCGCCGGACCAGTACCAGCGCTCGATCTACAACGACTCCATCAAGGACAAGCTGACCCCCGGCAAGGCACTGGCCTTCGCCCACGGCTTCAACATCCGCTTCGGCTACATCCAGGCGCCCGAGGGCGTTGACGTCATCCTGGTTGCCCCGAAGGCTCCCGGCCACACCGTGCGCCGCGAATTCGAAGCCGGCCGCGGCATCCCCGACATCATCGCCGTCGAGCAGGACGCTTCCGGCTCCGCCTGGGACCTGGCCACGTCTTACGCCAAGGCCATCGGTGGCACCCGCGCCGGCGTCATCAAGACCACCTTCACCGAAGAGACCGAAACGGACCTCTTCGGCGAGCAGTCCGTCCTGTGCGGCGGCGTGTCCCAGCTGATCCAGTACGGCTTCGAGACCCTGACCGAAGCCGGCTACCAGCCGCAGATCGCCTACTTCGAGGTACTGCACGAGCTCAAGCTCATCGTGGACCTCATGTGGGAAGGCGGCATCGCCAAGCAGCGCTGGAGCGTTTCCGACACCGCAGAATACGGCGACTACGTCTCTGGCCCGCGCATCATCACCCCCGAGGTGAAGGAAAACATGAAGGCAGTCCTGGCCGACATCCAGTCCGGCGCCTTCGCCAAGCGGTTCATCGAGGACCAGGACAACGGCGGCGTTGAGTTCAAGGAACTGCGCGCCAAGGCAGAGCAGCACCCCATCGAAGAGGTTGGCCGTGAACTGCGCTCACTCTTCTCCTGGCAGCAGCAGGACGCGGACTACGTCGAAGGTTCCGCAGCCCGCTAAGGCCACCGCTCGCCGCCAGGCGAACGTGCGACCGCCAGCTAAAGTGCCGCGATGAGGCCGGGTTCACACTTAACAATGTGAGCCCGGCCTTTCCGTCGGCCTAGACTTGTTCCCATCCCCAGGACTGCAACGCAGAGGATCAGCCGTGTCAAAACCCGTAGTACTGCTCGCCGAAGAACTTTCCCCCGCCACCATCGAGGCCCTCGGCCCGGACTTCGAAATCCGCCGGGCCGACGGCGCTGACCGTTCCCAGCTGCTTTCCGCGATTGGCGATGTTGACGCCATCCTGGTCCGTTCCGCAACCCAGGTGGATGCTGAAGCCATCGCCGCGGCGAAGAACCTCAAGGTCATCGCCCGCGCCGGCGTGGGGCTGGACAACGTGGACATCAAGGCAGCCACCCAGGCCGGCGTCATGGTGGTCAACGCCCCCACGTCCAACATCGTCTCCGCGGCAGAACTCACGGTGGGCCACATCCTCAGCCTTGCCCGCCACATCCCGCAGGCCAGCGCCGCCCTCAAGGACGGCGAGTGGAAGCGCTCCAAGTACACCGGCATCGAGCTCTTCGAGAAGAAGATCGGCATCATCGGCCTCGGCCGCATCGGCGCCCTCGTGGCGGCACGCCTGAAGGGCTTCGACACCAAGATCCTCGCGTACGACCCCTACATCACCTCGGCGCGCGCAGCCCAGCTCGGCGTCCAGCTGGTCACCCTGGATGAGCTGCTTGCCCAGTCCGACTTCATCACCATCCACATGCCGAAGACCCCCGAAACGGTGGGCATGCTCGGTGCGGACGCCTTCAAGAAGATGAAGAACACCGCCTACGTCATCAACGTCGCCCGCGGCGGCCTGGTGGACGAAGAGGCCCTGTTCACGGCCCTGCAGGACGGCGATATCGCCGGTGCCGGCGTCGACGTCTTCTCCAAGGAGCCGAGCACGGACCTTCCGTTCTTCAAGCTCGACAACGTGGTGGTCACCCCGCACCTTGGGGCCTCCACCGATGAAGCCCAGGAAAAGGCCGGCGTGTCCGTTGCCAAGTCGGTACGCCTGGCCCTCGCCGGCGAACTGGTTCCGGACGCAGTCAACGTCGCCGGCGGAGTCATCGCCCCCGACGTGCGCCCCGGCATCCCGCTCATCGAGAAGCTGGGCCGCATCTTCACTGCGCTGACCCACGACTCGCTGACGCAGTTCGACATTGAAGTTGCCGGCGAAATCTCCTCGCTGGACGTCAAGGTGCTGGAACTGGCGGCCCTGAAGGGCATCTTCGCCGACGTTGTCACCGAACAGGTTTCCTACGTCAACGCCCCGGTGATCGCCGAGCAGCGCGGCATCAACGTCCGCCTGATCACCACCCCGGATACCGAGTCCTACCGCAACGTGCTGACCCTGCGCGGCGCACTGAGCGACGGCAGCCAGATCTCCGTGGCCGGCACCCTGACCGGTCCCAAGCAGATCCAGAAGCTGGTGGGCATCAACGGCTTCGAGGTGGAAATCCCCATCAGCGAACACCTCGTGGTGGTGGCTTACGCCGACCGTCCCGGCGTGATCGGCACCATCGGCCACATCCTGGGCATGAACAACATCAACATTGCCGGCATGCAGGTGGCCCGTCACGACGAAGGCGGACAGGTGCTGGCGCTGCTGACCATCGACAGCTCCGTCCCGCAGCAGGTCCTGGACGCCATCAAGGCCGGCATCGGCGCCGAGATGGTCCGCGAAGTGGACCTGGAGGACTAGCAGTAGTTAGTCAGTAGGTCGCGCGAAACGCCGAACGACGCGTCTCCGCTCGGCGCGTCCCGGCGCGGCCACGTATGATTGGCCGGTCTGCTTAATATGGCCTGGTCCCGTCTCGGGACCGGTCCGGCAGGCCGGCCAATACTTTTTGCACATCCGTCCGTAATCGTCCATGTCCGCTGCCGCCACGTGGTCGACACGGGTGTGCGCTACGCAATCCAGGTTTCAGGGAGTTCAATGAACGCCGTCCAGAGGTTCATCAGGAGCAAAGTGCTGCTGTTGACCGCGGCCATCCTGATCGCAGCCATGTGCTTGTCGGTCCTCGTCCAAAGCCAGTCACAGGCTGCACTCAACAGGACCGTGGATGAAAATTCACGCGGCCTGTACGACGTGCTGGTCCAGGCCAAGGCTCCTGCCGGGGCCTTGCTGCAGCCCGAGATTGCCAACGGCACCGGCGGGATCAGCTTCGAGCAGCTGGACTCGATCCGGAAGCTCTCCGGGACGTCGGTGGCTGCCCCCATCAGCCTCGTGTCCCGCGTGACGCAGAACCTTGAGGCGCCCCGGCTGGACGCCATGGACTACCTTGGCTACAACGCCGGCCTAGCCGGAACGGCAACGGCCGACCAGGCTGCCGGAGCCACGTCCCCGGACAAGTGGCCCGCCGCTGAGTCAGTGCTGGGCGACAAAGCCAAGAAGTACCGCTTGACCGCCAGCGCAGTAAGCTCGGACGGCGTTTCCGAACAGACACTGTTCAAGTCCACCGCCGAGGGAACAGTGGGCAAGGCCAAGCTCGTGGAAGAGAAAGCCGCCGGAGGCAGCAGCATCCGCATCGCTGCGCCCGCCGGCGAAACCGGCATCAAATTCCCGTCCCCGGCCGGCGGTTCCGAGCACAACCTGTTCAACCTGTCCGTCTCCCTGCCGCTCGCTCCCGAGGTGACGGAATCCGTGGTGGCTGTCGACCCCGCATCGGAGCGCGCCCTCCTCGGCACGGCCGGGGACTTCCTGGCGCCGCTCGAGAAAGCGCCGCCGGCCGACGCACGGAACGCCGGCGCCGTCGGCCGGTACCTCGAAGGACTCTTCACCAACGGCATCGGCCTCGACGAACTCAAGGACGGGCCGGACTTCCTGGGCGTAAAGCTCAAATACTGGGCACCGCTGATGACCCAGTACCAGCAGGCCAAACGCAACGGCCAGCTGACGTCCGACTCCCAGGCCATCCCTCTGGTGGTCCGCTCCGGCACCTCCCTTGACCTGAAGTACAACGTCAAGATCGAAGAGATCGACGACTCCGGCAAGGTCATCAACGAGGTGGGCACCGCCACCCGCTCCCTCGACAAGGACTACCTCCCGTTCGTCTCGAAGGACCCCTTCGCGCTGTCCTGGCCCGGCTCGACCGACCACACGTCGCTGCTGGGCGCCAACGGAAACTTCAACCAGGGCCTCTACACGCCCGCAAAATGGAGCACCGACTTCGCGGCGGCTCCCAAGTACACCGACGCCGGCACGGCGGCCAACGGCGCAGTGGACAAGAACGCCGTCCCCGGTGAATGGGTAACCGTCAACCGCCTGCCCGAAAAGAGCGCCAACGGCGCCCCGGTGGACCAGACCCAGCGCGAGCCCGTGGACGAGCGGTCCTACCGGGACAACCTGTCCACCGGACAGAAGCAGGCTTCCCCGCTGGCCATGGTGTACGGCACGTTCGACCCGGCAGCAGTGGCCGAGGCCTCCGGCGACGTCAACAAGCTGCCCCTGGGCGGCTACGACCCCACGCCGTTCACGATGGTCAAGGACGCCGAAGGCAAGGATGTTCCGGCGAAGGAGCTCCAGCCTTCCCTTAGCGCCACCGGACTGGCCAGCCAGTCCGCGGGAGCCATCACGGACTACTACGGCCTGGCCGCAGCCCGCGGCTACACCAACAACGCCAACGTCATCGACGCCATCCGGGTCCGCGCCAAGGCGCCGGGCAGCTGGAAGGAAGCACAGCCCGACGTCGAGAAGCTCGCGGCGGAGATCCGCGACATGGGACTGGAAGCCACCATCGTGGCAGGTTCAGCCCGTGAAGACGCCAGCATCTTCGTCCCCGGCTACTCCAAGGACGACGCCGGCAAGGAATCGCCGCTGGGCACCGTCCAGCAGTCCTGGGTCCGGCAGAACGCCGCCGACGCCGTCACCGGATCGCTGTCCGGAACCAACGTCACCCTGCTGTTCCTGACTCTCTGCGGGGCCGCCCTGCTCACCGGGGCATCAACGGTCAGCTACATCCGCAAACGGCGCAGCGAGGCCGGAACCCTGCGCGCCATGGGTTGGACCCAGCGGAGGATCCGCAGCTGGGTGCTCGAGGAATTCGGCGTCGGCGCGGTTCTGCTGGCCGTGGCGGGCATCGCCCTGAGCCTCATCAGCTGGAGCCTGTCCACCGCACTGGTGTGCACCGCGGTCCTGGTGCTCTACGCCGCCGCAGCACTGTTTGCCGCGCAGCAGCTCAAGCACCGCGACGTCATCGACCAGGAACCGCAGCACGACGAACGGCTGATCCCGGTGGACTCGCCGCTGACCTTCGCCAACCGCCAGCTGGGCACCAACAAGTTCAACACCCTGTCCCTGGCCGTGGCAGTGGGTGTCTTCGGGGCCGCCGTGGGCGGACTGATCGCACTGCTGATCGACATTCCCCGCGCAGCCGGCGCCAGCGCGCTGAGCGGACTTGCCGCAGCCAGCGTGGCGTTGCCCAGCATCCTGCTGGCCATCGCCGGCGTGGCCGTGGGACTCGTCCTCACGCTGGTCACCGGCAGGTTCGAACTGAACGCCAAGCGCCAGTACCTGGGCATCCTTGAAGCCATGGGCTGGAACCCCGACATGCTGCGGCAGGTCCGCCTGTTCGAAAACGCGCTGGTGGGAACCGTCGCCCTGCCCCTGGGCGTGCTGGGCGCCCTCGGCATCGGCCTCTTGCTGGCCCCCTACGCCGCGCTGTGGGCAGGCGTTGCCGGCCTCGTGGCAGTACTTTGCTGGATTCCAATTGCAACGAAAGTGGTCCAATGACAAACCCGACGAACGTCCAGCGGAGCCGCAGGGGCGGCTCCGGCGAGGTTCCCCTGCAGACCCGCGCCAACACCATCGTCAAGGCGGCCGACCACGCCACCCCGCTGGAGCTGAGTGACATCACCATCCGCTACGGCGGCGGCAAGGGCGGGGCCGAAGCTGTCAGCGTCGTGGAGGGCTTCGACCTGACCTTGCACGCAGGCGAGATGCACTGCGTCGCCGGCCGAAGCGGCTCGGGCAAGACCAGCATCCTCACGGTCGGCGCAGGACTGACACTGCCGACGTCGGGACGCGTCTTCTGGGAAGGCGATTCCCTTGAAAGCATGGGTGACGACGAAATCGCCGACCGCCGTCGCGCGCTGATCGGCTACGTGGACCAGGGCGGTGCCCTGATCGACGGCATGAGCGCCCTGGAAAACGTCCTCCTGCCCGCCGTCCCCGACGGCGAGGTGGACCAGCGCCGCGACATGGCCAAGGACCTCCTGGACCTGGTGGGCCTGGGCCGCCGCATGCGGCACCGGCCCGCGCAGCTTTCCGGCGGTGAGCGGCAGCGCGTCGCCATCGCCCGCGCCCTGATCCTTGGCACCCGCGTCCTGGTGGTGGATGAGCCCACCGCCAGCTTGGACCGCGCCTCTGCCAACCGCATCATCAGCATCCTCAAGGACACCACCTCCGACGGCATCGCCGTCCTGGTGGCGTCACACGACCACGAACTGGTCCGGCTGAGCGATAGCCTGACTGAACTGATCTAGCCCGTCCCTCCGCATCGAAGGTAACTGTCCGCACGTGACTGCTTCAGAGAAAACGCCGTTCTACATCACCACGGCCATCACCTACCCCAACGGCGTGCCGCACATCGGCCACGCCTATGAGTACATCGCCACCGACGCCATGGCGCGCTTCAAGCGGCTGGACGGCTACGACGTGATGTTCCTGACGGGCACGGACGAGCACGGGATGAAGATCGCCCAGACGGCCGAAAAGGAAGGCATCACTCCCAAGGAGCTGGTGGACCGGAACGCGGAAGTCTACAAGGCGGCGCACGAAGCCCTCGGCATCACGTACGACCGCTTCATCCGCACCACGGACGAGGACCACTACGCGGCGTCGCAGGCCATCTGGCAGAAGATGGAAGCCAACGGCGACATCTACCTCGACAAGTACGAGGGCTGGTACTCCGTCCGGGACGAGGCCTTCTACGGCGAGGACGAGACCGTGGTGAAGGACGACGGCGTGCGCTACTCGAAAGAGACGGACACCGAGGTGACGTGGACGGCCGAGGAGAGTTACTTCTTCCGGCTGTCCGCCTACCAGGACAAGCTGCTGGCCCTTTACGAAGCGCAGCCTGAGTTCGGTGCCCCGCAGTCCCGCTTCAACGAAGTGATCAGCTTCGTCAAGCGCGGCCTGGACGACCTGTCCATCAGCCGCACCACCTTCGACTGGGGCGTCCCGGTTCCAGGCAACAGCAACCACGTCATGTACGTGTGGGTGGATGCACTGACCAACTACCTCACCGGTGTGGGCTACCCGGACGTGGACTCGGAGAAGTTCCGCCGGTTCTGGCCGGCCGATGTCCACGTGATCGGCAAGGACATCTCCCGGTTCCACGCCATCTACTGGCCCGCCTTCCTCCTGAGCGCCGGCCTGGATCTGCCCAAGCGCGTCATGATCCACGGCTTCCTGCACAACAACGGCGTCAAGATGTCCAAGTCGCTGGGCAACGTGGTGGCGCCGGCCGATTTCGTGGATCAGTACGGTTTGGACCAGGTACGGTTCTTCTTCCTCCGGGAGGTGCCGTTCGGAGCTGACGGCAGCTACAACCACGAGGCCATCGTGGGCCGGATGAACTCGGACCTGGCGAACAACTTCGGCAACCTGGCGCAGCGTTCCCTGTCCATGGTGGCCAAGAACTGCGGGGGAGCGGTTCCCACCCCGGGCGCTTTCACGGACGCGGACACCGCCATCCTGGAACAGGCCGGTGCCCTGCTGGACACCGCGCGGGCTGCCTTCGACAAACAGGAATTCAGCCGCGCCCTCGAGGCCATCTGGGCGGTCCTTGGCGACACCAACGCCTACTTCGCCGACCAGGCGCCCTGGGTGCTGCGGAAGACCGACGTCGAACGCATGAACACCGTCCTTTACGTCACCCTTGAGGTGCTCCGGATCGTGGCCATCCTCGCCCAGCCGGTGATGCCGGGCTCGACGGCGCGGCTGCTGGATGCCCTCGGCCAGCCCGAGGGGGAAGCACGCCAGTTCGCTGCCGTCGCCACGCGCATCGCCGCCGGGACGCCGCTGCCTGCACCGGCGCCCGTGTTCCCCAAGTACGAGGAACCGGCAGAGGCCTAGCCGGTCCGATACACGAGAGGGCAGGAGCCGCGGAATTCCTGCGGGTCCTGCCCTTTACCGGTGGTCTTGTCTGAATAGTGAGACAGGTTGACCAGCATATGGATGTTTTGGCTACCCTGAAAGTATGAGCGCATCCTCCATTAACCTTGCAGTAATTCCCGGCGACGGCATCGGCCCTGAAGTCATTGCCGAGGCAGTCAAAGTGCTGGAAAAGGCTGTGGCCGCGGAGGGAGTGGAGCTCAAGCAGACCCACTACAAGCTTGGTGCCGAGCACTGGCTGGCCACCGGCGAAACCCTGCCGGACGAGGTCCTCGCGGACCTGCGGACCCGCGATGCCATCCTGTTCGGCGCTGTCGGCGCAGCCCCCGGCGACACCCGCATCCCGTCCGGCATCATTGAGCGCGAGATGCTCCTGAAGCTGCGCTTCAGCCTCGACCACTACGTCAACCTGCGCCCGTCAAGGCTGTACGGCACCGTTGGCAGCCCCCTCGCCAACCCTGGCACCATTGATTTCATCGTGGTCCGCGAAGGAACCGAGGGCCCTTACGTGGGCAACGGCGGCACCCTGCGCGCCGGCACCCCGCACGAGGTAGCCACCGAAGTGTCCCTGAACACCGCCCACGGCGTGGAGCGCGTGGTCCGCGATGCCTTCCGCCGCGCCAGCGCCCGCGAACGCAAGCACGTCACCCTGGTCCACAAGCACAACGTCCTGGTCTTCGCCGGGCACCTCTGGAAGCGCACCGTCGAGGCCGTGGCGCAGGAGTTCCCCGAGGTCACCCACGACTACCTGCACGTGGACGCCGCCACCATCTTCATGGTCACCGACCCGTCGCGCTTCGATGTCATCGTCACCGACAACCTTTTCGGTGACATCCTCACGGACCTTGCTGCCGCCATTACCGGCGGCATTGGGCTGGCCGCCAGCGGAAACATCAACATGGACCGCACTGCGCCGTCCATGTTCGAACCCGTCCACGGTTCCGCGCCGGACATCGCCGGCCAGGGCAAGGCAGATCCGACGGCGGCCATCCTCTCCGCCGCGCTCCTGCTGGACCACCTCGGCTATGAAGCAGCGGCACGGAAGATCGAAGCCGCTGTAGTGGCCGACGTCGAAAAGCGCGACGGCACCGCCCGCAGCACCACCGCCGTCGGCGACGCCATCGCCGCCGGACTCTGACCCGCGCCGGAGCCACCGGCATCGGGCGTAAGCTTGTCTCGAATTACCAACTGCCGCCACCTCGTTCAGCGCTGAACCCCGGCGGCCGATCGTGGAGGAACCATGACCCAGACTGCCCATGGCGTCGAATTCAGCCTGCAGCCTTCGGCGAACCCGAAGACCGCAGAACAGCGTGAAGCCATCCTGGCGAACCCGGGATTCGGCAACTACTTCACCGACCACACCGCCGTCGTCGACTACAGCGTGGACGCGGACGGCAACGGCGGCTGGCACGACCCCCGGGTCGAAGCCTACGGACCCATCGTCCTGGATCCTTCTGCAGCCGTCTTCCACTACGGCCAGGAGATCTTCGAAGGGCTGAAGGCCTACCGCCACGCCGACGGTTCCGTCTGGACGTTCCGTCCGGAGGCCAACGCGGCCCGGCTGAACAAGTCCGCACGCCGGCTTGCCCTGCCCGAGCTGCCCGTGGAGTACTTCCTCGGCGCCATCCGCGAGCTTGTGGCCGCGGACAAGGACTGGGTTCCCAACGGCGACGGTGAGGCCCTTTACCTGCGGCCGTTCATGATCGCCACCGAGGCGTTCCTCGGCGTCCGCGCCGCTCGGGAGGTTTCCTTCCGGGTCATCGCTTCGCCTGCCGGCAACTACTTCGGCGGCGAGCTCAAGCCGGTCTCCATCTGGATCTCGCGCGAGTACGCCCGTGCAGGGCGCGGCGGAACGGGCGATGCCAAGTGCGGCGGCAACTACGCCGCGTCCCTGATCGCCCAGCAGGAAGCCGAAGCCAACGGCTGCAAGCAGGTCCTCTTCCTCGACCACTTCAACGACGACGCCGTGGAAGAGCTCGGGGGCATGAACGTCTTCTTCGTCATGAAGGACGGCTCCCTGGTCACGCCCGCCCTTACCGGCACCATCCTCGAAGGCGTCACCCGGATGTCCGTCATGCAGGTGGCCAAGGACATGGGCCGGGAGGTAACCGAGCGCAAGATCACCCTCGATGAATGGCGCGACGGCGTTGCCTCCGGCGAGATCACGGAGGTCTTTGCCTGCGGAACCGCGGCCGTCATCACCCCCATCGGTGTCCTCAAGGACGCCACGGAATTCATCGGCACGGAGGACGCCAAGGCCGGTGAAACTACCATGGCCATCCGCGAGCAGCTGCTGGGCATCCAGACCGGCACCGTTCCGGACACCCACGGCTGGCTGACCCGCCTCGCCTGAGCGGGCTGACGGTTTAGAAGCGCACGACGGCGCCTGCCGGACTTCGGTCCATGCAGGCGCCGTTTGCGTCTAAGCCCTTCGCCTGCCGGTCCGGGCCTTGTTCGCGGATCACAACCGTCGAGGCCGGGTTTCGCGAAGAAGCTTCGGAGCTTTGGAGCGGTGTGCGCGGGTCGGCATAATGCCTACGACGGCGGTCAGCGCCGGGCTGCCTTGCGGGCGGCGTTCTTCTGGGCTTTGCGGGAGACCGGCTTCAGGGCCTTCCGGGCCGCCTCTTCGGCCAGCGCGTGCTGGCGCCGGGCATCGATGATGTCGTTAAACAGGGAGGAGGCAAACACGCCGCCGTCCTGCGCGTAAACCTCGTAGGGATAGCCCTCGAAGGCCGCGGGGGTGGCTCCGGCGGTGAACGGTTCCCTGCCCGTGGCCTTGGCGGCCGCGTCACCCAGCGCCCAGGTGCGGGTCAGGTGGCCGGTGAGGTTTTCACTGGCGAAAGCTGCGGCGTCACCCGACACAGCGGCACGCGTCAGCAGGTCCTCCAGTTCGCCGGCCAGGATACCGGCCGCCTGCGCGTCTGCTGCCTCCGACTCGGCGAGGTCCGCCCCGGCGGCGTCCACTGCTTCGCTCCAGTCGGCCGTCCCGCGGAACGTCTTCCAGGTGGGAAACCAGACCACGGTTCCTGCCGCATGGTTGTGGATGTGCAGGAGCCCGGTGCTCTTCTCCGTGGAGGAGTGGTCGTGGCCGTCCGCTTCTGCGTTGGCGATGAGTTCTGCAAGGCTGGGTGCGCTGGTCATGAATGTATCCGGCTTCCTGATGGTGGATGGGGCGTCATTTGTGGTCAACCCGCCCGGGTGTTCGATCTATTCCGGCCAGTGATCCGGCGCCGGTGATCGGGCAGCGCCGGTCCATCGGTGCAAGGATGGGGCAGTGACTCCAGATCCCGCCGCCAGCCTGCAGCGCAGTTCAGACCTGACCCGGTTCATCCTGGCGCCCAATCCCGGGCCCATGAGCCTGGACGGGACCAACTCCTACGTCCTTGCCGCTCCCGCTAGCCCCACCGCGGTGGTGGTGGATCCCGGACCGGACGACGAAGCCCACCTGCGGGCGCTGGCGCGCGCGGCCGCCGTCGAACTCGTCCTCATCACCCACCGGCACGCCGACCACACGGCGGGTTCGGCACGATTGCACGAGCTGACCGGCGCCCCTGTCCGCGCCGCGGATCCCGCCCACTGCCACGGCGGGGGAGCGCCGCTGCAGGACGGCGAGGTGGTCCGCGCCGCCGGGCTCCAGCTGACCGTCCTGGCCACTCCGGGGCACACCTCCGACTCGGTCTGCTTCCACCTGCCCGGCGACGGGCCGGACGGGTCCGTCCTGACCGGGGACACCATCCTGGGCAGGGGAACCACCATGCTGGACTATCCGGACGGGACGCTGGGGGACTATCTGGCCACCCTGGACCGGCTTGAGGACATGGGGGCGGCCACCGTCCTGCCGGCCCACGGACCAGTCCTCCCCTCCCTGGCGGAGGTTGTCCGCGGCTACCGGACGCACCGCCACGAACGCCTGGCGCAGATCCGCGCAACCCTGGACCGGCTGGGCCGGGACGCGTCCGTCGGCGACGTGGCGGACGCCGTCTATTCCGACGTCGGACCTTCCGTCAGGCGCGCCGCCGAGATGTCAGTGGCCGCGCAGCTGCACTACCTGCGGGAGGGGCCCGGCAATGCGGGGGCCCACCCGGGAAACGGTAGGGTATGAACCATGCGTATTGCGAGGTTTGTCGTCGATTCCGATCCCCTGTACGGCGTTGTTGAAGGTGACGCCGGCAGCGAGGAAATTACTGTCATCCAGGGTGACCCGTTCTTCAATGGCGTGGAGCGCACGTCGGTCCGCCACAAGCTGGAGGACGTCCGGCTGCTGGCGCCGATTATCCCGCGCAGCAAGGTGATCGGCGTCGGCCGGAACTTCGTGGAGCACGCCCACGAGCTCGGCAACGACGTGCCCGCCCAGCCGCTGCTGTTCCTGAAGCCGAACACGGCCGTCGTCGGCCCGAACGATCCGGTCGTGCTGCCGGAGTTCTCCGAGGAGATCTCCTTTGAGGCAGAGCTGTGCGTCGTAATCGGCCGGATCTGCAAGGACGTCCCGGAGGACCGCGTCGACGACGTCATCTTCGGTTACACCTGCGGCAACGACCTCACGGCCCGCGACGTCCAGAAGACCGACCTGCAGTGGACCCGCGCCAAGGGGTTCGATACGTCCGCGCCGCTTGGCCCGTGGATCGAAACGGAGCTGGACACCGAGGACCTGCAGATCCAGGGCAGGCTCAACGGCGAAATGCGCCAGGACGGCAACACCAACCAGATGATCCGCGGCGTCCGGGAACTGGTCTCGATCGTCTCCCAGGCGTTCACCCTGCTGCCCGGTGACGTGATCATGACCGGCACTCCCGCCGGCGTCGGTCTGGTCACCGCCGGTGACCGGTATGAAGTGGAAATCGAAGGGATCGGCCGGCTGTCCAACCCGATCGTCCGCCGCTAACGGACAAGCCGCGGTGGCGGCAGGCGCCAGACGGTAAAGTTGAAGCCACTATGACTATCGCTTCTTCGTCGCCTGCCGCCTCCATCCCGTCTGTTACCCCGGAAACACCCGTACGGGTCCGTTTCTGCCCCTCTCCCACCGGCACCCCGCACGTGGGCCTGATCCGTACCGCCCTGTTCAACTGGGCCTACGCACGGCACACCAAAGGCACCCTGGTGTTCCGCATCGAGGACACGGACGCGGCGCGGGACAGCGAGGAGAGCTACCACCAGCTGCTGGACGCGCTGAAGTGGCTCGGCATCGACTGGGACGAGGGCGTCGAGGTGGGCGGCCCGCACGAACCCTACCGGCAGTCCCAGCGCAGCGATATCTACCAGGACATCATCAAGCGGCTGCATGAGGGCGGATTCATCTACGAGTCGTACTCCACGCCGGACGAGATTGAGGCCCGTCACCGCGCCGCCGGCCGTGACCCCAAGCTCGGCTACGACGGGTACGACCGGCACCTGACGGACGAGCAGCTGGCGCAGTACCGGGCCGAGGGCCGCCAGGCCGTCCTCCGCCTCCGGATGCCCGACGAGGACCTCACCTTTACCGACCTGGTCCGCGGCGAGATTACCTTCCGTGCCGGTTCGGTTCCCGACTTCGCAGTGGTGCGGGCCAACGGCCACCCGCTGTACACCCTGGTCAACCCGGTGGACGACGCGCTGATGGGCATCACCCACGTGCTCCGCGGCGAAGACCTGCTCAGCTCAACCCCGCGTCAGATTGCCCTCTACCGGGCGCTCCACGCAGTGGGTGTTGCTGAGTACATGCCCGAATTCGGCCACCTGCCCTACGTCATGGGCCAGGGGAACAAGAAGCTTTCCAAGCGCGATCCCGAGTCCAGTCTCTTCCTGCACCGCGAGCGGGGCTTCATCCCGGAGGGCCTGTTGAACTACCTGTCCCTGCTGGGCTGGTCACTCAGCGCCGACGAGGACATCTTCACCGTGGAGCAGTTGGTGGAGAACTTCGACATCCACGACGTCCTGGCCAACCCCGCGCGCTTCGACCTGAAGAAGGCCGAAGCCATCAACGGCACGCATGTGCGGATGCTCGCCCCGGAGGATTTCCGGAACCGGGTGGCGCACTACCTGCGGGAAGCCGGACTGGTGGGGGAGATCCTGACCGACCGCGAAGAAGAGATCGTCACCGAAGCCGCACCCCTGATCCAGGAGCGCATCACCCTGCTGGGCGAGGCACCGGAAATGATCGCCTTCCTGTTCAAGGCCGATGACGCCATTGACGTTGCCGACGACGCGCGCAAGGGCCTGCCGGAAAACCTGGCCGAAGTCCTGGACGCAGCGATCGGTGCCCTTGAGCCCATCGAGGAATGGAATCCGGAGACCATCCAGGCTGCCCTCAAGCAGGCCCTCGTCGAGGACCTTGGACTGAAGCCGCGACTGGCCTTCGGACCGGTCCGCACCGCCGTGTCCGGCCGCCGCATCTCGCCGCCGCTGTTCGAGTCGATGGTGATCCTGGGCAAGGATGCCTCACTCCGCAGGCTTCAGGCTTTCCGCGGCTGATGGTTGTGGCCAGTTCCGCTGCCGGCGGCCTCCTGGAGGCCCAAGTGGGTACCGTCCGGGGTGTCCTGTTCGATATCGACGACACCCTCGTGGATCTCGAATACTCCATGACCACCGCCTTGCGGGAGGTCAGCGAGCATCTCCTGCCCGGCCTCGACCAGTCCGGGTGGGAGCGGTTCGGCCGCATCTTCACCCATGAGACCACGCACTATTACGACCAGTACCTTGCGGGCGAGCTGACGTTCAATGAGCAGCGCCTCCTGCGGGGCCGGGCTGCGCTGGGACACTTCGGCATCGAACTGGCCGACGGCGAGGAATCGCACCAGTGGCTGACCGCCTACATCCAGAAGCAGCCGTCCTACGTGAAGCCGTTCCCGGACGTCCTGCCGCTGCTCGATGTCCTGGACCGGGCAGGGATCCCGTACGGGGCCGTCAGCAACAACGTCCACGACTACCAACGGGCGAAACTGGATGGCGCCGGCCTGGAGCGGGTGGCGCACCTCGTGGGCACCGACACGTTGGGGGTGGCCAAGCCCAACCCGGCGATCTACCTCGAAGGTGTCCGGCTCCTGGGCACTGCACCCTCCGAAACCCTCTACGTGGGCGACAACAGGTTGCTCGATGCGGAGGGCTCGACGGCGGCCGGGCTGCAGGGCGTTTGGCTGAACCGGAACGCGGAAACCGCAGCGCATTTTTCAGGTGCCGCGGTTTCCACGCTGGCGGAATTGCTCCCGCTCTTTCACTAGGGGAGTGCCGGGTCAGTGCAGCCGGGCCGCCGTCGCCCAGTCCGCCACCGCTCAGTCCCTCACCGCTCAGTCCGCTCCCGTACGGGCAGCGCGGCGGCGCAGGACGAGGAAGGCGGCGACGCCGGCGGCCAGCAGCAGCCCGACGAGCAGAAGCGCCGTTGCAGGGCCGTTCAGCCACGACGACGGCGATACTGCCGTCACCTTCGCGTGCAGCTCTTCCGTGCCCGCGGCCAGCTGTGAGTTCCCGTTGGCCAGGGTGCCCGCGCCCTCCGCCAGCTTGCCCGAACCGTTGTCCAGCTTGCCGTTGCCCTCGGCGAGCTTTCCCGTGCCCTCAGCCAGTTGGCTGCTGCCAGCCTGGAGCTTGCCCGCCCCGGCGCTCAGCTGGACGGTGCCGTCGGAGAGGGCCTGCGCCCCTGCGAGGAGGCCGGGGTTCGACGGGTCGGCGTCGCCGTTAATCCCTGTCATGAGCTTGGCGGTGCCGTCATTGAGGGTGTTTGCGGCGTAAATCAGTCCCGGCCTCTCCGGGTCCCCGGGCACGCCGTCCATGCCGGTGCGGATCTTTGCCGTGCCGTCTGCCAGCAGGGATGTGCCCAAAACCACTCCCGGGTTGTGCGGGTCCGTCGAGTTGAGCCGCTGCGCCAGCGTGGCAAAGCCTGCCGTGAGCCTGCCCGCACCGGAATTCAGCTCGTCCGCTCCCGCAGCGAGGGTGCTGGTTCCGGCCTTGAGCCTGCCTGCGCCGTCGCTGAGGGCAAACGCCCCGGAGTCGAGCGTTCCAGCACCCGCATTGAGCTGGGCTGCCCCCGAGTAGGCCCTGCGGCCGCCCTCGGCAGGTTTGGCAATCTTGTCCTTGAGCAGGCCGATCGGCACCAGGCCCTGGGGGCCGTTCGCCGCAGACTCGAGCTGGTCAAGGCCCTGGCTGAGCGCAGCCAGCCCGTCTCCCTTGGCGGGGTCGTTGCCCGCGCCCGGGTAGCCCTCAAGCCGATCTGTTCCTGCCTTGAGCTTGGCTGTGCCGTTACGCAGCGCCGCCGCACCGGCGTTGAGGGTGCCCGCACCGGTGTCCAACTGTCCTGCGCCCGCAGCGAGGCGGCCGGTTCCTGCCGCCAATTGCCCGGCGCCGTCGGCAAGGTTGTTCGGGGCGTTCCCGGCCGGCGAGGGGGTCAAAGCAGTGGAAAGCTCGATGGCACCTGCCTGAAGCTTCCTGGCGCCGTCATCGACCTGGTAGACACCCGGAACGAGCCTGTTGACCACGTCGTTCTGGAGCTTGGTGGTGCCTGAATGCAGTTTGTCCGCTCCGGGCGCGAGTTTGTCCCGGACTCCGGAGTAGATCCCGCCCGCCCCGGACTGGAGGGCCACGGCGCCGGTGTTCAGTGCCTTTGTCCCGTCCTCGACTTTTGCTGAGCCGTCCCTGACCTGCACGGCGCCCGAGTTGGCCGCCCCGGCCCCGGTGGCGAGCTGGCCGGAGCCGTCCCTGAGTTGGGCCGCACCGGCCGCTGCCTTGGCGGCGCCATCACTGAGCCGGGCGGCGCCACCGGAAATCTGGCCGGTCAGGTAGGTGTAGAAAGCAAGAAGTAGAACAAGCAACAGGGATAAAGCGAAGATTGCTGTGGATTGGGACCAGCTCTTGCGGCCGTCTGCCGCAATGGCTGCTGTACGGGTTGTCAACGCTGACTTCCTAACCCGCCACCGGACGACGCTGCCCGGCGGCGAAGACCATGGTGGTTGGAACGGTTCCAGTTCTGTGGAGGTGCCCGCTTGGCAGGGCATGCATCTAGTTACCGATGAGTAACTTACTCGACAGTAACTTTAAATTTAGCCCGTGGGCAAGGGGTCAATTCCGGGGCGGTGCCGGGCGCGGTGAAAGGTCCCGTCGTCTCGATTTGTGCGAGTCGAAAGTCTCGGGTAGAGTATTTTCTCGTGCTGAGGCGCACGGAGCAGGGCGAAGGCCCTGAAGACCGGGCCCGAAAGTTCCATTGGGATATGGTGTAATTGGCAACACTACGGTTTCTGGTACCGTCATTCTAGGTTCGAGTCCTGGTATCCCAGCTCTGGTTTGAATATGGTTTACATCTTCACATCAGGCAGTTTCAGCCGGTTCGCCGATTTGAAACTAAAGCGAAGTGTATGAAACAATCACTGAGCTTGAACGGCGGAAACGCCAAAAAAGTTACTTGGCCCCATCGTATAGCGGCCTAGTACGCTGCCCTCTCACGGCGGTAACGCGGGTTCGAATCCCGCTGGGGTCACCACCAAATGGTCCCGGGCAATAAGCCCGGGGCCATTTTGTATTTCCGGCCATAATCAATTCCTCCGCCGGTCTCAGCTGGCATGATGTTGCTGTGAGCTCACCGAATGAGAACCGCCACGCGGACCGGCAGGAGCAGCGGAACACGGCAGCCGTGTCCCTGCTTGAACAGGTCCGCGGCACCCTGGCGGAGGTGGCCTTGCCCCTGGCCCTGCCGGGGGCGGAGCAGGGGCGGCGTGACGCCGCGGCCGGCGTGGCCCAGCTCGACGACTACATCCTTCCCCGCTACCGCAGCCTCGATGCCCCGCTGCTTGCCGTCGTCGGCGGGTCAACCGGCGCCGGAAAGTCAACCCTGGTGAATGCGCTGGCCGGCCATCCCGTCACCCGCTCCGGTGCCATCCGCCCCACCACCCGCCAGCCGATCCTCCTGCACCATCCTGCCGAAGCCGCCTGGTTCGAGGGCAGCAGGGTCCTGCCGGGCCTGGGCCGGATCCGTGGTGCCCTGTCCGCCGGACCTGTCCCTGCAGCCCAGACGGTGACGGGACCGGACGCTGCTGCCGTCTCCTCGCTGGTCCTGCTCGCCGATGACGCCGTTCCGGCGGGCATTGCGCTCCTCGACGCCCCCGACGTCGATTCCATCTCCGATGACAACCGGAAGCTCGCCGGACAGCTGCTCGCAGCCGCGGACCTTTGGATCTTCGTCACCACCGCCAACAGGTACGCCGACGCCGTCCCCTGGCGGCTGCTCCTGGATGCGGCCGCGAGGGACATCATGGTGGCGGTGGTCCTGGACAGGGTCCCGCCGGGCGCGGAAGAAGAAGTCAGTGAGGACCTGCGGCGCCTCCTCGACGGCGAGGGCCTGGCCGGTGCCCAGCTCTTTGTCATCCCCGAGTCCACGCTGGATCCGCTGGGCATGCTGCCCGCCGGCGCTGTCCTCCCGCTGCGGAACTGGCTCACCGGCCTGGCCGCCGACGCCTCCGGCCGGGCCGACGTCGCCCGCCGCACCCTCAACGGTGCGGTCCGGGCACTGGCCGGCCGTGTTGCAGCGATCTCCGCATCCGCCGCAGAGCAGCAGCGCGCGGCCGCTGCGCTGGAGGCCGGCGTCGGTGCCGCGTACCGGGGCGCGGGCAGCAGGATCCTCGACGCCACGCGCGACGGCGCACTTCTCCGCGGGGAAGTGCTGGCCCGCTGGCAGGACTTTGTGGGCACCGGTGAGTTTTTCCGGACCCTCGAGCAGAACGTGGGCCGCTTCCGCGACCGGTTGGGTGCCTTCTTCCGGGGTGAACCGCCGCCCGCCATCAAGGTCGAAGCAGCCATCGAAACGGGCCTGCAGGCCGTCATTGTCGATGAGGCAGCAAACGCCGCCGAGGAAACCGACCACCGCTGGCGGTCCGACCCGGCCGGCCGGCAACTGCTGGGCACAGACGACCTTTCGGGGACCGGTCCCGGTTTCGCGGACCGGGCAGCACAGGAGATCCGCGCCTGGCAGGAGGCGCTGATGGAACTTATCCGCACGGAGGGCCAGGGAAAACGGACCCAGGCCAGGTGGCTCTCCTTCGGCATCAACGGGCTGGGTGCCGCACTGATGATCGTCGTCTTCTCGATGACAGCAGGCCTGACAGGGCTGGAGGTCGGCGTGGCAGGGGGAACCGCCGTCGTAGGCCAGCGCCTGCTCGAGGCCGTGTTCGGTGAAGACGCTGTGCGCCGGATGGCCGAAAAGGCGCGCACGGACCTGGCTGCCCGCTGCCAGCGGCTGCTCGAGGAGGAACAGCAAAGGTTCCTGGTTCGGCTCCCGGCCGCAGACACGATGGCGGCCGGCGTACTCGACAGCCAGGCCGACGCTCTGGCCCGCCTGGCGGGCACCGCGTGAGCCGGCACAGCGGCGCCCGGGACTCATCGCGGCTGGACCGGCGCCTGGAAGCACTGAACGATGCACGGCAGCTGGCCGGTGGTGTCCTTCCGGACGCGCAGCTCGAGGAGGTCTTCCAGATCCTGGAGCGCGCCGGATCGCGCCGCTCCCTGTCAGCGGAACACACCGTGGTGGGGTTCTTCGGTGCCACCGGCAGCGGAAAGTCCTCGCTGTTCAATGCCGTGAGCGGCGGTGACATCGCGACGACGGCGGCGCGCCGCCCCACAACATCGGAGCCGCTGGCGGGGGTCTGGGGAGTGGACGGCAGTGAACCGCTCCTGGACTGGCTCGATGTCCGCAACCGGCACTACGCAGCTCCCGTGGAAGGCTTTGCCGGCGAGGACACCGGCCTGATCCTGCTGGACCTGCCGGATTTCGATTCCACCCGCGCGGCCAACCGTGAAGTGGTGCAGCGCATGGTGGGACTGGTGGATGTCCTCGTCTGGGTGCTCGACCCGCAGAAGTACGCGGACGCGGCGGTCCACCAGGATTTCCTCGCCCCGCTGGCCTCGCACGGCGCCGTCACGCTGGTGGTCCTCAACCAGGTGGACAGGCTCCCCGCCCATGACGTGCCACCGGTGCTGGAATCCCTCCGCGGGATCCTTGCCGCTGAGGGCCTCGGGAAAGTAAAGGTCCTCGCCGCTTCCGCGCTGACAGGCCAGGGCGTGGACGGCGTGCGTGCTGCGATCAGGAACGTGGTGGTGCAGCGCAAGGCCCGCTCGCAGCGGCTGGAGGCGGACGTCGCGAAGGCTTCCAGGGAACTGCGGAACGCGTCAGGGGACGGTGAAGCCGCCGGCGTCCGGAACCAGGCGACGGCCAGGCTGGGTACGGAGCTGGCGGCGGCAGCCAACGTGCCGGTGGTTGTCAGTGCCGTGGCCCGTTCCTACCGCCTCGAATCCGTCCGGCGGACGGGCTGGCCCGCCACCCGATGGCTCTCGAGGTTCCGGCCCGACCCCTTGCGCAGGCTCAACCTCCGCAGGGACGCTCCGGCTGAACTCAACCGCACGTCGCTTCCGCCGGCCAGTGCCCCCGAGCGGGCCCGCACCGACTCCGCCGTGAGGGAGTTTGCCGACGCCGCCAGCGCCGGCGCGCCGGGCCCCTGGCGTGCCGCCATCCGCAGCGCGGCCCGGGAGGGCCGGGAGCGGCTTCCGGATGCCCTGGACCAGGCCATCGCCGGGACCGACCTCGGGGCCAACCGGAAATCCTGGTGGTGGGGCGTCTTCAACGTGGTCCAGTGGCTGGCGCTGCTTACCGTCCTGGGTGGCCTCGGCTGGCTGGGCGGCCTTGCGGTACTTCAGTACTTCCAGATGCCGGCGCCCGAGCCGCCACGGGTGGAAGGGTGGCCGGTGCCCACCCTGATGGCCGCCTTCGGAGTGGTGCTGGGGATTGTCCTGGCACTGGCCGGCCGCTTTATCGCCGCAGGAGCCGCCGCGGCACGGGCATCGAGGGCACGGAAACGGCTGGAAGCGGCCGTGTCCGGGGTTGCCCGGGATCTTGTGGTGGAGCCGGTTGAGGTTGAGGTCAGCAGGCTTGCGGCGTTTAACGCTGCACTGAAGGTGGCGGCGGGCTAGGGGAGGGGCTCATCCCTTGGTGCCGGCGGCTTCCAGGCCGGCAGCAGCGTCCCGCACCTTGATCATGGTGCGCAGGTTCCGGGTAGTGGTGGCCGCCTTGAACTTGGCCTTCGACGAAACCTTGCTGAACGGGCTGTCCAGGGTACCGCCGGCCGGTGCGAGCCAGGCGAGGGCTTCCGGGCCAAGCCGGTGCTGCTTGTGTACGTCCCCGAGGGCCTGGCCCGCAGCGTCCAGTTCGTCCAGGACTGCGTGGTCGGAGGACAGCGTGATGTACGAATGCGTGGACTTGTCGTCCTCCGGATACGGGCATGCTTCCACCAGTTCAGCCACCCTGCCGGCCGGCAGGACCACCACCCAGGCCTCGTAGCCGAAAGCGGCGCGAAGGGCCTTCTCGCACTCCCGCTTCACGCCGGCGGCGTCCAGTCCGCTGGCAAGGACCACGTTGCCACTGGCCAGCAGTGTCTTGGCGTCCGCGAAGCCGCTGCTGTTCAGCGCGTCCCGAAGGTCCGCCATTTTGATGTTGATGCCGCCCACGTTGATGCCGCGGAGAAATACTGCGTAGCTGCCCATGGGCCACAGCCTAACCGGCGGAGGGCGGGTTGGGTGCGGGTTTGGCCCGACGTCGGTCAGTCGTTGTTCTTGCGCAGCGCTTCGGTGAGGATGCGGCCGGCGTTGCAGACCACTTCAGCATGCAACCTGCCGGGCTGGCGGGTAAGCCGCTCAATGGGGCCGGAGATCGATACGGCCGCAATGACGCGGCCGGACGGTCCGCGCACCGGTGCCGAGACCGAGGCGACCCCCGGCTCGCGTTCGCCAAGGCTCTGGCCCCAGCCCCGCCGTCGTACTCCTGCCAGGACTGTCGGCGTGAAGCGCGCGGACTGCAGGCCCTCCAGCAGGCGGTCGTGGTCTTCCCAGGCAAGCAGGACTTGGGCTGCGGAACCGGCCTTCATGGACAGCTGGGTGCCGACCGGAATGGTGTCGCGCAGGCCGATGGGGCGCTCGGCTGATGCCACGCAGACCCGCCAGTCGCCCTGGCGGCGGAAGATCTGTGCGCTCTCGCCCGTGGCGTCGCGAAGCTGCATCAGGACGGGGCCGGCAGAAGCGATGAGGCGGTCCTCGCCGGCGGCCGATGCCAGTTCAACCAGCCGGCTGCCAAGCACGAACCTGCCTTGGATGTCGCGGCTTACCAGCCGGTGGTGGACCAGCGCGAGGGCGAGGCGGTGGACAGTGGGACGGGCCAGTCCGGTGGCCGCTACGAGCTGTGCCAGCGTGGTGGGGCCGGCTTCGAGCGCGTCAAGCACCTGTGCTGCTTTATCAATGACGCCGACTCCACTAGAATTGTCCATGTAATGATATTGCCGTCTCATTATCTGAGATGCAAATCTTTCGGCTGGCGCAGTGCGGAGCCGTCCTGCTTCAGTTGAAGCATTCAGCCAAACAGCAGTGAAGGGAGATGGCCATGGCAAAGACATTGGCCGAGAAAGTCTGGGACGCGCACGTGGTGCGCAAAGGCGACGGCGTAGGTGCCAACGCCCAGCCCGACCTTCTCTTCATCGACCTTCACCTGGTCCACGAGGTCACGTCCCCGCAGGCATTCGAGGGCCTGCGCCTGGCAGGCCGCCCGCTGCGCCGCCCGGACCTGACCATCGCCACGGAGGACCACAACACTCCCACGCTGGACATCGACAAGCCTATCGCCGACCTCACCAGCCGGACCCAGATCCAGACGCTGCGCAACAACTGCGCCGAGTTCGGCGTCCGCCTGCACAGCCTCGGTGACGCCGAACAGGGCATCGTCCACGTGGTGGGTCCGCAGCTGGGCCTCACCCAGCCAGGCATGACGGTGGTCTGCGGCGACTCGCACACCTCCACGCACGGCGCCTTCGGCGCGCTGGCCATGGGCATCGGCACGTCCGAGGTGGAGCACGTCATGGCTACCCAGACCCTGTCCCTGAAGCCGTTCAAGACCATGGCCATCAACGTTGAGGGCACGCTGCGCTCCGGCGTCACGGCCAAGGACATCATCCTGGCGGTCATCGCCAAGATCGGTACCGGCGGTGGCCAGGGCTACGTCCTGGAATACCGCGGATCGGCCATCCGTGCCCTGTCCATGGATGCCCGCATGACCATCTGCAACATGTCCATCGAAGCCGGCGCCCGCGCCGGCATGGTGGCGCCGGACGAGACCACCTACGCCTACATGCTGGGCCGCCCGCACGCTCCCGAAGGCGCTGACTGGGATGCCGCCGTCGAGTACTGGAACACGCTCAAGACCGACGACGACGCCACCTTCGACGTCGAAGTGGACCTGGACGCCGACACGCTGGAGCCATTCGTCACCTGGGGCACCAACCCCGGCCAGGGCGTGTCCCTGTCCCAGGCCGTTCCGTCCCCCGAGGACTTCGGCGACGAAAACGCCAAGGCCGCCGCCGAACGCGCCCTGCAGTACATGGGGCTGGAAGCCGGCACGCCGATGAAGGACATCCGGGTGGACACCGTGTTCCTCGGTTCCTGCACCAACTCCCGCATCGAGGATCTCCGTGCCGCCGCGGACATCATCCGCGGCCGCGAAAAGGACCCGAAGGTCCGCATGCTCGTGGTGCCGGGCTCTGCCCGCGTCCGCCTCGAAGCGGAGGCTGAAGGCCTGGACCGGGTGTTCAAGGACTTCGGTGCCGAATGGCGCTTCGCCGGCTGCTCCATGTGCCTGGGCATGAACCCTGACCAGCTGGAACCGGGGGAGCGCTGCGCCTCCACCTCGAACCGCAACTTCGAGGGCCGCCAGGGCAAGGGCGGCCGCACCCACCTGGTGTCCCCTGTGGTGGCAGCGGCCACGGCCGTCCGCGGCACGCTCAGCTCGCCGTCGGACCTTGATCCTGCCCCCGAATCCGCCGCCATCCGCACCGACGCAGCCTAGGACGCAACCATGGAAAAGTTCACCAAGCACACCGGCATCGGCGTTCCGCTGCGCCAGAGCAACGTCGACACGGACCAGATCATCCCCGCGGTGTACCTCAAGCGCATCACCCGCACCGGCTTCGAGGACGCCCTGTTCTCGGCCTGGCGCAAGGACTCCTCCTTCATCCTCAACCAGGAGCCCTTCAACGCCGGCTCCGTCCTGGTGGCCGGGCCCGACTTCGGCACCGGTTCCTCCCGCGAGCATGCGGTGTGGGCACTGAAGGACTACGGCTTCAAGGCGGTGCTCTCCTCCCGGTTCGCCGACATCTTCCGCGGCAACTCGGGCAAGCAGGGACTGCTTGCCGCCCAGGTGGCCCAGGACGACATCGAGTTGATCTGGAAGGAACTGGAAAACGCGCCGGGAACCCAGGTGACCGTTGACCTGGAGTCGAAGACTGTAGTGTGCGGCAACATCGTGGCCCCCTTCGAGATTGACGACTACACTCGCTGGCGCCTGCTCGAAGGCCTGGACGACATCGGACTCACCCTGCAGCATGAGGCCGAAATCACCGCCTACGAGGCCACCCGGCCCTCGTTCAAGCCCAAGACCCTGCCTGCCAAGGTTTCCTAGCGCCAGCGCCCTGCTCCTTGGCCCTGCGCGGGGCGCCGTACTTGGCCGCCACGCCCCGGCCAAGGAGCCTGCGTATTTCGGTTCGGTAACGCGACCTCCTATGCTTGGGTGGAGCCTTTGCAAGGATTTGGGGGCGAGTAATCGTGAGGAAACCGGTATATGAGTAGTGTTCTGACAATCCGCGGCGGAGTCCCGCTTACTGGCCGCGTCACCGTCCGGGGGGCCAAGAACCTTGTCCCCAAGGCAATGGTGGCGGCGTTGCTGGGCAACGAACCGTCGGTGTTGCGGAACGTTCCGGAGATCAAGGACGTGGAGGTTGTCACCTCCCTCCTGCAGCTCCACGGCGTGACGGTGGAGAAGGACCCGGTCAGCGGGGACCTTACCCTTGATCCGAAGGCAGCAAAGACGGCGTCCAGCACGGCCATCGATGCCCACGCCGGGGACTCCAGGATCCCCATCCTGCTGTGCGGCCCCTTGATCCACGCCATTGGCGAAGCTTTCATCCCGGACCTTGGCGGCTGCAAGATCGGCGACCGCCCCATCGACTACCACCTGGACGTGCTCCGCCAGTTCGGCGCCGTGGTGGAAAAGCGCCCGGGCGGGATCCATATTTCTGCCCCCAAGGGCCTGCACGGCGCCAAGATCTCCCTGCCGTACCCGTCCGTGGGCGCCACCGAGCAGGTCCTGCTTAGCGCCACCCGCGCCGAGGGCATCACCGAACTGAGCGGTGCCGCCACGGAGCCGGAGATCATCGACCTCATCGCCGTGCTGCAGAAGATGGGCGCGATCATCAGCGTCCAGACTGACCGCACCATCCGCATCGAGGGCGTCCGCGACCTCGGCGGCTACAACCACCGTGCCCTCTCCGACCGCAATGAGTCGGCGTCCTGGGCGTCCGCTGCCCTGGTCACGCGCGGCGACATCTTCGTCGAGGGTGCTTCCCAGCGCGACATGATGACCTTCCTGAACACCTACCGCAAGGTGGGCGGCGGTATGGACATCGGCGAGGACGGCATCCGGTTCTACCACCCCGGCGGGAAGCTCAACCCACTGGTGCTTGAGACCGACGTACACCCCGGATTCATGACCGACTGGCAGCAGCCGCTGGTGGTGGCGCTGACCCAGGCCGAGGGCGTCTCGATCGTCCACGAGACGGTCTACGAGAACCGCTTCGGCTTTACCGACGCACTCATCCGGATGGGCGCCAGCATCCAGGTGCACCGCGAATGCCTGGGCAGCGTTCCCTGCCGGTTCGGGCAGCGCAACTTCCTGCACTCGGCGGTCATCTCCGGGCCCACCCAGCTCAAGGGCACCGACATTGACGTGCCGGACCTGCGCGGCGGGTTCAGCCACCTCATTGCCGCACTGGCCGCCACCGGCGTCTCGCGGGTGACGGGCATCGACATCATCAACCGCGGCTACGAGCGCTTCACGGAGAAGCTGGCCGGGCTGGGTGCCGATTTCGACATCACTGCCGCGAAGTAGCGGGCTGCCGTGAAGGAATCTGCCAAGAGCAGGGCCACATTCGTGTTCATCGCCGGCATCGCCCGGCCGCTGTTGAACATCATGATGAGCAAGAAATGGGAAGGCCTTGAAAAGCTTCCCGCCGGTGGATTCATCGCTGCGCCCAACCACTGCACGGAGATCGATCCGCTGGTGGTGGGGCACATGCTGTACAACCAGAAACGGGCGCCGCATTTCCTCGCCAAGGCCGGCCTGTTCAAGGTTCCCGCGCTCGGCTGGCTCCTGCACGCCACCAAGCAGGTCCCGGTGGAACGTTCGACGGCGGGAGCGAACCGGTCGCTGCAGGTGGCCCAGGAGATCGTGGCCGAAGGCGGTGCCATCATCATCTACCCCGAAGGCACCCTCACCCGTGACCCGGACCTGTGGCCGATGAAGGGCCACACGGGAGCAGCCAGGCTCGCGCTCGAAGGCGGCATCCCGGTAGTCCCGATCGCCCACTGGGGAGCGCACGAGGTGTTTCCGCGCTACGGCAAGAGCTTCCACATCTTCCCCCGCAAAACATCCAGGGTGGTCATCGGTGACCCGGTGGACCTGAGCGCCTTCGCCGGCCGGCCGTTGGACAAGGCCACGCTGACGGAAGCCACCGAAGCCATCATGGATTCCATCACCGGCCTCCTCGCCGGCCTAAGGGGCGAGGAACCGCCCGCCGAGCGCTGGGATCCGGCAAGGAAGCAGCAGTCCAAGCACGGTCGTTTCATGGAGCGCGGCGGCCAGCACCCCGGCAACGGGCCGGACGAGCAGTGACCCTGAACCTGGCGGGTTCAGCCCGCTCCGTCGCCGTCCTGGGCGCCGGTTCCTGGGGAACAACGTTCGCGAAGATCCTGGCCGACGCCGCCACGGCGGCCGGTACCCCTCGTGAGATCAGGCTGTGGGGCCGCCGGGGTGAGGTGGTTGAGCAGGTCAACAACAGCCACCGCAACCACCAGTACCTCAAGGACGTGCCGCTGCCGGGCAGCATCACGGCGTCCACCGACGTCGCGGACGTGCTCCGAGGGGCCGACCTTGTGGTCCTTGCCGTCCCCGCACAGTCGTTGCGTCCGCAGCTGCGGGAGTGGCGCCACCTCATCGCCCCCGATGCTGTGGTGGTCTCGCTCATGAAGGGCCTCGAGCTCGGCACCGACGCGCGCATGAGCCAGGTCATCAGCGAGGAGCTCGGCCTCGAGGCCGGCAGGATCGCCGTCGTTTCCGGTCCAAACCTGGCCATGGAAATTGCGCGGGAGGAGCCCACCGCCTCGGTGGTCGCCTGCGCCGATTCCGCCGTCGCCGGCTGGCTGGCGCGCAGCTGCACGGCCCCCTATTTCCGTCCCTACACCACATCTGATGTGGTGGGCGTGGAGATCGGCGGGATCGTCAAGAACGTCATTGCGCTGGCCGTCGGAATCTGCGAAGGCAAGGAGATGGGGGACAACACCAAGGCCTCCGTCATCACCCGCGGCCTGGCCGAGACGTCGCGCCTCGCTTTGGCCCTCGGCGGTGAAGCCAAGACCATGGCCGGGCTTGCCGGACTGGGCGACCTCGTGGCCACCTGCTCATCGCCGCTGTCCCGGAACCACACCGCGGGAAGGCTGCTGGGCCAGGGCCTCACGCTGGAGGAGGTGGGCCAGAAGATGACCCAGACCGCCGAAGGCATCAAATCCGGCCAGGCCGTGCACGAACTGGCGGGCAAGCTGGGCGTGGAAATGCCTATCACCGCCGCCGTTGTGGCCGTGCTGGCCGGCAAGCTGTCCGTTGACCAACTGGGACCCGTCCTGCTGTCCCGGGAATTGAAACCTGAAGGTGATGACTGACGATGTCCCACAACAACCTGACGTCAGGGGAGCCGGCCCGGCTTCCGAAACCGCGGGTAGCGGTCCTGTTCGGCGGCCGGTCCAGCGAGCACGCCGTCAGCTGCGTCACCGCCGCCGGAGTACTCGGCGCTATTAACAAGGACAAGTACGAGGTCATCCCCATCGGGATCGCCAAATCCGGCCAGTGGGTACTGGCCGGCGGTGACACTGCCCAGTGGTCCCTTGCCGGCGCGGCGCTGCCTGAGGTGGCGCCGTCCGACCAGACCGTCACGCTGGCTGAGATCGGAGGAGAGCACCAGCTGATCGTCGCTGCCCCCAACGAGGTTCCGCAGGAACTGGGCACTGTGGACGTGGTCTTTCCCCTCCTTCACGGGCCATTTGGTGAAGACGGAACCATCCAGGGGCTCCTGGAACTCTCGGATACCCGCTACGTCGGCGCCGGGGTCCTGGCTTCCGCCGTGGGCATGGACAAGCACTTCATGAAGGTTGTCTTCGAATCGGCCGGCCTCCATGTTGGGCCCTATGTCGCCGTTACCGACAGGCAATGGCAGAAGGACCCCGAGGCTGTCCGGAAGCAGGTCGACCGGCTGGGCTTCCCCGTGTTCGTCAAGCCTGCACGGGCTGGTTCCTCCATGGGTATCTCCAAAGTCGACTCGCTGGAAGGGCTGGATGCAGCCATCGAGGAAGCGCGCCGGCACGATCTCAAACTGGTCATCGAGGCCGGCATCGTCGGCCGGGAAATCGAGTGTGCCGTGCTGGAAGGCCGTGGAACCGATGCGCCCCGGACCTCCATGCCCGGCGAGATTTCCGTGGCCGGCGGCGGCCACGAGTTCTACGACTTCAATGCCAAGTACGTCGAGGACGACGCCGCGTCGCTGAGCTGCCCGGCAGACATTCCCGATGAAGCCATCGCCAGGGTGCGCGACCTCGCCGCCGCAGCGTTCGATGCTGTCGGTGCCGAAGGCCTGAGCCGCGTTGACTTCTTCTACACGCCTGACGGCGACCTGATCATCAACGAGATCAACACCATGCCCGGGTTCACGCCCAAGAGCATGTACCCGCAGATGTGGGCTGCGTCCGGGCTCGGCTATGCCGATCTGATCGACGAGCTGATCCACCTGGCCCTGAACCGGAAGACCGGACTGCGCTGATCTGCGCTTTTCCTGGAGGCTGGGCGTGCCGAAACCGGCCTACTGGCTCTGGGGCAGGTCCTGCAGTTCCTGCTGGCCCACGCAGTTGCGGCCGGCAGGTACCTTGCCTGCCGCCGTGGCGAGGTCGGCCAGCACCGTAGCTGAGCTGATCTTGTCCGGATCCATCAGGATTTCGGTGGCGGGTTCGCGGCCATAGGTGGTGAGCGTCCACACCGGATCGCCCTCTTTGATGACCCAGTCAATGCCGTTGACGGTGACGCAGCGGTCCGTGGTGGGGCCAGGAACGTTCACGCCGCAGCGCAGGATCACCAGCGACGGATCGCCCCAGGCCGCGGTGGCCTGGCTGTTGGTCTGCCGCCGCTTCGCCTCACCAATGGTGTCCGGGAGGGCCACCATCATCGGTGCGCAGGCGGGGTTGGCGGCGTCCTGGGCGGGGGCAACGTCGACGGCGGGAGAACAGCCTGCCAGCGGGAGGGCAACCATGGCCCCAATGAGCACCGTCCGGGCAGCACGGCGGGGCAGGGACGGGTGGGGGCGGGGCATGGTCCAAGCCTATCGCCGGAACGGAGTGTTCCGGACATCGCCGTACCCCATCCGAACAGCCGGCAGCTCACCCAAGCTCCGGCCAACACCTGCCCTTCCTGGAATGTCAGTGCCGCGCTGTAGCGTAGTGGGGTGCCTGAAAAGCCTATGACTGAAGCAGATTCTCCGGTGGTTGCCGCCCTCTCCGAGGCCGAGCTGCTGGCACGGATCTTCCCCCGCCTGGCGATGGACGCAGGGCATTCCGCCGCCACCCTCCTCGGCCCCGGCGACGACGCCGCCATCATCAGCGCACCTGACGCCAGGACGGTTATCAGCATCGACACCCAGGTGCAGGACCAGGACTTCCGCCTCACCTGGCCCAACGGATACTGCACCACGGGGTTTGACGTCGGCTGGAAGGCTGCGGCCCAGAACCTCAGCGACATCAACGCCATGGGTGCCCGGGCCACTTCCATGGTGGTAAGCCTCACGTTGCCGCCGGACACTCCTGTTGCCTGGGTGGAGCAACTGGCCGACGGCCTCACCGCCGGGATCCGGGAACTGGGAGCGTCGGGCTGTTCGGTGGCAGGCGGCGACCTTGGCCGGGGCCGAGAGATATCCGTGACCGTGGCAGTGCTCGGAACGCTCGACGGCGGGCAGCCGGTCCTCCGCTCGGGCGCCAGGCCCGGGGACGTCCTTGCCCTGGCAGGTACGGCGGGCCGCGCCGCTGCGGGCCTGGCCCTCCTGGAGTCCCCGGTCCAGGTAGGACGGCTGGATCCGCAGCAGCGCAGCCTGGTGGACCTCCAATGCCGTCCCGTACCGCCGCTCGCCGCCGGGCCTGCGGCACGGGCGGCAGGTGCCACCGCAATGCTGGACGTCTCGGATGGCCTGCTGCGGGATGGAAACCGGATCGCACTGGCCAGCAGCGTCTGCGTGGACCTTGATCCTGACAGGCTGGACCTGCTGGCCGCTGCCCTGGAACCTGCCGCGGACCTGCTGCATACGGATGCAGGGACGTGGTTGCTGGGTGGGGGCGAGGACCATGGATTGCTCGCCACCTTCCCGCCGGACGTTCAGCTTCCTCCCGGATTCACTGCGATAGGCTCGGTACAAGCACTGGGAATCGACGAAGGTCCGCGCGTGACGATTGCGGGCCGGGCCGCGGACACCGGGGGATGGGACCACTTTGCAGACTAAGATCGCCGCCAATGCCCAGGCTATGAGGCGGTGGCTCAACAAAGCGGAAACCGCGCTGGGCAACCACAGTGACCGCCTCAACGCCATCAATATCTTCCCTGTCGCGGACGGCGACACCGGCACCAACCTCTACCTCACGGTCCGGGCCGCCTCCGATGCCCTGGACGCGCTGGACCCGTCAGTCACGGACGTCGGCGCCGTCCTGACCCACGCGGGCCAGGCAGCCCTGGAAAAAGCCCGGGGCAACTCCGGGACGCTGTTCTCCGTCTTCCTTTGCGCGGCGGCGGAACCCCTGGCGGGGCAGCAGCGCCTCAGTTCGGCCCTGCTGGCAACAGCCCTGCACCGGGCCCAGATCCGCGCCTGGACCGCTTTGAGCGATCCCGTGCCCGGCACCATGCTTTCTGTGATGGAAGCCGCGTCCCTGGCGGCCGGAGAGATCGACGCCCTGCACCCCGGAGACGACAGTAACCACGCCCTCGGAGTGACGCTGGACGCCGCGGTGGCCGCGGCATTGGCCGCCGTCGTCTCCACGGAGGACCAGCTCGATGCCCTGCAGGCAGCCAAGGTGGTGGATGCCGGTGGCGTGGGGCTGCTGCTAATCCTGGACTGCCTCCGTTCCGTGGTGCTGGGGGAGGAGCTGCAGGGTACGCTGCTCGATGACCTTCACGGCTACAGCGTCCAGGACCCCCACATCCACTCCAGCATGCCGGTGGACGAAGGCGTGGAGGTCATGTGCACCATCAGCCTTTCGCCCCTGGACGCAGCCACGCTTCGTCAGCACCTGGACGAGCTGGGCGACTCTGTCATCATGAGCCAGCTGGGCGGTGGGGAAGCCGGCGATGGCACCTACCGGTGGCGGGTCCACGTGCACGTCCCCACGCCGGGGCCCACAGTGGAACTGATCCGCACCCTGGGGACGCCCACCGACATGTCCATCAGCGCCCTGTCTGACACGTCCGGCCACCGGAGCCAGGCGCTCCAGGAGGCAGTGGACTCCGGTGGGCATGAACGCTGAGCCCGGCCTCGCCCTCGAACGCCGCATCGGCAAGCGTTCAGCGGGGGTCATCGAAAAACACCTCAACATCAGCACGGTTGAGGGCCTGCTTAACTATTTTCCGCGGCGGTACATGGCACGCGGCGAACTGACGCCCATCAGCGAACTGCCGCGTGACGAAGAAGTAACCCTCATCGCGCGCGTACTCTCGAGCAATACCCGTTCCATGCAGGCACGCAAGGGAACCATCACCGACGTCGTTATCTCGGACGATGACGGCCGGAACGGCCTGAAGCTGGTGGGCGGTACTGATTTCCACGGCAAGGTCCCCGGGACCCTGAAAATAAGTTTCTTCAACGCTTTCCGGGCCAAGAGCGAACTGCAGCCCGGCCGCCGGGCGTTGTTCTCGGGCAAGGTCACCAGTTTCAAGGGGTCCCTCGGCCTGACCAACCCTGATTTCCAGGTACTGGATTCGGACCCCTTCACGGCCGGCGGCGATGACCCGGAGAAACTCGCTGCCATGCCCATTCCCGTGTACCCGGCCACGTCAAAGCTGCCCAGCTGGAAGATCCAGCAGGTCATCGCCACCCTGCTCGAAACGGTGGACCTGGACGCCCTTCCGGATCCCGTTCCGGAGACCGTCTCCGCGCGGGAGGAATTCCTGCCGCTCGCGGAGGCTTACCGCCTGATCCATGAGCCGGAAAGCGCCGTGGACTGGCAACGCGCACGCCACCGGTTCCGCTACCAGGAGGCGCTGGTGCTGCAGTCCGCCCTGGCCAGGCGGCGGTCCCAGCTGGCCGCTGAGGAAGCGACGGCCAGGCGACCGGTCCAGGACGGCCTGCTGGCTGCATTCGACCGCAACCTTCCCTTCACGCTTACCGACGGCCAGGCCGCCGTCGGTAAGACCCTGGCGGCCGGGCTCGCCGCTGACCACCCCATGAACCGCTTGCTGCAGGGCGAAGTGGGTTCGGGTAAAACCGTCGTGGCGCTGCGGGCCATGCTGCAGGTGGTGGACGCCGGAGGCCAGGCCGCCCTGCTGGCTCCAACGGAAGTCCTCGCCGCCCAGCACTTCGACTCCATCCGCCGGACCCTCGGCCCGTTGTCCAGGGATGGATTGCTCGGCGCATTCGGCGGCACGGACGGGGAAGCGGTGCAGGTCACCCTGCTGACGGGTTCCATGCCTACCGCGGCCCGCAGGCAGGCCATGCTGGACGCCGCGTCAGGGACAGCGGGGATCGTCATTGGTACCCACGCATTGTTGAGTGACAACGTGTCCTTCTACGATCTGGGACTGATCGTGGTGGACGAGCAGCACCGCTTTGGCGTGGAGCAGCGCGATGCCTTGCGGGCGAAGGCCAGGAAACCTCCGCACCTGTTGGTGATGACCGCTACACCCATCCCGCGCACCGTGGCCATGACCGTCTTTGGCGACCTTGAAACCTCCACCCTGGACGAACTTCCCAAGGGCCGTGCCCCCATTTCCACCCATCTGGTCGGCCTGGCAGAGAACCCGGGCTGGGCCGGGCGGATCTGGGCCCGCGCCCGCGAGGAAATTGATGCCGGCCACCAGGTCTACGTTGTCTGCCCCAAGATCGGCACCGACGACGACGGCGACTTCAGCCCGGGCGAAGCGGAGCCGGCCGCCGCCGACCTCGAGGAGAACGGGCGGGAACTTGCCTCCGTGACAGCCGTCGTCGAGCAGCTGCAGGACGAACCATCCATCGCCGGCGTGTCCGTGGCCCCGCTGCATGGACGCCAGGACCCGGACCTCAAATCGGCCACCATGGCAGGCTTCGCGGCCAACTCCGTTAAACTGCTCGTTTCCACCACCGTGATCGAGGTGGGCGTGGACGTCCATAACGCAACGATGATGGTCATCCTGGACGCCGACCGGTTCGGCATCTCCCAGTTGCACCAGCTTCGGGGACGGGTGGGCCGGGGTGGGCTTCCCGGGACCTGCCTCCTGGTCACCTCGCTGGAACGCGGGCATCCCAGCCGGCGTCGGCTTGAGGCGGTGGCGGCCACAACCGACGGTTTCGTCCTGTCCCAGGAGGACCTCAAGCTGCGCCGGGAGGGCGACATCCTGGGCGCCTCCCAGTCCGGCGGGCGGTCCACGCTCAGGCTCCTCCGCGTCCTGGAGCACGAAGACATCATTGCCCAGGCCCGGTCCGACGCCCAGGAAATCGTCACCGGCGATCCGTCCCTTGCTGCCCACCCTGAGCTGGCGGATGCCATCGACAGATACCTCAACCCCGAGAAGGAGGCGTTCCTTGAACGCGGTTAGCAAGGACCCTGCCGGAAGCAGCAGGACCGCGGCCGGACAGCGGGTGCCAGCATGAGCCGGATCATCGCAGGGGCGGCCGGCGGCACCCCGCTGTCCTCTGTCCCGGGCTCACTGACCCGTCCCACCACCGACCGCGTCAAGGAGGCACTCTTCTCCCGCCTGGATGCCTTCGATGTCATCGCCGGAGCCCGCGTACTGGATCTCTACGCCGGGTCCGGTGCGCTGGGGGTTGAGAGCGGCAGCCGGGGAGCCGGCAGCGTGGACCTTGTCGAGTCCGATGCCAAGGCAAGCGCGGTTTGCCAGCGCAACGCGGACCTGATCAACGGCGTTATGGGCCGCAAGGCAGTAACCGTCCACCGGTCCAAGGTGGAGCCTTTCCTGGACCGTGCCGCGGAGTCGGCAGCGTGGGACCTGGTATTCCTGGACCCGCCATACCCGCTCGACGAAGTGGCGCTCGCCGCTGTAGTGCGGAAACTCGCAGCGCACCTGGCTCCGTCCGCCGTCGTCGTCGTGGAACGGTCCTCCCGCTCGCCCGAACCTGACTGGCCCGCCGAACTGGAACGGTTCGCCGAGAAGAAGTACGGCGAAACCCGGCTCTGGTTCGTTGAGCCCTACGTGCCGGACGCCATTGAAAGCGATGACCTACCGGCCGCTGCGGAGTCCTAGCAGCCTCATTCGGCCCGGATGACGCTGAGGGGCCGGGCGGCTACGGGGCGAGGCGGTCCAGGTCCACTCCCGCCAGCACGCCCGCCGGGTGCGGACCCCGGGCAGTGAGCTGGGCGGTCCAGTCCTGCGGCCAGGCCCCCTGGGTTCCGGCCAGGATGATGTTGCCCGGGTACCGGCCCTCGAACATGCCGGTTTCGGCGAAGGCCGCAACGTCCGCCATGGTCTCGCGCAGCGCGGCCACCTGGCTTCGGACCAGGGTGAGCGCGGGCTCGTCCCCCACATTGACCACCAGCAGCCCCGAGGGTCCCAGCTTCGCCCGGACTTCGCTGTAAAAGCCGGCGCAGGCGATGTGCTCCGGCGCTTCCGGCCCGGAGAAGATGTCCAGGATGACGACGTCGAACGTGAGCTCCGGGTCAAGGTCACCGAGTGCCTGCCGGGCGTCGCCGATGATGGCGTGCAGGTCCGTTCCCTCAGACAGGGGCAGTTCCCGCAGGACGAAATCCAGCAGCTCGCGTTCCAGCTCCACCGCGTACTGCTTGGAGCCGGGGCGGGTGGCCTGGATGTAGCGGGCCAGGGTCAGCGCGCCCGCTCCCAGGTGCAGCGCACGGACTGGCGCTCCGGTGGGGGCGGCCAGGTCAACCAGGTGGCCGATCCGGCGAAGGTACTCGTAGAAGATGTCTTCGGGGTGGGACAGGTTCACGTGCGACTGCTCTGCCCCGCCGATGCTGAGCACATAGCTGCCGTCGGTGAATGCGTCCGGCTCGATGGTGGCGTGCTGGCCGGTGGCGCGGAGGAACCGGGAGGCGTGCCCGGGGTTGCCGGCCGCCATCAGAGCCTGCTGCTGAGCGTGGCCAGCCGGCCGGCTGCCTCTTCGAGGACGTCCGCTTTCTTGCAGAAGGCGAAGCGGAGCAGGCTGCGCGTGCGTTCGGCACCTTCCGGGTGGCAGAACACCGGCACCGGGATGGCAGCCACCCCTACCAGCCCGGGCAGTCGCCGCGCGAGGTCCACCGAGTCGGTGATGCCCAGTGGCGCCGTGTCTACGTTGACGAAGTAGGTGCCCTGCGGGGTGTAGACGCCGAAGCCGGCGGCGCGCAGCCCCTCACTGAGGATGTCGCGCTTGTGCTCGAGCGAGGCCGCAATTCCCTGGTAGAAACTATCCGGGAGGCCCAGCCCTGCTGCTATGGCGGGCTGGAACGGGGTGCCTGAGCTGTAGGTGAGGAACTGCTTCACGGTCCGCGCGGCGGCCACCAGCTCTTCGGGCCCTGTCAGCCAACCGATCTTCCAACCCGTGAGGGAGAAGGTCTTCCCGGCGGAGGAGATGGTGATGGTCCGTTCGGCCGCACCGGGCAGGGACGCCACCGGAATATGGCGGACCCCGAAGGTGAGGTGCTCATAGACCTCGTCGGTGATGATCAGAACGTCGTGCAACTGCGCCAGGTTTACGATCTTCTGCAGCACCTCACGGGGAAAGACCGCCCCGGTGGGGTTGTGCGGATTATTCAGCAGGACCACGCGGGTCCGTTCGCTGAAGGCGGCCTCAAGGGCGGCCAGGTCCGGCATGAAATCGGGCGCAAGCAGCGGCGCAGTGACATGCGTGGCGCCGGACAACCCGATCACTGCGCCGTACGAGTCGTAGAACGGTTCAAGGGTGAGGACTTCATCTCCGGGTCCCGTAAATGCCAGCAGCGAGGCGGCGATGGCCTCGGTGGCGCCGGTGGTGATCAGGACCTCCGTGTCAGGATCCGGGGTCAGCCCGTAGAAACGTTCCTGGTGTGCGGCCACCGCGGCACGCAACTGGGGGATACCTTTACCGGGCGCGTACTGGTTGGCGCCCGCGGCGATGGCGTCCCGTGCGGCGTCGAGGATTTCCTGCGGGCCGTCTTCGTCGGGGAAACCCTGGCCCAGGTTGATCGCCCCGGTCTGGACCGCGAGGTTGGTCATCTCCTCGAAGATCGTGACGCCAAGCCCGCCGTCAGCGGCCAGGAGGTTCGCTCCCAGGGCGGTCCGCTGCCATGGAGCGGGGGCAGAAGGCGCGGAAAGTTCCCGTGACGCATGCATCCAGTCATGGTATCCCGGGCTTCGCATGGGGTAGGTTCGGAGCATGAGACGAGCTGTCTGCCCCGGATCCTTTGATCCCATCCATAACGGCCATCTCGAAGTCATTGCCCGCGCTGCCGGTCTCTTCGACGAAGTCATTGTGGCCATCTCCACCAACTACGCCAAGAAGTACCGGTTCGGCCTCGATGAGCGCCTCGAAATGGCGCGCGAGACCCTCGCGTCCCTCAAGGGAATTGTGGTGGAACCCGTAGGTGAGGGGCTGCTGGCTGAATACTGCCGCCAGCGGGGCGTCTCGGCCATCGTTAAGGGCCTCAGGTCCTCCTCGGACTTTGATTACGAACTGCCCATGGCCACGATGAACAGGCAACTGAGCGGCGTGGAAACTGTCTTCCTGCCTGCCGAAGCCCACTACATCCATCTGTCGTCGACCCTCATCAAGGAGGTGGCCGGGCTGGGCGGCAGCGTCTCCGAGTACGTTCCCCGGTCCGTGCTGCGGAGGCTGCTGGCGGGCGAGCCTTCGGCAAATCAGCAGCCCAGGCGGTAGGCTGGTCCGGTACTTCGGCGGTATCGCCGGCCGGTTTGAGTCCCCGTGGCTCTTCAGGCTAAGATGGTACGTCGGTCATATGTTCAACAGGAGTTCTCATTAAAAGAGATGCTGGTTCGCCCCTGGCGTTCGACGTCAAGGACCTCGGGCGCAGCCCGGGAAGCATGCGGACACTGAAGGAACATGTACCCGCACCGGGTGATCTTGGTGTGGCGCTCATTGGTGTTCAGGAAGGCTCGGATGTCGAGCTGGACCTGAGGCTGGAGGCCGTACACGAAGGAATTCTGGTATCAGGAACCGTCATCGCCGGTGTAACCGGGGAATGCGGTCGATGCCTGGATCCCCTTGCGTATGACCTTGAGGTCAATGTGCAAGAACTTTTCTTCTACGAAGGCGTTGAGCTTTCTGACGGAGAAGAAGATGAAGAGCAACGTCGAGTCGAGCACGATGTAATCGATCTTGAACCGGTGTTGCGGGACGCGGTTGTCACCAACCTGCCGTTCCAGCCGGTGTGCCGGGAAGACTGCCAGGGCCTTTGCTCCGAATGCGGAGTACGCCTGGAAGACGAGCCGGGGCACCACCACGAGGTCTTGGATCCTCGCTGGGCTGCCCTAGCTGATATGGCTAAGCCTGACCGGCAAAATTGATTTGTACGTGTTTGTCTAGAGAGAAATGAGTTAGCCGTGGCTGTCCCGAAGCGGAAAATGTCTCGCTCGAATACCCGCGCCCGCCGCTCGCAGTGGAAGGCGACCGCCCCCCACCTGGTGAAGACTGTTGAAAACGGCCAGGTCACCTACAGCCTGCCGCACCAGGCTAAGGTCGTTACCGACTCTGCTGGCACTGCGCTGTTCCTTGAGTACAAGGGCCGCAAGGTCGCTGACGTCTAATCGGCCACTCAGGCTGACTGATGTCTTCAACTGAAGAGCTTCTGAAGCGTCTCGGTGTCACTATTGACGCCGGGACGCTTCGTCTTGCGCTCACACACCGTTCCTACGCCTACGAAAACGGTGGGATCCCCACCAACGAGCGGCTGGAATTCCTGGGTGATTCAATCCTGGGCTTCTCGGTCACGGATTCCCTTTACCGGGACAATCCGGATCTCCCCGAGGGCGAGCTGGCCAAGCGTCGTTCGGCCGTTGTCAGCACGCGTGCGCTTGCCAACATCGGCCGGAGCCTTGGCATCGGCGAGTTCATCTACCTGGGACAGGGCGAGAAACTTACGGAGGGGAAGAACAAAGCCTCCATCCTCGCTGACACCATGGAAGCGCTGATCGGTGCCACCTACGTCTCCAACGACATTGAGACCGCGCGCCAGCTGGTCATGCGCCTGATCGGACCCCTGCTCAAGGATGCTGCCGTGCTGGGCGCCGGGACTGACTGGAAGACCAGCATCCAGGAGCTTGCGGCAAGCCGGCAGCTTGGATCCATCCACTATGCAGTGGAGGGTGCGGGGCCGGACCACGCACGCACCTTCAGCGCTGTCCTGAACATCGGCGGCAAGCCGTACGGCAAGGGCGCCGGCCATTCCAAGAAGGAAGCGGAGCAGGAGGCCGCGGCGGATGCGTGGCGCGTCCTGTCCGGACCGGGTGCCGCTGACGGCGCCGTTAAGTCCTCCGGTTCCGCCGCCGCCAAGTAGGCTCCCATGCCTGAACTGCCCGAGGTGGAGGTGGTCCGCCGCGGCCTGGTGAGCTGGGTCCGCGGCAGGACCATTGAGTCCGTCGAAGTCCTGGACCCCCGCTCCATCCGCCGCCACGCCCTGGGCGTGGAGGACTTCATCGGCAACCTGCAGGGTGCCACTGTGTCCGACGTCGTCCGGCGGGGCAAATTCCTTTGGCTCCCGTTAGACGATGGTTCCGCAGACCAGCAGGCGGCAGGCAACGGGCATGCCCCACCACCGGAGGTGGCGCTGATGGCCCACCTTGGCATGAGCGGGCAGTTGCTCATGCAGGATGGGGACGTCCCTGACGAAAAGCACCTGAAAGTCAGGCTCCATCTCAGCCCCAGGGACGGCATGCCCGCCCAATTGCGGTTCGTGGACCAGCGCATTTTCGGTGGGCTCTTCGTCACCGCTTTGGTTCCCACCGACGACGGCGGCCCCGGCGGCCTCGCGGAGTCACCCCTTCCGCTGATCGCCGAAGAAGCTTCCCATATTGCCCGGGATCCCCTTGACCCGGCGTTCTCGTTCGACCTTTTCTACCAGCGCCTCCGTGCGCGGAAAACCGGGTTGAAGCGGGCGCTCCTGGACCAGGGGCTGGTTTCAGGCATAGGGAACATCTACGCGGATGAGGCCCTCTGGCGTGCGCGGCTGCACTACGCGCGGCCCACCGACAAGCTGCGGCGGGCTGACGCCTTCCGCCTTATCGAAAGCGCCCGTGAGGTCATGCTCGATGCCCTGGCCGCCGGCGGAACCAGCTTCGATTCCCTGTACGTGAACGTCAACGGCGCCTCCGGATACTTTGACCGGTCGCTCAACGCCTACGGGCGGGAAGGCGAGCCCTGCAAACGATGCGCGGCCGCAGGAATCCACGCCACCATCCGGCGTGATCAGTTCATGAACCGGTCCTCCTACACGTGCCCGGTGTGCCAGCCGCGTCCCCGCAACGGACGCTGGTAACGCCAACCAAAAGTTTCGGTTTTCTTGATTCCCCAAGCGGCCACCGGCTGAAATGCTGGCCCGGAACAGGCGGTGCGCGGCCCGCGGCAGTGCAACGCCATCCCAGCTCATTGAGGGACGGGCAGCCGTTGTACATATCGATGTCGGACCGCAAGGACCAGGCGGACACTGTCCCTGCCGCCACCCGCGCAGCATTCCGCCTGTCCCCGGTGATCATCTGGCTTGGCATCGTCAGCATGGCCACTGACATCTCTTCGGAGTCCGTGGCCGCCGTCCTTCCCCTTTATGTCACGGGGTTCCTGGGGCTTTCCACCATTGCCTTCGGAATTATCGACGGCATCAACCAGGGCGCCAGCGCCATCGTCCGGATTGGCGCCGGTTGGGTCTCCGACCGGACGGGCCGGCCCAAGAGCGTGGCCGTGGCCGGATACGGGCTCTCCATGGTGGCCCGCGTGGGCTTCCTCTTCACCGGCGGGTTCTGGTCGGTCGCAGCCATTGTTACCGGTGACCGGGTTGGCAAGGGCATCCGTACCGCCCCGCGCGACGCCATGATCGCTGCGGAAGCCCAGCCCGACTACCTTGCGCGGTCCTTCGGTGTCCACAGGATGCTGGACAACATCGGCGCTGCCGCCGGGCCGCTGATTGCGTTCGCGCTGCTGTCACTCATTCCCAACGGGTACAGCAGCGTTTTCGTGGTGTCGCTGGCGTTTGCCGTCATCGGTGTCGCCGTGCTGCTGCTGGCGGTGCCCAACAGGACGGTATGGCCCGGCAAACCGCCGGCGCCGGAGGCCACAACGCGGGAACAGTTGGCCGAAGCGCCCGCGCGGCAACCGAAAGCGGGCTGGTCCCGGACGTCATGGCGGGCACTCAAGGTCCAGGGCCTGCCACGGCTGCTCGTTGCAGCAGGCCTCTTGGGCCTGCTGACCATTGGTGACGGCTTCGTGTACCTGCTCCTGCAAAGCCGCGAAGCGTTTCCCGTGCAGTGGTTCCCCCTCCTGTTCGTGGGCACCAACGCCGCATTCCTCGTTTTCGCGATCCCCATCGGGCGCCTGGCAGACCGCTGGGGCCGGGTGCCAATGTTCCTGGCCGGCCACCTGGCGCTCTTCGCCTGTTACCTGCTGGCTGCCGTCCCGGCCGGTGGCACGGCAGCAACCCTCGGCTGCCTGCTGCTGCTCGGCCTGTTCTATGCCGCAACGGACGGGGTCCTGGCTGCCTTAGTCTCCCAGCTGGCGGTACCGGAACATCTGGGCATCGCGCTTGGGACGGCCCAAACCGTGGTGGCCCTGAGCCGGATGGTATCCGCGGCTGCTTTCGGCGTGCTGTGGTACGCCGCAGGTCCGGCAGCGGCGGCGGCCTGCGTGGCTGTCCTGCTTCTCCCGGCCCTTGGCGCAGCGACGGTACTCCTGCGCCGCACCCCGCGGACTGTGTCATGAGCGGCCGGCCCCGGCAGGTCCGGCCCGCCCGCCAGGAAGGAACGGGCGACGGCGGCGGGCCGGCTGAAGCTTCGGGTCACCACCTTCGGTCCGTTGCCGGCGTCCCCCGGCGGATAGTGGCGCTGCTGGCGGTCACGCTCCTGGCCCTGGCCGCGGCCGGAGCTTACGCCGCCACTGCATTCCAGGAGGCCAGAAACAGCCAGGCTTCCGTGCCCGCGGTCCAGGTCGCTGCTGCGAACGCCCTCCCCGCGGAACCCTTCGTGATGTTTCGCAACACCGCGGCAGGCCGGGGGTACGGTGAAGCCGCCTTTGCACCACTCGCCAATCCGTCGGGGGAACGGTTCCTCTCCGGCCACGCATGCGACCGCGTCTATGCCACCCGGCAGATTGTCAGCTGCCTGGCGACGCAGAGCGGGATTCCCACCAGATTCGAGGCAGGCCTTTTTGGCCCTGCGCTTCAGCCGCTGCAGGGCTGGGCACTCGGGGGCATCCCCAGCCGGACCCGGATCAGTCCCGACGGAGACCTCGTTGCCAGCACCGTCTTCGTCGCCGGCCACTCCTACGCATCCGCCGGGTTCTCCACGGAGACCGTGATCCGCGGCGCAGACGGCACCGTCCACGGAAACCTCGAGACCTTCGCCCTGATGTCGGACGGAACCCGGATCAAGGCCACAGACCGGAACATCTGGGGCGTGACGTTCGTCCCGGGCTCGCCCAACGATTTCTACGCCACCGCCTCATCCCAGGGGAACATCTGGCTGGTCCGCGGCGACCTGGCAGAGCGGACGCTGACAGTGGTTGCCTCAGGGGTGGAATGCCCGTCCATCTCCCCGGACGGCAAGCGGATCGCGTTCAAGAAAAGTGACTCGGGGACCCTGGTTGGTGATCGCCACCCCGCCGTGCTGGACCTCGCCACGGGGAACGTCACCGTGCTGGACGAACAGCGGAACATTGACGACCAGATCGAATGGCTGGACGGCAACACCATCCTCTATGGCCTTCCCCGCGATGACACCGGCCAGGACAGCGACATCTGGTCCCTGTCCGCACGGCCCGGAGCGACACCCGAACTCTTCATCGAGCATGCCTGGTCTCCGGCCGTGGTCCGATGACGCGTCCTGGCCCAACTGCCGGCGGATTCCTGCAGGGCCGGGCGGGACAGGCGGCGCCGGATCCGGGACTTTCGGCGGCAACCCGGTAGATTTAGGACCGCCAAGCAGCCGCCCAGCCCCGTCCAGGAGACCCGAAAAGCCTTGCACCTCAAAAGCCTGACCGTCCGGGGGTTCAAGTCCTTTGCCTCCGCCACCACCTTCGACTTCGAACCGGGAGTCACTGCCGTGGTGGGCCCCAACGGCTCCGGTAAGTCCAACGTGGTGGACGCACTGGCCTGGGTGATGGGGGAGCAGGGCGCCAAGACCCTCCGCGGCGGCAAAATGGAGGACGTGATTTTCGCCGGCACCTCCGGCCGCCCTCCGCTGGGACGGGCACACGTGTCGCTGACCATTGATAACACTGACGGCGCCCTGCCCATTGAGTACAGCGAAGTCACCATCTCCCGGACACTGTTCCGCACAGGTGGCTCGGAGTACGCCATCAACGGTGCCGGCTGCCGCCTGCTCGACATCCAGGAACTGCTCTCCGATTCCGGCATGGGGCGGGAAATGCATGTCATCGTGGGCCAGGGCCAGCTGGACCGGGTCCTGCACGCCACCCCCGAGGACCGCCGGGGCTTCATCGAAGAAGCCGCCGGCATCCTCAAACACCGCCGGCGCAAGGAACGGACGGTGCGCAAACTCGAGGCAATGCAGGCGAACCTGCAGCGCCTCTCGGACCTGACGGGCGAGATCCGCCGGCAGCTCACGCCGCTGGGCAAGCAGGCCGAAGTGGCACGCCGCGCCCAGCGCGTCCAGTTCGACGTCCGGGACGCCCGCGCCCGCCTGCTGGCCGATGACCTGGTGCAGCTGCAGCAGGTCCTGGAGCAGGACGTCGCCGACGAAGCCGCCCTGAAGGAGCGGCGCACCATCGTGGGGCAGGAACTGGAGTCCGGGCGCCGGCAACAGGCAGCCCTGGAGCAGCTCGCAGCAGAGGCAACGCCGCGCCTCAACGCGGCCCGGGACACGTGGTACCGGCTCACCGCCGCACGGGAGCGGCTCCGTTCACTCGGATCACTGGCCCAGGAACGGAGCCGCGTGCTCGGATCCGTGGACGACGCACCGTCCGGGGGCCGGGATCCCGAGCAGCTGGACCGGCAGGCGGCGCGCGTAGGCAGCGAACTGGCCGGACTTGAGCACTCACTCGCGGGCCGGCGGACTGCCCTTGAAGCAGCAACGGCGGCCAAAGCGGAAGCGGAGCGTGCAGCCCAGGCCGAGGACCAGCGGCTCACCGGTGAACTGCGCGCGGTCGCCGACCGCAGGGAGGGCCTGGCGCGCCTCGCCGGCCAGGTTGGAGCAGCCCGCTCCCGGGTGGAGTCCGCCCAGGCAGAACTCGGCCGGCTGCGCGAGTCGCTGGCCGCGGGCGCCGGGCGGCGTGCCCGGGCACAGGAAGAGTTCACCGCCCTGGAAAACCAGGTGGCGGGCGTGGAGGAAGGCGAGGAATCCCTCGACGCCGAATACGAGGCCGCCAGCGACGAGCTGGATACCGTGCTGCAGGAAATCTCGGACCTCAAATCAGAAGTCAACGAAGGCATCCGCCGGCGCGACGCCCTCGCAGCCCGCCTTGAGGCGCTGAAGCTCGGCCTGGAGCGGAAAGACGCAGCCAGGCACGTCCTGCAGTCCGGGCTTCGCGGGGTCCAGGGCGCGCTCGCCGGTGAGCTGCGGGTGCGGGCCGGATTCGAAACCGCCATCGCCGCGGCACTCGGGGAAGCCTCCGAGGCGCTCCTGGTCGAGGACCCGTCCACCGCGGAGTCCGTCCTGCAGATGCTCAAGGACGACGACGCCGGCCGGGCCTCGCTGTTGCTGGCCCCCTCCGGCACTTTGCACGAAGACCTTCCGCCCGCCCCTGTACTCCCCGCAGGTGCGGTTCTGGCCGCCGGACTCGTGGACACCGCCGACGCTTACACCCCGTTGGTGCGGCACCTGCTGTGCCGGACCGCCGTCGTACCCGACATCCTGTCCGCCGCGGCGCTCGTGGCGGAACAGGCAGGCCTGACAGCAGTTACCCACGCGGGTGACGTCTTCACCGCCGTGTCCGTTACCGGAGGTTCGGCGAAGGCTCCGTCACTCCTGGAAGTCCAGGCCGCCGTGGACGACGCCGACAGGGAACTTGGGCAGGTAACCGCGGCCCTGGAGCGCAACAGGTTCGCCCTGGCCGGCGCCGAGGCGAAGCGCGCCGGAGCGCAGGAAAAGGCGGATGCCGCCCTGGACAGGTTGCACGAGTCCGACGCGCGGCTGGCCGCAGTAGCCGAGCGGCTGGGACACCTCAACTCAGTACTCCGCAGCGCCGTAGGCGAAAGCGACCGGCTGGCGGCCTCTCTGGCCCGTGCCGAGGCCAACGTGGAGTCCGAGGAGCAGGCGCTCGCGGCCATCACCGCCCGGCTTGCCGCCGCGCAGGAGGTGCCGCTCGAGCAGGAACCGTCAACGGCGGAGCGTGATGCCCTCGCGACGGCTGCCTCGGCCGCCCGTGCTGCCGAGGTTGAGGCGCGGTTGTCGCTGCGGAGCACCGAGGAGCAGGTGGCGGCCACACGCAACCGCGTTGCCTCACTGGAACGTGCCGCCGCCACTGAACGGCGTGCCCGCGAGGAGGCAGCTGAAAGGGCGCGGCGCCGGCGCATCGAGGCCCGGCGGGCCGCCGCGGTCCGGGCCGCAGTGGACTCGGCCCTGGACTTCGTGGACGTGTCCGTCGACGTGGCGCGGCACGCGCGTGACCTGGCAGAAGAAAACCGCGAACGCCGGGACCGGGAGCTGCAGGAACTCCGTGCCGCGAACGAGCTGCTTGCAAAGGAGCTTGCCGAACTGACCGATAACGTCCACCGTGACGAACTCGCCAGGGCCCAGCAGCGCGCCCGCATCGAAGCCCTGGAAACGCGGTCCGTCGATGAACTCGGGATCACCCCTGACGCCCTGGTGGCGGAGTTTGGCCCCCACGTTGCGGTTCCGGTTCCGGCAGGGGAGACGGGTGACAAATGGGCTGCCCTCCGTGCGCCGGTGGACGAAACCGGTGAAGCCATCGTCGAGGGCGTGCCGTTCGTCAGGGCTGAACAGGAGAAACGCCTCCGGAAGGCCGAACGCGACCTGTCCAGCCTGGGCAAGGTCAATCCGCTGGCGCTGGAGGAATTCGCGGCGCTGGAGGAGCGCCACCAGTTTCTCAGCACCCAGCTGGAGGACCTCAAGGCCAGCCGCAAGGACCTGCTGGACATCATCAAGGAAGTGGACGACAGGGTCCAGCGGGTGTTCACCGAGGCATTCGAGGACACCCAGGCACAGTTCGTCCGGGTCTTTGACCGGCTGTTCCCCGGCGGCGAAGGCCGGCTGGTCCTGACTGACCCTGCAGACATGCTCACCACAGGAATCGAAGTGGAGGCCCGTCCCGCGGGTAAGAAGATCAAGCGGCTGTCACTGCTGTCCGGCGGGGAGCGGTCCCTGACAGCGGTGGCCCTGCTCGTGGCCATCTTCAAGGCCCGGCCCTCCCCGTTTTACGTCATGGATGAGGTGGAGGCCGCCCTCGACGACACCAACCTGGGCCGGCTGATCACCATCTTCGAAGAGCTCCGCGAGTCCAGCCAGCTCATTGTCATCACCCACCAGAAGCGCACCATGGAAGTGGCAGACGCCCTCTACGGAGTCACCATGCGCGGCGACGGTGTCTCTACGGTGATCAGCCAGCGCCTGGGGAACGACAACTGAACGTGGTTGCCTGACCGACGCTGCGAAACCGCCGGGTGGACCTCTGAGTCAGGGCAGGTCAGCTCCCTGCCGGAGCGGGAAAGGGCTCCGGCGGTTGTGAGAAGCTAGGGGAGTGAATGACATCCTTCCCATAATCCTGTCCATTCTCGGTGCCCTGGTGGTTGTCGGAGCCCTGATCCCGGTCCTGGTGAAGACGCGGAAGAACATCAACCGCTACCCGGGAACGCGTGACGCGAACGACCCCGAACTCCGGCCCGGTGGCGGCACCCTCGTGGCCGACGACACTGCCACGGCGGAGCGGCCGGCGGAGCGGACAGCACCCGCCGAAGCGGACCTTGACGGCGTTGACACCACGGTCCCCGACGATGCCGCCGGACTGGAAACCATTCCGGTTGAAACCCCCCTGCCCGTAGCAGGCCGCCTGACCCGGCTGCGCGAACGCCTGGTCCGGTCCAACAGCATCATGGGCAAGGGCCTGCTGGCGCTGCTTTCCAGCGACAAGATCGACGAAAACGTTTGGGACGAGGTGGAAGAAACCCTCCTCCTGGCGGACCTCGGCACGGAACCGACCATGCAGCTGGTGGATGCCCTCCGCGAACGCGTCAAGGTGCTCGGCACGCGCAGCCCGGAGCACGTCAAGGCCATGCTCCGCGAGGAACTCATTAAGGTGGTCGACCCCACCATGGACCGCACCCTCAATGTCCAGCGCCACGGGGACAAGCCGGCCGTCATGATGGTGGTTGGCGTCAATGGCGTAGGCAAGACCACCACGGTGGGCAAGCTGGCGCGCATGCTGGTGGCCGAGGACAAGGACGTGATCCTCGGTGCCGCGGACACCTTCCGTGCCGCGGCCGCCGAACAGCTGGCCACGTGGGGACAGCGGGTGGGCGTTCCCACGGTCAAATCCGACATTGACGGGGCCGACCCCGCCTCGGTGGCCTACGAAGCCGTGAAGGCAGGCATCGACCAGGAGGTCGACGTCGTCATGATCGACACCGCCGGCCGGCTGCAGAACAAAGTGGGCCTCATGGACGAACTTGGCAAGGTCAAGCGCGTGGTGGAAAAGCTCGCCGAAGTGGACGAGGTCCTGCTGGTCCTGGATGCAACCACCGGCCAGAACGGCCTCAACCAGGCCCGGGTCTTCGCCGAGGTGGTGAACATCACCGGCATCGTCCTGACCAAGCTGGACGGCACCGCCAAGGGTGGCATCGTCGTCGCAATCCAGAAGAGCCTCGGCGTCCCGGTCAAGCTGATCGGCCTGGGCGAAGGCGCGGACGACCTCGCCCCGTTCGACGCCGAGCAGTTTGTGGACGCGCTGCTGAACTAGCCGCTAGCTGTAATTCCCACGGACGTTGTGAACAGCGTGGCGTGATGTAAAGGGCGAGGGCCTCCGGTATCGATTTGGGTTACCACACTCATCTCGATGCCCAGGAGGCCCTCGTGTCCTACGTTACTCATGCCAACGCCGACCTCACACC